>NZ_JBDGIN010000006.1:0-315703 GCF_057657395.1 Telluria sp. Soil_C_11 | reverse complement strand
ATCATCAAGGGTTCGGCACGTATGGCCCTGGAAGGCCAGGCTGGCGAGATGGGCGAAGACTGCATCATCCGTCTGGCCGAAGCGCTGGATTCGTACATCCCGACCCCGGAACGTGCCGTTGACGGCGCCTTCCTGATGCCGGTGGAAGACGTGTTCTCGATCTCGGGCCGCGGTACCGTGGTGACCGGTCGTGTCGAGCGCGGCATCATCAAGGTCGGCGAAGAGATCGAAATCGTCGGCATCACCGACACCGTGAAGACCACCTGCACCGGCGTGGAAATGTTCCGCAAGCTGCTGGACCAGGGTCAAGCTGGCGACAACGTCGGCCTGCTGCTGCGCGGCACCAAGCGTGAAGACGTCCAGCGTGGCCAGGTTCTGGCCAAGCCGGGCTCGATCAAGCCGCACACCGACTTCACCGGCGAAGTGTACGTGCTGTCGAAGGACGAAGGTGGTCGTCACACCCCGTTCTTCAACAACTACCGTCCGCAGTTCTACTTCCGCACCACCGACGTGACCGGCTCGATCGTTCTGCCGGCCGACAAGGAAATGGTGATGCCGGGCGATAACGTGTCGATCACCGTCAAGCTGATCGCCCCGATCGCGATGGAAGAAGGTCTGCGCTTCGCAATCCGCGAAGGCGGCCGTACCGTCGGCGCCGGCGTCGTGGCGAAAATCATCGCCTAATTCCGGTTAGCGTGATTCGCCGGTGGGCGCCCTGGTGGCGTACCGCCGGCACAACGGATGGGGACAGACTTTTCGGTCTGTCCCCATCTGTTTAGGTGAGAAGGGTGATATACTCCCGCCTCTTGAGTGGACCTCGGTAAACCTACTGCGCGTTGCACTGTCGGCCTGCGATGCTCGCTGTACTGCTCGTACAGCTGCGCTTCTCGACCAACATTGCTGCCGCTCGCTACGGTTTACCGAGGTCCACTTGAGTACCCGAAGCACCTTTTACACATTGCCGGCGCAAGCCGGAACGTTCTTTTAAAGGAAATAGCATGTCCGCTCCGAATCAGAAAATCCGCATCCGCCTGAAAGCGTTCGACTACAAACTGATCGACCAGTCCGCTCTGGAAATCGTCGACACCGCCAAGCGCACCGGCGCTGTCGTCAAGGGCCCGGTTCCGCTGCCGACCCGCATCCAGCGTTTCGACGTGCTGCGTTCCCCGCACGTGAACAAGACCTCGCGCGACCAGTTCGAAATCCGTACGCACCAGCGTCTGATGGACATCGTGGACCCGACCGACAAGACCGTTGACGCACTGATGAAGCTGGACCTGCCGGCTGGCGTCGACGTCGAAATCAAGCTGCAGTAATCGGTTTTAGCCTGGCGGATCCGCTCCGCCGGCGAACACGGGGCTGGCCTTGCATCGCGGGCCGGCCCCGTTTTCTTTTGTGCTGGCAATCCTGATAGGATGTTGCCATGACAACTTCTTTCCTTTCCCGGCAGGCCGCATCCCTCCGCCAGACCCCGTGGCTGGACATACTCCGCAACGCCTGGCTGGTCTTGATGGGTGGCATGCTGGTCAAGCTGATCCTCCCCGCCGGCCCGGCCCACAGCCTCCGTCCCCTGTTCCTCGCGGCACCGCTGCTGGTCCTGGCCGCCAAGGACCTGTCGCACCTGCCCGACGCGCTCGCGCGCACCCGCGCCGCCGTGCACGCGCGCGCATGGCGGGCGCTGCCCGCCGCGTGGCTGCCGCCGGAACTCGTCGGCCTGATCCGCCTCGACCGCGCGCTGCGCCATGGCTTCCTGAGCTGGCTGCGCCGCCGCCCCCGGCCCGAGCCGCCGGCCGGCCGCGCTTTTCCGTACCTGGAGCTTGGCTCCTACCGCACGGCCGTCGCCATCGTGCTGGTCTCGACCTGCGTCGAGTTGCCGATCAATGCTGCGGTCCTGCCCTTGTTCGTGCATGAGCCAGCCAGGCTTCACCTGATCCACCTGTTGATGCTGGCCGCATCCCTGTCCACGCTGGCCTGGGTGCTGGGCGACCGCTGGCTTCTCGGTGCCGGCCGGCACGTGCTGACGGAGCAGGGCCTGGAACTGCACATCGGCGCCCGCACCCGAGGCGTGATCCCGCTGGACGCCATCGCCGCCTGCGAGCGTATCGACGAGCCCCCGTCCGGCTGGCTGCGCCGCCGCGGCATCGGACGCGCCGAAGCTTTACTCGCTTCCCCTCTTGATAAGCCGAACACCGTCCTGATCTTCAGCCCAGACAGCCAGGTGCGCCTGACCCACCTCGGGGTCGAGCGCGCCGGCCTGGCCTGCGTTTTCCTCTATGTGGACCGCCCGCAAGACCTGATGCACGCGCTCGCACCGCACTGATGGGCATATGTATGTTGTAACTTTTGAAACATATCGGCGATAATCGCGGTTCAGGAGGAACGCGATGGCGACTATGAAGCAGGTGGCGGAACGTGCCGGGGTATCGATCTCGACCGTTTCGCACGTGATCAACAATACCCGCGCCGTCAGCGATGACGTGCGCCGCCGGGTGCTGGAGATCATCGACGAGATGCGCTACGTGCCCAGCGCCGTTGCCCGCAGTCTCAAGAACGACAAAACCAACACCATCGGCGTGCTGGTGCCGAACAGTTCCAATCCCTACTTTGCCGAACTGATCCGTTGGATCGAGGACGCGGCCTTCGAGTCGGGCTACCACATCATCCTCTGCAATGCCCACGGCGACGCGCACAAGCAGAACGTCTACCTGCGCCTGCTGATGGAAAAGCGCATCGACGGCCTGGTCCTGATCGCCAGCGGCGCCGACGAGGAGCACGATCTGCTGCTGCGCCAGGAATCCGTGCCCATCATCCAGCTCGAGCGCGCCCTGCCGGGGCTGGATGCCGACCTGGTGCTGGCCGGGCAGGAAGAGGGCGCCTGGCAGGCGACGCGCCACCTGATCGAACT
Organism: Telluria sp. Soil_C_11; assembly: GCF_057657395.1. NCBI lineage: Bacteria > Pseudomonadati > Pseudomonadota > Betaproteobacteria > Burkholderiales > Oxalobacteraceae > Telluria > Telluria sp. Soil_C_11. The sequence goes on along the minus strand of NZ_JBDGIN010000006.1, from coordinate 312,798 downwards.
GGGCCACCGCGCCATCGCCTGCGTGTCCGGCCCGGCCGACCTGCCGCGCAGCCGTGAACGCGTGGGCGGCTTTATGCGCGCCATGCGCGAAGCGGGGATCGCCGTGCAGGACGACGACGTGGTCCACGTGGAGTTTACCAGCGCCGGCGGCCACGCGGCCTTCGCCAGCCTGCTGGCGCGGCCGCGCCGTCCGAGCGCCGTGTTCGTTACCAGCGACCTGATGGCGATCGGCGGCCTGTGCGCCGCCAGCTCCGCCGGCGTGAAAGTGCCCGGCGAGCTGTCGGTGGTGGGCTATGACGACATCTGCACGGCCAGCTATGCGATACCGCCGCTGACCACGATCGCACCGCCCAAGCGCGAGATGGCGCGCCTGGCGATCGGCCGGCTGATCGAGCGCATCCGCGGCGTGCATGAGCCGTTGCGCAAAATCGCCCTGGCCAGCGCGCTAGTGGTGCGCGCCTCGACCGCGCCGGCCTGCTGAGCGCTCAGCCGGCTGCCGGCGGCAGTGGCGCGGGGCCGCGTTCCACCGGCGCCAGGCCCTGGCGTTCCTGCGCCGCCAGGTCGCGCGCATCGTGCACGTGCAGGGTCTGGGTCGGGAAGGCCAGTTCGATGCCTTGCGCCGCGAGGCGGTCCAGCAGCTGCAGGTAGATCTCCTGCTGGATGTCCATGAAGCGGATGTAGTCCGGCGTTTCGACCCAGTACACGACCTCGAAGTTGTACGACGACGGACCGATCCCGCTGAAGTGGGCGCGGTCGAAGGTGACCGGTTCGCGCGCCTTGACGAGTTCGGTCAGCATCGGCGGAATCGCCCGCAGCTTGTCGGTGGGCGTGTCGTAGCCGACGCTGACCCCGAACACCACCCGGCGCCGCTCCATGCGCGTCATGTTCTGCAGGCGGCTCTTGAGCAGGTCGGCATTCGAGAACACCAGCTGCTCGCCGCCCAGGCTGCGGATGCGGGTGGTCTTCAGGCCGACGTACTCGATCGTACCCAGGTATTTGTCGACGATGACGAAGTCGCCGATCACGAAGGGTTTGTCGAGCACGATGGAGAGGGAGGCGAACAGGTCGCCGAGGATGTTCTGCACCGCCAGCGCCACCGCGATGCCGCCGATCCCCAGCGAGGCCACCAGGGTCGTGATGTTCACGCCCAGGTTATCCAGGATCATCAGCAGGATCACGATCCACAGCACCATGCGCGCGATGAAGCCGACCGCCGCGGCCGAGGTGGCGCGGGCCGGATCGGTGGTGGTGTTGCCGTAGTATTCGGACAGCCAGGCGCGCAGCGCGGTATTGCCCCAGATCGCCGCCTGGATCAGCCCGGTCACGATCGCGGCCCGCGTGGCGAACACGTGGACCGGGGGCGGCAGCGCCAGCACCCGGCTGCCCGCATACAGGCCCATGATCACCACCACCAGCGGCTTGGTCGCATCCAGCGCCGCCACCGCAATGTCGTCGAGCTTGGTCTCGGTGCGTTCCGCCAGCCGCCGCAGGTGATGGGCCACCACCGCCTTGGTCACGTACAGCGCGAGCGCCACGCCGATGGTGATGCCCAGCGCGGTCAGCCAGGTCAGCGTCGAATTATCGAAGAACATTACATCCATGCCTCATCCTCTTCCGTAGATGGCCTATTGTAACGGCCGCCTGCGGCGGTTCCGGCATCGCGCGCTCGCGATTTCGTGCGCTTGCTCCTGTCGTTAATACTGCGACAAAACAGTGAAAATTGTTGTGCGGCAACGACTTGTGTACTTCCTGGTATCGATCAATGGGTTCGCCCCGCTTACACTGCTCGTTTCATCGATATCAGATACGGGAAACAGGCATGCCGAGGAAAGCACAATCGATCGCGCGCTGGACCGCCCTCGCGCTGGCCCTGGCGGTGCTTGGCGCCGGCCTCGCCGTTTCCTACGTGGTCTTCCATGCGCGGGCCAGCGCGCACCGGCAAACGGCGTCAGACAATTTCCAGGATATCGCGAAGCAGTACGCTTTCATGGTCCAGCGGCAGCTCGACACCTATGCGGGTGCCAACCGCGGCCTGGCCGCCTATGTGAGCGCCAGTACCGACATCGACGCGCTCGGCCTGCGCTCCTTCATCCGCGCGGCGGCCTATTTCGAGCGCATGCCCGGCCTGTCATCGGCCGGCTACCTGCCGCGCGTGCCGCGTTCGCAGGCGGCTGCCTTCGAGCGCAAGGCGCGTGCCGAGTTCCCCAACTATCGTATCCGCGATGCGCGCCCGGACGCCGATGTCCTCTATCCGGTGCTGTATGGCGAGGACGCCGTCGATCCCGCCTACATGGACGCGGCCCGCGGCTTCGACTTTTCGAACGTGCCCGACCGCCTTCCGGCAATCCGGGCGGCCGAGGCGAGCGGCCTGCCGGCGGCAACCCGGGTACATCCGTCGCTCCGCCACAAGCGCACCCGTACCCTGCTGACCTTCACGCCGGTCGCTACCTTGCCGGCATCGGAGCACGGCGGGCGGGCCAGCGGCGTCGTCTTCACCGCGATGAACGTGGACAGGCTGTTCGCCAACACCGATAACGGACGCCTCGACACCCTGTTCGACCTCGAGGTCTACCAGGTGGAGAACGGCCGCCGCATCGCGGTGTACGACGCCGACCACGTGCCGCACGTCGACGCGTCCGGCCCGCTCCATACTTTCGTCCATACCAGCGAGCTCCGCTATGCGGACAAGACCTGGACATTGTATTTCTTCGCCAAGCCGGCCTTCCTCGCCGCGCACAGCGACCGCCACAGCTGGATGGTGTTCGCCATCGGCGCCCTGCTGTCCGTGATCGCGGCCTATGCCACCTTCCGGATGGCGGGGTCCTATGTCGCCCGCCAGACCAGTGCCGACCTGGCGGGGCGCTTCGCGGCGTTCTTCGAGGCTCATCCGTTTGCCACCTATGTCATGGACCGCGAGCGCCGCGTTGTGTCCGCGAACCAGAAGATGGCGAAGGAGCTTGGCGTCGATCCCGAGCAATTGATCGGGGCGCCGGTGGACCAGTTCATCGTCGCAGAGAACCGGGAATTCGCCGCCCGGCACTTCCACCACGCGCTGGCGGGACACGCCGTGGCCTACCACAACACGATCCGCGATGCCGACGGAAAGACCAGCGACCTGGCGATCGTGCTGATCCCGATGCTCGCGGCCGGCGAGATCACGCGCGTGCTCGGCATTGCCGAAAACATCACCGAGCGCAAGCGCGTCGAGCGGGAACTCTACGAATCGCGCCAGAAGCTCCAGCTCATTCTCGACACCGTTCCGCAGCGCGTGTTCTGGCGCGACGTGAACGGCGCTTACCTGGGCGCCAACCGCCGCCTGCTCGAGGAGGCGGGTCTGGAGCGGGTCGAGCAGCTGCGCGGCCTGACCGACCACGACCTGCCGTGGCGCGAGTTCGCCCAGCGCTACCGCGACGAGGACCGGCAGGTGATCGAGACCGGGCAGCCGCTCCTGAACGTACAGCAGTCGATCGAGCAGCCGGATGGCACGGTGATCTGGCACGAAGTCAGCAAGGTTCCGCTGCGCGACGACGACGGCACCGTGGTCGGTCTGCTCGGGGTGGCGCGCGACATCACCGAAAGCAAGCGCATGGAGGCGGAACTGGTGCGGCGCGCCAACCACGACAACCTGACCGGCCTGCCCAACCGCGCCTATTTCCATTACGAGCTGCAGCAGGCGATCAAGCGGGCCCAGCGACACAGCGGCGAACTCGCGCTGATGTATTTCGACATCGACCGCTTCAAGCTGATCAACGACACCTTCGGCCACGATGCCGGCGACCTGGTGATCCGCACCTTCGCCGACCGCGTGCGCTCGACCCTGCGCGAGTCCGATTTCGTGGCGCGCCTGGGCGGCGACGAATTCGTGCTGATCGTCGAGAACCTGGCCAGCAGGGCAGAGGCGGGCGGCGTGGCCGGCAAGCTGATCGCGGCGATGGAGGAGCCGTTCGACCTTGGCGGGCGGACCCACCAGGTCAGCACCAGCATCGGCATCGCGATCTTCGAGGAGGGCATGGGCGCCGACCGGCTGCTCAAGGCCGCGGACGAGGCCATGTACGCGGCCAAGCGGGCGGGCCGCAACTGCTTCCGCGACGCAGCTCCGGCCCAGGCGCCCGGATAAAAAACCGGCCCCTGCAATCCGCGCAAACAGGATATGCAAATCGGGGCTTGCAAATCTTCAATGGGGTTACGTATAATGCGGTTCCCCGGGCGGTTAGTTCAGCTGGTTAGAATACTTGGTCGACATCCAAGGGGTCGCAGGTTCGAATCCTGCACCGCCCACCAGAATTCCTCCATATCGCAGGCGACTGGCCTGCAGAGAAAAGGTGCAGCAAGGCCTTTTCTGTGCCGCTCGACAAGAGCGGATTCCTTTCTTCTCCATGACAAAAGCGTAAAACGCAACAGGCTGCGTTACTCCTCGCATTCTCCTGTTGCGCCTACTCGACGCCCGCGCTATACTAGCCGGCTTCGGTATGGGCTAGTCTTTTTTTGCCCATGCGTTTTTGTAGTTCAATTAGCCCCGCCCAATCGTAGGTGGGAATGGAGAAAAAATGAGCCTGGGCCTCCTCGGTCGCAAGGTTGGCATGATGCGCATCTTCACGGACGACGGCGATTCGATTCCCGTCACCGTGCTGGACGTGTCGAACAACCGTGTTGCGCAAGTCAAAACTCCTGAAACTGACGGTTACTCCGCTGTTCAGGTCGTATTCGGTCAACGTCGCGCCTCGCGCGTGAACAAGGCCAGTGCGGGTCACTACGCCAAAGCTGGTGTCGAAGCCGGTACGCTGCTGAAGGAATTCCGCATCGACGCCGCTCAAGCCGCTGGTTTCAAAGCTGGCGATGCAGTCAATGTCTCGATGTTCGAAGTGGGCCAGAAAATCGACGTGCAAGGCACCTCGATCGGTAAGGGCTACGCCGGTACCATCAAGCGTTACAACTTCTCGTCGGGCCGTGCTACCCACGGTAACTCGCGTTCGCACAACGTTCCGGGTTCCATCGGTATGGCACAGGATCCGGGCCGCGTGTTCCCGGGTAAGCGCATGACCGGTCACATGGGTGATGTCACTGTCACCACCCAGAACCTGGAAATCGCCCGTATCGACGCCGATCGTCAACTGCTGCTGGTCAAGGGTGCCGTTCCTGGCGCCAAGAACGGCCAAGTGGTTGTCAAGCCGGCTGTCAAAGTCAAAGCAAAGAAGGGAGCTTAAACGATGGAACTGAAGCTCCTGAATGAGCAAGGCCAAGCCGGCTCGAACGTGAGCGCCACCGACGAAGTCTTCGGTCGCGATTACAACGAAGCACTGATCCACCAGATCGTGGTCGCCTACGCCGCCAACGCGCGCTCGGGCAACCGCAAGCAGAAGGATCGTGAAGAAGTCAGCCACACGACCAAGAAGCCGTGGCGTCAAAAAGGTACGGGCCGCGCTCGTGCCGGTATGTCGTCCTCGCCGCTGTGGCGTGGTGGTGGTCGTATCTTCCCGAACTCGCCTGACGAGAACTTCTCGCACAAGGTCAACAAGAAGATGTATCGCGCCGGTATGTGCTCGATCCTGTCGCAGCTGGCCCGCGAAGAGCGTCTGAACGTCGTCGAGAACCTGACCATCGAAGCTCCGAAGACCAAGCTGCTGTCGCAAAAGCTGCAGGGCATGGGCCTGGAATCGGTCCTGGTGATCACCGACACCATCGACGAAAACCTGCTGCTGGCATCGCGCAACCTGCCGAACGTGCTGGTTGTCGAGCCGAAGCACGCTGATCCGATGTCGCTGGTGTTCTACAAGAAAGTCCTGGTCACCAAAGCTGCTCTGGCCAAGATCGAGGAGATGTACGCATGAGCGCCGCAATCAAATTCAGCGAAGAGCGCCTGATGAAGGTGCTGCTGGCTCCGGTCATTTCCGAAAAGGCGACCTTCGTCGCCGAGAAGAACGAACAGATCGTGTTCAAGGTTCTGCCGGATGCGACCAAGCCGGAAATCAAGGCCGCCGTCGAACTGCTGTTCAAGGTGGAAGTCGAGTCGGTGCAGACCGTGAACCGCGAAGGCAAGCAAAAGCGTTCGGGTCGTTTCATCGGTCGCCGCAACCACACCAAGCGCGCTTTCGTGGCCCTGAAGCCGGGCCAGGAAATCAATTTTGTCGAGGAGGCTAAATAATGGCACTCGTTAAGATGAAGCCAACCTCCCCAGGCCGCCGCGGCATGGTGAAGGTTGTGAACAGCGACCTGTACAAGGGTCGTCCGTTCGCAGCCCTGGTTGAGAAGAAATCGAAGACCGCTGGCCGTAACAACAACGGTCACATCACGACCCGTCACATCGGCGGTGGTCACAAGCACCACTACCGTGTCGTGGACTTCAAGCGCAACAAGGACGGCATCCCGGCCAAGGTCGAGCGTATCGAATACGACCCGAACCGTACCGCCCACATCGCGCTGCTGTGCTACGCCGACGGCGCACGTGCCTACATCATCGCCCCGAAGGGCGTTGCTGTCGGCGATACCGTCATGAACGGCGCGGAAGCCCCGATCAAGGCCGGTAATTGCCTGCCGATCCGCAACATCCCGGTTGGTACCGTGATGCACTGCGTCGAAATGCTGCCGGGTAAAGGCGCACAGATGGCCCGCACCGCCGGCGCCGCTGTCGTGCTGATGGCCCGCGAAGGCACCTACGCCCAGGTTCGCCTGCGCTCGGGTGAAGTGCGCCGCGTGCACATCGAGTGCCGCGCCACCGTGGGTGAAGTCGGCAACGCCGAACACAGCCTGCGCAAGATCGGTAAAGCCGGTGCGATGCGTTGGCGCGGTGTCCGCCCGACCGTCCGCGGTGTCGTCATGAACCCGATCGACCACCCGCACGGTGGTGGTGAAGGTCGTACGGCTGCCGGTCGTCATCCGGTGTCGCCATGGGGCCAGCAGACCAAGGGCAAGAAGACGCGTTCGAACAAGCGCACTTCGTCGATGATCGTCTCGCGCCGCGGCAAGAAATAAGGGATAAAACATGACTCGTTCATTGAAAAAAGGGCCGTTCATCGACGCCCACCTGGTGAAGAAGGTCGAAGCCGCGCAAGCAGCCAAGGACAAGAAGCCAGTCAAAACCTGGTCGCGCCGCTCGACGATCACTCCGGACTTCATCGGTCTGACCATTGCCGTGCACAACGGCAAGGTGCACGTGCCGGTGTACGTGTCGGAGAACATGGTCGGCCACAAGCTCGGCGAATTCGCGCTGACCCGTACGTTCAAGGGCCACGCTGCTGACAAGAAGGCGAAACGATAATGGAAACTAAAGCAATCCTCAAAGGCGTTCGCCTGTCCGAGCAGAAGGGCCGCCTGGTTGCGGACCTGATCCGTGGCAAGAAGGTCGACGCTGCGCTGAACATCCTGCAGTTCAGCCCGAAAAAAGGCGCCACCATCATCAAGAAGGTGCTGGAGTCGGCAATCGCCAACGCCGAGCACAACGATGGTGCCGACATCGACGAACTGAAGGTCGTTCAGATCTACGTCGAAAAGGGTCCGATCCTGAAGCGCTTTACGGCTCGCGCCAAAGGCCGCGGTGATCGCATTTCGAAACAATCCTGTCACGTCTACGTGACTGTCGGTAACTAAGGAGCATACGATGGGTCAGAAAATCCACCCAACCGGCTTCCGCCTGGCGGTCACCCGTAACTGGGCGTCGCGCTGGTACGCGGGCAACGGCAATTTCGCCGACATGCTGAAGGAAGACCTGGAAGCACGCGCTTTCCTGAAGAAGAAGCTGAAGAACGCTTCCGTCGGCCGTATCGTCATCGAGCGTCCGGCCAAGAACGCACGCTTCACGATCTACTCGTCGCGTCCGGGCGTGGTCATCGGCAAGAAAGGCGAAGACATCGAAGTTCTGAAGTCGTCGCTGACCAAGATCATGGGCGTGCCGGTCCACGTGAACATCGAAGAAATCCGCAAGCCGGAAATCGACTCGCAGCTGATCGCCGACTCGATCGCCCAGCAGCTCGAAAAGCGCATCATGTTCCGTCGCGCCATGAAGCGCGCGATGCAGAACGCCATGCGCCTGGGCGCTGTCGGCATCAAGATCATGTCGTCGGGCCGCCTGAACGGCATCGAGATCGCACGTACCGAATGGTACCGCGAAGGCCGTGTGCCCCTGCACACCCTGCGCGCCGATATCGACTACGGCACCAGCGAAGCCTCGACCACCTACGGCATCATCGGTGTCAAGGTCTGGGTTTACAAGGGCGACCGCTCGGCAACGGGCGAAGCTCCGGTGATCGAGACCCCGGCCGACGAGAAGAAGCCGCGCGGTCCGCGTCGTGACGATGGCAAACCGGCTGGCCGTGGCCGCCCGGGCGCCAAGCCAGGTACCGCACCAGCAGGCCGCCGCGCTGCCAAGCCGGCTGCTGAGAAAGCAGGAGAATAAGCATGCTGCAGCCATCCCGCAGAAAGTATCGTAAAGAGCAGAAGGGCCGTAACACCGGCATTTCGCACACCCGCGGCACCGCTGTGTCGTTCGGTGAGTTCGGCCTGAAGGCCGTTGCCCGCGGCCGTATCACGGCCCGCCAGATCGAAGCGGCACGTCGTGCCATGACCCGTCACATCAAGCGTGGCGGCCGTATCTGGATCCGTATCTTCCCGGACAAGCCGATCTCGAACAAGCCGGCTGAAGTCCGTATGGGTAACGGTAAGGGTAACCCGGAGTACTACGTCGCTGAAATCCAGCCGGGCAAGGTCCTGTATGAGATGGACGGCGTCGCAGAAGAACTGGCGCGCGAAGCATTCCGCCTGGCCGCTGCCAAACTGCCGCTGGCAACCACTTTCGTGGTGCGCCAAGTCGGCCAATAACAGGAGTTAAGAATGAAAGCAACGGAACTCCGCGGCAAGGACCAGGCAGCTCTGCAGCAAGAGCTGAATGAGCTGCTGAAGGCACAGTTCGGCCTGCGCATGCAAATCGCAACGCAGCAGCTGACCAACACCGCTCAGCTCAAGAAGGTGCGCCGCGATATCGCCCGCGTCAAAACCGTGATGACCCAGAAGGAAGCCAAATGAACGACACCACTAAAACGGCGCTGAAGCGTACGCTGGTCGGCAAGGTCGTGTCCGACAAGATGGACAAGACGGTAACCGTGCTGGTCGAGCGTCACGTCAAGCACCCGCTGTACGGCAAGATCATCGTGCGCTCGAACAAGTATCACGCGCACGACGAGACCAACCAGGCCAAGACCGGCGACACGGTCGAGATCCAGGAAGGTCGCCCGATCTCGAAGACGAAAGCTTGGACCCTGACCAAAGTTGTACAGGTCGCACAGGTTCTGTAAGGCCTGAAAATTTGTCTTGCGTGGCCCGCTGGTATCTGGGATACTAGCGGGCTTCGTTCATGTGTTGCCGCAGTGTGTCCCCGCGATTGACTGCGGCCTGCAATGAAGTAATTGGAAAGTCCAATCACCCAAACGTATTGCTCCAGCAGGGGCGGTGCGACGGGACCAAGACTGACCGCAGGCCTACGGATTTCCGTGGGGTTTCTTCGGCTTAAGTTGGGAAAGAAAATATCATGATTCAAACCGAAAGCCGGCTCGAAGTGGCCGACAATACCGGTGCAAAAGAAGTTCTGTGCATCAAGGTATTGGGCGGCTCCAAGCGCCGTTATGCCAGCATTGGCGACGTGATCAAGGTCACCGTGAAGCAGGCTGCTCCGCGCGGCCGCGTCAAGAAAGGTGAAATCTACAATGCCGTGGTCGTGCGTACCGCTAAAGGTGTGCGCCGCCAAGATGGCTCCCTGGTGAAGTTCGACGGCAACGCCGCCGTCCTGCTGAACAGCAAGCTGGAGCCGATCGGTACCCGCATCTTTGGACCGGTGACCCGCGAACTGCGCACCGAAAAGTTCATGAAGATCGTGTCCCTGGCACCTGAAGTTCTGTAAGGGAGTCGCAATGGATAAGATTCGTAAAAACGACGAAGTCATCGTTCTGGCCGGTAAAGACAAAGGCAAGCGCGGTGTCGTTCAGCAGCGTGTAGATGCTGAGCACGTCATCGTTGAAGGCGTGAACGTGGCCAAGAAGGCCGTCAAGCCGAACCCGATGACCGGCGTAACTGGTGGTATCGTCGACAAGACCATGCCGATTCACGTGTCGAACGTCGCTCTGTTCAACGCAGCGACCGGCAAGGCTGATCGCGTCGGCTTCAAGGATGTGGATGGCAAAAAAGTCCGCGTCTTCAAGTCGAACGGCGAAGTAGTGAAGGGGTAATAAGAAATGGCCCGTCTCCAACAACTGTATAAAGACAAAGTCGTCGCTGAGCTGTCCGAGAAATTCGGCTACAAATCGGTGATGGAAGTGCCGCGCCTGACCAAGATCACCCTGAACATGGGTCTGTCGGAAGCTGTCGCCGACAAGAAGGTCATCGAGCACGCCACTGGCGACCTGACCAAGATCGCCGGCCAGAAGCCGGTCGTGACTAAGGCTCGCAAGGCAATCGCAGGTTTCAAGATCCGCGAAGGCTACCCGATCGGCACGATGGTGACCCTGCGCGGCGCCCGCATGTACGAATTCCTGGACCGTTTCATCACCGTGGCCCTGCCGCGCGTGCGTGACTTCCGTGGCGTGAGCGGCAAATCGTTCGACGGTCGTGGCAACTACAACATCGGCGTCAAAGAGCAGATCATCTTCCCGGAAATCGATTACGACAAGATCGATGCGCTGCGTGGCATGAACATCTCGATCACGACCACCGCTAAGACCGACGAAGAAGCCAAAGCGCTGCTCGCCGCCTTCAAATTCCCGTTCAGGAACTAAGAGCATGGCAAAACTTGCACTGATCAACCGCGAACAGAAGCGTGCAGACCTGGTGGAGAAATTCGCCGCAAAGCGTGCCGCTCTGAAAGCAATCATCGACGACCAGTCGAAGACCGAAGAAGAGCGTTACGAAGCACGCCTGAAGCTGCAGGCCCTGCCGCGTAACTCGGCCCCGACCCGCCAGCGTAACCGCTGCGCCATGACCGGCCGTCCGCGTGGCACTTTCCGTAAATTCGGTCTGGCCCGTACCAAACTCCGCGAATTCGCCATGAAAGGCGAAATCCCGGGTATGACCAAAGCTAGCTGGTAATAGGAGAATAAGCAATGAGTATGAGCGATCCTATCGCCGATATGCTGACCCGCATCCGCAACGCACAAGGCGTGCAAAAGACCACCGTGTCGATGCCGTCGTCGAAAGTGAAAGTTGCGATCGCCAACGTCCTGAAGGACGAGGGTTACATCGAAGATTTCGCCGTGTCCACCGAAGGTGGCAAGTCGGAACTGAACATCGGTTTGAAGTATTACGTTGGCCGTCCGGTTATCGAGCGCCTCGAGCGCGTGTCCCGTCCTGGCCTGCGCATCTACAAGGGTAAAGACGAGATCCCTCAGGTCATGAACGGCCTGGGCGTGGCAATCGTGTCGACCCCGAAGGGTGTGATGACCGACCGCAAAGCACGCGCAACCGGTGTCGGTGGCGAAGTGATTTGCTACGTGGCTTAAGGAGTAGACGATGTCTCGAGTAGCTAAGATGCCGATCGCCGTTCCGGCCGGCACTGACGTCCAGATCTCCGCTTCGGCGATCACGGTCAAGGGCCCGCTGGGCACCCTGACCCAGCCGCTGAACGGTCTGGTCAAAGTAGAAAACAACAATGGCTCGCTGACCTTCGACGTCGTGAACGATTCCCGCGAATCGAACGCCATGTCGGGTACCCTGCGCGCCCTGGTCAACAACATGGTGACCGGCGTGACCAAGGGCTTCGAGCGCAAGCTGACCCTGGTCGGCGTGGGCTACAAGGCAGCTGTGCAGGGCAACGCCCTGAACCTGTCGCTGGGCTTCTCGCACCCGGTTCTGCACGCGATGCCGGAAGGCGTCACCGCAGCAACCCCGACCCCGACCGAGATCCTGATCAAGGGTATCGATCGCCAAAAGGTCGGCCAGGTTGCCGCTGAAGTGCGCGCTTACCGCTCGCCTGAGCCTTACAAGGGCAAGGGTGTCCGTTATGCGGACGAAGTGGTGAAGCTTAAAGAAACCAAGAAGAAATAATCGGAGCTGACGATGGACAAGAAAGAATCGCGTCTGCGTCGCGGACGCCAAACCCGCATCAAGATCGCGCAGCTGGGCGTGAACCGCCTGTCGGTGCATCGCACCAACCTGCACATCTATGCGAACCTGATCAGCCCGGATGCGAAAGTCCTGGTTTCGGCTTCGACGCTGGAAGCAGAAGTGCGCGCCGAGCTGGGCGGCAAGTCGGGTGCGGGCGGCAACGCCGCTGCAGCCGCACTGGTCGGCAAGCGCGTCGCAGAAAAAGCACTGAAAGCAGGGATCACCGAAGTCGCATTCGACCGTTCGGGTTTCCGTTACCACGGCCGTGTGAAGGCGCTGGCTGAAGCCGCGCGTGAAGCCGGTCTGAAGTTCTAAGGAAGAATCGTCATGGCAAAAATGCAAGCGAAAATGGCAAGCGACAAGCCGGATGATGGCATGCGCGAGAAAATGATCGCGATCAACCGCGTGACCAAAGTGGTCAAGGGTGGTCGTATCATGGGTTTTGCAGCGCTGACCGTTGTCGGTGACGGCGATGGCCGCATCGGCATGGGTAAAGGCAAGTCGAAGGAAGTTCCGGTCGGCGTGCAAAAGGCAATGGAAGAAGCCCGCCGCAACCTGATCAAGGTGCCCCTCAAGAACGGTACCCTGCAGCACACCGTTACCGGCCGTCACGGCGCCTCGCGCGTCCTGATGTCCCCGGCCAAGCCGGGTACCGGCGTGATCGCCGGCGGCGCAATGCGCGCAATCTTCGAGGTGATGGGCGTGACCGACGTGGTCGCCAAGTCGACCGGTTCGTCGAACCCGTACAACCTGGTTCGCGCTACCCTCGACGGTCTGGCGAAGATGAGCACTCCGGCTGACATCGCTGCCAAGCGCGGCAAGTCGGTCGAAGAGATCCTGGGTTAAGGGGAATTACCATGGCAAACACCATCAAAGTCAAGCTGGTCAAAGGCCTGATCGGTACCCGTCAGGATCACCGCGCCACCGTGCGCGGTCTGGGTCTGCGTCGTGTCAACTCGGTTTCCGAGCTGCAGGACACCCCGGCGATCCGCGGCATGATCAACAAGGTCAACTACCTCGTGAAAATTGTCGACTAAGCCGCGGCTTGGTTAACGGAGAAAACAATGCAACTCAATACCATTCAACCTGCTGACGGCGCCAAGCACGCTAAGCGTCGCGTCGGTCGCGGTATCGGCTCGGGCCTGGGCAAGACTGCCGGCCGCGGTCACAAAGGTCAGAAATCGCGTTCGGGCGGCTTCCACAAAGTCGGCTTCGAAGGCGGTCAGATGCCTCTGCAGCGCCGTCTGCCGAAGCGCGGCTTCAAGTCCCTGAACGCTACGTTCAAGGCTGAAGTCCGTCTGTCGGACCTGAACAACCTGGCCGTCGGCGACGTCGACATCCTGGTGCTCAAGCAAGCCGGCGTGCTGCCGGTCGTCGCTCGCGATGTGCGTGTGATCCTGTCGGGTGAAATCACCAAAGCGGTGAACCTGAAAGGCATCAAAGCCACCGCTGGCGCGAAGGCAGCGATCGAAGCAGCTGGCGGTTCGGTCGCCTAAACGCGGCCGCTGCCTGATCGGAGCAAAAATTGGCGACTAATTCACAACTTGGTAAAAGTGCCGCATCCGGTTTCCCCTGGGGCCGGTTGTGGTTCCTGCTTGGGGCATTGGTCGTGTACCGCATCGGAGCTCACATCCCGGTCCCCGGGATTGATCCGGTCGCCATGGCCCAGCTGTTCAAGCAGAACGAAGGCGGCATCCTTGGCATGTTCAACATGTTCTCGGGCGGCGCCTTGTCCCGCTTTGCCGTGTTCGCTCTCGGTATCACGCCTTATATTTCGGCTTCGATCATCATGCAGCTGGTGTCGATCGTCTCGCCGCAGATGGAGGCACTGAAGAAGGAAGGCGAAGCCGGCCGCCGCAAGATCACCCAGTACACCCGTTACTTCACGGTCGTGCTGGCTCTGTTCCAGGCGTTCGGCATCGCGGTCGCGCTGGAAGCCCAGCAAGGCCTCGTGCTCGATCCGGGCATGGCGTTCCGCTTCGTGACCGTCGTGACCCTGCTGACCGGCACCATGTTCCTCATGTGGCTGGGTGAGCAGATCACGGAACGTGGTCTTGGCAACGGTATCTCGATCATCATTTTTGCCGGTATCGCAGCCGGTCTGCCGAGCGCGCTGGGGAATCTGTTCACCCTCGTGTCGCAAGGTTCGATCAGCAGCATTTCCGCAATCTTCATCGTGATTCTGGTGGCCCTGGTGACCTACGCGGTCGTGTTCGTAGAACGCGGCCAGCGCAAGATCCTGGTGAATTACGCGAAACGCCAGGTCGGTAACAAGATTTACGGTGGACAAACCAGCCACCTGCCGCTGAAGCTGAACATGGCTGGTGTGATCCCGCCGATCTTCGCTTCGTCGATCATCCTGTTCCCGGCCACGATCGTCGACTGGTTCACGCGCGGCAAGGACTCCTCCAGCCCCTTCATCGGGTTCCTGAAGGACCTGGCTGCGTCGCTGAGCGCAGGCGAGCCGATCCATGCGTTGCTGTATGCGGTGGCGATCGTGTTCTTCTGCTTCTTCTATACGGCGCTGGTATTCAACAGCAAGGAAACGGCGGACAACTTGAAGAAGAGCGGCGCATTCGTTCCGGGCATCCGTCCGGGCGAGCAGACTGCGCGCTACATCGACAAGATCCTGATGCGCCTGACCCTCGCCGGTGCGGTCTACATCACCCTGGTGTGCCTGCTTCCGGAGTTCATGACGTCGTACTGGAAAGTTCCAGTGTATTTCGGCGGCACCTCACTGCTGATCGTGGTGGTGGTGACCATGGACTTCATGGCACAGGTACAGAACTACGTCATGTCGCAGCAATACGAATCTCTGCTGCGCAAGGCGAATTTCAAGGGCGGTATCCCGTCGCGTTGAGCGGCGCCGGATACCCAGGAGTGGAATAGACCGAATGGCAAAAGACGACGTCATCCAAATGCAAGGGGAGATTCTCGAGAATCTCCCGAACGCGACCTTTCGCGTGAAGCTGGAAAACGGGCACGTGGTGTTGGGACATATCTCGGGTAAAATGCGGATGAATTACATCCGCATCCTTCCGGGCGACAAGGTGACGGTGGAACTGACTCCGTATGACCTGTCCCGGGCCCGCATCGTGTTCCGCACCAAGTAAAACATTTAGTAATCGAATCTGGAAGAGAGTGCAAAATGAAAGTTAACGCTTCAGTCAAGCGGATCTGCCGCAACTGCAAGATCATCAAGCGCAAGGGCGTGGTCCGCGTGATCTGCGTCGAGCCGCGTCACAAGCAGCGTCAAGGTTAATACGAGGAATAACGAATGGCACGTATTGCAGGGGTCAATGTCCCCAATCATCAGCACACCGTCATCGGCCTGACGGCGATCTACGGCATCGGCCGTACCCGTTCGCAGCAGATCTGCGCAGCGACCGGCGTTGCTACCAATAAGAAGGTCAAGGACCTGGACGACAACGAACTGGAAAAGCTGCGTGAGCAGGTTGGCAAGTTCGTGGTCGAAGGCGATCTGCGCCGTGAGCTGTCCATGAACATCAAGCGTCTGATGGACCTGGGCTGCTACCGCGGCATGCGTCACCGCAAGGGCCTGCCGGTCCGCGGTCAGCGCACCCGTACCAATGCACGTACCCGCAAGGGCCCGCGCAAGGCCGCTCAATCGCTGAAGAAATAATCTAGGAACCGACCATGGCTAAGCAACAAAGCAGCGCAGCAGCAGCGCGCATCCGTAAGAAGGTCAAGAAGAACGTCGCCGAAGGCATCGCACACGTCCACGCTTCGTTCAACAACACCATCATCACGATCACCGACCGTCAGGGCAACGCCCTGTCGTGGGCAACTTCCGGCGGCGCCGGCTTCAAGGGTTCGCGTAAGTCGACCCCGTTCGCGGCGCAGGTCGCAGCTGAAGCCGCAGGCAAGGTCGCTCAGGAATACGGCGTGAAGAACCTGGAAGTGCGCATCAAGGGCCCGGGCCCGGGCCGTGAATCGGCTGTGCGCGCGCTGAACAACCTGGGTATCAAGATCACCGAGATCCAGGACGTGACGCCGGTTCCGCACAACGGCTGCCGTCCGCCGAAGCGCCGTCGTATCTAATTCCGCTGGCGGCTTCGCCCGCCTGTGGTAGATGCGCGACGTCAGCGTCGTGAAAGAATCGCCGGTGCAGTGAGCCCAGAAATGGGTTATACTGCCCGGCTATTGTCGCCTTGGGTCGCCATGACACCAAGGTTTTTGTAAGCCACGTCCGATCTCATGCAGAATCGGACTAGCGCCTGTTGTGGACTTATCCTCACATCGGACCACATCCGGGGCGTGATCATTCAAACAAAGGAAGTTTAACGTGGCACGTTATATCGGACCAAAAGCAAAACTGTCGCGCCGTGAAGGCACCGACCTGTTCCTGAAGAGCGCACGCCGCTCGCTCGACTCCAAGTGCAAACTGGACGTCAAGCCGGGCCAGCACGGCGTCAAGTCGGGCGCTCGTACCTCGGACTACGGCAACCAGCTGCGTGAAAAGCAGAAGGTCAAGCGTATCTACGGCGTGCTGGAGCGTCAGTTCCGCCGCTACTTCGCCGAAGCGTCGCGCCGCAAGGGCAACACCGGTGAGACCCTGCTGAAGCTGCTGGAATCGCGCCTGGACAACGTCGCTTACCGTATGGGCTTCGGCTCGACCCGCGCCGAAGCGCGCCAGCTGGTCAGCCACAAAGCCTTCACCGTGAACGGCAACGTCGTGAACATCCCGTCGTTCCAGGTCAAGACCGGCGACGTGATCGCTGTCCGCGAAAAGGCCAAGAAGCAGACCCGTATCGTCGAAGCGCTGTCGCTGGCTGAACAAGTCGGCATGCCGAGCTGGGTCTCGGTCGACGCCAAGAAGATGGAAGGCACCTTCCGCGCCTTCCCGGAGCGTAACGAGATCGCTGCCGACGTCAACGAAGCGCTGATCGTCGAACTGTACTCGCGTTAATTGACTTCATCGCGGTCACCCCGCGATGATTTGTCGTTCCTCCCATTGGTCGGAACGACTCCCCGCGAAGGCGGGGACCCAGGTTCTGCATGAGTTCAAGTAATGCGTGCAAGCCTGGGTTCCCGCCTCCGCGGGAACGACGGAGCAACTGTCTCCGTCTTGAACCGAATTCGCTGTACCCGCCCGCCATCGCAGCGGGCGTTTCTACTGATGCCATCAGCCTTATCGGTGTAACGAGCCGAGGGTATTGATAAAGGACCTTTCATGCAAAATAGTCTGTTGAAGCCACGTATTATCGATGTCGAGACGCTCGGCGCCGGTCACGCAAAAGTCGTGATGGAGCCGTTCGAACGTGGTTATGGCCATACGCTGGGCAACGCGCTGCGCCGCGTGCTGCTGTCGTCGATGATCGGCTATGCGCCGACCGAAGTGACGATCGCCGGTGTCGTGCACGAGTACTCCTCGCTGGACGGCGTGCAGGAAGACGTGGTCGACCTGCTGCTGAACCTGAAGGGTGTCGTGTTCAAGGTGCACAACCGTGACTCCGTGACGCTGACCCTGAAGAAGGAAGGCGAAGGCCCCGTCCTGGCATCGGACATCGACCTGCCGCATGACGTCGAACTGATCAATCCGGAACACGTGATCGCCCACCTGACCGCCGGCGGCAAGCTGGACATGCAGATCAAGGTCGAGAAGGGCCGCGGCTATGTGCCGGGTAACGTGCGCCGCCTGTCGGAAGACACCAACAAGACCATCGGCCGCATCATCCTGGACGCCTCGTTCTCGCCGGTGCGCCGCGTGTCGTACGCCGTGGAATCGGCCCGTGTCGAACAGCGTACCGACCTGGACAAGCTGATCATCAACATCGAGACCAACGGCGTCATCACCCCGGAAGAAGCGATCCGCCAGTCGGCACGCGTGCTGGTCGACCAGCTGAACGTGTTCGCCGCCCTGGAAGGCACCGAAGCCGCCGCCGAAGCACCGTCGCGCGCTCCGCTGGTCGATCCGATCCTGCTGCGTCCGGTGGACGACCTGGAACTGACCGTCCGTTCGGCAAACTGCCTGAAGGCCGAGAACATCTACTACATCGGCGACCTGATCCAGCGTTCGGAAAACGAACTGCTGAAGACCCCGAACCTGGGCCGCAAGTCGCTGAACGAGATCAAGGAAGTCCTGGCTTCCCGCGGTCTGACCCTCGGCATGAAACTCGAGAACTGGCCGCCGGCAGGTCTCGAGAAGTAAGCTCGATAAACCTACTGCGCGGGCACATTTCGGGCCTGCGATGCTCGCCGTACCGTAAGTACGGCTGCGCTTCTCGGCCCGAACTGAGCCCTGCTCGCTACGGTTTCTCGAGCTTACGAAACTGTAGTGGTTTGCTGTTTGTAGTACCGCCTGGTGCATGCGGCATCAAGCGTTTTCATCCATTAGAACCGGTCCGCGCTCCCGCAAGCTGCATGAGCGATCGAAGAACTGGAATATAAAACTCGAAAGGATTTACCATGCGTCACCGTCACGGCCTCCGTAAGCTGAACCGTACTTCGTCCCACCGCCTGGCCATGCTGCGCAACATGACCGTTTCGCTGCTGCGTCACGAAGCGATCAAGACCACCGTTCCGAAAGCAAAGGAACTGCGCAAGGTCGTCGAGCCGATCATCACCCTGGGCAAGAAAGACACCCTGGCAAACAAGCGCCTGGCATTCGCCCGCCTGCGCGACCGTGAGATCGTCCAGAAGCTGTTCGCCGACATCGGCCCGCGCTTCGCGAACCGCAACGGCGGCTATACCCGTATCCTGAAGATGGGCTTCCGCGTTGGCGACAACGCGCCGATGGCCTACGTCGAACTGACCGACCGTCCGGAAGTCGGCGTCGACGAAAACGCACCGACCGCCGAGTAATCGGTTCGTCAGCGTATAAAAAACCAGGCTTCGCGCCTGGTTTTTTTTCGCCCGTGCATCGGCGACACGCCGGGTGTACCATTCTGCTGCGTTGAACCAACACTTCTCCCCCATGCTCCGATTCCTGTCCGCTTTCCTGATCGCCTGCACCGTCCTGCTGTCGCCCGCGCGCGCGGACGAGGATTTCCTCCCGCCCGAACAGGCTTTCAAATTCTCCGCCCGCATGCTGGATCCGCATACGGCCGAGGTCAGCTACGCGATCGCCGACGGCTACTACATGTACCGCGAGCGCTTCAAGTTCGCCGCCGCTGGCGCGCAGCTCGGCGAAGCGCAGATCCCGCCCGGCAAGGTCAAGTTCGACGACACTTTCCAGAAGGAGGTCGAGACCTATCACAAGGGCGTGGCGATCCGGATTCCGGTGCGGGGCGACGGACCGTTCACGCTGACCGCCACCGGCCAGGGCTGCGCAGATAAAGGCTTGTGCTACCCGCCGCAGGACGCGACCATCCGCCTGGTGGCCGGCAATGGCGGCGGGGCAGGGCAGTCGCAGCCGCAGATGAGCCTGCCGCCCGGCCAGTCCGGCACCGGTTCGCCCGGTTCGACCCCGGCCGCCGAGGGCGGGCCCTCGTTCACGCTGCCGGGCCAGCCGCTGCCGTCCGCCGCTTCACAGCCAGCCCAGGCCGACATCCCGGCCGCCGCGGCACCGGCGCCCGCGGCCGCATCCGCAGCCCCGTCTGCGCCGACCGCCGCGGCGACCGGCAGGTCCGCACCTTCCGAACTGTCCGGCATCGCCGCCCTGCTGCAGGGCGGCCGCCTGCTCGCCATCGTCCCCGCCTTCATCCTGCTCGGCCTCGGCCTGGCGTTCACGCCCTGCGTGCTGCCGATGGTGCCGATCCTGTCCTCGATCATCGTCGGCGAGGGCCGGCAAGCCGGGCGCGCGCGCGGCTTCGTGCTGTCGCTCTCGTATTCGCTGGGCATGGCGATCGTCTACACCGTGCTGGGCGTGGCCGCCGGCCTGCTCGGCGAAGGGCTCGCCGCGGCCCTGCAGAACCCCTGGGTGCTGGGCACGTTCGCGCTGCTGATCGCGGCAATGTCACTGTCGATGTTCGGCGTGTTCCAGCTGCAGGTGCCGGCCGCCCTGCAGACCCGCCTGGCCGACGCTTCCGGGCGCCAGGCGTCGGGCAAGCTGGCCGGCGTGTTCGCGATGGGCGCGATCTCGGCCCTGATCGTGGGCCCCTGCGTGGCCGCGCCGCTGGCCGGCGCCCTGGTCTACATCAGCCAGACCCGCGACGTGCTGGTCGGCGGCGCCGCCCTGTTCGCGATGGCGATCGGGATGAGCATTCCGCTGCTGCTGGTGGGCGTGTCGGCCGGCTCGCTGCTGCCGCGCGCCGGCCTGTGGATGGAAGCGGTGAAGCGTTTCTTCGGCGTGCTGATGCTGGCGATGGCGCTGTGGATGGTGGCGCCGGTGCTGCCGGGCCTGGTCCAGATGCTGTTGTGGGCGGCGCTGCTGCTCGGCTATGGCTTCTATCTGCTGCGCGCCACCGGCAAGCCGCGCCACTGGGCCGCGATGGCCCTCGGCGCGGCGTTTGCGGTGTTCGGCGCGACCCAACTGGTCGGCGTCGCCAGCGGCGCGCGCGACCCGCTGGCGCCGCTGGCGCGCTTTACCGGCGGCGCACCGGCCCAGCCGCTGGCCTTCACGCGCATCAAGACCGTCGAACAGCTCGATGCCGCGCTGGCAGCCACGAACGGCAAGACCGCCATGCTCGACTTCTATGCCGACTGGTGCGTGTCCTGCAAGGAGATGGAAAAGCTGACCTTCGTCGACCCGGCCGTCAAGGCGCGGCTGGCGGATACGGTGCTGCTGCAGGTGGACGTGACCGCCAACGACGCGGCCGACCGCGCGATGCTGAAGCGCTTCGGGCTGTTCGGGCCGCCGGGGATCATCCTGTTCGACCGGGCGGGGAGGGAGATTCCGGATGGGCGGGTGATTGGGTATCAGGACAGCCAGAAGTTCCTGGCTTCGCTGGGAAAGCTGCGATAACCGTCGTTACCGCAAGATACACGTCGCCCCCGCGCAGGCGGGGGCCCAAGTTGACGTTGAATGCGTTTCGATCGTTCACGCAGAACTTGGGTCCCCGCCTGCGCGGGGACGACGTTCACAAGCTAGCGGCCAGTTCAACCGCGCGCCGTATCCCCACGCTGCTGGCCGCCATGCTGCCAGCCGCCATGGCCGCCATGGCGCCCGAAGTGCGACTGCATGCGCGCGGTCTTTTCGTCGAAGACCTTCTTCTGGTCCGCCGACAGCACCGAGTAGAAGGTGTTCAGGGCGGCCAGGCGCTGTTCCATCGCGGCCGTGCGCGCTTTCTGGCGCTCGAGCATCTTCTCGGCGCGCTGCGGGGCGCTCAGGCCGGCCCAGGCGGCGCGGTCGCCGCGTTGGCCGTCGGCGCGGTGGGCCGGCTTCATCGAGGCCACGAAGGCGTTCCAGGCGTTTTCCTGGGCCGGCGTGATCTTCAGGTCGTCGTGCAGCCTGGCGACGCGCTGGGCCCGCATCTGTTCGCGCTTGGCCGCGAACTCCGCGTGCCTGGCCTGGCGCTCTTCCTTGCTCAGGTGCGCCTTCGGATGGGCGTCGGGAGCCTGGGTTTGCGCCTGGGCGCCGATCATCGCGCCGCCCAGAGACAGCGCGGCCAGTCCGGTGAAGAGGGTTTTGCGTAAGGTGTTCATCTCTTGTGTCCTAGTCAGGTTATGTGGCGGCTGCCACAGTGAAACCATCATCGGTGAAAGATGTAAGCCCAGCGTGTCCGCTATCTCGCCCTTTGTATCAATTTGTTTCCTTGCACCATACTTATACATACCGATACAAAGTGGCTGTTCAGGGGCGCGCCAAGTCTGGATAATGTGATGTCATGGATAATCCCTCTACCATTCTGATTGTCGACGACGACCGCGACATCCGCTCGCTGCTGGCCGATTACCTGGAAGCGAACGGCTACCGCGCGCTGGCTGCCGCCGACGGCAATGCGATGTGGAAGATACTGGACGAGTCGCGCCCCGACCTGATCGTGCTCGACCTGAACCTGCCGGGCGACGACGGCCTGACCCTGTGCCGCAAACTGCGCGCCACGTCGACCCTGCCGGTGATCATGCTGACCGCCCGCAACGAGCCGCTCGACCGCATCCTCGGCCTCGAGATGGGCGCCGACGACTACCTGCCGAAACCCTTCGAGCCGCGCGAACTGCTGGCGCGCATCCGCAGCGTGCTGCGCCGCAGCCACGCGATGCCGCCGAACTCCCAGACCGAGAACGTGCAGCAGATGAAGTTCTCCGGCTGGACCCTGGACCTGACCGCGCGCCACCTGGTCAATCCGCAGGGCGTGATCATCATGCTGTCGGGCGCCGAGTTCCGCCTGCTGCGCGTGTTCCTCGAACATCCGAACCGCGTGCTGAACCGCGACCAGCTGCTGAACCTGACCCAGGGCCGCGACGCCGATCCCTTCGACCGCTCGATCGACATCCAGATCAGCCGCCTGCGCCAGAAGCTGGGCGAGGACGCGCGCATGCCCCAGATTATCAAGACGGTCCGTAACGGCGGCTACGTGCTGGCCGGCCAGGTGAGCGTGGAGCCCAGCGCGTGAAGGCATTCTTCGGCTCGATGACGGGCCGCGTGTTCATTACCCTGCTGCTGGGCGTCCTGCTGACCGCCGCACTGACCCAGCTGGTGGCGGACGCCGAACGCGCGCGCGTCATCGACGAGTTCCGCGACCTGCATTCGCTGGACCGCGCCGAACAGCTGATCATGGCGACCGAGATCGTCCCCGAATCCGCGCGCAGCGCCTACCTGCAGGTGGCGAACCGTCCCGGCATGCGCCTGGAAGCGGCGGCTGCGGCCCTGCCGGCCCTGGCCCCGGCGCCGACCGAATTCACCCAGCTGCTGGCGGCGCGCATGAACAAGAGCGCCAGCACGCGCCCGTACCGCCTGCAGTCGATGGCGGCGCGTCCCGAGTCGTGCGCGACCGCGCGCGAGCAGTCGGTGCTGTTCGGCCTGTTGCGCATGAAGTGGCGCGGCACCTGCGAAAGCATCCTGGTCGGCCTGCGCGACGGCACGCCGCTGATCCTGTCGGTCCTGCCGCCGCGCTCGGCCGTGATGCCCGAGCGCACCGACTACCGCGGCACCATCTCGCTGTTCCTGGTCAGCATCGGCTTCCTGGCCTACCTGGTGGCGCGCATGACCACCCGTCCGCTCAAGCAGCTGGCCCAGGCCGCGAAGGACCTCGGCAACGACATCAACCACCCGCCGCTCGACCTGACCGGCGCCGACGAGATCCGCCAGGCCAGCGCCGCCTTCAATGCGATGCAGGCGCGGATCCGCCAGTACATCTTCCAGCGCACCCAGATGCTGGCCGCGATCACCCACGACCTGCAGACCCCGCTCACGCGCATGCGCCTGCGCCTGGAGAAGGTCGGCGAGGAAGAGCTGCGCCAGCGCCTGATCGGCGACCTGTCGGCGATGCAGGCGATGGTGCGCGAAGGCCTGGACCTGGCGCGCAGCATGGACACCACCGAGACCATGCAGATGCTGGACCTGGATTCGCTGCTCGATTCGGTGTGCGCCGACGCCGCCGACGCCAGCCAGCGCGTCACCCTGAGCGGCACCGCCAACATGGCGCTGCTGGGCCGTCCGATGGACCTGCGCCGCTGCCTGGTCAACCTGATCGACAACGCCGTCAAGTACGGCCAGTCGGCCAAGGTGACGGTCGACCGCATCAACGGCGCGGCGCGGATCCGCATCCGCGACGGCGGCCCCGGCATCCCGCCGGACGAGCTGGCGCGCGTATGCGACCCGTTCTACCGCGTCGAAGGCTCGCGCTCGCGCGAATCGGGCGGCACCGGCCTGGGCCTGACGATCGCCCGCAACATCGCCGAGCAGCACGGCGGCAGCATCGCGCTGGCGAATCACCCGGACGGCGGCCTCGAAGCAACGCTCATGCTGCCGGAGTTTTACCCAGGGAAGTAATATCAGGGTCATGCCGATGTGCGAAAATCGCCCGGGAGACCCACGTCTCATCCTCATCATTATAAAAACGAAGCCGCCGGCACTGGCGGCACAGGGAGTGGAATGAAAAAGCATCATCTCGGCGCCATTGCCGCCGTCATCATCGTTGCCGGCATCGGCGGCTGCAGCCAGGAGAAGGAAGGCGCGAACGCCGGCGCCGCCAACGCCGCCAAGGGCAAGGGCGGCCCGCCGCCCGCGGTCGTCAACGTGGTGGCCCCGCAACGCCGAGACGTGCCGGTGGTCCAGCAGGCCAACGGCACCGTGACCCCGATCCGCACCGTCGACCTGCACCCGCAGACCACGGCCACCATCCGCCAGGTCCACATCAAGGAAGGCCAGTTCGTGAAGGCCGGCGAGCTGCTGTTCTCGCTCGACGACCGCGCCGACCGCGCCAACCAGGACAAGGCCCAGGCCCAGGTCGAGCGCGACCGCGCCCAGCTGGCCGACCTCGAACGCCAGTACAAGCGCAGCCAGGAGCTGTTCGCGCAGAAGTTCATCGCCCAGAGCGCGGTCGACACCCTGAAGGCCCAGGTCGACCAGGCCCGCGCGACGCTGCAGTCGGACAGCGCGGCGGCGCGCGCGGCCGGCGTGAGCACCAGCTACACCGCGATCCGCGCGCCGATGTCCGGCCGCGTCGGCGGCATCGCCGTCTATCCGGGCAGCCTGGTGCAGCCGGCCACCTCGCTCACCACGATCACCCAGCTCGACCCGATCACGATCGCCTTCACGCTGCCGGAATCGAGCCTGCCGGCCCTGCTGGCGGCGCAAAAGCGTGGCAAGGTCGAGGTGCAGGCCATCCCGGGCGCCGGCATGGCGCCGGTCACCGGCACCCTGAGCTTCATCGACAACACCGTCGACCCGAGCGCCGGCACCATCAAGGTCAAGGCCGAATTCGCGAACCGCGACACCACGCTGTGGCCGGGCCAGTACGTGAACACCAGGGTCACCGTGCAGACCATCAGGGACGCCGTGGTGGTGCCGCAGAACGCGATCATCACCAACGCCCAGGGCACCTACGTGTATGTGCTGGACAAGGATCACTCTGCGCGCCAGGTGCCGGTGCAGCGCCTGTACGGGGCCGGTACCGACGCCGCCGTCAGCGGACTGACCGGCGCCGAGCAGGTCATCACCGAGGGCAAGCAGAACGTGCGCCCAGGCGGCAAGGTGCGCCTCGCATCGGAAATGGGAAAAGGCGGTGACGGCGGACAGAAAGCCGGCGACGGCAGGAAGGGCGGGGCCGCATGAACCTCTCCGAATTATGCATCCGCCGGCCGATCATGGTGGTGCTGCTGTCGATCAGCCTGATCCTGGTCGGCGTGCTGGCCTACATGCACATCCCGGTCGCGGCGCTGCCCAGCTATAACACCCCGGTCATCAACGTCAACGCCAACCTGTCGGGCGCCAGCCCGGAGATCATGGCGTCGTCGGTCGCGCTGCCGCTCGAGAAGCAGTTCTCGACCATCGCCGGCATCAACCTGATCACCTCGACCAGCACCCAGGGCAATACCTCGCTGACGCTGGAATTCGACAACTCGATCGACGTGAACCGCGCCGCGGTCGACGTCCAGGCCGCGCTGCTGGCGGCCCAGCGCCAGCTGCCGCAGGAGATGACGGACCTGCCGTCCTACCGCAAGGTCAACCCGGCCGACGCGCCGGTGCTGTTCATGACCATGACCTCGCCGTCGATGAACCTGTCGGAGCTGAACGACTACGCCGAAAACCTGGTGTCGCCGGCGATTTCGACCCTGCCGGGCGTGGCCCAGGTGTCGGTCAACGGCGGCAAGAAGTTCGCCGTGCGCGTGCGCGCCAAGACCGACCTGATGAACGCGCGTAACCTGACGATGGACGAACTGGCGGCTTCGCTGCGCACCGCCAACTCGAACGCGGCGCTCGGCGTGCTGGACGGCCCGCAGCAGACGCTCACCATCCAGGGCCCGCCGCAGATGATGAAGGCGGCCGACTTCGCCGAGCTGATCGTCGCTGTCCGCGACGGCCAGCCGGTGCGCCTGAAGGATGTCGCCACCGTCGAGGACAGCTACCAGTCGACCAAGGCCTACGGCGCCTACAACGGCGAGCGCGCCATCGTGCTGCTGGTGCAGCGCCAGCCGGACGCCAACACCGTCGCCGTGGTCGACCACGTGCGCAACCTGCTGCCGCGCTTCCAGTCGCAGCTGCCGGCCTCGATCAAGATCAACCTGGTCAACGACCGCTCGAAGTCGATCCGCGAAGCGATCCACGACGTGAACTTCACGCTGGCGCTGACCGTCGGCCTGGTGGTGCTGGTGATCTTCCTGTTCCTGCACCGCGTCTCGGCGACCTTCATCCCGGCCATCACGATGCCGATCTCGCTGCTGGGCGCCCTGAGCCTGCTGTACGCCTTCGGCTACAGCCTCGACAACATCTCGCTGCTCGGCATCACGCTGGCGGTCGGCCTGGTGGTCGACGACGCGATCGTGGTGCTGGAGAACATCGTGCGCCACATCGAGATGGGCAAGAAGCCGCTGCGCGCTTCCCTCGAGGGCGCGCGCGAGATGGGCTTCACCATCATCTCGATCTCGATCTCGCTGGTGGCGGTCTTCATTCCGATCTTCTTCATGCCGGGCGTGATCGGCCTGCTGTTCCACGAATTCGCGGTGATCGTCGGCCTGGCGATCCTGGTGTCGGCGGTGGTCTCGCTGACCCTGGTGCCGATGCTGTCCTCGCGGTTGCTGCCTGCTCATGAGCCAAATGCGGGCCACGGCCCGCACGAAGAAAAGAGCTTCATCGGCCGCCACTTCGAAGCCGGTTTCACGAAAGTCCGCAACGCCTACGAGAAGACGCTCGACCTGGCGCTGCGCTTCCGCTTCGTGGTGCTGATGATCGCCTTCGGCACCTTCGCGCTGACGGTGCTGCTGTACACGACCATCCCAAAAGGCTTCTTCCCGGAAGAGGACATCGGCCAGCTGCGCGTGTCCACCGAAGCCGCCGAAGACATCTCGTCCAGCGCCATGCAGGCGCTGCACGCCCAGGTCGCAGCCGCGATCCAGGCCGATCCGGCGGTGCAGGACACGACCGCGTTCTCGGGCGGCGGCAACAACGGCCGCATGTTCGTGGTGCTCAAGCCGCGCGACCAGCGCGACAAGATGCCGCAGGTGATGGAGCGCTTGCGCAAGGCCACCCGCAAGATCGCCGGCATCAACGTCTACATGGCGCCGGTGCAGAACCTGCAGCTGGGCGGCCGCCAGTCGAAGAGCCGCTACCAGTACACGCTGCAGAGCGTGTCGGGCGCGGACATCGGCCAGTGGGCCAACGAGTTCATGGAACGCATGCGCAACAACCCGCTGTTCCGCGACGTCACCAGCGACACCCAGGAAAAGGGCCTGCAGGCGACCCTCGACATCGACCGCGACAAGGCCAACCTGCTGGGCGTGCAGCTGGGCGACGTGCGCACCGCGCTGTACGCCGCCTTCGGCGAGCGCCAGGTATCGACCATCTACTCGACCGCGGCCAGTTACTACGTGATCCTGGAAACCGCCAACGAAGACCGCCAGTTCGAGGACGCGCTGTCGCGCCTGTCGGTGCGCAGCAAGACCGGCCAGCTGGTGCAGCTGTCCAGCCTGGCCATCGTGAAGCGCACGGTCGGCCCGATCGCCGTCAACCACCAGGGCCAGCTGCAGGCGATCACGCTGTCCTTCAACCTGGCGCCGGACGCCCCGCTGGGCGACGCCACCGCGGCGATCGAGCAGATGGGCCGCGACATGAAGCTGCCGGCCTCGATCATCACGAAATACGGCGGCGACGCGGCGGTGTTCCAGGACTCGCAGTCGAGCCAGCTGATCCTGATCATCGCGGCGGTGGGCGTGATCTACGTCCTGCTGGGCGTGCTGTATGAAAGCTTCATCCACCCGATCACGATCCTGGCCGGCCTGCCGTCGGCGGCCGTGGGCGCGCTGCTGACCCTGCGGCTGTTCAACATGGACCTGACCATGATCGCCATGATCGGCATCCTGATGCTGATCGGTATCGTGAAGAAGAACGCGATCATGATGATCGACTTCGCCCTGGACGCCCAGCGCAACCAGGGATTGAGCCCGGAACAGGCGATCCGCGAGGCCTGCATCCTGCGCTTCCGCCCGATCCTGATGACGACCCTGGCTGCGCTGATGGGCGCGCTGCCGATCGCCCTCGGCCTGGGCGCCGGCGCCGAGCTGCGCCAGCCGCTCGGCCTGGCGGTGTGCGGCGGCCTGATCTTCTCGCAGGTCATCACACTGTACATCACCCCGGTGATCTACCTCTACCTCGACCGCTACAGCGGCAAGGGGCCGATGACCGACGGGCACCTGGAGCAACTGGAGCAAGCGCCTCACCACGAGGCGCCGCAGGTCGTCCTGACCAAGGCCGCGTAATTCGGTGCGTGGGCACGGTGTGCCCACCCTACGTGCAACATGATTCGTAGGGTGGGCATCACGTGCCCGCGTTTATCTACCGGCCATCTGTCGCGCCGCGGATACATTCTGTAACAACCATCAATCCGACCAGCTTGTAAGCTGTTAGCGAAGGTCCAACAAACATGTGCTGCTAACCCAAAACAGGTTAGACTGCGGCCCTCGGACCATTCTTTGCTACTTCCCGGAAAGTTGTACGATTATCTTGCGTGACCATTCCCATATCCCGCTGGAAGACAGCGATGTCTGCGCACATTGCGGCCAAGCGCTGCCTGGACGGAAAGTGGTCACTTACGGACAAAAGGGGGCGAACCGAACCGGCCTGATCGTCACGATCGCCCTGCACCTGCTGCTGGTGGCGGTCTGGCTGTTCCAGCCGAAGGCCGAGCGCCACGCACCGCCGAAGGCCGGCCAGGCCGTCGTCTGGCTGCCGCCCCTGAAACCGAACAAGCCCACCCCGCAGGCCGAGCAGCCGGCGCCCAAGCAGAGCGCGACTACCCTGCCGCCGATGCCGAAGCTCACGCAGCCGCGCATTGTGGTGCCGCGCCTGCCGGACACGATCACCTTGCCGAACGAAAAGCCGGTCGAGCAGCCCAAACCGCAGCCGAAGGAAGAAACCAGGCTGCAGCCGGACGAAACCGACATGGCGGCCTTCATCGAAAAGCGCCGCCAGGCGCGCGGCGCCCGCAGCGAGCAGCCGGCCGAGGAAAGCGACGCCCAGCGCGGCATGCGCAACGCGATGGCGAACATTGCCGCCATCAATGGCCGCGGCGGCCAGGATCCGAACGAGACCGGCGGCGTGTTCAGCGTCACCAACAAGACCTTCAGCCGCGCCGACCTGAAGTTCCGCGGCTGGAACCCGAACTTCAAGCGGCGCTGGCTGACGGCCGTGACGGTCGAGCGCGGCAGCGATCCGGACATCGAGACCGCGATCGTCAGGAAGATGATCGAGCTGATCCGCAAGGAAAAGACCGGCGACTTCGAATGGGATTCGCACCGCCTGAACAAGGTGGTGACGCTGTCGGCAAGGCCGGCGGATACGAAGGAGCTGACCGACTTCCTGTACAAGGAAATGTTCCCGGATTACAAACCGCCGAGATAACAAAAAACCGCGCTCCGGCGCGGTTTTTTATTATTTAACTTGGCTGAACAATCAAGCC
This sequence comes from Telluria sp. Soil_C_11, assembly GCF_057657395.1. NCBI lineage: Bacteria > Pseudomonadati > Pseudomonadota > Betaproteobacteria > Burkholderiales > Oxalobacteraceae > Telluria > Telluria sp. Soil_C_11. The sequence goes on along the minus strand of NZ_JBDGIN010000006.1, from coordinate 283,258 downwards.
ATGGCCTTCAGGCGCCGCGCCACATCCAGCGCAAAATACGTCAGCACGCCATCGGCCCCGGCGCGCTTGAACGCCATCATGGTCTCGAGGATGATCTTGTCCGGATCCAGCCAGCCGTTCTGGAAGGCGGCCTGCAGCATCGCATATTCGCCGCTGACCTGGTAGGCGAAGGTCGGCACCTTGAACTCGTCCTTTACGCGGCGCACCACGTCCAGGTAGGGCATGCCGGGCTTGACCATCACCATGTCGGCGCCCTCGGCGATGTCGAGCGCCACTTCGCGCAGGGCTTCGTCGCTGTTGGCCGGGTCCATCTGGTAGGTTTTCTTGTCGGCCTTGCCCAGGTTGGCGCTCGACCCCACCGCATCGCGGAACGGGCCGTAGTAGCCGGAGGCGTACTTGGCCGAGTAGGCCATGATGCGGGTGTGGATGAATTCCTTTTCTTCCAGCGCCATGCGGATCGCGCCGATGCGGCCGTCCATCATGTCCGACGGCGCGATGATGTCGACGCCGGCTTCGGCCTGGGCCATGGCCTGGCGGGTCAGCATGGCGATTGTCTTTTCGTTGACGATGTAGCCGTTCTCGTCCGGCAGGCCGTCCTGGCCGTGGGTCGTGTACGGGTCGAGGGCGACGTCCGTCATGATGCCCAGTTGCGGGAAGTTGCGCTTCAGTTCACGGACTGCGCGCGGCACCAGGCCGTCCGGGTTGGTCGCTTCGACGCCGTCATAGGTCTTCAGCGAGGCGTCGACCATCGGGAACAGGGCCAGTACCGGAATCCCCAGGACCACGCATTCCTCCGCGACCTTCATCAGGAGGTCGACCGAGAGGCGCTCCACGCCCGGCATCGAGGCCACCTGCTGGCGCTGGTTCTGGCCGTCGAGGATGAACACCGGGTAGATCAGGTCCGACGCGGTGACGGTGTTCTCGCGCATCAGGGCGCGCGAGAACGGGTCGCGGCGCATGCGGCGCATGCGCACGCCAGGGTACTGGCCAGGGGTAATGATCGGCATATCTTGTCCTCGGAAAGAGTGAAAGCAGAGGTTCAGAGCGGAGCGTCCTGCGGGGCCTCGCCGTCTTCTTCGTCTTGCAGGCCCAGCAGTTCGATGATCTTGTCGTTCGCTTCGTCGATGCCCACCCGCTTCAGGGCCGAAAACAGCTGCACGGTGAAGGGGAAGCCGTTGCCTTCCTCGTCCACGTAGCTGTCCAGCACCTGCTGCGCCTGGCGCAGCGCGTTGGTGGATTCGTTGCGGTTCAGTTTATCGACCTTGGTCAGGATGCAGTGGATCGGCTTGCCGGTCGGGGCGAACCATTCCAGCATCTGGATGTCGAGTTCGGTGAACGGGCGGCGCGAATCCATGATCAGGACCAGGGCCGCCAGCTGTTCGCGGCGCTGCACGTAGTCGCCCAGCAGCTTCTGCCAGTGCAGCTTGGCGTCGCCCGACACTTCCGCGTAGCCATAGCCGGGCAGGTCGACCAGCAGGGCCTGGATCTCGTCGACATTGGTCGGGTCCTTGCGGTGCATGGCCACGTGCGCGCCGCCGATCGAGAAGAAGTTGATGTGCTGGGTGCGGCCCGGCGTCTTGGACGCGAAGGCGAGGCCCTTCTGGTTGGTCAGGATATTGATCGCCGTCGACTTGCCCGCGTTGGAGCGTCCGGCGAAAGCGATTTCCGGCACCTGCGTGCGCGGCAGGTCGCGCAGCTGGTTGACGGTCGTGAAGAAGCGGGCTTGCCAGAGTTTGGACATGGGCGGGTGCAGTTGGTTGGAGCGAAAAAGACAACAAAAGAGGCGGTTCGGAAACAAAGCTATTGTACAATAGGGAGTTACCTGTCGTCGGCAAGCAAGAGCGCCTAACAAAACCCGCATGGCGGCGTTGCACCGTCTCGCCGTACTAGCGTACTGTCTTCGACGGTGCGCCTTGCCCTGCAGGCTTTGTTAGGCGCTCTTCCGGTGGCAGGACACGAGCATGGCCGCTGCACTGTACGCAAGAATTATCGTTTTAATTTTTTCAGGGTGCTTGAATGAATCGTGTGTTTTCCCCGGCCGCCGGTGCGGCAATCGTAAAGTCCTTGCTGCTCGCGACCCTGGTGTTCGCCAGCAGCGCCCAAGCCGCCGACGCGGTCCACGGCTCCGCTCCGAAAGCCGACCCTGCCAAGGGCGGCTCCTTGTACGACACCGGCGACAACGCACGCGGCCTGCCGGCCTGCGCTTCCTGCCACGGCGCCGGCGGCAACTCCACCATCGTCGCCAATCCCAAGCTGGCCGGGCAGGCCGAAGCCTACATCCACAAGCAGCTGGTCGACTTCACCACCCCGAACCGCCAGCAGCCGGTGATGACCACCTACGCCAAGATGCTGAGCGACGAAGAGAAGACCAATATCGCCGCCTGGCTGTCGACCCAGCAACCGAAGCAGGGCGCGGCGCGCAACAAGGACACCATCGAACTGGGCCGCAAGATCTACCGCGGCGGCATCGCCGACCGCGGCGTGGCCGCCTGCGCCAGCTGCCACGGCGCCACCGGTTCGGGCATCCCGGCCCAGTATCCGCGCCTGGCCGGCCAGCACCAGGATTACACGATCAACCAGCTGCAAGCCTTCAAGACCGGTGCGCGCAACAACAGCCCGCAGATGGGCGCCCTGGCCAAGCGCATGTCGGACGAGGAAATGAAAGCCGTTGCCGACTACATCGCCGGCCTGAAGTAAGGTTTGAAGCAAACGGGCGCCTGCGCCCGCCAGGAAATCGATGAGCACCACGGGAATTGAACTGAAAACGCGCCGCCGCGGCCTGGCCGAGGCGGTCGAGCTGGTGTCGTCGATGCGCTTCGCGATCGGTTTGCTGGTGATGCTGGCGATCGCCGCCATCATCGGCACGGTCATGAAACAGAACCAGGCCGCGCCGGACTACGTCAACCAGTTCGGCCCGTTCTGGTTCGAGATCTTCCGCAAGCTCGGCCTGTACACCGTCTACAGCGCCTGGTGGTTCCTGCTGATCCTGGCGATCCTGATCGTCTCCACCAGCCTGTGCATCGCGCGCAATGCGCCGAAGATGATGCGCGACATGCGCAGCTGGCGCGAAAGCGTGCGCGAGGACTCGCTGCGCAACTTCCACCACAAGAGCGAATGGACCGCCGGCGGCAGTGCGGTGGCGCTGGCCAGCCAGACCGCCCGGCGCCTCGCCGACGCCGGCTACCGCGTGAAACTGGTCGACAAGCCGAACGGGGTGCTGGTGGCGGCCAAGAAGGGCGCCGGCAACAAGTTCGGCTACATCTTCGCGCACTCGGCGATCGTCATCATCCTGCTGGGCGGCCTGCTCGATTCCGACCTGACCATTCGCTTCCAGCAATGGTTCATGGGCAAAACGCCATATACGGGCGGCGGCCTGATCGCACAGATCCCGCCCCGGCACCGGCTCGGCCTGGGCAACCCCAGCTACCGCGGCAACACCATGATTCCGGAAGGCCAGGATAGCGCCAGCGCCATCCTGCAGCAGGCGAACGGCGTGCTGATCCAGGAACTGCCGTTCACGATCCACCTGAACAAATTCATCGTCGACTTCTATTCGACCGGCATGCCCAAGCTGTTCGCCAGCGAAGTCACGATCCGCGACCACGAGACCGGCAAGACCTTCCCGGCCAGCATCAAGGTCAACCAGCCGCTGATCTACCGCGGCGTGGCGATCTACCAGTCCGGCATCGAGGACGGCGGCAGCAAGCTCAAACTCACCGGCTACCCGATGACGGGCGCGTCGGATAAACCCTTCGCGATCGAGGGCGAGGTCGGCAACGCGACCGAACTGAAGCAGGGCAGCGAGCCCTACACCGTCGAGTGGTCGGGCTTCCGCGCCTTCAACGTCGAGAACACGAAGGAAGGCCAGGACGTACGCGACGTCAAGAAGGCGGAATCGCTGGACGCGCAACTGGCCCGCACCCTGTCCCAGCACACGGGCTCGGCCGCCAAGAACGCCAACAACAAGGACCTCAGGAATGTCGGCCCGAGCGTGCAGTACAAGCTGCGCGACAAGACCGGCCAGGCGCGCGAGTTCATGAACTACATGCAGCCGGTGACGCTCGAAGGGGCCGAGGTCTACCTGGCCGGCGTGCGCAGCAATCCGGGCGACCCGTTCAGCTTCCTGCGCATTCCCGCCGACGACCGGCACGGCGTGCGCGAATGGATGCGCCTGCGCGCCGCGCTGGCCGACCCCAGCCTGCGCGAGGAGGCCGCGCGCCGCTATGCCGAGCGCGCCATGCCGCAGGCAAGGAACGACGCGGCCCTGGCGCGCCAGCTGCAGGAATCGGCGGCCAAGACGCTGGCGATCTTTGCCGGCGATGGCAGCAAGGGCGGTTACCTGGCGGTCTCGCAATTCCTCGAACGGATTCCGCCCGCCGAGCAGGAAAAGGCGGCCAATGTCTTCATGAAGATGCTCAACGGCGCGATGTGGGAACTGTGGCAGGCCGCCCATGCGCGCGCGGGCGACGCGCCGATCGAGCCCAGCGAGGCCCATGGCCGCTTCCTGCAACTGGCGACGAACGCCCTGTCGGACAGCTTCTTCTACGGCGCGCCGGTCTACCTGTCGCTCGAGGATTTCACCGAAGTCAAGGCTTCGGTGCTGCAGGTGACGCGCTCGCCGGGCAAGAAAGTGGTCTACCTGGGCTGCCTGCTGCTGGTGCTGGGCATCTTTTCGATGTTCTACATCCGCGAGCGCCGCATCTGGGTGTGGGTGAAGGAACAGGGAAGTGATGCACACGCGCTGATGGCGATGAGCACCCAGCGCAAGACGCTCGACTTCGAGCGCGAGTTCGAGGATTTGAAGACCAGGCTGCCGCAATCGGCGGAAATCGGCGTAAGCTAGGCCAGGTACCGGAGAGAGGACTTATGTCGCAAGCAACCCAACCCCCCAGCACTTCGTCGTCGTCGCCCGCGCAGGCTGCGTACACCCAGCCGCCCGGCTTCTTCAAGCGCCTGGGCGCCATCGACTGGCTGTACGGCGCCGGCCTGCTGGCGGCTGCGCTGTTCGCGCTGCAGCGCTACGGCAGCTTCATGGACGTCTACGAACAGGCGATCCTGGTGCTGGCCGCGCCTACCTTCGCCCTGCTGGGCTGGCACTGGAAACCGGTGCGCTGGCTGATTCCGCTGATCGCCGTGCTGTCGCTGTGGGGCGTGTCGCTGTACGGCGGTGCGCTCGACGCCGCCAACCAGAAATTCTTCCTCAAGTACATGCTGTCGAGCCAGTCCGCGATCCTGTGGATGAGCGCGCTGTTCGTGTTCTCGACCGTGTTCTACTGGATCGGGCTGCTTGCGCGCTCGCCGTTCGGCGCCAGCGTCGGCTCCAAGCTGTGCTGGGCCGCCGTGGTGCTGGGCTTTACCGGCATGATGGTACGCTGGTACGAGTCCTACCTGATCGGCGCCGACGTCGGCCATATCCCGGTGTCGAACCTGTACGAAGTCTTCATCCTGTTCTCGATGATCACGGCGCTGTTCTACCTGTACTACGAACAGCGCTACGCGACCCGCCAGCTGGGCCCGTTCGTGCTGCTGGTGATCTCGGCCGCGGTCGGCTTCCTGCTGTGGTACACGGTGGCGCGCGACGCCGCCGAGATCCAGCCGTTGGTGCCGGCCCTGCAGAGCTGGTGGATGAAGATCCACGTGCCGGCCAACTTCATCGGCTACGGCACCTTCGCGCTGGCGGCCATGGTCGGCAGCGCCTACCTGCTCAAGTCGCACGGCATCCTGGCCGACCGCCTGCCGTCGCTGGAAGTGCTGGACGACGTGATGTACAAGTCGATCTCGGTCGGCTTCGCCTTCTTCACGGTGGCGACCATCCTCGGCGCGCTGTGGGCGGCCGAGGCCTGGGGCGGCTACTGGTCCTGGGACCCGAAGGAAACCTGGGCCCTGATCGTCTGGCTGAACTATGCGGCCTGGCTGCACATGCGCCTGATGTCCGGCCTGCGCGGCCGCGCCGCCGCCTGGTGGGCCCTGATCGGCCTGGTCGTGACGACTTTCGCTTTCCTGGGCGTGAACATGTTCCTGTCCGGGCTCCATTCGTACGGCAAGCTGTAAAACAGTGCGTTGGGCGGCTGAATCCCGGCAAATAGTGTAAGGTTGATATGTCGGGCGCAACGTGTGCGCCCGGCGCGCTTTGCGGGAGCCAGCCATGCTGATCAAACGAAACCCGAACGGCATCGACTTGCCGTTCCCATCCGAAATTACGCCGCGCGAGGTCTACGAAGGCCGACGCCAATTCATCGCCCGGATCGCGGCCACGGCCGCGGTCGGCTCCTCGCTGTGGGAACTGGCCAACCGCGAAGCCTTCGCACAAACGACGCCGGCGCAAAAGCTGGCCGCCGCCCGCAACGCCGCCTTCTCGACCACGGAAAAGCAGACCTCGTTCGAGGACGCGACCCACTACAACAACTACTACGAATTCGGCACCGATAAATCGGATCCGGCCCAGAACGCGCACACCCTGCGCACGCGGCCGTGGACGGTGCAGATCGACGGCGAGGTCAAGAAGCCGCTGACCCTCGACATCGACCGCCTGGTCAAGCTCGCGCCGCTGGAAGAGCGGATCTACCGCCTGCGCTGCGTCGAGGGCTGGTCGATGGTGATCCCGTGGGTCGGCTATTCGCTGGCCAGCCTGATCAAGCAGGTCGAGCCGACCGGCAATGCCAAATACGTGGAATTCACCACCCTGGCCGACAAGCGCCAGATGCCGGGCGTGGGCAGCCGCGTGCTGGAGTGGCCATACGTGGAAGGCCTGCGCATGGACGAAGCCATGCATCCGCTGACCCTGCTCACGGTGGGCATGTACGGCCAGGTGCTGCCGAACCAGAACGGCGCGCCGGTGCGCGTCATCGTGCCCTGGAAGTACGGCTTCAAGTCGGCCAAGTCGCTGGTGCGCATCCGCTTCGTGCGCGACCAGCCGCGCACCGCCTGGAACACGGTCGCGCCCGAGGAATACGGCTTCTATTCGAACGTGAACCCGAATGTCGACCACCCGCGCTGGTCCCAGGCCAGCGAGCGCCGCATCGGCGAAGGCGGCTTCTTCGCGCCGAAGCGCAAGACCCTGATGTTCAATGGCTACGACCAGGTCGCGTCCCTGTATAGTGGGATGGACCTGAAGAAATACTTCTGACGAGGCCAGATGACAAAGAACGCGCCCTCCAGGCCGGCCGTCGGCCCATCGCCGAAGCAGCTCACTGCGATCAAGAGCGTGGTGTTCGTGCTGGCGCTGCTGCCGTTCGCGCGCATCGCCTGGCTGATCGTCAACCAGGTGCCGGTCGAGCCGGTCGAATTCGTCACCCACGGCACCGGCGACTGGGCGCTGTACCTGCTGTGCGCCACCCTCGCCATCACGCCGCTGCGCCGCTTCACCGGCTGGAACTGGCTGATCCGCCTGCGGCGCATGCTGGGCTTGTATACCTTCTTCTACGCCCTGATGCACTTCCTGACCTTCCTGTGGGCCGACCACGACTTCGACTTCGGCGCCATGTGGAAGGACGTGCTGAAGCGTCCCTTCATCACGGTCGGCTTCATCGCCTTCGTGCTGCTGCTGCCGCTGGCCGCGACCAGCACCAACGCCATGATCAAGCGCCTCGGCCGGCGCTGGGCCCAGCTGCACCGCCTGATCTACCTGATCGCGCCGCTGACGATCCTGCATTACTGGTGGATGAAGGCGGGCAAGCACAACTTCGAGCAGCCGATCATCTGGGGCACGGTCGTCGCCGTGCTGCTCGGCCTGCGCGCGTACTGGAGCTGGAGCCGCGCGCGCAGCCTCACCTCATCCAGGTCCATGGGTTCCTGACGTGATGAAGGGACCTACCGCTCTCGGCCTTCTACTGGCACTGGTGCTCGTGCTGGTGCTGGCGGTTTCGCGCTTCCACACCGGCTCGTCGGTCGAGCGCTGCCTGGTGCTGGACGGGCGCTGGAACGAGCAGGCGGCGGCTTGCGCAAGGCAGGCCTGGCCGGAAGACCGGTCGCGCGACAGGGAATAGGAAGGCCGGGCCAAAGGCGGGGCGGCGGCGCCCCGTCGAGAACTGGCCCGGCCTGGCCGCCGATTACTGGGGCGGCGCCGGAAACTGGATAACGGGGCCGCTGGGAGTCTGGCCGGGCGGAACGAAAGCCGGGGCCGGATCGCCCACAGGTCCGAGGTGGCGTACGAAACGATAGATGGAGCGCACGTCTTCCTTGTCCATATCGCGCAAGGCGAACCAGGGCATCGGAGGCCGCAGCTTCGTCGTGTGCGCGAACTTCACCCACTCGCTTTCGCTCATCTTGCTCATCGTCAGGCGCAGGTTGGCCGGGTAAGTCGTTCCCCATGGGCCACGAAACCCCAGTCGGTCGCCGAGCAGCCAGTCCTTCTCCGGAACCTTGCCCTCGGATTGCGCATACCCCGCGGTGTGACAGTCATTGCATCCCGCAATCTTGACGAGATAGCGCCCACGCTCGATGGACGCGCCCTTGCTGGCGGCGCCCGCCGACGGCTCGCCCGCTGTCTTGTCGGCAGCGAACGCCGTCATGGGCATGCAAACGGCCAATAGCATCACGCCCCCAGCGGCGCTGGCTGCAAGCGTCTTGTCGATGTCACCGAATCTCATTGTCCCCTCCAGGCCATGCGATGGTTTGCTCTCCACGAGCCATGATAGTTGGCCGTGTCATCGGCACAAGGGACAGGAATCCTGTTTTCATAGGACAGCCGGCCAGATGCCGTAGACACTTGTACTGCCAGGCGGCCGCGCAAACAAGGGCCCGCCCCGCCTAGCGCACCAGCGAACGCGCCGTCGGCTGCAAGCGCAAGGTCTCCGGCGCCCGCTCCATGGCGTGGGCGGCCAACATGGCTTGCCAGCGCTCGTCCGCCGCCAGCGCCTGCACGTGCCTGTCGTACGCCGCCGCACCGTCGAACGCGGCAAAGCTGACGAACACGCGCTCCTTCTCCCGCACCGGAAGCCGTTCGAAAGTGTTTTTGCTTTTATCCGTCACATACTGCGCGAGGATGCGCGCGCCGCGCCGTTCGAGCAGCGGCGCCATGTCGCGCCGGAACGCGGCCGCGAAGCCATCCAGCGAATCGTCGCGCAGGTAGTAGATGGTGGCGACCACCAGCCGGCTGCCCACTGCAGCACCCGCAGCCGGCCGCGCCAGGCCGTCGAGCACGAAGCCGCTGCCGGCGAAGGCGGGATGCAGCAGCAGCACGTTGTCGTTGTCTTCGAGGGTGGCATTCGCCTGGTTGCGCCAGGCCTGCCATACCGGGCCGTAGTAGAAAGCGGTGAGGGCCTCGTGGCGCGCCCGCATGTCCGCGAATCCGCGCACCCACACGAAGCGGTTCGGGGCGTCCAGGTCGCGGAAGGTGGCGGCAATGCGCATGCCGGTCGCTTCCTGGCTTTCGATGAAGCGTTCCTCGAACAGCGCGATGAGCTCGTCGCGCTTGCCGGGATACAGCGTGTACTGGCGCAGTTCGACGACTGGGCAGCAGTCCTGCGCCAGGGCGCCGGCGACGGGGGAGGCGGACAGCGCGCAGGCCAGCGCGGCGCCGGACAGAAGGCGGCGGCTCATGCCTGCCACCCTTGCACGACGGTGACCACGCCGGTGCCCACCAGCAGCAGGCCGACCGCGCGCGTGGCCAGCCCGCTGGCGCCGAGCGAGGCGCCGGCCCGTTGCGCCAGCAGGGCCACGCCGCCGTACACGCCGGCCTGGGTGCCGGCCGTGATCAGGCCCAGGGCGGCGGCCTGCGGCCAGATCGGTCCCTGCGCCGGTTTCAGGAACTGCGGGAACACCGCCAGCATGAACACGTAAGCCTTCGGATTGAGCAGGCAGGTCGCCATCCCTTTCAGGAACACGGACGCGGCCGGCCGCGCGGGGGCGTCCAGGTGGACCCGCAGCGTGGTCGCGCCGGCGCGCGCGAGCTGCCAGCCGATCCAGCCGATATACGCCGCGCCGGCCACCAGCAGCAGGTTGAACAGCGCGGGCCAGAGCTGCACGATGGCGGCCACGCCGAGCGCGCCCATCGCGATGTGGCAGATCCCGCCGGCGACGATGCCCGCCACCGCGGCCAGGCCGGCGCCGCGGCCGCCGACCAGCGCGTTGGCCAGCACATAGGCCATGTCGAGGCCGGGCAGGGCGATGATGCCGAGCACCAGCACGAAATACAGCCACAGCGTGGTACTTCCGTTCATGTTTGCCTCCGTGGTCAAAACGTCACGGTACGCCCGATATAGGACATAATCGGTCCTATGTATCATCCGACCACACGCGTCCTCGCCTTGCTGGAACTGCTGCAGACCCATGGCCGCATGAGCGGGGCCGAGCTGGCGCCGCGCCTCGGCGTGGACCGCCGCACCCTGCGCCGCTATGTCGGCAAGCTGGAAGACATCGGCATTCCCATCGTGGCCGAGCGCGGACGCGCGGGCGGCTATGCCCTGATGCCCGGCTTCAAGCTGCCGCCGATGATGTTCACGGAGGACGAGACGCTGGCGCTGTCGCTCGGCCTGCTCGCCGCGCGCGGGCTCGGACTGGCCGAGGCGGCGCCCGCGGTGGCCAGTGCGCAGGCCAAGCTGGAGCGCGTCATGCCGGACGGGCTGAAGCGGCGCGTGCGCGCCGTCGATGAGACGGTGAAGCTGGACGCGGCGCCCGCGCCGGCCAGCAAGCGCGCCGACAACCGCGCGCTGGTGGCGCTGACCGGCGCGGCCCAGGCTTGCCGGCGGGTCGTGCTGCATTACCAGAACCAGAACGGCGACGCTTCGGTGCGCCGTTTCGATCCCTTCGGCGTGGCGTTCCGCCATGGGCGCTGGTACGCGGTCGGCATGTGCCACCTGCGGCAGGAGCTGCGCACGTTCCGGCTGGACCGCATCGCCGGGGTGGAGCCGCTGGCGGAACCGTTCGACCGGCCGGCAGGCTTCGATCCGATGGCCCATCTGGTACAGGCCATCGCGACCCTGCCGCGCGCCTTCACGATCGAAGTGCTGCTGAAGACCGACCTGGCGTCGGCGCGGGCCCACCTGTTCGCCGAGGCCGGGGTGTTCGAGGAAAGCGCCGAGGGTGTCACGATCCACGCCCAGTCCGACGAGCTGGACTGGTTCGCGCGGCAGCTGGCCGGCATGCCCTTCGATTTCGAGATCCGCCATCCGCCCGAGCTGCACGCGGCGGTGGCGGACTGCGTGCGGCGCCTGCTGCGCTGCAGTCCGGCGGCCGGCTAGGGCTTGCGCGGCAGGCAGCCGCGGCCATCTGTCACCGGCTCGAGGTGCGCGCGCGCGCCGCCGATCTCGATGTCCGCCAGCACCGGGGGCACGGCGCGCAGCTTGCCGGCCGCCAGATCGGCGCGCAAGGCCTGGCAGTCGACCTGCGGCAGGTTCACGCGGGCAATCGCCGACCATTGTCCCTGGCCGTCTTCGGCGAACACGACGCCATCCGGCACCGTTGCGGCGTTGTCGTCGCGGCTGCTGACCAGCACTTCCGGCTTGCCATCACCGTTCACGTCCAGCAACAAGGCATCGCAGTGCTTGCCTGGCTCACGCAGGCATTCCGGGTAAAGGTAGAGGTTGTCCTTGAGCGCCCAATCGGTGCGCAGGAAGGAATCGGGCAGCCGCGCACCTGGCTGGCGCAGCATCAGGTTCGAGTTCAGGTCGACCCTCTGCGCAGTCAGCGCGGTGCGGTCCCAGGAGCTTTTCATCTTGCGCACGATGCCGATCTGGCGCCGCACCAGTGCCGCATCCACTCCCTTGGGTTCTCGCTCGAGGCGATCCAGCGCGGCGCGTCCATAGCGTTCGCCGTCGAAGCGCAGGAAGGCGAAATCGAAGCGGTCGGCCTTGACCTTGCCGGACTCCAGCCGCGCAAGCTGGCTGGCGACCGAGATCCGGGCCGGGTCGAGCAGGGGCGAGAACAGCAGCAGGAGCACGCCGAGGACCACGAAGGCGGCGCCGATGTTGACCGCCGCCAGCGAGGGCAGCCAGCCCGGGCGCAGGGCGGCGCGCAGATAGCCGGCCGCATAGCAGGCCGCGACCACGATGCAGGCCGCCGCGCTGACGCGGTCGCCGGTCCAGCCGTAGTCGCGCACGCGCAGGGCCAGAGCGTACGCGGCAAGCGCGACCAGGGGCGCCAGCAGCAGGGCGGCGGCGCGCGCGGCCCAGCGCACGATGCGCGCGACCGAGGCGCCGTCCTCGCCGTTCTGCCAGGCCGCGTTGACCAGCACCACCAGGCCGGCGGCGGCGACCAGCAGCACCGCGGCCGCGCGCTTCGTGTTCCAGAGAGGTTCCAGGCCGGTGAACGGCAGGGCCAGCAGGAAACCGCCGACCAGCAGCACGATGATGGGCAGCAGCCAGGACAACAGCACCAGCAGCAGGCCGCGGATGCCGCGCACGATGGCCGGGCGCACATCGGTCAGGTGCATCGCGCAGGAAAAGGCGAAGGCGGTCACGGGAATCGCGAACCACTCCTTGCGCAGCAGCTCGGACAGGAATTTCAGCTTGACCAGGTCGAACAGGTTCGCGCCGAGGACCAGCACCAGCCAGCTCACGCCGGTGAACAGGGCGCTGAAGGCCAGCTGCACGCCGAGCTTCCAGGCGATGTCGAAATAGCTCGTGTAACCGGCGATCCGGCGGCCGTCGCGCACCGCGGCCAGCACCAGGGTGTGGGCGATGAAGCAACCGGCCATGGCGAACAGCACCAGTGGCGACGAGGGGTAGAGGGAGCGGTACAGTCCGGCCGCGGAGGCATGACGGACATTCGGTTCGCCGTGCGGTGGCAGCGGCAGGTCGCCGCCGCGCCAGGCATCGTGGCAACCGAGGCCGACCAGCACCAGCAGGGCGACGCCGCCCCACAGCAGCAACTGGCGCCGGGACAGGTGGCCCAGGCCGGAAATCAGGATCACCGGCACCAGCAGGCCGGCCAGCATCAGCGGCACCAGCAGCATGGGCACCGTCGCCGGCCATGCCAGGTCCTGGCCGGCACGGTAGAGCAGGTAGAGGAGCAGGCCTTGCAGCAAGCCCAGCAGGATTCGCCAGGCGCCGATGCGGGGCGACGTCAGCGCTGGCAGGGAAGGGTATTCGGACGAATCGAGCGCTTGCATGGAAAGCCTCCGGATGGCGATCCGGAGAGCTTATCATTCATGCAAGCTCGTGCAACAAATTTCAGGCGACGATCGTTTCCAGCGCAAACAGCTCGGCCGGCGTTTCGCGGCGGCGGATCAGGTGCACCTTGTCGCCGTCGACCAGCACCTCGGCCGCGCGCCCGCGGGTGTTGTAGTTCGAGGCCATGGTGAAACCGTAGGCGCCCGAGGCCATCATGGCCAGCACGTCGCCCGGTTCGACCGCCAGCTCGCGGTCGCGCGCCAGCCAGTCGCCCGATTCGCAGACCGGGCCCACCAGGTCGTAGGTGACCGTGGCGCCGTCGCGCGGCGCCACCGGCTTCACGTCCATCCATGCCTGGTACAGGGCCGGGCGCGCCATGTCGTTCATGGCGGCGTCGATCACGCAGAAATTCTTCTCTTCGCCCGGCTTCAGGAATTCGACCGACATCAGCAGCACGCCGGTGTTGCCGACGATCGAGCGGCCCGGTTCGAAGATGACCTTGATCGGCTTGCCCTCGTACTTCTTGGCGCGCCAGGCGTCCACGCGCGCGAACACGCGGCTGACGTAGTCGCCGATCGCCACCGGGGCGTTGTCGCCGGTGCCGTAGTCGATGCCCAGGCCGCCGCCCACGTCGAGGTGGTGCAGGTGGATGCCTTCGGCGGCGAGGGTGTCGATCAGCTCGATCAGTTTATCGAGGGCTTCGAGCAGCGGCGCGTCGTCCAGCAGCTGCGAGCCGATGTGGCAGTCGATGCCGACCACTTCCAGGTGCGGCAGCGAGGCGGCGGTGCGGTAGGTGTCCAGGGCGTCCGAGAAGGCCACGCCGAACTTGCTGGCCTTCAGGCCGGTGGCGATGTAGGGGTGGGTCTTCGGGTCGACGTTCGGGTTCACGCGCAGCGACACCGGCGCGCGCTTGCCGAGGCGGCCGGCGACTTCGTTGATGCGGTGCAGCTCCGGGATCGACTCGACGTTGAAGCACAGGATGCCCTTGCCGAGGGCCAGTTCGATCTCGGCCACGGTCTTGCCCACGCCCGAGAAGATCACCTTGCCGGGGTCGCCGCCGGCGGCGATCACGCGCAGCAGTTCGCCGCCCGAGACGATGTCGAAGCCCGCGCCTTCGCGCGCCAGGATGTCGAGGATGGCCAGGTTCGAATTCGCCTTCATCGCGTAGCAGACCAGGGCGTCACGTCCCTGGGCGGGCTTTGCGTAGCCCCGGAAGTTCTGCAGCAGCTGGGCCTTCGAATAGACGTAGGTCGGGGTGCCGAATTGCCGGGCGATGTCGGACAGGGGAACGCTTTCGGCGTGCAGGACGCCGTCTTGGTACGAGAATTGCGACATGATTACTGTTGGGTGGCGGGAGGAGATTGGGGAGCTTGCGTGGTGGTGCCGTTCGATCCCGCGACCGGCGGCGTCACGCCCGCGGCGGGCGCCGGCGGGCTGACCGTCGTTGCCGGAGCAGCCGGAGCCGCGGGAGCGGCCGGCGTGGTCGCAGCGGCGCGGGCCGGCGGCTTGGGCATGTAGAGCGGGCCGGGCTGGCCACAGGCGGACAGCAGGGCCAGCATGGCGGCAGCAAGAGCCGGGAGCGCAAATGGGGACTTCACGATTAGAATCACGGTTTGATTAGCAGACCTTGGAGTGTAGCATGACCGAAACCGAATTTTTGGACCTGGCCGAAGCCACCCTGAACGAGATCGAACAGGCCTTCGACCGCCTGTTCGAGCAGGACGTGGTCGACGTCGAATGCAAGCGCAGCGGCAACGTGCTGGAAATCGAATTCGTCGACAACGGTTCGAAAATCATCGTCAACAGCCAGGCCCCGCTGCAGGAGATGTGGGTGGCGGCCCGCGCCGGCGGCTTCCACTACAAGCGCGTGGGCGACGAGTGGCGCAATACGCGCGACGACAGCGAGCTGTTCGCCTCGCTGTCGGACTACGCCACCCAGCAGGGCGGGGCGCCGGTCAAGCTGCGCTGATCACACCCAGCAGGGCTTCCATGTCCACCGGCTTGACGAAATGGTGGTCGAAGCCCGCCGCGGCGGTCCTGGCCCGGTCCGCCTCCTGCCCGTAGCCCGTGATGGCGATCAGGGTCGCCGACGCCATCCGCGGCAGCTGCCGCAGGCGCCGCGCCAGTTCGTTGCCATCCATGTCCGGCAAGCCGATGTCGAGCAGGCAGGCATCGGGCGGCTCCCCGCCCGCGCATTCCAGCGCCGCGCGGGCGCTCTGCACGACCGTGACCCGGTAGCCCGCCGCCTCCAGGTACAGGCCGAGCATCTGGCCGGCGTCGTCGTTGTCGTCGACCACCAGCAGGTGCAGCCCGTGCGCGTCCGCCGCCGCCGCCGCCGCATGCGGCGTGGCCGTGGCGCCATCGCCGGGCGCCGCCACGCGCGGCAGGGTGAGCGTGAAGCGGCTGCCTTTGCCGATCCCCGCGCTGTAGGCGGAGACCTGGCCGCCGTGCAGGAGCACCAGGTTCTTCACCAGCGCCAGGCCGATGCCGAGGCCGCCCTGCGAACGGTCGGAAGAACGCTCGGCCTGCGCGAACATGTCGAATACCTGCTCGATCATCTGCGGCGCCATGCCGATGCCGTTGTCGCTGACGGTATAGCGCACGCTGCCGTCGTCGGCGTGCAGCGCCACCACGATGTCCCCGCCCTCGGGCGTGTATTTCGCGGCGTTGTTCAGGACATTCGCGACGATCTGCACCAGGCGCTTCTGGTCGCCATGCACGAAGGCGCCGTCGTGCGGCATCTGGATCGTCACGCGGTGCCGGCGGGCGTCGACCAGCGGGCGCACCTGCTCGACGGCGCTGGTGACGATCTGGCGTGCATCCAGCAGGGTTTCGTCGAGCGTGACCAGGCCGCGCGACACGCGCGACAGGTCGAGCAGGTCGTCGATCAGCCCCGTCATGTGCGTGACCTGGCGCGCAATGATCTCGCTGGTCTGGCGGATCCTGTCGCGGTCCAGGGACGGCAGGCGCAGCAGGTCGGAGGCGGCGCGGATCGGCGCCAGCGGATTGCGCAGCTCATGCCCCAGCATGGCCAGGAATTCGTCCTTGCGCTGGTCGACTTCGCGCATCGCGTACTGCCGGCGCCGGGCGCGCAGGGCCGACTGGACCGCGCTGACCAGGGTCACGCCGTGGACCGGCCGCTCCAGCAGCGAGACGTTGCCCAGCTCCAGGTAGCGGTGCTGCAGCCCGGCGGAGACGGCCTCGCGCCGGCTCATGATCAGCACCGGCAGGTCGGACCAGCCCTGCTGGTGGTCGAGGACGTGCTTCAGGATGCGCTGGAATTCCGGCGTGATCGCCTCGTCGCCGACCAGCAGCGCCCCGGCGCCGCGCGCCAGTTCCCCGGCCAGTTCGCCCGGCTGGGCGCAGATGCAGCAGTCGATGCCGGCGCGTCCGAACAGCTCGGCGATCAGCCTGGCGTCCTTTCCTACCGGTGCATGGATCAGGATGCGGTGTTCCAGCTCTGCGTTCGGCATCACGCTGCGGACGCTCCGTGGGGCGCCGGCAGGATCATCGGCACGCCGGTCAGGATTCCCTGGAAATTGCTGAGCACCGGGCCGACGGTGATGCCGCGCCGCGTGATGTCGAAATACCGGAGGGTCGTCTCGTGGGCGCTGCCGCGCTTCTTGAACACGGAAACCGCCTTCTGGACCGCGCCCTGCGCCTCGAAATAACGCAGGATCAGGACGTTGTCCGCCAGGTAGCTGACGTCCATCCCGGTCGACATGGTGTTGCCCACGATGCCCTGCTGGACGCCGACCAGGAAGGTCACCACGCCGCGCTGGCCCAGGTAGGTCAGGATCTCGTGCAGGTGGGTGGCCAGGAAGCCGGCTTCGGGCATGGCGTTCATGTAGCCGTTCAGGCTGTCGATGACGATCACGCGCGCGCCCTGGTCGGCCGCGCCGCATACGGCATGGCTGAATTCGCCGGGCGACATCTCGGCCGGATCGATCTGGTGCACGCTCAGGAGGCCGGATTCGTAGGGCGTGTGCAGGTCGAGGCCGATGCCTTCGCTGCGGTTCAGCAGCGTATTGAAGGATTCCTCGAACAGGAACAGGGCGGCGCGCTGGCCGCGCTCCGTCATCGCCTTCACGAACTGCACCGCGACGCTGGACTTACCGGTGCCCGGCGGACCCGAGATCAGAGTGCTGGAGCCTTCCTCGATGCCGCCGCCCAGCAGCATGTCGAGCGCGGGCAGGCCGCTGCCGACCTGCGCACGCCGGCTCAGTTCGCGCGTTTCGGCGGCGACGATGCGCGGATAGACGACCAGGCCGCCGGTGACGATCGCGTAGTCGTGCGGGCCGCGGCGGAACGCGATCCCGCGGTATTTCAGGATCCGCACCAGGCGTCGTTCGGCGCCGTATTCGGAATCCGTGTGCTGCAGCGAGATCACGCAATGGGCCACGCTGCGCACCTGCTGGTCGCCGCGCAGCGAGGTCTTGTCGTCGAGCAGCAGGGCGGTGCAGGAACGTTTCGCGAAATACTGCTTGAGAGCCAGCACGTGGCGCCGGTAGCGCAGCGGGCTGCCGGACAGCAGCTGCAGTTCGGACAGCGAATCGAGCACCACCCTGGTCGGATTGAGTTCCTCGACCAGCTTGAGGATCATGTTGTTGGTCTCGCCCAGTTCGACCTCGGACGGATGCAGCACCGTGTACTGCTCGCCCGGATCGAGCAGGCTTTCGTCGGGGATCACTTCCTGCACCGTGACGCCGTCCAGCGACATGCCATGCGCCTGCGCCACCGCACGCAGCTCGACTTCGGTCTCGGCCAGGGTGATGTACAGCACGGTCTCGCCGCGCGCCGCGCCTTCGGCCAGGAATTGCAGCGCCAGCGTGGTCTTGCCGGCGCCGGGATCGCCTTCGACCAGGTACAGCCTGTCCCTGGTCAGGCCTCCGCCGAGCACATTGTCGAGACCGGGGATGCCGGTCGAGATGAAGGCCGTGCTGGAGGTGTTCTGTGTACTCATGGATACTTTCGTTCAAATGGCAATCGTGCCGCTGGAAAGGCCATGATTACATAATTTCGTCAAAAAACGTTTCCCGGTGCGTCGGAATCAGAACAGCTCGTTCCTGACGGCATCGCGCGTCTTCTGCTGGTCGGCCGGGGGCGCCACCCCGACGTCGAGCGACTGCACTCCGGTGCCCGGCGGGTTCTCCATGTAGTAGTACTCGTCGCCGTACTGCACCAGGCCGGCCGGCACCGGCCGCTCGGCGACCGGCACGTCCTTCAGCGCCTTCTGCATGAAGCCGATCCAGATCGGCAGCGCCAGGCCGCCGCCGGTTTCCTTGTTGCCCAGGTTGCGCGGCTGGTCGTAGCCCATCCAGGCGATGCCAACCAGGTGCGGCTGGTAGCCGGCGAACCAGGCGTCGATCGAGTCGTTGGTGGTGCCGGTCTTGCCGGCCAGGTCGGGGCGCTTCAGCACCTGCTGGGCCTTGGCGGCGGTGCCGTAGCGCGCGACGTCGCGCAGCATGCTGTCCATCAGCCAGGCATTGCGCTCGTCGATCACGCGGTTGGCGTCGACGCCGGCGCGCTCCGGCCGCGCTTCCGACAGCACCTTGCCGTCGGCGTCGGTCACCTTCGAGATCAGGTAGGGCATGACGCGGTAGCCGCCGTTCGCGAACACGGAATAGGCGCCGGCCATCTGCAGCGGGGTGGTCGCGCCCGCGCCCAGCGCCAGCGTCAGGTAGGGCGGGTTCTTGTCCGCGTCGAAGCCGAAGCGGGTCGCGTATTCCTGGCCGTAGCGCGCGCCGATCCTGTTCAGGATGCGGATCGAGACCATGTTCTTCGACTTCATCAGGCCGCGCCGCATCGTCATCGGGCCTTCGTACTTGCCGTCGTAGTTCTTCGGCTCCCAGGCCTGGCCGCCGGTCGAGCCGGCGTCGAAGGAAATCGGGGCGTCGTTGATCAGGGTCGCCGGCGAGAAGCCGCGTTCCAGCGAGGCCGAATAGATGAAGGGCTTGAACGAGGAACCCGGCTGGCGCCAGGCCTGGGTCACGTGGTTGAACTTGCTGCGGTTGAAGTCGAAGCCGCCGATCAGCGCGTGGATCGCGCCGTCGTCCGGGCTCACCGCCACGAAGGCCGATTCCACTTCCGGCATCTGGGTGATGCTCCAGGTCGAGCCGCCGTCCTGGGTCACGCGGATCACCGCGCCGCGGCGGATGCGGCGGGTCTCGGCCGCCTTCGGCGACAGCCAGCTCTGGGCGAACGACAGGCCGGCGCCGGTCATTTTGATTTCCTCACCGGAGGCCAGCACCGCCGTCACCTGCGACGGCGAAGCCTGCAGCACGATCGCGGCGACGATGTCGTCCGAATCCGGATGCTCGGCCAGTTCGGCCTCGATGGCTTCGTCGGCTTCGCTCTTGGCCTGCGGGATCTCGATGTATTTTTCCGGGCCGCGGTAGGTGTGGCGGCGTTCGTAGTCCATCACGCCGCGGCGCAGCGCCAGGTAGGCGGCGTCCTGCTCGGCCTTGGTGATGGTGGTGAACACGTTCAGGCCGCGCGTGTAGGTGTCTTCCTTGAACTGTTCGTAGACCAGCTGGCGCGCCATCTCGGCCACGTACTCGGCGTGCACGCCGAAGGCCGTGCTGTCGGTCTTGATCTTCAGTTCCTCGTTCTTCGCCTGCTCGAACTGCGCGTCGGTGATGTAGCCGAGTTGGTGCATGCGCAGCAGGATGTACTGCTGGCGCAGGCGCGCGCGCTTCGGATTGACGACCGGGTTGTAGGCCGACGGCGCTTTCGGCAGGCCGGCCAGCATCGCCGCCTCGGCCACGCTGATGTCGCGCAGGTCCTTGCCGAAGTAGATCTGGGCCGCCGACGAGAAGCCGAACGCGCGCTGGCCCAGGTAGATCTGGTTCATGTAGACCTCGAGGATCTGGTCCTTGCTGAGGTTCTTCTCGATCTTCCAGGCCAGCAGCGCTTCGTAGGCCTTGCGCTTCAGGGTCTGTTCCGAGGACAGGAAGAAGTTGCGCGCGACCTGCTGGGTGATGGTCGAGGCGCCCTGGCGCGCGCCGCCGGTGGCGTTGTGCAGCGCGGCGCGCAGGATGCCCCAGTAGTCGACGCCGCCGTGTTCGTAGAAGCGGTCGTCCTCGATCGCCAGCACGGCCTTCTTCATCACGTCCGGGATGTCCTTGAAGTGCACCAGAGTGCGGCGCTCCTCGCCGAATTCGCCGATCAGGACGTTATCGGCGGTGAAAATCCTTAATGGCATCTTCGGCCGGTAGTCGGTCAGGGTGTCGAGGGCCGGCAGGTTGGGGTAGGCCATGGCCAGCGCGAACACGACCACCAGCACCCCGCATACGGCCAGGCCGAACAGCGTGGCGAGCAGGGTCAGGAGGATGCGTTTCGGACTGTGCTTGTTGGGCGGGGAAGACGGCGGGGTCGGCGCCCCGTTCGAAGATGCTTTCATGCGCATGAATGGTTCGCTGTGTTGATCTGATTCATTATAAGGCAGGGCCGCTGCGGGGGCACGCATGGTCAAGCCGATAACAGCTGTGTAAACGGTGACAATCTTGATCCATACGACTGGAGAACCAAGTGTCGTATTCATGCTTCGGCTCAATATGTTCCCGTGTAGAAATATCTTGTCTGTAGTCATCCTTATTGCTACGATTTAACGCAGTGCCTTGAGCATCTACATAAATAAGGCGCATTAACTCGCTGGTTTTTCTAAACAAAACATCCCGCCCGGGCGTTCAATAAGTCGTTCTTGCAAGAACGCGCTGCAGCAAAGAGGGAGCAACGCTCGTGATCAGTCTAGGTTCCTTGTTCGGACAGTCCAACCCGCCCTTGATCGGAATCGACATCAGTACGTCCGGCGTGCGCCTGGTGGAGCTGGCCGATGCCGGCAAAGGCGAGCTGCGGCTGGAACGCTATGCGTCCGAGCCGCTGGCGCGCGGCACCGTGGTCGACGGTAATATCGAAAACATCGAAGCGGTGTCGGAAGCGGTGCTCCGGGTCTGGAAAAAGAGCGGCACCCGGATCAGGCACGTCGCGCTCGGCATGCCGCCGGCCGCCGTCATCACCAAGAAAATAATCCTGCCCGCGGGCCTGGCCGAAGACCAGCTCGAAGTGCAGGTGGAGTCCGAGGCCAGCCAGTACATTCCGTTCGCACTGGACGAGGTGAGCCTGGACTTCGACGTCATCGGCCCGGCGCCCAACTCGCCGGAAGACATGGAAGTGATGCTGGCGGCGGCCCGCCGCGAGAAGGTCGAGGACCGGGTCGCGATCGCCGAGGCGGCCGGCCTCACCGCCACCGTGCTGGACGTCGAGTCGTATGCGGCGCGTGCCGCGGCGCAGCGCGTGATCGGAGAACTGAGCGGAGAACCGGGCAGCGAACCGGGCGGCGCGCAGGACGGTCGCATCGTGGCCCTGTTCCAGATCGGCGCCCAGGCCACCCACATCTCGGTGATGCAGAACGGCGAGACCATCTACGAACGCGAACAGCCCTTCGGCGGGATCCAGTTAACGCAAGATATCGTGCGCGCCTACGGCCTCTCGTTCGAGGAAGCGGAAGCGCGCAAGAAGGCCGGCGACCTGCCGGACAACTATGGCGCCGACCTGCTCGCGCCCTTCCTGGAAAACGCTGCGCTGGAAGTCACGCGCGCGATCCAGTTCTTCTTCACTTCGACGCCGTACACCCGCATCGACCAGATCTACCTGGCCGGCGGCTGCGCGCTGGTGCCGGGCCTGCTCGACGTGATCGCCGGCCGCACCAGGATTTCGAGCGCGGTGATTTCGCCGTTCAAGGGCATGCAACTGGGGCCGTCGGTGCGCGAACAGCAGCTGCGCAACGAAGCGCCGGCCTACCTGGTCGCCTGCGGCCTGGCACTGCGGAGGTTTGGCTGATGATCCGGATTAACCTGCTTCCCCACCGGGAAGCGAAACGCAAGCAGAAGCAGGCCGCGTTCGCGGTGCTGCTGGCCCTGGGCGGCCTGCTCGGCGCGGCCCTGGTGCTGATGGTGGGCGGCTACAACGCCAGCCGCATCGCCACCCAGAACCAGCGCAACCAGGTGCTCAAGAATGCCAACGCCGAACTCGACGTCAAGATCAAGAAGATCGCCAACCTGAAGGCCGAGATCGAGGGCCTGAAGGCGCGCCAGCAGGCGGTCGAAGACCTGCAGGGCGACCGCAACCAGCCGGTCTACCTGCTCGACGAACTGGTGCGCCAGACGCCGGAAGGGGTCTACCTGAAGAGCTTCAAGCAGGACGGCCAGAAGGTGCTGCTGTCCGGCGTGGCCCAGTCGCAGGAACGGGTCGCCGAGCTGCTGCGCAACCTGTCGGGCAATTCGCCGTGGCTGGAGCGCCCGGACCTGGTCGAGGTGCACGCCGCCACCCTGGCCCAGAGCAAGAGCGGACGCAAGGTCGTCGAATTCACGCTGAACGTGTTCATCAAGCGCGCGCGTGAAAAAGAGGAAAACGCCAAAGACGGCGCCAAAGACGGCGCCAGGCCGGGACCAAAAAAATGAACATCGATCTGAAACAGCTGGGCGCCGACATCGCGTCCCAGTTCGAAGGCCTGCAGGGCCGCCATCCCGGCCTGTGGCCGCTGGCGCCGCGCCTGCTGTGCGCGGCCGGCGTGATGGCGGCCGTGCTCGGCCTCGGCTACTTCTTCTACTGGAGCGGCCAGTTCGAGGAACAGCAGGCGCTGGCCGCGCAGGAGCAGACCCTGCGCAACGACTACAAGGCGAAGATGGCGCAGGCGATCAACCTGGAGGCGCTGGAAGCCCAGCAGCAGCAGGTCAACCGCTACGTCGAGCGCCTCGAGAAGCAGCTGCCCAGCAAGGCCGAGATGGCGGCCCTGCTGTCGGACATCAACCAGGCGGGCCTCGGCCGCGGCCTGCAGTTCGAGCTGTTCAAGCCGGGCCAGGTGGTGGTCAAGGATTACTACGCCGAGCTGCCGATCGACATCAAGGTCACCGGCAGCTACCACGACATCGGCGAATTCGCCGCCGACATGGCGAAGATGCCGCGCATCGTCACCCTGAACAACCTGTCGCTCAACACCGGCAAGGATGGCGTGCTGTCGCTCGACGCGGTCGCCAAGACCTTCCGCTACCTCGACCAGGACGAGCTGGACAAGCAGTCGCAGGCACGCAAGAAAAAGAACAAGGAAAAGAAGGGGGCCAAGGCATGATCAAGCAAGCCAGCGCCTTCGTGGCCGCGGCCCTGCTGCTGGCCGGCTGCGGCGACAGCGACGTCAAGGAAATCCATGACTGGATGGCCCAGGTCAGGCAGCAGACCCGCCCGGCGGTCAAGCCGCTGGCCGAGCCGAAGGACTTCATTCCCTTTGCCTACGGCGACCGGCAGGCGGTCGATCCGTTCAGCCCGAACAAGCTGCTGAGCGAGCTGGCCAAGGCGGCCGAGACCGCGCACGATCCGAACAAGCCCGACCTGCAGCGTCCGCGCGAGGTGCTGGAGGGCTATCCGCTCGACACCATGAAGATGGTGGGCACGATGCAGAAGGGCAGCGTGACCTATGCGCTGCTGCAGATCGACCGCGCGGTCTACCAGGTCCGCGCCGGCCAGCGCATCGGCCAGAATTTCGGCATCGTCACCCGCGTGAGCGACGACGCCATCAATATCCGTGAAGTGGTGCAGGACGCTGCCGGCGAGTGGGTCGAGCGCATGGCGAAGCTGGAGCTGCAAAACAAGGAGAACCGGAAATGACCCGACTTGGAAACATCGCCCTTGGCCTGTGGATGGCGTTCGGCGCCAGCAGCGCTTTCGCGCAGAACGCGATCGAATCGATCAGCGCCAACCAGCAAGGCAATAACGTCGTCATCAACGTGGCGATGAAGGATGCGCCCACCAAGCTGCCGATCGGCTTTTCGATCACGAATCCGGCGCGCATCGCGCTCGACTTCGGCGCCACCGTGAACGCCACCGGCAAGAGCGCCCAGGACATCAACCTCGGCGACGTGCGCGGCGTGAACGTGGTGCAGGCCGGCGAGCGCACCCGCCTGGTGCTGAACCTGAAACGCACGCTGAACTATGCCGCCGCGATCGACGGCAAGTCGGTGATCCTGACCGTGGAAGGCTCGGGCGGCGCGGCGCAGGCGGTGAACGCCGCCGGCCTGCCGGCGCATGCCGCGGCCCCGGCCGCCGGCCCGCAGAACCTGCGCGACCTTGATTTCCGCCGCGGCAGCAACGGCGAAGGCCGCATCGTGGTCGACCTGCCGAACAGCCAGGTGCCGGTCGACGTGCGCCAGAACGGCAACCAGATCCAGGTCGACTTCCTCAGGACCGGCCTGCCGCCCTCGCTGCGGCGGCGCCTGGACGTGACCGATTTCGGCACCCCGGTAACCAAGATCACCACCGTGCCGCAAGGCGAGAACGTGCGCATGACGATCGACGCCCACGGCATCTGGGAACAGAGCGTGTACCAGAGCGACACCCAGCTGGTCATCGACGTCAAGCCGCTCAAGGAAAACCCGAACCGCCTGGCCCAGGGCGCGCAGGGCTACCGCGGCGAAAAGATCTCGTTCAACTTCCAGAACGTCGAAGTACGCGCCGCCCTGCAGGCGGTGGCCGACATCTCGGGCCTGAACATCATCGCCAGCGATTCCGTCAGCGGCAGCCTGACCCTGCAGCTGAAGCAGGTGCCGTGGGACCAGGCGCTCGACGTGATCATGCAGGCCAAGGGCCTGGACATGCGCAAGAACGGCAACGTGCTGTGGATCGCGCCGAAGGAAGAACTGCTGACCAAGGAAAAGCTGGAGCTCGAGCAGAAGGCGCAGATTTCCGACCTCGAGCCGCTGCGTTCCGAGATCTTCCAGCTGAACTACCAGAAGGCCGACGCCTTCCGCACCGTGTTCGGCCTCGACCAGGGCGGCGGCGAAGGCAAGAACCGCATGCTGTCCAAGCGCGGCAGCGCCACCATCGACCCGCGCACCAACCAGGTGTTCGTGACCGACATCCCGTCCAGGCTGGAAGACGTGCGCAAGCTGATCCAGAAAGTCGACATCCCGACCAAGCAGGTGCTGGTCGAGGCGCGCCTGGTCGAGGCCAACGACGGCTTCTCGCGCAACCTCGGCGCCAAGCTGGGCTTCGCCGACATGCGCACCATCCGCGGCGGCGATTCCGGCTACCAGATCAGCGGCAACCAGCGCGTGGCGGTGGGCGGCAACCTGAACGGCATCGGCCAGACCACCGGCCAGCTCGCGCTGACCCAGGATTCCTACAACAATACCCAGCTGGTCAACCTGCCGGCCGCGCCGATCAACGGCGTGAACGCCCCGACCATCGCCTTCTCGCTGTTCTCGTCGGCCGCGAACCGCTTCCTGAACCTGGAACTGTCGGCGCTGGAAGCGGACGGCAAGGGCAAGATCATCTCGAGCCCGCGCGTGGTCACCGAAGACAACGTGGCGGCCGTGATCGAGCAGGGCGTCGAGCTGCCCTACCAGCAGGCCACCAGCAGCGGCGCGACCGCGGTCACCTTCAAGAAGGCCAACCTGCGCCTGGAAGTCACGCCCCAGGTCACGCCGGACGGCAACGTGGTGCTGGACGTCGACGTGGCCAAGGATTCGAAAGGCGAGGCCACCGCGACCGGCTTCGCCATCAACACCCAGCACGTGAAGACCAAGGTGATGGTCGAGAACGGCGGCACGGTGGTGCTGGGCGGTATCTACCAGCAGAGCGAGACCAACAACGACTCGAAGGTGCCGCTGTTCGGCGACCTGCCGGTGGTCGGCCACCTGTTCAAGAGCACCGCGCGTTCGACCTCGAAGACCGAGCTGCTGGTGTTCATCACCCCGAAGATCGTGACCGACCGCGTCCAGAACGCGGCGCCCTGAGCCACCCGGCACAACCGATGACAAGAAGAAGGCAGAGATGAGCGATACCCACTTCAAGCGCCGCGGCGCGCCCGTGGCCGCCGCGCTCCTGATGGCGCTGGTGCTGGCCGCATGCGGCGGCGGCGGCGGCAGCCCGGGCACCACCGGCGGCGGCAGCGGCAGCACCGGCAGCAGCGGCGGTACCGGCGGCACCGGCACCGGCACCGGCGGCACCACCGTCACCGCGACCCCGACCGTGACCCTGGCCTTCGTCAACGCCAGCGGCGCCACCACCAACTCGCTCACCGGCGCGACCCCGCTGACGGTCAAGGCGACCGTGCTGGACAAGGACAAGAAACCGGTGCCGAACGCGATCGTCAGCTTCGGCACCGACAACACGCTGGCGGTATTCTCGCCCTCGGCCGGCACGGCGCTGACCGACGTCAACGGCGTCGCCAGCGTCACCATGCGCGTGGCCAGCCTGGCCGCCGGCGGCGCCGCCAAGGTCACCGCCACCAGCACCGTGGCCGGCAGCACCATCACCGGCGAATCGAACTATGCGGTCGGCGCCACCACCCTGAACTTCGGCGCCCTGAGCGCCTCGCCGAACAGCATCCAGGCTTACGGCTCGGCCGTGCTGTCGGTCGATGTGCTGGCCGGCTCGTCCAAGTACACCGACCAGCAGGTCAACGTCAGCTTCAGCTCGGCCTGCGTGGCCGCCGGCAAGGCCACCCTGGCCGCCACCGTCGCCACCAACAACGGCACCGCGCAGACGGTCTACCGCGACAAGGGCTGCGCCAACAACGACGTGATCACGGTGTCCGCCGACGGCGTCGCCAAGTCGGCCACCACCCAGCTGCAGATCGCCGCGCCGGCCGCCGCCTCGGTGCAGTTCGTGCAGGCTTCGCCGTCCGACAAGTCGATCGTGATCCGCGGCCAGGGCGGCAATGGCCGCACCGAGACCGCGACCCTGACCTTCAAGGTGGTCGACATCTTCGGCAATCCGCTGGCCGGCAAGCAGGTGAATTTCAGCGCCAGCACCAGCGCCGTCACGGTCAACAAGCTCAGCGACACCACCGATGCCACCGGCAGCGTGGTCACCACCGTCAACTCGGGCGACACCCCGACCTCGTTCCGCGTCCAGGCGACCCTGCCGGGCACCGCCAGCGGCGGCAATCCGGACATCTCGACCTATTCCGACTCGATCGTCGTGACCACCGGCCTGCCGGTGCAGCGCGCGTTCTCGCTCAGCTCGGGCGCGTTCAACGTGGAAGGCTGGGGCGTCGACGACCCGAGCGCGACCACCGTGCAGGTGATGCTGGCCGATGCCTTCGGCAACCCGGTCCCGGACGGCACGCCGGTCGTGTTCCAGACCAATATGGGCGCCATCGGTTCGTCCGACAAAGGCGGCTGCAATACCGTCAACGGCCTGTGCTCGGTGCTGTTCCGCACGCAGAATCCGCGCACCGCGACCCCGGGCCTGCCGGCCACGCCGTGCAATACCGGCGCCGGTTCCAGCCCGGACAGCACGCGCCCCGGCCTGGCCACCGTCTGCGCCAGCTCGACCGACGGCACCAACACCGTGTTCGCCAAGACCGCCATCTTCTTCAGCGGCAGCGGGGCCGTGAACACCACCAGGAACGGCGTGCTGGTGTCCTTCACCACCCCGAACGACCTGGGGCAGATCGGCTCCAGCGCGACCGAGGTGTTCCAGCTGCAGATCAACGACGTCAACAACAACCCGATGCCGGTGGGGACCAAGGTCGAGCTGACCAGCGTCCTGAACGCCAACGCCGCCGCCGTCGTGCCGGCGACCGTGCCGAACATCGCACCGCATGGCACCAGCGGCGACGACAATACCGGCAATGCGGTCAACGGCCCGCAGGGTTCGACCCACACGTTCAGCATCTCCAGCACGTCCCCGACCGAGTGCAAGGGCCCGGCGCAGGCATCCTTCAACGTGACGATCACCACGCCAAAGGGGACGGTGACCAATATTCCGTTTAAACTGTTGTTCACCTGCCCGTAAATCGGCGAATTGACCATGCGGCGGCCAGGTTTTCCTGGCCGTTTGCATTTTGAGCGATCGACATAGTGCCTCACTGCAAGAACAACAACATCTTCCTGGTCGGCCTGATGGGTGCCGGCAAGACCACCATCGGACGCATGCTGGCGCGCCGCCTGGGCATGAACTTCGCCGATTCCGATCACGAGATCGAAGCGCGCACCGGCGCCTCGGTGCCATGGATCTTCGAGATCGAAGGCGAGGCCAGCTTCCGCCGGCGCGAGGCCGACATGATCCGCGAGCTGACCGCCGGCAGCGGCCTGGTGCTGGCCACCGGCGGCGGCGCCGTCCTGAATGCGGAAAGCCGGCGCCTGCTGGCCGAGCGCGGCACCGTGATCTACCTGCGCGCCAGCGTCAACAGCATCCTGGCGCGCACCTCGCACGACAAGAACCGCCCGCTGCTGCAGACGGCCGATCCGCGCAAGAAACTGGAAGACCTGACCGCGCAGCGCGAGCCCCTGTACCGCGAGATCGCCGACATCGTCATCGATACCGGCCGGCCTAACGTACAATCGATGGTTCAGACAATCCTGGACCAGCTGGCCGCGATCGATGCCGCGCGCCAGCGGACCAAAGTACGCACAACCATGAACGAACAGCCTTGCACCACCCTTCACGTCGACCTGGGCGAACGCAGTTATCCGATCCTGATCGGACGCGGTCTACTGGATAACGGCGCGCTGCTGACCCGCCACATCGCTGCCGGCGGCGGCAAGATCGCGATCGTCACCAACACCACCATCGCGCCGCTCTACCTGGAAAAAGTCGCGGCTCCGCTGCGCGCCGACGGACGCGAGGTCGTCACCATCGTGCTGCCGGACGGCGAAGAACACAAGAACTGGCACAGCCTGAACCTGGTGTTCGACGCCCTGCTGGAACATAAATGCGACCGCAAGACCACCCTGGTGGCGCTGGGCGGCGGCGTGATCGGCGACCTGACCGGCTATGCGGCCGCCAGCTACATGCGCGGCGTGCCCTTCGTGCAGATCCCGACCACCCTGCTGTCCCAGGTCGATTCCTCGGTGGGCGGCAAGACCGGCATCAACCACCCGCTCGGCAAGAACATGATCGGCGCCTTCTACCAGCCGCGCGCCGTGATCGCCGACACCGCGACGCTGGACACCCTGCCGGACCGCGAGCTGTCGGCCGGCCTGGCCGAGGTAATCAAGCATGGCGCGATCCTCGACTTGCCCTTCTTCGACTGGATCGAGCAGAACATCGGCAAGCTGGTGGCGCGCGACCACGCCGCGCTGGCGCACGCGATCCTGCGCTCCTGCGAGATCAAGGCCGACGTGGTGCGGCGCGACGAGCGCGAAGGCGGCCTGCGCGCGGTGCTGAACTTCGGCCACACCTTCGGCCACGCGATCGAGAACGGCCTGGGCTACGGCGAATGGCTGCACGGCGAAGCGGTCGGCTGCGGCATGGTGATGGCGGCCGACCTGTCGCATCGCCTGGGCCTGATCAAAGCCGACGACGCCCTGCGCGTGCGCCGGCTGGTGAAGGCGGCCGGGCTGCCGGTGGTCGCTCCGGACCTCGGCGCCGAGCGCTGGATCGAGCTGATGGAAGTCGACAAGAAGAACGAGGGCGGGGCGATCAAGTTCATCCTGCTCAAACCGCTGGGCAGCCCGAGCATCACCGGGGCGCCGCGTGAAGCGCTGCTGGCGACCTTGGAGGCCTGTACGCGATGATCGATTTCGACGCCCACCTGGCACCTTATGCGGCGCACTCGTCGAAGTCCCGTGGGCGTCGCCATCCCGAGGCCGCGGCCGGCTCGCGCAGCGAGTTCCAGCGCGACCGCGACCGCATCATCCACTCGACCGCCTTCCGCCGGCTCGAATACAAGACCCAGGTCTTCCTGAACCACGAGGGCGACCTGTTCCGCACCCGGCTGACGCACTCGATCGAAGTCGCCCAGATCGCGCGCACGCTGGCGCGCAGCCTGCGCCTGAACGAAGACCTGGTCGAAGCCACCGCGCTGGCGCACGACCTCGGCCACACGCCCTTCGGCCACGTCGGCCAGGACGTGCTGAACGAATGCATGAAGGACTACGGCGGCTTCGAGCACAACCTGCAGAGCCTGCGCGTGGTCGACCATCTCGAAGAGCACTACGGCGCCTTCGACGGGCTGAACCTGACGTTTGAAACGCGCGAAGGCATCCTGAAGCACTGCTCGCTGACCAACGCGCGCCAGCTCGGGGAGCTCGGCCAGCGCTTCATCGACAAGGCCCAGCCCAGCCTCGAGGCCCAGCTGACCAACCTGGCCGACGAGATCGCGTACAACAACCACGACATCGACGACGGCCTGCGCTCCGGCCTCCTGACCATGAAGCAGATGGAAGAAGTCGAGCTGTTCGCGCGCCTGCATCGCCAGGTGGTGCAGCAGTATCCGGGCCTGCCGGGCCGGCGCGAGCTGTACGAGACGATTCGCCTGATGATCACGGCGATGACGGCCGACCTGGTCGAGGAATCGTGCAGGCTGCTGAAGGAGGCGGACCCGAAGAGCATCGACGAAGTGCGCGCCAGCCCGCCGCTGATCCGCTTCTCGCCGAAGATGCGCGAGGAAACCACGGCGCTGAAGCGCTTCCTGTACGCCAACCTGTACCGCCACTACAAGGTCAACCGCATGCGCGTGAAAGCCAGCCGCATCGTGCGCGAACTGTTCGAGGCCTTCATGACGGACCCGGTGCTGCTGCCGTTCGATTACCAGGTGACGTCGGGCGACACCATGAAGCAGGCGCGGAAGATCGCCGACTATATCGCGGGGATGACGGACCGCTACGCGATCCGCGAGCACAAGCGCATCTTCTCGCTCGATGAACTTTAATCAAACCGGGGTCAGACTCCGATTTTTGGCAATATCCCCAGGATAATTGCCAAAATCGGGAGTCTGACCCCGGTTTGTTTTATCTCAAGCGAAGAGGGAGGGTTGGCCCAGCTGCCCCAGCAGCTTCTTGATGGGCGACGGCAGCGCCGCTTCGTCGATGCGCGCCAGGTCCCACCACACGTAGCCCTCCGCCGCCTCGGCGCGCGATGCCAGCGCGATCCGGTAGGGGTGGATGTGCAGCTTGTAGTGTGTGAACACATGCTGCAGCGGCAGCAGCGCTTCGGTTTCCTCGACGGTGCCGAAACGCTCGGCCGCTTCGGCCACCGCGCCGATGTCCAGTTCTTCGGCGTCCTCGTCCAGCGGCACGTGCCCGTCGGCCTCGGGCAGCGACAGCAGGCCGCCCCAGATCCCCGTGCCCGGGCGCTGCTCGAGCAGCACCTGGCCGCGGTCGATCACGACCAGCATCTGCGCGCGCTTTTCCGGCGTCGCTTTTTTCGGTTTGCGCACCGGCAGCTCCGCCGTGCGCCCGGTGGCGTGGGCCACGCAGCGGTCCCGCAGCGGGCAGCGGCCGCAGTCGGGCTTCGAGCGCGTGCACAGGGTGGCGCCCAGGTCCATCAGGCCCTGCGTATAGGACTCGATGCCTTCTTCGAGCGGCAGCAGGGCGTCGGCGCGGCGCCACAGCGCGTCCTCGACCGGTTTCAGGCCGGGATACTGGTCGATGCCGAACACCCGCGCGAACACGCGCTTGACGTTCCCGTCCAGGATCGCGGCGCGCGTCCCGCTGGAAAACGCGGAGATGGCGGCCGCGGTCGAACGGCCGATGCCGGGCAGGTCGGCCAGCAGCGCCGGATCGGAAGGGAAGGCGCCGCCGTACTCCGCCACCACGCGCCGGGCGCAGGCGTGCAGGTTGCGCGCCCGCGTGTAATAGCCGAGGCCCGCCCAATACGTCATCACGTCTTCCACCGGCGCTTCGGCCAGTGCAGTCACGGTCGGGAAGCGTTCCAGGAAGCGCGCGTAATAGCCGAGTACAGCCGCCACCTGGGTCTGCTGCAGCATGATCTCGGACAGCCAGATCCGGTACGCGTCGCGCGTGTTCTGCCAGGGCAGGGCGTGGCGGCCGTGCTGGCGCTGCCAGTCGATCACGGCGCGCGAGAAGCCCGGGTCGGCCAGTTCGCTGGCATCAAATTCAGTCAATCTCTTCATGCAACTTCCAATGCTTGCGATGCCTTCGGTGCCTCATCCAGCTCCGCATCGAGCACCCGCGTCACCGCGCCGGCCAGGGTCGCCAGCCGGGTCTTGACCTGCTCGAGGTCGTGCTGGGCCGATTCGAAGGCGGCGATCTTCTGCTCCAGGCTTTCGGTGGCGTCGTGGATGCGCTGGATCGAGGACTGGCGGTGCCGCAGCTGTTCGCGGTGCTGGCGGATCTGCGCTTCCAGCGGCGCCATGATCACCTTCAGCCAGGCCTCGACGTCGGCGTTGGCGGCGCGGAAGGTGTGCTTCACGCGCGCCGCGATCGTGTCGACGAAGCGCTCCAGCAAGGCGCCGCGGCTGGTGATCAGCAGGGTCGCGGTGCCGGACTGCTTCTGCCAGATCGCTTCGACCGCGTCGATCTCGCCACGGTAGCGCGACAAGGACAGCGGCATCGGCATGGCCAGCGCCAGGCCATGCTCGGCGGAGAACCTGCGGTACATGGTTTCCATCATCGCGCCGATCTCGCCGATCTTCGCGGTGGAAGCGTCGAGGTTGGCGCGTGCCGATTCGAAGAAGGCGCGCACCGGGGCGCGCATGCCGGTGGCGAAGCGCACGCCTTCCATCGCCGTGCGCACGGTTTCGACCTGTTCCTGCACCACGTCCATGCCGATGCTGCTGTACAGCTCCGTGGACAGGGTCGCGAACACGGCGCGCGTGCCCTGCAGCTTGAACAGGCTGGCGTCGAATTCCTTTTTCTCCATCTCGACGCGGCGCATCATGTGGGCGATCACGCCCTGGTTCTTGCCGCGCAGGCTTTGCAGCTCCTGCAGCTGCTCGACCAGGTCGCGGATGCGCGCGCCCAGCAGCGCCTGCTGGCCGGCCGTGATGGCCTCCATGTCTTCGCGCAGCTGGCGGCGCAGGATGTCCTGGCGCGCCGGGATCAGTTCGTTGAACAGGGCCGCCTCCAACGAGCCGATCCGGCTTTTCTCGAACAGCGCCATGTCGCCGTTCACGCGGCCCACCAGGCCCTTCTGGGCCGAGACCGGGAACACCTGCGATTCGTCGAGGCCGAGCAGCTGCGCCGCGCCGGCCTGCTGGCGCGCGATCGCGGCGTCGTTCTCGCTTTCCGTGCGCAGCTCGTCCCACAGGGCGTCGATCTTGTTGAGCACCACGATGCGGCCCGGCCCGGAACCGATGTGGGTGCGCCAGACTTCGATGTCGCTCTTCGTCACGCCCGTTTCGGCGGCCAGGATGAACAGCACCGCGTGCGCGTTCGGGATCAGGTTCAGGGTCAGCTCCGGCTCGGTGCCGATCGCGTTCAGGCCCGGGGTGTCGAGGATCACCAGGCCCTGCTTGAGCAGCGGATGCGGGAAGTTGATCAGCGCATGCCGCCACTGCGGGATCTCGACCAGGCCATCGTCGCCGACGGCGCCCTGCAGGTCCGGATCCTCCGGGTCGTACAGGCCGTAGCTGCGCGCTTCGTCGACGCCGGCGCGGCGCGTCAGGCTGACCTGGCGGAAGGTCTCGATCATGCGCTCGGGCGACGCCAGGTCGAGCGGCAGCACGGTCCAGGCGGCGGGATCTTCGCGGTAGTCGCTGGTGGCCAGGCGCCTGGCGCGGGTCTCGATCGGCAGCAGGCGGATGCAGGGCGGCAGCTGCGGATCCCAGGCCAGCTCGGTCGGGCACATGGTGGTGCGTCCCGGGCTGGACGGCACGATGCGCTGGCCGTAGTCGGCGAAGAAGATCGCGTTGATCAGCTCGGATTTACCGCGCGAGAACTCGGCCACGAAGGCCACCGACAGGCGGTCGTCGCGCACGCGGGCGAGGGCGCGCGCGAGGCGCTGTTCGGCGGCGCCGTCCAGCAGCTCCGCTGCCTGCACCCAGCCGCGGTATTGTTCCAGCGTCTCGGCGACGCTTGCGCGCCAGGCGCCGTATTGTTGAATATCTTGCATTGTTCCGCTGTCCCTCTCTGGCTTACTTCTGGCAGGTCGCGCAGTAGAACGTCGACCGCTGGCCCTGGACGATCTGGCGCACCGGCGCGCCACAGTTTCTGCACGGCACTCCCGCCCGATCATAGACGAAATATGTCTGCTGGAAATATCCAGATTGACCATTTACTGCAATAAAGTCACGCAAGGTACTACCACCCTGCACGATCGCAGCGGCAAGGATCTCGCGGATGGCCTCGGCCAGCCTGTCATAGCGGGCGCGGCTGATGCGCGAGGCCGCCGTCTTCGGGTTGATCCCGGCGCGGAACAGGCTTTCGCAGGCGTAGATATTGCCGACCCCGACCACGATGTCGCCCTGCAGCAGCACCTGCTTGATGGGTGCGTTGCGCCGTCTCGTCTCGCGGTGGAGCAGGGCGCCTGAAAAGCCGTCCTCGAGCGGCTCGACGCCGAGGCCGCGCAGCAGCACATGCCGGGCCAGGTCGCCATCGTCGTTGCCATGCCAGAGCACGGCGCCGAAGCGGCGCGGATCGTGCAGGCGCAGCACGCGCCGGCCTTCGGGCCCTCCGCTGACGACCAGGTCGAAGTGGTCATGTTTTTTGAGCTCGACGCCTTCCGGCAGCACCCGCAGGTGGCCGGACATGCCGAGGTGGACGATCAGGGTGCCGTGCTCGAAATGGATCAGCAAATACTTGCCGCGCCGGCTGGTCGACAGGATCCGGCGGCCGGCCAGCAGTTCGTTCAGGTGCGGCGGAAACGGCCAGCGCAGGCCCTCGCGCCGCAGCACGACCTGTTCGACGACACGGCCTTCCAGGTGCGGAGCGACGCCGCGCCGCGTGACTTCTACTTCCGGGAGTTCAGGCATGGATCAGCAGTGATGAGCAGAGAAGAACAGTGGAAAAGTATGTAAATTCGTGTTGCAACGGCGCACGCGCGGAAGGCGTTAAGCGTAGAATCGGTCAATCTTGTCAATGCGGGATCGACCTTGAAAAACACTTTCGCCATTGTAACTCTCTCGGCCTTGTTATCTGCATGCGCTGTGGCGCCCAAACCGCAACCGGAGCAGGCGGCCGGAGACCACGCCGACCGGCCGCTCGCCGCCGCCGAGGCCCAGCGCCGCGCTGCCGCCGGCGAACCTGCCCTGGACGCCAAGCAAGGGGACGAGCAACTGCCGAACGTGAACATGACGCCCCAGATGATGTACCAGCTCATGAATGCCGAGCTGGCCTTCAAGAAGGGCGACTGGCAGGGCCCCTACCTTACGCTGATGAGCCTGGCACAGCAGACCAGGGATCCGCGCCTGGCCAAGCGCGCCGCCGAGATGGCGCTGTCGGCCAAGCAAGCCGACGACGCCCTCGCCGCAGTGAAGCTGTGGCGCCAGTACGCGCCCAACTCCGACGAGGCCAACCAGTACTATCTGGGGCTGGTAGTCCTGTCCGACAACCTCGCCGAAGCAGAAAGTGCGTTGAAACAGCGCCTGGCCGAGGCGCCCCCGGGTGCGCGCGGCCTGGTGATGTTCCAGGCGCAGCAGCTGATGATGCGCGCCAAGGACAAGGAAGCCGCCATCGCCATGCTCGAGCGCCTGGTGGCGCCCTACGGCAACATGATGGAATCACACGTGGTGCTGGCCCAGTCCGCCCTGGCGCGCGGCGCCAAAGACGACGCCCTGCGCGAAGCCCGCACCGCGCTGCAGATCAAGCCCGATTCCGAGATCGCCATCCTGACCCTGGCCCAGGTGACGGAAGGCGACGAGGCCTCCGCCAAGGTGCTGGCCGACTTCCTGCAAGCCCATCCGGACGCGAAGGAAGTGCGCACGGCGTATGCCCGCATGCTGGTCAACGCCAAGCAGTACGAGGCGGCGCGCCGCGAATTCCTGGTGCTCGACAAGGCCCAGCCGGACAATCCGGGCAACCTGTACGCGCTCGGCATCCTGTCGATGCAGACCAACGACAACAAGACCGCCGAGCAGTATTTCACGCGCTTCGTCGAGGTCATGGAAAAGGCGCCGGAAGAGGAGCGCGACCCGTCCAAGGCCGTGCTGATCCTGTCCCAGCTGGCCGAGGAACGCGGCGACATCCCCGCCGCGCTAGCCTGGCTCGACCGCCTCGACACGCCCGACCCGAAAATCCAGTTCGGCGCCGACCTGCGCCGCGCCCAGCTGACTGCCAAGCAGGGCGACCTGGCCGGCGCCCGCAAGCTGCTGGGCACGCTCAAGCCCGAGGACCCGGCCGAGCAGGCCCAGGTGGTGCTGATCGACGCCCAGCTGCTGCGCGACGCCGGCAAGAACCAGGAAGCCTACAAGCTGATGGAGCAGGGCCTGAAGCGCTTCCCGGACAATATGGATTTCCTGTACGACTTCGCGCTGATGGCCGAAAAGATGGGCAAGACCGACGTGATGGAAAAATCGCTGCGCCAGGTGATCGCCAAGGCGCCGGAAAACCATCAGGCCTACAATGCCCTCGGCTATTCGCTGGCGGACCGCAACGTGCGCCTGAAGGAAGCCTACCAATTGATCGACAAGGCCCAGAAGATGGCGCCGACCGATCCTTTCATCATGGACAGCATGGGCTGGGTGCAATACCGCCTGGGCAAGCTGGACGAAGCGGAGACCCAGCTGCGCAAGGCCTATCAACTGCGCAGCGATCCGGAGATCGCCGTCCACCTGGGCGAAGTGCTGTGGAAGAAGGGCCAGCACGACGATGCCCGCAAGCTGTGGCGCGAAGCGCGGGCCAAGGATCCGAAGAATGATGCGTTGAAGAGCACGCTGAACCGCTTGCGGGCGTCGCTTTGAAGGAATCTTTCATAAAATAGCTTTTTTTGAAATAAATTTAATCGTCGCGCCCGCGAATAATCGTCATCCCCGCGAAGGCGGGGACCCAAGTTTGCTGACCAATGCCACTTCACCGTTCACTTCCACTAGCGCTCGCCGCAGCCGCCATCCTGTCCCTTTCCGGCTGCGCCACCTCCACCGCCAACCTGTCCACCGCTTCGGTCGGCGCCTACCGCGACACGATCGACCTGACGGGCAGCCTGTCGGTGAGTTACCTGAAGCAGGACGGCCAGCAGGACCACCTCACCGGCCGTTACACCTGGACCCAGCGTCCGGGCCGCATCGACGTGTCGCTGAATTCGCCGGTCTCGACCGTTGCCGAGATCAGCGTCACGCCGGAGTCCGCCACGCTGACCCAGGCCAACCGCGAGCCGCGCACGGCGAAGGACATCGACGCGCTCACCCAGCAGGCGCTCGGCTGGCCCTTGCCGGTGGCCGGCCT
Source organism: Telluria sp. Soil_C_11 (assembly GCF_057657395.1). Taxonomy (NCBI): domain Bacteria; kingdom Pseudomonadati; phylum Pseudomonadota; class Betaproteobacteria; order Burkholderiales; family Oxalobacteraceae; genus Telluria; species Telluria sp. Soil_C_11. The sequence goes on along the minus strand of NZ_JBDGIN010000006.1, from coordinate 246,144 downwards.
GCGCGACTGGCTGCAGGGCTATGCCACCGACGCACAGGGCAAGCGTTTCGCAGCCTCTCCCGCCAACAACAACGTGTTCACGCGCGATGGGTGGCGCCTGCGTTTCGTGGACTGGCAGGCCGGCGTCAATGGCGCGCCGATGCCGAAAACCATCAACGCCGAACGCAGCGCGACCGCCACCAGCGGCGAGCTGTCGCTTCGCATTTCGATCTCCCCGGCAAGCTGAGATGGCCCTGACTTCGCTCCACGGCTGTCCGGCGCCGGCCAAGCTCAACCTGTTCCTGCACGTCATCGGCCGCCGCCCGGACGGCTACCACCTGCTGCAATCGGTGTTCCAGCTGATCGACCACGCCGACACGCTCGACTTCGACCTGCGATCCGACGGCAACATCGTCCGCGTGAACGACGTGCCCGGCGTGCCGGAAGAGCAGGACCTGATCGTGCGCGCCCTGCGGGCACTGCAGGCGGAATACCAGCGCCGCCATGGCAGGCTGCCGCCGGGCATCGACGTGCGCATCGACAAGTGTTTGCCGATGGGCGGCGGGCTGGGCGGCGGCTCGTCCGATGCCGCCACCGCGCTGATGGCCGCGAACTACCTGTGGCAGGCTGGCCTGGCGGATGCCGAGCTGATGGCGATCGGCTTGCCGCTGGGCGCCGACATCCCGTTCTTCCTGTTCGGCGAGACCGCCTTCGCCGAAGGAGTAGGGGAGGCGCTGCAGGCAGTGCCGGGCCCGGATTGCTGGTACGTGGTGATCGAGCCGGGCGTTTCGGTGCCGACTGCGGCAATTTTCACGGCGCCCGATTTGACAAGAGACACGAATGCCGTCAGAATAGCGGACTTCCTAGGGCACTTGGCCGGATCGAAAGGTTCGATTGAGTTCGGGAGAAATGATTTGCAGGACGTGGCAGCCCGCCTGTTCCCGCCGGTAGCCGAGGCGGTCGAATGGTTGAGCGGTCATGGAGCGGCCAGGATGACTGGTTCCGGAGCGTGTGTGTTCAGCGCGTTTTCCAGCGAGCAAGAAGCAGAGCAGGTACTGATGCAGGTGCCGGCGAAGTGGAAAGCATGGAAAGCAAGGTCGCTAACGAAACATCCGATGAAATCGCTCTTGCAAATCAACGAGTTGTAGAATAAAATTTTGCCTGTCGACGCAACGGCGACATAGTCGAAGCGACGATAAGCAAGCAGTACAAGTTTCAGTGTAGGGGAATCGCCAAGCTGGTTAAGGCACCGGATTTTGATTCCGGCATACCAAGGTTCGAATCCTTGTTCCCCTGCCAAAGTTTTTGCCTGAGCTGTTGATGCAATGCTCCAGCAGGCACGAAGTGGAGCCGCCGCGAGCGGCCCATTTTTTTTGTAGTCCAAACGTTAATCTTCTTGCATTAACGGCTTTTCAGTTCTTTCAACGCTCTAACTCTTCTGGGACTCCCCATGGCTTACGAAAACCTGATGGTTTTTACTGGCAATGCCAATCCGGCGCTAGCAGAAGGGGTCGCAAAAAGCCTCGGCATTCCTCTCGGTAAGGCCGTGGTCTCGAAGTTCTCCGACGGCGAAGTCATGGTCGAAATTAACGAGAACGTTCGTGGCAAGGACGTCTTCGTTCTGCAATCGACCTGCGCTCCCACCAACGACAGCCTCATGGAAATCATGCTGATGGTCGACGCTCTCAAGCGCGCATCGGCAGGCCGCATTACCGCGGCGATTCCCTACTTCGGCTATGCCCGCCAGGACCGCCGCCCGCGTTCCGCCCGCGTGGCAATCTCGGCCAAGGTCGTCGCCAACATGCTGGAAGAAGCCGGCGTGGAACGTGTGCTGATCATGGATCTGCACGCCGACCAGATCCAGGGCTTCTTCGATATCCCGGTCGACAACATCTACGCATCGCCGATCCTGCTGGGCGACCTGCAGAAGCGCAACTACGACGACCTGCTGGTCGTGTCGCCGGACGTCGGCGGCGTGGTGCGCGCCCGTGCGCTGGCCAAGCGCCTCGGCTGCGACCTGGCGATCATCGACAAGCGCCGCCCGAAGGCGAACGTGTCGGAAGTCATGAACATCATCGGTGAAGTCGAAGGCCGCAACTGCGTGATCATGGACGACATGGTCGACACCGCGGGCACCCTGACCAAGGCCGCTGAAGTCCTGAAAGAGCGTGGCGCGAAGAAAGTCGTCGCTTACTGCACGCACCCGGTCCTGTCCGGCCCGGCGATCGATCGCATCGCGAACTCGCCGCTGGACGAACTGGTCGTCACCGACACGATCCCGCTGAGCCCGGCCGCCCAGGCTTGCGGCAAGATCCGCCAGCTGACCTGCGCACCGCTGCTGGCCGAAACCTTCAAGCGTATCGTGAAGGGTGATTCGGTTATCTCGCTGTTCGTCGATTAAGATAAAAAACGTGGGCACGGGGTGCCCACCCTACATCGAACGGTAGGGTGGGCACCCGTGCCCACGTCCATGCAAGTCATACAGAATTTCTTGGGTGCGTAATGCGCTCATTTCTCGGAAGCCCCTGGTCGCGGGGGCATCCACAACCGGGCACCCGGGCCGGCCAAGCCGGCATTCGAGCCCATACAACTTGGAGTAACACCATGAAAGTCGTCGCATTCAAACGCGAACTGCAGGGGACCGGAGCGAGCCGCCGCCTGCGCAACGCTGGCCAGACCCCTGGCATCATCTACGGTGGCACCGCTGCCCCGGAACTGATCGCCGTCGATGGCAACGCGCTGTTCCACGCGCTCAAGAAAGAAGCTTTCCACGGTTCCGTGCTGGATCTGGAACTGGACGGCAAGACCCAGCAAGTCCTGCTGCGTGACTTCCAGATGCACGCATACAAGCAACTGGTCCTGCACGTGGACTTCCAGCGCGTCGACGCTTCGCAGCCGATCCACGCCAAGGTCGCCCTGCACTTCATCAACGCCGACGTCTCGCCGGCAGTCAAGCTGAGCGGCGCCATCGTGTCGCACGTGCTGAACGAGCTGGACGTGTCCTGCCTGCCGGGCAAGCTGCCGGAATTCATCACCGTCGACCTGAGCAAGCTGGAAGCCGGTCAATCGGTGCACGTGTCCGACCTGACCCTGCCGGAAGGCGTGTCCGTGGTCGCCCACGGCAAGGACCAGACCGTCGCCACCTCGTCGATCCCGCGCGGTGCTGCCACGGCCGAAGCCGCTGCTGAATAATCCGCTGCTGAGTAATCGGCTTGCCAACCGCTCTTTCGGGAGCGGTTCGATGAAAAACCCGCTCGACTCGCGTCCGGCGGGTTTTTTGTTTTGTTCAGACTTGTTTATTCAGCCATTCGCGGTTTTCCGCGATAATCGAGTTTTACGCGAACTAGACCGTTCTATGCACATCCGCCTGATCGTCGGCCTCGGCAACCCCGGCCCGGAATACGAACAAACCCGCCACAACGCCGGCTTCTGGCTGGTCGACAACCTCGCCAATACCTTGCCGGGCTGCCATCTGCAGCGCGAGACGCGTTTCAATGCCATGGTCGCCAAGACATCGATCTCGGGCAAGGACGTCTGGCTGCTGGAACCGCTGACCTTCATGAACCGCTCTGGCCAGTCGGTGGGCGCGCTGGCGCGCTTCTTCAAGATCGCGCCGGAAGAGATCCTAGTCGTGCACGACGAACTCGACCTGCCGCCCGGCGCGGCCAAGCTCAAGCGCGGCGGCTCCTCCGGCGGCCACAACGGCCTGAAGGACATCACGTCGAGCCTCGGCACCCAGGATTACTGGCGCCTGCGCCTCGGCATCGGCCACCCGCGCACCCTCAACCTGCAGCAAGGCGTGGCCGACTTCGTGCTGCACCGCCCGCGCCGCGAAGAGCAGACCCTGATCGAAGAGGCGATCGACAAGGCGCTGCGCATCATTCCGATGGTGTGCGAAGGCAAGCTGAGCCAGGCCACGACGCAGCTGCATACGGATTGACGTAGGGTGGGCACAATGTGCCCACGCGTAAGCAGGCAATATGCAGGCGTCACGCGTGGGCACGTTGTGCCCACCCTACAAAATCAGGCCGCGCGCCAGTGCCTTGAGCGTCGCCGCCGGCCGCGAGCCGGCATTCAGCTTCTGGAAGATATTGTCGACGTGGGTCCGCACGCTGGCCGGGCTGATCTTCATGGCGCGCGCCGCTTCGCGGCTGGTTTCTCCCAGGCTGATATGGCGCAGCACCTCGATCTCGCGGGCGGACAGCAGCTCGTCGCGCACCTGATTCGTCCGGCCCGGCTTTGGCGCCATCGCGCGCGCGGCGTCGAGGACGGCGGCCACCGCCTGGCGGTCGAAGCGTCCCGCGCCGGCCTGCGCGACCAGCAGGGTCCCGGCCGCCGCTTCGCCATGGGCCGGGCGCCAGGGCCGCGGCGAACACATCGCCGTGTAGGCCGCGGCCACCGCCAGCACCCGTTCCTGCATCCCGATCGCGTCACCGCGCGCCTTGCGGAAGTAACCGCTGCCGTCCAGGCGTTCATACACGAACGAGGCCAGCGTCGCGTCCTGCGCGATGGCAGGCACCTGGGCGCCGGCGCGCGCAGTCCAGAACGGCACCTTTCTTACCTGGTCCCAGTCGAGGACGTCCAGTTTGCCGGGGCGTTCCCACACGGCGTTCGGCACCGCCACCCGTCCGATCCCGTGCAGCAGGGCGGCCCGCACCAGCGGCTTTTCCTCGAGCGCGATCAGGCCCGCCGGGACCGCGCTGCGCCGGGCCAGTTCCGCCACGCGGCGCGAGTAGCCGGCCAGCCAGGGCAGCTTCAGTTCGATCACGTCGGCCACGATGGTCAGCGCGACGGGGCGGTCGTGCCCTGCGTAGTCGGCGGCGCAGGACGGCTCGTCCAGCGCGGCCAGCCAGTCCCGGGCGTGGGGCAGGAGGCGCTGCACCAGGGTTGCCGGGTATTTCACGCCAGCGCGTTCGCCGATCAGCTGCAGGGCGCCGTCGGTGCCATGGGCCGGCGCCAGCACTTCGAGGTCGCCGGCCAGGCGCACGTAGAACACGGCGCGCGGAATGTTCGGCGCGAACAGCGCATCCTGCATGTCGCCACGGTGATGGCTGCCGAACAGGTGGCGCAGGGCTTCTTCGACATCGTTCGAGAGGCCCAGCAGCGCGGCGATGTCGCCCGCCACCTCGCACTGCATCTCGGCCAGCGGCAGCACGTTGGGCAGGGTCAGCCGGGGATTGCCGGACAGGGTGCGCGTCACCATCGCGTGTCGGCCGAGGACGTCGTCGCCCAGCAGGCTGGCAAAGCCGGCCGCCGTCGCCGTGCTGCCCGACCAGCGCAGCAGCCCGACCAGGCGGGTGCTGGTGCAGGCGTCCGCGGCGTCGCCGTTTTCTTCCGCCAGGCGTGCGGCCAGCCGCGCCGTCCGGATCGAATGATCGGGCGGCAGGCCCATGCTCAGGTCGCCGACCATGGCCAGCACCTGCACGGCATCTTCCACGCTGATGGTTTCGTCGAGTTGCATGGCCATAATGTAACGGCCAACAGGAAGGTGAACAAGGAGCACGATACGGATGGCGAAAAAGCCCGGCCGTTAACGCAAAAAGCCCGCCGGAAAGCGGGCTTGGTCGAGGACCGCGGTGATGCGGAAGGGTGCCCATGCTATCTGCGTGGTGCAGCCCTCCGTTCAGGCGGCCGATCGGAGCGGCGGATCAGATCGCGCGGATATTGCTGGCTTTTTCGCCCTTCGGGCTGGACGAGCGCTCGAACGACACGCGCTGGTTCTCGGACAGGCTCTTGAAGCCTTCCGACTGGATGTCCTGGAAGTGCGCGAACAGGTCGCTGCCGCCTGCGTCAGGAGCGATGAAGCCGAAGCCTTTGGAGTCGTTGAACCATTTGACGGTGCCGGTTTGAGTAGTCATGGATGTATTCCTGTAATGTTTGATGTGGGCGAACATGCCCGGGGACGCACATGCGACCAAGAGATGTGACCGAAGGGAATCAAACAGGAATGCCACGAGGGCTAGACGGGAAAGAGACCGACAATGACGACGACTTGATGTAGTGCCCGATTCAATATACAGGTCGGTCGCGGGTTCACCTAATCATTTCGGATTTATTTTGTATAGTAGGCCGCACTCCCACGATTCACGCAACGTGACGGTTCAGCATGAAACTGACGATCAGGCACTATCACCCGGCCGACCGCGAGGCCGTTCTGGCCGCGTTCCGTACCAACGTCCCCGAGTATTTCCCGGCCTCGGAAGAAGCCTGGCTGCGCTCCTGCCTGGATGAGCCGGACGGCCCCCTGTTCGTCGTCGAAGAAGGCGACGGCATCGTCGGATTCGGCGGCTACGAAATTTCCGAGTTCTACAACCTGGGCACCCTGGTGTTCGGCCTGGTCCGCGCCGACCGCCACGGCGCCGGCATCGGCCGGGCCCTGCTGCATTACCGCCTGCTGCACATGGCGGCGCTGGCACTGCGGCCGCGCTACGTCACCGTCGACACGCATCCGCACACGGCCGGCTTCTTCCAGCGCTGCGGCTTCGAGGAAATCGCGCGCTGGCCGGGCGGTTACCGCTCCGGGCGCGACCGGGTCGATTTGCGCTTCGAACTCACCGATGCCGCGGTGGAGACGCTGCGTGCCGCCGGCTGACCCCGCGCGCTCAACGCATCGTGATCGCGACGCGGCTGCGCAAGTCGTGCGCGACCCGTTCCAGCGCCGGCCGCATGGCGCGGACCTCGGCCGGGGTGCAGGTCGGGCGCCCGTTGCGGAAGGTCAGGCGCCGTTTGACGAGCACCGTATTGCCTTGCCGTTCGTAGGCGGCGCGGTAAAACACGCCGCCCCGCGTCACGCTGACCGGCGCCGGCAGCGCCAGGATCTTCACCTGCCGCGGCAACTGGTAGCGGGTCTCGTCCATGGCGTCGATCGCCGGGCAGGAGACAGCCCGGCTGCCGCTGCTCTCCCATGGCATGCCGGCCACCGCATCGGCGACGGTGCTCAGGTAAGGCTGGCTGGTCGGCAGCGCACGCGATCCCGGCAGGGCGACGACATGCGCGCCGACGCCGGACAGCGACATCCGGAATGCATCCTCGCCCACGTCCAGGGTCCTGGGGGCCAGCGCATCGCGGCCTTGCGGCGACAGGCCCGGCAGCATGCGCCGCACGAACCGTTCCCGCAGCGCCGGCGGGGCATCGCGCACCGCCTTGCGGAAAGGCTCGGCGAGGGCGCCGGCATAGGTCCGGTCCAGCGTGATCGAGCCATTGCCGTCGCGCCGGATCTCGACCGTCGTCTTCATGCTGACGCTCTGCGGCTGCGTCATGGGCGTCATCGCAAAGCCGCCGCTCGCCAGCAGCACCGGCTTGCCGAGCAGGGATGGCGGCAGGTAGCCGGCCGCAATGGTTTCCGCGGTCGGATCGAGGTAAAGGCCGAGGCCGGGCAGGTAGACGAGCATGTGCTCGAAGGCGGCGGGCATGGCGACCTCCGGCAAGGTATCGATGTCGCCGCGCCGCACGAGGGCCGCGGTGCTGTCGATGCCGCTCTCCGCCAGCAGCGCCCGCAGCAGCACGACGATTTCCTCGCTGTTGCCGCTGCGCTGCGCCAGCACGGCCGCCGCCGGCCGCGGCGCGGGACCGTCGAAACGCACGCGTGCGGCGACGTGGCGGATGTGGGTGCGGACCCAGTCCGCCAGCGCCAGCGCGCGCGCGCGCGGATCCGCGCGCCCGGCCGCGAGTTCGCGCGCGAGCGCCCCCAGCGCCGGCGAGGGGGCGGCCTTGCCCTCCAGGCGCTGGCGGACGGCCGCGGCGAGTTCCGGATAGCCGGCATAGGCCAGCTCCAGGCCCGCGCCGGCAGCGCGTGCCCACGCGTGCAAGCAGGTGAACAGGTATAGCAGGCAAATCAACTTTCGATAAGGCATGGGGACTCCGCAAAGACGGCTCGGCCAGCAACCCAGCCATGTTACGAAGCCGGGCGCGCCGGCCTTTGTGCGCACGCAAGCGGGCGGATGCGTGCCCGAACCCCTGCCGGCGCGGGCCCGCGCTTCCTGCGATAATTCCTCGATGAGCGCACTTACTTTCCACGCCGGGCCGCTGGCCCTGGCCCAGATCCGCGCGCATGGATTGCGCGCCCAGGACATTGCTGTCGTGCCCGCCGCCGCGGGCGGTCCGAAGGGACTGGTCTTCCGCTCGCTCGACCAGTGGGTGTTCGGCGAATGGTTCCCGTCCGCGCCGCGCGAGCGCGCCCTGATCGGCTCCTCGATCGGCGCCTGGCGCATGGCCGCGGCCTGCCAGCGCGACCCCGTAAAAGCCTTCGAACGCCTCGGCGAGCTGTACAGCGGGCAGCGCTACACCAGTACCAAACCGTCGCAGGAACAGATCGACGAGGTGGTGCAGGGCCTGCTGGGCGAGTTCGTGCGCGGCCACGAAGACGACATCGTCAACCACCCGCAGCACCGCCTGCACCTGCTGACCGTGCGCGGCAAGCGGCTTCTCTCCGCGCCCGGGCACCGGTATGCGGAGATGAAGGGCTTCGCCGCGGCCGCCCTGCACAACCTGGCTTCGCGCGACCGCCTGGCCCGCTTGATGGACCGCGTGGTGATCGGCGACGTGCGCAGCGCCGCACCCTGGCTGCGCGAGAAGTTCGACAGCTTTTCGACCCATTTCGCGCCCCTCACGCGCGAGAACCTGGCGTCCGGCCTGCTGGCGTCCGGGACGCTGCCGATGCTGATGAAGCCAGTGCGCGACATCGCCGGCGCGCCGCCGGGCCATTACTGGGACGGCGGCATCATCGATTACAACCTGGCGCTGCCCTATGCACGGATTGCGGAGCGGGACCAGGCCCAGCTCGTGCTGTACCCGCACTTTAGCGAGCACATCGTGCCGGGCTGGCTGGACAAGGCGCTGCCGTGGCGCCGCGCCGCGCGTGGCCCGAACCGCGGCTGGCTGGACAATGTGCTGATCGTCGCGCCCAGCCCTGAATTCCTTGGTAAGCTTCCGCGCGGAAAATTGATCGATCGCAGCGACTTCAAGTATTACGGGCTGAACCACGATGCGCGCATCCTGGCCTGGAAGCAGGCGATGGACGAGGGGGAACGGCTGCGCGACGCGTTCGCGGCGTTTGCGAACAAGCCCGATTTGTCGCGGATTCGTCCGCTTTAATGAGGCATTTGCGGTCTTCGGGGCCCAGCAGGGGTACAATATGCGGTTTCGTAAATTCGACCCTGAAAGCTTCCCATGAGTCTCAAATGCGGCATCGTCGGCCTGCCCAACGTCGGCAAGTCCACCCTGTTCAACGCCCTGACCAAGGCCGGCATCCCGGCTGAAAACTATCCGTTCTGCACCATCGAGCCGAACGTCGGCGTGGTCGAGGTGCCGGATCCGCGCATCGACCAGCTGGCGGCCATCGTCAAGCCGGAGCGCATCGTCAAGGCCATCGTCGAATTCGTCGACATCGCGGGCCTGGTGGCCGGCGCATCGAAAGGCGAGGGCCTGGGCAACCAGTTCCTGTCGCACATCCGCGAGACCGACGCCATCGTCAACGTCGTGCGCTGCTTCGAAGACCCGAACGTGATCCACGTGGCGGGCAAGGTCAGCCCGATCGACGACATCGAAGTGATCCAGACCGAGCTGGCGCTGGCCGACATGGGCACCGCCGAGAAAGTCCTGCACCGCGAGCAGAAGAAGGCGCGCGCCGGCGACAAGGAAGCGATCAAGCTGTGCGCAATCATCGAAAAGATGCTGCCGCACCTGAACGAAGGCCAGCCGGTCCGCACCCTGGGCCTGGACGCCGACCAGCTCGAACTGATCAAGCCGATGTGCCTGATCACGGCGAAGCCGGCGATGTTCGTCGCCAACGTCTCGGAAAGCGGCTTCAAGGACAACCCGCTGCTGGACCAGCTGACCGAGTTCGCGAACAAGCAGAACGCCCCGATCGTCGCCATCTCGGCCGCCATCGAATCGGAAATCGCCAACCTGGACGATGAAGACAAGAAAGCCTTCCTGGACGACATGGGCATGGAAGAGCCGGGCCTGGACCGCCTGATCCGCGCCGCCTTCAAGCTGCTGGGCCTGCAAACCTACTTCACCGCCGGCGTGAAGGAAGTGCGCGCCTGGACCGTGCCGATCGGCGCCACCGCCCCGCAGGCGGCCGGCGTGATCCACACCGACTTCGAACGCGGCTTCATCCGCGCCCAGACCATCTCGTTCGACGACTACATCGCCTACAAGGGCGAGGCGGGCGCGAAGGAGGCGGGCAAGATGCGCGCCGAGGGCAAGGAATACATCGTCAAGGATGGGGATGTGTTGAACTTCCTGTTCAACGTCTGATCGACGATTGAAACGACAACGGCCCGCATCGACGCGGGCCGTTTTTCATTGCTACCTGCCCAGGTTCTCCCCAAGGAACCTCTCGACCCGCGACCAGAAATCCACCGTGGTCCGCAAGTAACGCCAGCCATGCCCTTCTTCCGGGTACTCGATCCACTCGACATGCGGGTTGGTGCGCCTGACCGCCTCGTAGAACTTCTTCCCGTGATCGATCGGCACCGTGCGGTCCTTGCCGCCATAGGCCAGCAGCAGCGGCTGCGTGATCTTCGACGCGTTCTCCAGCGGCGAGTTCGCCTTCAGCATGGCCGCGTCCTCCTTCTGGTCGCCGATCAGCGTCGGCAGGCCATAGGTCTTGGCGTCCTGCGAAGTGTTGGTGTAACGCAGGTCGTACAGCAGGTTGATGTCGGTCACGCCCACCCAGTCGACGCCGCAGCGGAACAGTTCCGGGTTGCGGATCAGGCCCATGAGCGTCGCGTAGCCGCCATAGCTGGCGCCGGCGATGCAGATGCGCTTGCCGTCGGCAACCCCCTTGTCGATCGCCCAGCGCGTCGCGTCCGCCACGTCGTCCTGCATCGCCTGGCCCCATTGCTTCCAGCCGGCCTTGAAGTGCTCGTCGCCGAAACCGCGGCTGCCCCGGAATTCGGGCTGCAGGACCGCGTAGCCGCGCGAGGCCAGGAACTGCACTTGCGGGTTCCAGCCGAAATGCACGCCGCGCACCCACGGGCCACCGTGCACCAGCACCACCATCGGCAGGTTCTTGCGCTCGCCCTTGGGCAAGGTGAGATAGGCCGGGATCTCGCGGCCGTCGCGCGCCTTGACGCGCACGAAGGAGGTGTCGGCCATCTTCAGCGGATGAATGCCGGGCATGCTCGTCCCCAGCGGGGTCAGCTTGCCGGTGCTGCGGTGGTAGAGCTGCCAGAAGCCCGGCTCGGTATCCGAATACGAGTGCACCACGACGGCATCGGACACCGCGTCGCTGGCCACCTGCAGTTCGTTGATCGTCGACGGCAGCAGGGTGTCGATGCGTTGCTGTACCTGCTTCATGCCTTCGTCGACCCAGGTCGTGATGAACTCGCTGGTTTCGTAGCGCACGCCGAGCAGGTTTTCGTGGTCGGGCGCGAGGATCAGCGACCCGCTGAAATCGAAGTTCTTCAGCCCGACGACCGGTTCCGGATCCAGCTTGCCGGTGTTGACGTCCATGCGGTACAGGCCGGCGGTGTTGCGGCCGTGGTGGCTCCTCACGTACAACTGCCCCGAGCGCGTCACCATGGCGGGAGAGACGCTGTCGGGCGACTCCAGGGTATAGGCACCCAGCTCGCGCCACTTCCCGCTCGATGGATCGTTGTACAGCAGGTGGGTGACGCCGTCCTGGCGCCGGGTGGCAACGCGCGGCGTTCCGCCGGCGTCGATCACCACGCGGCTGATGCCCTCCGGCGCATCGACGCGCACCAGGTTGCCGGTCTCGGTATTCAGGCGGAACAGCGCATAGCCTTCGAAATCTTCGTCAAAGACGTTATTGCGGGTCACATACACGTCGCCCGATTGCGCGTCGTGCACCGTGCTCAGGAAGTAGGTATTCGGCGGCAGGGACTCGCGGCGCGTGCTGGCGCCCCACTCGTGCGCAACCAGGTGCCTGTACTTGCTGCCGTCGATATCGATGGCATGCAGGCCCGGCCCGCGGGCGCGCTCGCGCTCGTCGGCATCGTCGCGGTACGCCGAGAACACGAGGCGATGGTTGTTGACCCAGTGGACGTCGAAGACCTCCATCTCCTTCACGCCCGCCAGGATGCGCACCGGGCCGCCGGCGGCAGGCATGTTCGCCAGCACGATATGGCCTTCCGGTCCGCGCAGCAGCAGGGCGAGATGCTTGCCGTCGGGAGAAAGCGTGGCGCCGGAAAACTGGGGTGGCGTAAAGAAGGCGTGGACGGGGAGTTGCGCGGACGAAGCAGCCGGCGCGTCGGCAGCGGCCGCGCCGGCGGCGCTCAGGGCCAGGCACGCGCCGGCCAGCAGGATATGTTTGAGCATGAATCGCTGTTGAACTGTCGTGGAAGACAATCCATCATCATACTTGCCAAATGGCAAAAAATTCTATCGAACAATAACCAATCGACCGTTTCTGGCGTCCGGACTCAAGCCTGCGCTTCCACCCAGTTCACGATCCCTTTCACGCTGCGGAAATCCGCCACCGAGCGGCAGGCGATGCCCGGATGCCGCTCGCGCAGCATGCGCGTCAGGGCGTTGCCGGGACCGAGCTCCAGGGCGACGTCGATGCGCGCCTCGAGGATCGCGTCCAGGCAATCGGTCCAGCGGATGGTCGTGGTGGTCTGCCGGGCCAGCAGTTCGGCCGCCTGCGCGCCATCGGGCACGGTGGCCGCGCTCACGCCCGCCAGCAAGGGGAGCGATGGCGTGGCGGCATGGGCTTGCAGCAGGGTGCGCAGCGGATCGACCGCCGCGGCCAGCAGGCTGGTATGCGACGCGACCGTGATCGGCAAGGGTTTATAGCCGGCGCCGGCCCGTAGCGCCAATTCCTCCAGCCGGTCGAGCCGGGCGCGCAGGCCGCCGGCGATCAGGGCGCCGGGCGTGTCGATGGCCGCTTCGCAGCCGGCTTGCGCGACGAGGTCGCGGGCAATCTGCGGCGCGACGCCGGACACCGCCGCCATGCCCTGTTCGCCGCCGCTCGACGCCGCTTCGCTCATGATCGCGGCGCGCTGCGCGGCAAGGGCGACGGCCCGGTCCAGCGGCAGGGCGCCGGCGACCGCATACGCGCTGACTTCGCCGACGCTGTAGCCGGCGACCAGGGCCGGTCGCGGCAGGCGCGCGGCCAGCATGGTCCAGGCCATCAGGGTCGAAGCGACCACCAGCGGCTGCGCGCTGCGGTTGTCGAACATGGCCGAGGGGTGGGACAGCAGTTCACGCAGCGGGGTCTGCGACACCGGCCCGTCCGCGCCGCGCAGCCAGGCCTCGGCGCGGGCCAGCGCGGCAGGATCGCCGGCGGCCAGGTCGAACATGCCCGGTCCTTGCGCGCCTTGTCCGGGACAGAGGATGGCGAGGCGCATGATTAAAGGGGCCCCGTTTCGGCGGACAGCGCGTGGACGAAGCAGGTCGCGGCCAGCAGATCGGCCGCGCCGCCGGGCGACAGGCGGTGCGCGACGAAGCGGCGATGGGCCGCCACGGCGTCTTCCTCCCACCCGGCCGCGGCGGTGCCGCCGCGTTCCAGGAAGGCCAATGAAGTCGCGCGCACGATGCGCGCACCTTCCGCGCCGCCGCGATGGTAGACGTTGGTGTCGGACAGTTCGGCCATCAGCGTGAACAGGGTGTCGATGCGGGCGCAGCGCAGGCCGCGCCCCGCCGCCAGCGTGCGGCGCAGGGTCGGCAGGGCCAGTTCGAAGACGGCGGGGAAGCCCGCCGCCGCCTGCTCGCGCGCGCCCGGGGCCGCGTGCCGCGCGCGCACCGCGGCGCCGTTCGACGCCGCCGGGCCGCGGTGGGCGGACAGCGCTTCGCCCCAGCACGCCACCAAGGTCGCGCGCAGCCGGCCGGGCTGCCAGCCGCCTGCGCCATCGAGCGCTGCGCGCCCGGCCGCCGCGCACAGCATCCCCAAGGAAAAGATAGCGCCGCGGTGCGTGTTGATGCCGCCGGTCGCCCCCAGCATGCGCCGCTCGGCGTCGACGCCGAGCAGGCGCAGGGCCTCGAACCCGCTGTCCTGCGCGCCGGCCAGGGCGATGTCGAGGAAGTAGCGGCGCAGCGAGAACAGGCTGCGCACGAAGGTCGAGGCATCCATGTCGTCGTGGCTGCCGGTGTCGACCAGCGACACCAGGCCGGGTTTCGGATACAGCGCCAGTTCCTGGTACAGGCTGCGCACCGCATGGCGCGCGACGGCGGCGCCGGCCGCGGCGCTGTCGACGGCGGCATGGCCGCGATCGAGGAGGCAAGCCTCAGCCATGGCCGCCTCCACGCGTGCCGAACTGCCCGAGCAGCTCGTCGTGCCGCATCAGGGCCACCGTGTCGAGGTGCTTGGCCAGCACGCGGTCGGCACCAGCCCGCGCCTGCCCGACCACGGCCCGCCACTCTTTCCAGGACACGGCATGCCCGGACGGGAATTCGATCTCGCCGTCCAGCGGCAGGCTTTGCGCGTGGCGCGCCACCAGCGCCAGGCCGGCGTCGAGCTGGGCGGCATTCGCGGGACGCAGCAGGAGATCGATGTCGGAATCGGTGCCGAGATAGCGGTCGCCGGTCAGGGTCTGCATGGCGAGGGAGCCGAACACCCGGCAGTCCACGCCCGCGGCGCGCAGCCCGATGCGCAGGCTGGCCAGGCCCGGCTGCCAGGCGGCCGGCGCGTCGGCCTCGTCCAGCGCGAGCGCCGGGCGCACGGTGGCGACGTGGCCGCGCTCGGCGGCAAAGCCGAGCCGCACCTTCTGGCCGCTGTGCGGGTCGGGCGGGGCAGGGATGCCCAGGCAAAGCATGCCGGGCGCCGTACCCGGCTCGAACCTGCGCACCACGGCCGGCAGGCCGCGCGTGCGCCAGTCCTCGGCCAGGCCAAGGCGTGCGCCTTCCAGGCCGCGCGACGCCATGTCCCAGCCTTGCGGCGTCAGCCAGACCAGGTCATGCCGCCTGTACATCGGACCCCGTGCGGACGGCCTGCGCCACCCGGAAGGACAGCTTGCGGCCGCCCCGTTCGAGGCCGAGTTCGGCCCGGCGGTCTTCCGGTCCGGCCTGGGCGATGGCCTGCTCCAGCGCGGCCGCCAGCCCGCCGTGCCAGATATCGGCCACGCCGCCCATGCGCCGGTAGTTTTCGGCGCCGGGAGCGAACACCGGGTTGTCCTGGGCCAGCTGTTCCAGCCTTTCGAGCGGCACCTTGGTGATGCGCGCCATCGCCGGCAGGCCCATCACGCGGATGGTGGCGTCGGGCAAGGCATAGCAGGCGTCGGCGATCAGGCCGCTGGTGATGAAACCGCCCGACAGCGCCTGGTCGTACACCAGCCCGACGATGCGGTGGCCTTGCCGGCGCGCCAGCTCGACGCACTTGCCGAGATGGGCCATGTAGCTGTTAATGCCCAGCATTTCGTCGCGGCGGCGCAGGCGCTGGCCTTCGGTATCGACCATGATCACGATCGGCCGGCCCGGGTGCTGCCTGACCGTGTCGAGGATCGCGGTGGCCTGCGCCAGCGCGATCTCGACGCCGATCGGCGTGTGCCCGGTGGTGCCGATCACGGTCACGGTCTGGCCGCCCACCTGCGCTTCGCCGCTCAGGAAGTTGTTGCGCTCGGCGATGCGGTGGCCCTGCGGGAACAGGGCGTCCGCCACATTCTGCCAGTTCATGATGCTGCTCCTTCACGGTGGCGCTCGGCCAGTTCGCGGAATGCGTCGGTTTCCAGCAGCGGGACCGAATGCGGATCCTCGACGCCGAGTGCTTCCCAGATCTCCAGCGGATCTTCCAGTTCGCCGAAGCGTTCGAGGCGGCTGCCCAGCATGCGCTGCTCGGCTTCCAGCGCCTCCAGCGTCAGTCCGGTGCCGCTGCCGCGCGCCGCATCGGCCAGCTGCAGCGCGGCGTCGCGGAAGCTGCGGATATCGTCGGCCACGATGGCCTGGGCATCGCCGAGCAGGTAGCGGTGCTTGCCGCCGGTGACGCGCCACACCAGGGCGCGGTCGCGCGCGTCGAATTCTTCCACGCCGCCGGCGGTCTCGATGACTTCCGGCCCGGACATCGCCAGCCGGCTTTCTTCGGAGATCACGACGCCGTTGGTGCAGCGCGCCACGATGCCCATGCCGCCGAAGCAGCCGTTGGCGCCCCCCACCAGCGCGATCACCGGGATGCCGGCGGCGCGGGTGTCGAGCACGGCGCGCATCACTTCCGACACGGCGATCAGGCCGGCATTCGCTTCGTGCAGGCGCACGCCGCCGGTTTCCAGCAGCAGCAGCACGGCGTCGGCACGCTCGTCGACCGCGCGGCGCAGCATGCCGACCAGCTTGGCGCCATGGACTTCGCCGACGGCGCCGCCCATGAACGCGCCCTCCTGGGCGGCGATGAAGACCTTGCGTCCTTCGATGGTGCCGCGGCCGACCGCGACGCCGTCGTCGAACGAGACCGGGGCGTCGAGCTGGGGCAGGTGCGGGCTGGTGATGCGCATCTGCGGCGGCAGGAACTCTTCGAAGCTGCCTTCGTCGAGCATGGCGACGATGCGCTGGCGCGCGGTGGCTTCCTGGTAGCTGCTCATGAAGCTTCTCCACTGATCGAGCCGGTGATCGATTCGGCGGCCTGGTCGAGCCGCAGGCTGACCACCGCCGGGGTCGCGCCCATGTCGTTGATGGACACGTGCACGTCGGCCAGCTGCCAGCGCTGGTGGAAGTCGCGCACCACCGCTTCCCAGATCGGGCCGAAGCCGTGCGCGGCGGTGCTGATCTCGACCGCGCAGGCGCCGCTCAATGGACGCTGCTCGATCAGGATCTCCAGATTGCCCGAGCCGACCACGCCGACCAGGCGCGCGCCGTCGATCCGGCGCTGGCCGCCGCTGAAGTTGAATCGTAGGGTTTCCATGGTTACCAGTTCCTGAACTGTTTGGGCGGTTTGTACAGGCCATGCGATGCCCGCACCAGGTCCTTCATGTTCCTGGCCGCGAGCAGGTCGCGCGTGGCGAGCCGCTTGTCGATGCCGAGATCTTCGGGACGGCGGATGATGCCGCGGTCGCGCAGGTTTTCCACCATGCGCGCGTCGCGCGCCAGGCCCACCGGGGTATAGCCGGCCACGCCGCGGATCGCCTGCTCGCGCTCTTCGTCGGTGCGGCACAGCAGCAGGTTGGCGATGCCTTCCTCGGTCAGGATGTGGCTGACGTCGTCGCCGTAGATCATCACTGGCGGGATCGCCATCTTCGCCTGCTCGGCCAGCTGCCAGGCGTCGAGGCGTTCGACGAAGGCCGGCTGCATGTGCTCGCGGAAGGTCTCGACCATCTGCACCACCAGCTTGCGGCCGCGCGGGATGGCCGGGGTGCCTTGGCGCGCCTGTTCGCCGGCCTTCAGCCAGGCCGGGCTGGCGTGGCGCCGGCCGCGCGCGTCCGCGCCCATGTTGGGGGCGCCGCCGAAGCCGGAGATGCGGCCCAGCGTCGCGGTGGACGAGTTGCCCTGCAGGTCGATCTGCAGGGTCGAGCCGATGAACATGTCGCAGGCATAGTGGCCGGCCATCTGGCTGTAGGCGCGGTTGCTGCGCATGCTGCCGTCCGGGCCCGTGAAGAACACGTCGGAGCGGGCGCGTACATAGTCTTCCATGCCGAGTTCGGAGCCGAACGAGTGCACGTTCTCGACGAAGCCGGCCTCGATCGCGGGAATCAGGGCCGGGTGCGGATTCAGCGCCCAGTTGCGGCCGATCTTGCCCTTCAGGCCGAGCGAGGCGGCGTAGGTCGGCAGCAGCAGTTCGATGGCGGCGGTGTCGAAGCCGATGCCGTGGTTCAGGCGCTCGACCTGGTACTCGGCGTAGATGCCCTTGATGGCCATCATCGCCATCAGCACCTGGATCTCCGAGATCAGGGCCGGGTCGCGCGTGAACAGCGGTTCGATGTAGTGCGGGGTCGGCGCCGCCACCGCGAAGTCGACCCAGTCGGCCGGGATGTCGATGCGCGGCAGCTCGTCGACGATCTCGTTGACCTGGGCGATCACGATGCCGCTCTTGAAGGCGGTGGCTTCGACGATCACCGGGGTGTCTTCGGTGTTCGGGCCGGTGTACAGGTTGCCGTGGCGGTCCGCGGCCTGGGCCGCGACCAGGGCCACCTGCGGCGTCAGGTCGATGAAGTAGCGGCCGAACAGTTCCAGGTAGGTATGGATCGCGCCGATGTTGATCTTGCCGCTCGAGACCAGCCGGGCCAGCCGGCCGGCCTGCGGGCCGGAGAACGAGAAGTCCAGCTTTTCCGCGATGCCCTTGTCGAACACGTCGAGGTGTTCGGGCAGGGCCAGCACCGACTGCAGCATGTGCAGGCCGTTGACCCGCCCCGCGTCGAGCGAGGCCAGGGTCCTGGCCAGGAAGTCGGCCTGCTTCTGGTTGTTACCTTCGAGGCAGACCCGGTCGCCGCACTCGAGCACCTGGTGCAGGAGTTCCTGCGCCAGGCTCGTGTCGACGATCTTGCCTTGCAGGCCGCCGCCGAGCGCCTGGCGCGCCCGCGCCAGGCGCTGCTCGCGGTTGGTGCGCCGGCGGTCCCAGCTTCGTTCGTTCGCGGCCATCTAGCGTCCTCCCATGATCATGTCCGGCAGGCCGGTCGCGATCTGCGGGAACACGCACAGCAGGATCACCGCCACGAACATCAGCACGACGAAGGGCATCACGCCCCAGATCACGTCGGACAGCGGGATGTCGGGAGCGATGTTCTTGATGACGAAGATGTTCAGTCCCACCGGCGGGTGGATCAGGCCCATCTCCATCACGATCGTCATCACCACGCCGAACCAGATCAGGTCGAAGCCGGCTTCGCGCAGCGGCGGCAGGATGATCGGGGCGGTCATCAGGATGATCGACACCGGCGGCAGGAAGAAGCCGAACACGATCACCATCAGCAGGATCACCGACAGCAGCACCCATTTCGACAGGTGCAGCCCCACCACCCACTGCGCCGCCGACTGGCTGATGTGCAGGTAGCTCATCACGTAGGAGTAGAGCAAAGACATGCCGATGATCATCAGGAGCATGGTCGACTCCTTGATCGTCGAGCTCAGGATCGGACCGATCTCTTTCGGACGCCAGATGCCGTACACCACGGCCATCAGCACGATCGCCAGCAGCGCGCCCAGGCCGGCGGTTTCCGACGGCGTGGCATAGCCGCCGTACAGCGCGATCATCACGCCGGTCAGCAGGACCAGGAAGGGCAGCACGCGCGGCAGCATCTCGACCTTCTCCGCCAGCGTGTAGGTATGGGCATCCAGGTAGGCGGATTTCTCGCCGCCGCGCTGGTAGGCTTCATGGGCCAGGCGGTATTCCTTGCGCGCCCGGTGCACGGCATAGCCGGCGAACAGCAGCACCAGCATCAGGCCGGGGCCGATACCGGCCAGGAACAGGCGGCCCAGCGACTGCTCGGCGGCCACCGCGTACAGGATCATCGTGATCGACGGCGGCAGCAGGATGCCGAGGGTGCCGCCGGCGGCGATGATGCCGGCCGCGAAGCCCGGCGAGTAGCCGCGCTTGCGCATCTCGGGGATGCCGGCCGAGCCGATCGCCGAGCAGGTGGCAGGCGAAGAACCGGCCATGGCGGCGAACAGCGCGCAGGCGAACACGTTGGCGATGCCGAGGCCGCCCGGCACCTTGTTGAGCCAGGCGTGGATGGCCGAGTACAGGTCGCGGCCCGCCGGCGACTTGCCGATGGCCGCGCCCTTCATGATGAACAGCGGGATCGACAGCAGCGTGATCGAGGCCATCTCTTCGTACACGTTCTGGGTGATCGTGTCGAGCGAGGAGGCCGGCATGAAGAAGTACATGAACACGGTGGCGACCGCGCCCAGCGCGAAGGCGATCGGCATGCCCGAAAACATGACGACGAGCGTAGCGACGGCGTAGCCGACGCCGAGGGAAAGTGCGCTCATGGGATTATTCCTTTTCGGTGATACGGCCGATCAGCTGGACCAGGATCTGGATCGACAGCAGCGTCATCCCGAACGCCATCAGCGAGTACGGGATCCACAGCGGCGGCGCCAGCGTCGACGAGGTGGTCTGGCCTTCGACCAGGGCTTCGTGGAACAGGGTCCACGATTTCCAGGAGAAGAAGGCGCAGAACAGGAAGGACAGCACGTCCACCAGGATCAGGCGGACGCGGTTCACGGCCGGCGAGAGCAGCCCGGCCAGCGCTTCGATGCCGATGTGGCCGCGGAACGACTGCACGTAGGCCGCGCAGAAGAAGGTGGCGCCGACCAGCATGAAGACCGCGGCCTCGTCCTGCCAGTCGGTGGCGACCTTGAAGAAGTAGCGCATCACCACCGAATAGCTCAGCACCAGGGCGGTGACGATCATCCCCACCATGGAGATCACCAGCAGCAGGTGGTTGATCCTGTTGAGGAGCACCGCCAGCGTGGCCGCCCCGCGGTGCGAGGGCAGTGCAGGCGCTTGCGGCGCCTGGGCCTCGTATCCGTGGGCGCTCATCACTTCACCTGTTCGGCGAGCTGCAGCAGCTTGGCGGTATTGGCGTTCTTGGCCGCGAAGTCCTTCCAGGCGGTGCGGCGGGCGATGTCCTGCCATTTCTTGACGGTGGCTTCGGTCAGGTCGACGGTCTTGGCGCCGGCCTTGGCGAATACCTTGGCGACTTCTTCGTCATCTTCCTTGGCTTCCTTGAGGGCGAACGCTTCCATCTCGGCGCCGACCTGCATCACCACGGCCTGCTGCTCCTTGGTCAGGCGGTCGAAGGCGGCCTTCGACATCATCAGCGGTTCCAGCATGAACCAGTAGGACTTGCCGCGGCCGGTGGTCAGGGCCTTCGACACTTCTTCCAGGCGGAACGAGATCAGCGAGGTCGAGGAGGTCAGGGCGGCATCCATGGCGCCGGTCTGCATGCCGGCATAGATCTCGTTCGACGGCAGGGTCACGACGGCGGCGCCGGCTTCCTTCAGGATCAGGTCCATCTCGCGCGAACCGCCGCGGATCTTCATGCCCTTCGCGTCTTCCGGCTCGACGATCGGCTTGCCGCGCGAGGCCATGCCGCCCGCCTGCCAGATCCAGCTCACCATCACCACGCCCTTGTCGGCCAGGATCTTGGTCAGTTCCTTGCCGACCGCGGCGTTCTTCCACGCGGCGCTCTGCTCATAGGACGTCACCAGGCCCGGCATCAGGCCGATATTCGTTTCGGGGACTTCGCCGCCGGCGTACGACAGCGGCACCAGCGACATGTCGAGCGCGCCCTTGCGCATCGCGGAGAACTGGGCATTGGTCTTCATCAGCGAAGAGCCGGGATAGATCTCGAACTTGACACCGCCCTTGGTGCGTTTTTCGACTTCGGCGGCGAACATGCGGACCAGACGGTCACGGAAATCGCCCTTGTCGATCGTGCCGCCCGGGAACTGGTGCGAAATCTTGATGGTCGTCTGAGCCCACACCGGAGCCGCCGCGGCCATGGCCATGCCGAATGCCAGAACACCCATGACGGTGCGTCGCTTGATTGCAATCATTGTGTATCTCCTCAGTTCTCTTCACGGGAACGCATGCTTGTGCATGCAAATTTTTTGTTTATGTATACAAGATGAACCAGAAAAAATACAATGTCAATCAGGTTAATATGATTTTTTTAAGCGGGACGCAGCGCCATGAAAAAGCTTTCTGATCAGCTACGCGAACAGATAGAAGAGAAGATTGCCACTGGAAAGTTACTGCCGGGGCAGCATCTGGACGAGACCGAACTGGCGAATGAATTCGGGGCCTCGCGTACCCCGATCCGCGAAGCCCTGATCCAGCTGGCCTCGGCCGGGCTGGTGCAGATCCGTCCGCGGCGCGGCGCCGTGGTGTCGACCGTGTCGCCGCACGAGATCGTGGAGATGTTCGAGGTGATGGCCGAACTCGAAGCCATGTGCGCGCGCCTGGCGGCGCGGCGCATGTCGCCCGCCGAGCACGCCAAGCTGCTGGAAGCGCACCAGGCCTGCAGCAGCGCCTACGAGGCGCGCGATCCGGATGAGTATTATTATCGCAACGAAGTGTTCCACCAGACGATCTTCGCGGGAAGCCACAACCACTTCCTGGCCGAACAGGCGCGCGCCCTGTCGCGCCGGCTCCGTCCTTACCGGCGCCTGCAGCTCAGGGTGCGCGACCGCATGAAGCACTCGTTCGGCGAGCACGATGCGGTGGTCAAGGCCATCATCGACGGCGACGGCCAGAAGGCGGCCGACTTCCTGCGCAGCCATGTGGCCGTGCAGGGGCAGCGCTTCACCGACCTGGTGGCTTCGCTCGAAGCGATGAACGCCGTGGCGGCCTGAAAGCCGGACCGGCCGCTGCCGCGGCGGGCATGGTCCCATCCCGGGGCCAGCCCGCAATGTCACACAACTGTTAAATTTCCGTCATCTGCCTGACATACGCCTCGACTATTCTCCCCAGCGATCGCCGCGCCTCCGGTGCGGTCCCACTGACCTGATCCTGGAGTGTTGACGTATGAATCCGAATACCGACCTGTCCCGCCGCCGCCTGCTTCGCCTGCTGGGCGCGACCCCCATGCTGCCGATCGGCGCCGCTACCGTGGGCGCCATGCTGGCCGGCTGCGGCGGCGGTGACGACAGCCCGGTGAGCACCGCGCCGACGCCCCCGACCCAGACCACGCCGCCGGTCACTTTGTCGAGCGTGTCCTTCGGTTCGATGAGCGCGCCAAGCCTGGCCGACGCCGCCGCGATGGCCACCACCTCGGTCGCTTCGACCATGACGGTCAACTTCAGCGACAGCAGCAAGCTCGATTTCAAGCTCTCGTACAAACCCTTCTTCATCACCGGCGACCTGGTCCCGAACGGCAGCGGCGGCACCATCCTGGCCGGCGGCTACTACGACATCACGAACCGCCCGATCATCGACACGACCGTGGCCGGCAAGGAGCGCCAGTTCTTCTCGGATTCGCCGGACGGCACTTCGCTGCTGACCGTGCCGAACGCGAAGGCGGCCGGCGTCGGGGCGGCCGGGCTGAAGGGCAATACCGTGTTCGCGGTGGTGCAGTTCGAGTACACGAGCTTCGCCCAGGACGGCGTGACCGGCATGTACGGCCAGCTGCCGTCGCCGATCGCGGTGCTGACCCTGGACCAGGATCCGGCCAACGGCAAGCTGACCCTGGTGAAGTACCACAACGTCGACACCTCGGGCGTGAACGGCCTGTGGATCACCTGCGGCGCCAGCCTGTCGCCGTGGGGCACCCACCTGTCGAGCGAGGAGTACGAGCCGAACGCCTTCACCGCGTCCACCGACGCCCAGTTCAAGGGCTTCAGCAGGAACCTGTACGGCAGCGAGACCATGGCCAATCCGTACAACTACGGCCACCTGCCGGAAGTCACCGTCAACCCCGATGGCAGCGCGACCATCAAGAAGCATTACTGCATGGGCCGCATCTCGCACGAGCTGGTGCAGGTGATGGGCGACAACCGTACCGTGCTGATGGGCGACGACGCCACCAACAGCGGCTACTTCGTATTCGTGGCCGACAGGGAGCAGGACCTGTCCTCGGGCACCCTGTACGTGGCCAAGGTCGGCGCCGGCTTCTCGCTGGACCCGGCCGCCGCCGCCGCGCCGCTCACCTGGATCAGGCTGGGCTCCGCCACCAGCGACGAGATCCGCTCGCTGGCCGCCTCGGTCAAGCCGACCGACATCATGGACGTCAGGACCGCCGACCCGCTGGACGCCACCTATACCAGGGTCGCCGCCAACGGCCGTACCGAGTGGCTCAGGCTCAAGTCGGGCATGGAAAAGGCGGCCGCCTTCCTGGAAACCCACCGCTACGCCGCCCTGGTGGGCGCCTCGATGGGCTTCACCAAGATGGAAGGCACGACCGTCAACCTGAAGGACAGGATCGCCTACTCGGCCCTGCAGAACTGCCAGAGCTCGATGGTGGCGGGGAATGCGCTGAACGTGCCGGGCAACGGCATCTCGATTCCGAAGAAGCTCGATGCCGGCGCGGTGATGATGCTGAACCTGAAGGGCGGCCAGAAGGACACTGCCGGCAATGCCATCGACAGCGAGTGGATGCCGGCCGACACCAGGGCCCTGCTGGTGGGCGAGGACATCGCCGCCGACGCGCTGGGCAATACCGCCAACCCGAACAAGGTCGGCAATCCGGACAACCTGAAGTTCTCGGAAAAGATGCGCACCCTGTTCATCGGCGAGGACAGCAGCCAGCACGTCAACAACTTCCTGTGGGCCTACAACGTCGACACCAGGCAGCTCTCGCGCCTGCTGTCGGTCCCGGCCGGCGGCGAATCGACCGGCCTGCACGCGGTGGACGACATCAACGGCTGGACCTACATCATGAGCAACTTCCAGCACGCCGGCGACTGGGGCGGGATCCATGCGGGCGTGAAGACGACCCTGGATCCGCTGATCCGGGCGAACTACAAGGACAAGTTCGGGGCGGCGGTGGGTTACCTGACCGGCGAGCTGACGCAGTTCAGGCTGGCGAAGGGGTAACCCTCCACACCGTCGTCCCCGCGCAGGCGGGGACCCAAGTGTTGCTTGCATTTCGATAGCGCATGCAAACTTGGGTTCCCGCCTTCGCGGGAACGACGTTTACAAGGTGGCACTTAGAACAGACCAGCGAATTCCCTGGTTGCGGCATATGCATCCGGCGCCGCATACACACTACTGATCGCCGCCACCATATCCGCCCCCAGCCCCACCAGCGGCCGCGCATTCTGCGGCGTCATCCCGCCGATCGCCACCACCGGCACCGCCAGCTGCGCCTTCGCCCGGGCCACGATGCTAGGTGGCGTGCTGACCTCGTACACCTTCACCTTCGACGGATAGAAGCCGCCGAAGGCCACATAGCTGGCGCCCGCGTCCTGGGCCGCCTGCGCCAGTGCGAACTGGCCGTAGCAGGAGGCGCCGACGATCCGGCCAGGCCCGAGCGCCGCGCGCACCGCGGCCACCGGCGCGTCGAGGCCGCCGACGTGCACGCCATCCGCGTCCAGCCGCAGGCACAGTGCGACGTGGTCGTTGATGACCAACGGCCGGTCGTGCCGGCGGCACAGGTCGAGCAGGGCGGCCGCCTGTTGTTCGCGCAGCGCTTCGCCGGCCGTCTTGTTGCGGTACTGGACCAGCGTGGCGCCGGCTTCCAGCGCCTGCCGGGTGACTTCCAGCAGCCGGCCGGTGTCGTCCCAGTCGGGGGTGACCAAATACAGTCCTCTCACTTTCATGCTCCTCGATGTTCGATACGGTGGGGGATGCGCTGGCCAGGCGCGATCGCATAGGCATCCGCCAGCGCCTGGTGGCAGAAGCGCTGGGCGCGGTCGAGCGCCTGGTCCATCGCATCGCCCAGGGCCAGGCGGGCGGCCAGGCTGGCGGCCAGCGTGCAGCCGCTGCCGTGGAATTCGCCGGGCAGGCGCGGCCAGCGCCATTCGCGCACGCCATCCCGGCTGTGCCAGCGGTTCACGACCTCGTCGCCATCGCCGTGGCCGCCGGTCACCAGCAGGTGGGGACAGCAGACAGGGCCAAGCGCCGCCGCTTCCGGCAGGTTCGGCGTCGCCACCGTCGCCACCGCCAGCAACGGCGCCAGTGCCGCCACGGCATCGCCGTGCGCGAGCGGGTCGCCGTGGCCGCTGGCCAGCACCGGATCGAGCACCACCGGCAGCGCCGGCTGGCGTTCGCGCAGCTGCCGGACGATGCCGGCGATCGCCCCGGCATTCGCCAGGCTGCCCGGAATGCCGAGCTTGACGGCGCGGACCGGCATGGTCGCGCCCAGCAGCGCGACCTGGCGCGCGAGCAGGGCGGCGTCCACCGGCACGACTTCGTGCACGCGCTCGTTGTCCTGCACCGTCAGCGCCGTCACGATGGACAGCGCATGGGCGCCCTGGGCCGCGATCGCCTCGATATCGGCCTGGATGCCGGCCCCGCCCGACGGGTCGAGGCCGGAAAACACCAGTACGCAGGGCCGCATCTCAATCAGCGCCACCGAGCCGGCCCGCCATCGGCGACGAGGGAGAGGCCGCGAAGCGCCGCGGCATCCGTCCCGCCAGGTGCGCCGCGCGGCCGGCCTCCACCGCCATGCGCATCGCGCGCGCCATGCGCACCGGCTCGCGGGCGAGCGCGATGGCGCTGTTCATCAGCACGCCGTCGCAGCCCAGTTCCATCGCCACCGCCGCGTCCGAGGCGGTGCCGACGCCGGCGTCGACCAGCACCGGCACCCTGGCCTGCTCGATGATGAGCGAGAGGTTCCACGGGTTCAGGATCCCCATGCCCGAGCCGATCAGGGACGCCAGCGGCATCACGGCGACAACGCCAATCTCCTCCAGCATCCTGGCCTGGATCGGGTCGTCGCTGCAGTAGACCATCACGTCGAAGCCGTCGCGCACCAGTTCCTCGGCGGCGCGCAGCGTTTCCGGCATGTTGGGGAACAGGGTCTTGTCGTCTCCCAGCACCTCGAGCTTGACCAGCTTGTGCCCTTTCAACAGCTCGCGCGCCAGCTGCAGGGTGTAGACCGCATCCTTCGCGGTGTAGCAGCCGGCCGTGTTGGGCAGGATGGTATAGCGCGAGGGCGGCACCACGTCCAGCAGGTTCGGCGCGTGCGGGTCCTGGCCGATGTTCACGCGGCGGATCGCCACCGTGATGATTTCCGCGCCGGCCGCTTCCGTCGCCGCGCGGGTCTGCTCCAGGTCGCGGTACTTGCCGCTGCCGACCAGCAGGCGCGAGCGGTATTCCTTGCCGGCGATGACGAGCGGCCTGTCGTTCATGTCATGCGCATTCATTTCATTCATATATCCTCCCGATGTTCATCCGCCGCCGATCGCGCGCACCACGTCGACCTTGTCGCGTGGCGCCAGCACGGTCCCGGACCAGCGTTCGCGCGGCACCACGCGGCGGTTCACGGCCAGCGCCAGCGCCTGGCCGGACAGGCCCAGCGCATCGACCAGCGCGTGCAGGGTGGCCGCTTCCGGCCGCGCCGCGTCCAGGATGTATGGCGCGCCGTTCAGTTCGAGCTCGATCTCCAGCATCCTCACTCCTTGTGATAGAGCTTGGCGCCCTTGCGCATGAACTCGACCGCCTTTTCCTGCATGCCGCCGGCCGCGTAGTCGCGCACTTCCTGCGTGATCTTCATCGAGCAGAAGTGCGGCCCGCACATCGAGCAGAAGTGGGCCACCTTGCTTGACTCCTTCGGCAGCGTCTCGTCGTGAAATTCGCGTGCCTTGTCCGGGTCGAGGCCGAGGTTGAACTGGTCTTCCCAGCGGAATTCGAAGCGCGCCTTCGACAGTGCGTTGTCGCGGATCTGGGCGCCGGGATGGCCCTTGGCCAGGTCGGCCGCGTGCGCCGCGATCTTGTAGGTGATGATGCCGTCCTTGACGTCGTCCTTGTCGGGCAGGCCCAGGTGCTCCTTCGGCGTCACGTAGCACAGCATCGCGGTGCCGTACCAGCCGATGTTGGCGGCGCCGATGCCGGAGGTGATGTGGTCGTAGCCCGGGGCGATGTCGGTGGTCAGCGGGCCCAGCGTGTAGAAGGGCGCCTCGTGGCACTGCTCGAGCTGCAGGTCCATGTTCTCCTTGATCAGCTGCAGCGGCACGTGGCCGGGGCCTTCGATCATGGTCTGCACGTCGTGCTTCCAGGCCACCTGCGTGAGTTCGCCCAGGGTGCGCAGCTCGGCCAGCTGGGCTTCGTCGTTGGCGTCGTAGATCGAGCCGGGGCGCAGGCCGTCGCCGAGGCTGAAGGCGACGTCGTAGGCCTTCATGATCTCGCAGATCTCTTCGAAATGCGTGTACAGGAACGATTCCTTGTGGTGGGCCAGGCACCACTTGGCCATGATCGAACCGCCGCGCGAGACGATGCCGGTGAGCCGGTTCGCCGTCATCGGCACGAAGGGCAGGCGCACGCCGGCGTGGATGGTGAAGTAGTCGACGCCTTGCTCGGCCTGCTCGATCAGGGTGTCGCGGTAGATTTCCCAGGTGAGTTCCTCGGCCTTGCCGTTCACCTTTTCGAGCGCCTGGTAGAGCGGCACGGTGCCGATCGGGACCGGGCTGTTGCGGATGATCCATTCGCGCGTCTCGTGGATATGCCTGCCGGTCGAGAGGTCCATGACCGTGTCGCCGCCCCAGCGGATGGCCCAGGTCATCTTCTCAATCTCGTCGCCGATGGAGGAGGGCGAAGAACTGAGCGCCGAGTTGCCGATGTTGGCGTTGATCTTCACGAGGAAGTTGCGGCCGATGATCATCGGTTCCGATTCCGGGTGGTTGATGTTGGCCGGCAGGATGGCGCGCCCGCGGGCGATCTCGTCGCGCACGAACTCCGCCGTGATCTCGTGCGGGATGGACGCGCCAAAGGCCTGGCCCGGATGCTGGCGGCCGAGCAGGGCCGCCATGCGCTTGCCGGTCGGGCCCGCGGCTTCCAGGCTGCGCAGGTATTCCTGGCGCCGCAGGTTCTCGCGGATGGCGACGAATTCCATCTCGGGCGTGACGATGCCCTGGCGCGCATAGTGCATCTGGGTGACGTTGCGCCCTCCGGCGGCGCGGTGCGGCTTGCGCTGCAGGTCGAAGCGCAGCTCGGCCAGCTTCGGATCCTGCAGGCGCTCCTGGCCGTAGCGCGAGGACGGGCCGGCCAGTTCGACGGTGTCGCCGCGCTCGCGGATCCACTGGCTGCGCGGGCAGGGCAGGCCGGAACGGATGTCGATGCGCACGTCCGGATCGGTATAGGGGCCGGAGGTGTCGTAGACCCAGACCGGCGGATTCGGCTCGGCGCCGAAGGACGCCGGCGTGGGCAACTGGTGGATTTCGCGCATCGGCACCCGGATGTCGGGGCGCGAGCCGGTCACGTGGACCTTGCGCGAATTGGGAAGCGGTGTCACGGCCGCGGCGTCGACGGTGGCGCTGGCGGACAGGAATTTCGGATCGGCGTTCAAGTGCACTCCTTGTATCACTGAAGATCGGCGATCCAGCGGAGGAGTGCAAAGGAGCGCAGGCTCGAGGGCATGCGCGGACTCTGTAGCTTCCCTTCGCTGGCATTATCCAGATCAGGTTCGGAGGGTATTTCTCACCCGCGCCCGGTCTGGTGTGACCGGCGCAGGACCCCTAGCGTTGTTGCCGCTTCTCGTGAAGCGACGGCGGGAGTGTACGTCGATTTTGGAGGAATGGCAAACTTGGTGCGATACTATCCGCCCCGAAGTCGAACCCGGTCCGCGATGCCCATCCTGTCCCAACTCCTCCTGTATCCGATCAAGTCCTGCGCCGGCTTCGCCGTCCAGGAAGCGACCCTGCTCGAATCCGGCCTGGCCGCGCAAGGCGTGCACGACCGCGAGTGGATGCTGGTGACCGAAGCCGGCCAGTTCCTGACCCAGCGCGAGTTCCCGCGCATGGCGCTGATCCAGCCGCGCCCTGGCGGCGGCAACCTGCGCGTGCGCGCGCCCGGGATGGGCGAGCTGCTGCTGCCGCTCGCCTGGCAGGACGACGCGCCCGTGCGCCAGGTGCAGATCTGGGACGACAGGGTGAGCGCGGCCGACTGCGGCGAGACGGCCGCCGGCTGGTTCGCCGAAGCGCTCGGCACGCGCGAGCCGGTGCGCCTGGTGCGCTTCCGCCATGACGTGGTGCGCCCGACCAGCGTCAAGTGGACTGGCGGCGTGCCCGCGCAGACCCGCTTCGCCGACGCCTATCCGCTGCTGCTGATCGGCCAGTCTTCGCTGGACGACCTGAACCTGCGCCTGCGCGCGGCCGGACGCGACGCGCTGCCGATGGACCGCTTCCGCCCCAACCTGGTGGTGGCCGGCATGGAAGCCTTCGAGGAGGACTACACGGCCTCCCTCGGCACCGGTGCGGCCGAGATCCGGCCCGTGAAACCCTGCGCACGCTGTCCGATTCCCGCCATCGACCAGGCCACCGGCGTGCCCGGCCCGGACCCGCTCGACATCCTGCAGACCTACCGCGCCAATCCGAAACTCGACGGCGCGGTCTGCCTGGGCATGAACTGCATCGTGTCGGCCGGCGCCGGCAGCGGGCTGCGCGTGGGGCAGGAACTGGCGGTCGAACTGGCATTCTGACAACGATTTCGCGCGGTTTCGATTTGCAATACGGCTGAGTTGGCGTAATGTATGGACTAATTGCTGAAAGGAATGTCCATGCACGAGCAGCAGGGCGCCAGTGTGCGCGAACTGATGGCCGAGAACGCCGCACTGCGCAGGCAGCTCGCCAGCCTGATCGACCAGGCCGAAAGCAACCACGCGATCATGATGCGGCACCAGGCCTTCGATCTCGAGATCGTCAGCGCGGGCAGCTTCCAGGAACTGGTCGCCACCATCTTCCGCCAGCTGCCGGTCGTCTCGAATCTCGACGTCGTGACCCTGTCGCTGGTCGACACCGGCGCCGACATCTTTACGGTCATGCACAAGCTGGGCGTGGACTTCGAGGCCCTGCCCAACCTGCTGTTCCATGAACATGCGGAGGAACTGGGCTTCGACCTCGAGCCCGGCCGCACGCCCAGGCCGCGCCTGCTGCCGTACCACCCGGTCAGCCACGCGATGGCCTTCCCGAATCCGCCCGCCGGGCTGGCCAGCGTGGCGCTGGTGCCGCTGATGCGCAACCGGCGCCTGATGGGCAGCCTGAACCTGGGCAGCCGCGACTTCAGCCGCTTCACGCCGCTGCTGGGCACCGATTTCGTCGAGCACATGGGGTCGATCATCGCGATCTGCCTCGAGAACGTGATCAGCAACGAGATGCTGAAGTACATCGGCCTGACCGATGCGCTGACCGGCGTCTACAACCGGCGCTACATGGACCGCCGCCTGGCCGAGGAGATCGCCCGCGCCCGCCGCCAGTCCTACGGCCTGTCCTGCCTGTACATCGACGTCGATCACTTCAAGCAGGTCAACGACAGCCACGGCCACCAGGCCGGCGACGACGTGCTGCGCGAAGTGGCGGCCCGCATCAAGGCCGAGCTGCGCATGTCGGACGCGCTGGGGCGTTTCGGCGGCGAGGAATTCGTGGCGCTGCTGATCGACGCCGACCTGGAGAGCGCCAGCCTGGTCGCGCAGCGCATCCGCGCCAGCGTGGCAGGCCAGTCCTTCCTGCTGGGAGACGGGCAGGGACTGGAGGTGACGGTCTCGGTCGGGGTGGCGGCGCTCGACGGCGTCGACCGCGAGCAGGCGGTCGAGGAAGTGGCGCACGAACTGGTGGCGCGGGCCGACCAGGCCCTTTATCGGGCAAAGGAAAACGGCCGCAACCAGGTGGTCGCGTTACCGTAACAGGCGCCCCTCGGCCCGCGTCACCGCCGTCCCGGTCCCGCGCAGCACCACCACGTCGCCGGCGCGCAGCTCGGTGTCCTGTTCCGGCTCGATGCGCTGGTTGCCGCGCCGGACCGCGGTCACCTCGGCGCCGACGTCGTCCAGCTCCAGCTCGCCGATGCAGCGTCCGACCGCGCCGGCGTCTTCGTTCAGCACCACCGAATGCAGGCGCACGTAGCTGTGTTCCGGGTCTTCCCTGACGTCGCCGGCGCCGTGGAAGAAGCCGCGCAGCGTGGCGTAGCGCTCGTCGCGCGCGGCCTGCACGCGGTGCACCACGCGCCGCAGCGGCACCCCCATCACCACCAGCGCGTGCGAAGCCAGCATCAGGCTCGATTCCAGCGCTTCCGGCACCACTTCGGTGGCGCCGGCCTTTTTCAGGACATCGAGTTCGGTGTCGTCGTGGGCGCGCACGATCACCGGCAGCTCCGGCGCCAGCTCGTGCACCAGGTGCAGCACCTTGAGCGCCAGGCGCGTGTCGGCGAAGGTGATCACCAGCGCGCTGGCGCGGTTGATGCCGGCCGCGATCAGGGCTTCCCTGCGCGCGCAGTCGCCGTAGGAGACGTTGGCGCCGGCCGCGCGCGCCTCCTGGACCCGCTCGGGGTCGAGGTCGAGCGCGTACCAGGGCAGCTTTTCTTCCGACAAAAGGATCGCCAGGCTCTGCCCGCTGCGCCCGAAGCCGGCGATGATCACGTGCTTCTGCGCGGCCATCGTGCGGCTCGCGAGCTGGGTCAGTTGCAGCGACTGCAGCATCCATTCGTTGGAAGCCATCTTCATCACGATCTTGTCGCTGTTGGCGATCACGAAGGGCGCGAGCAGCATCGACAGCACCATCGAGGCCAGCACCAGCTGGATCAGGAAGGGGTCGATCAGCTTCGAGCCGGAGGCCAGGTTCAGCAGCACGAAGCCGAATTCGCCGGCCTGGGCCAGCGCCAGGCCGGTGCGCATGGCCACGCCGTCGGACGAGCCGAAGGCCTTCGCCAGCGCGGCGATCAGGGCGAACTTGAGCAGCACCGGCCCCACCAGCAGGAGCAGCACGATCCACCAGTGGCGCGCCACCAGCTCCAGGTTGAGCAGCATGCCGATGCTGATGAAGAACAGGCCGAGCAGCACGTCGCGGAAGGGCTTGATGTCCTCTTCCACCTGGTGCTTGTACTGGGTCTCGGAGATCAGCATGCCGGCCACGAAGGCGCCCAGGGCCATGGAAAGGCCGGCGCGCTCGGTGATCCAGGCCGCGCCCAGCGTCACCAGCAGCAGGTTGAGCATGAACAGCTCCTGCGAGCGGCGCTTGGCGACGATGGTGAACCACTTGCGCATCAGCTTCTGGCCGAAGAACAGCAGCAGCGCCAGCACGGCGGCGGCCTTCACCGCGGCCCAGGCCAGGTTCATCGCCAGTTCCTCGGGCGGCCGCGCCAGCGACGGAATCAGGATCAGCAGCGGCACCACCGCCAGGTCCTGGAACAACAGGATCCCGATGATGCGCCGTCCGTGCTCGCTCTCGAGTTCGAGGCGTTCGGTGAGCAGCTTGGAGACGATCGCGGTGGAGGACATCGCCAGCGCGCCGCCCAGCGCCAGCGCGGCCTGCCAGCCGATGTTGAAGGGCGCCGGCAGGCGCGGCGTGAGCAGCGCGGTCAGCACCGTGATCAGGATCGTCAGCGCCACCTGGGCCAGTCCGAGCCCGAACACGATGCGCCGCATCGCCTTGAGCTGGGCCAGCGAGAATTCGAGGCCGATCGAGAACATCAGGAACACCACGCCGAATTCGGCCAGCGCGTGGGTGGTGGGGCCGTTGTCGGCCAGCTGCAGGGCATGCGGGCCGATCAGCACGCCGACGGCCAGGTAACCCAGCATCGGGGGCAGGTGGAGCATCCGGAACGCGACCACGCCGAGGACAGCGCTGCCCAGCAGTAAAAGGGTTAGTTCAAGGCCGGAAGTCATTCGCGAATGTCGTTTTTATCCCGTAAATATGTCGAAACCTCATGAAACCTGCTGCGCGTTGCATTTTTGGTCTGCGATGCTCGCTGTACTCTTCGTACAGCTGCGCGTCTCGACCAAAACTGCTGCCGCTCGCGACGGTTTCCTGAGGTTCCTGTGCACTCTGTTACCACTGGCAAGTTTTTTGCTTTCGCAATTCGGCTATACTTCCACCATGAGTGTAACCCATGAAAAAATAATGCTGACAAGTTTTAACGAGACCCAGGCGACGCGCGCACTGGAGCTGGCCCGCCAGACCCTGGACATCGAGGGTGAAGCGATCCGCAAGCTGACCGCACGCCTCGGCCAGGACGACAGCCTGCCGCGCGCCGTGGCGCTGATGATGGCCTGCAAGGGCCGCGTGGTCGTGTCGGGGATCGGCAAATCGGGTCACATCGGCCGCAAGATCGCCGCCACCCTGGCCTCGACCGGCACCCCGGCCCTGTTCCTGCACCCGGCCGAAGCCGCGCACGGCGACCTCGGCATGGTGACCCCGCAGGACGTGCTGGTCGCGATCTCGTATTCCGGCGAAAGCGCCGAGCTGGCGGTCGTCATCCCGGCCGTCAAGCGCATGGGCGTGCCCGTGATCGCCATGACCGGCAAGCCGGGTTCGCGCCTGGCGCAGGTGTCCGATGTGCACCTCGACGTCTCGGTCGAGAAGGAAGCCTGCCCGCTGAACCTGGCCCCGACCGCCTCCACCACCGTGACCCTGGCGCTGGGCGACGCGATCGCCGTGGCGCTGCTGGAGCTGCGCGGCTTCAGGTCGGAAGACTTCGCCCTGTCGCACCCGGGCGGCGCCCTCGGCCGCCGCCTGCTGACCCACGTGCGCGACGTGATGCGCAGCGGCGACGCGGTGCCGAAGGTGGCGCTGGACGCGCCGCTCAGCGACGCCCTGCTGGAAATCTCGCAGAAGGGCATGGGCATGACCGCCATCGTCGACGAGGCCGGCCGCCCGGTCGGCATGTTCACCGACGGCGACCTGCGCCGCATGATCGAGAAGGTCCAGGACTTCAGCAAGGTGGTGATCCGCGACGTCATGCACGCCAATCCGCACCGTATCCATCCGGAGCAGCTGGCGGTCGACGCCGTCGCCGTGATGGAAGAATTCCGCATCAACCAGATGCTGGTGACCGATGCCGACGACGTGCTGGTCGGCGCCCTGCACATCCACGACCTGACCCGCGCCAAGGTGATCTGATGGTGACCCAGCTGGAACATGTACAGCGCGCGGCGCGCGTGAAAGTCATGATCTTCGACGTCGACGGCGTCCTCACCGACGGCAGCCTGACCTACGGCCCGGACGGCGAAGTCACCAAGACCTTCTATGTGCTGGACGGCCTCGGCATCCAGCTGCTGAACCGCACCGGCGTGCAGACCGCCATCATCAGCGCGCGCAATTCGCCGATCGTGGTGAAACGCGCGGCGGACCTCGGGATCACCCACGTGTTCCAGGGCCAGCACGACAAGCGCCTCGCGTTCGCCGAGCTGCTCGAAAAGACCGGCGTGACGGCCGAGCAGTGCGGCTACATCGGCGACGACGTGATCGACCTGCCGCTGTTCACCCGCGTCGGCTTTGCCGTCACGGTGCCGAGCGGGCATCCGGAAGTGCAGTACCGCGCCCACT
This sequence comes from Telluria sp. Soil_C_11, assembly GCF_057657395.1. Lineage (NCBI taxonomy): Bacteria > Pseudomonadati > Pseudomonadota > Betaproteobacteria > Burkholderiales > Oxalobacteraceae > Telluria > Telluria sp. Soil_C_11. Next base: position 211,428 of record NZ_JBDGIN010000006.1, on the reverse strand, counting down.
ACGTCACCAAGAACCCGGGCGGACGCGGCGCCGTGCGCGAAGTCTGCGACATGGTGATGCGCGCCCAGGGCACCTACGAACAGGCACTGGCTCCGTATTTTGGATAATCCATCGCAAGCCATGGCGACGACCTCCTACGTCAACAAGCGCACCGCGCACCGCTGGCGCCTGCTGGCCCTGATGCTGGTGGGCGTGTTCTTCGCCTTCGGCAGCTTCTGGCTGCTGCAGGTGATGCGCGGCGACGCGCAGGGGCCGAACGTCAACGTGGGCAACGATCCGGACTACATCATCGACAACTTCAGCTTCGTGCGCATGTCGGAAACCGGCCAGCCGCGCTACGTGATCTCGGGCGAGCGCCTGACCCACCGCCCGGCCGACAACACCTCGGTGATCGACAAGCCGGTCGTGCAGAGCATGAGCACCGACCATCCGCACATGACCATGACGGCCAACACCGCCCACGTCAACCAGGACCAGAACCAGATCGACCTGGCCGGCAACGTCGACATCTCGCGGCCGGGCAGCGCGACCTCGCAGCCGCTGCGCATCCGCACCGAAGCGCTGACCGTGCTGCCGGACGAGGAGATCTCGAAGACCGACAGGCCGATCGAGATGAAGCTCGGGGCCGCCTCCGTGACCGGGGTCGGCATGGTCGCCAACAACGCCACGCAACAGCTGACGCTGGGCGGGCGCGGCCGGATCATCTATCCGCCGCGTGCCGCACGCTGACAGGACAACCTGAAAGGATTCGCATCCAATGAAAAAAATATTCGCTGTCGCCGCGCTCTTGCTGGCAAGCCTGACCGCTACGGCCGAGCGGGCGGATTCCCTCAAGCAGGCCCAGATCGATTTCGACGACGGCCATATCGATGAAGCGACCCAGACCCGTATCCTGACCGGCAACGTGGTGCTGACGCGCGGCACCCTGCTGATCAAGTCGGACAAGGCCGTGCTGAAGGAAACGCCGGAGGGCTACATGCTGCTGACGCTGACGGCCGCGCCGGGCAAGACCGCGAGCTTCCGCCAGAAGCGCGACGGCGGCCCCGACCTGTGGACCGAGGGCCAGGCCCAGCGCATCGAGTACGACGAGCGCACCGAGGTGGTCAAGCTGTTCTCGAACGCCGTGGTCAAGCAGCTCGAAGGCAAGCGCATGACGAGCGAGGTGAACGGTCCCTTCATCTCCTACGACAACCGCACCGAGCAGGCGAACGTGCACAACGACGCCAGCGGCGAGAGCAAGCCGGGCGGCGGACGCAGCACCATCATCATCGCGCCGCGCCGCAGTGCGCCCGCTCAGGCGCCGGCAGCGCAGCCGGCAGGAGCAGCCAAGCAATGATCGATGTCCACGCAGACGCAGACGCAGACGCCGCCGCCCACGCTGGCGGCAGCACCCTGGTCGTCAAGGGACTGCAGAAGAGCTACGGCAAGCGCCTGGTGGTGCGCGACGTCTCGCTGCAGGTCGCCTGCGGCGAGGTGGTCGGCCTGCTCGGTCCGAACGGCGCCGGCAAGACCACCTCGTTCTACATGATCGTCGGCCTGGTGCCGGCCGACGCCGGTTCCATCGTGATCAACGGCACCGACATCACGAGCCTGCCGATCCACCGCCGCGCCATGCTCGGCCTGTCCTACCTGCCGCAGGAAGCCTCGGTGTTCCGCAAGCTGACGGTGGAGGAGAACATCCGCGCCGTGCTGGAACTGCAGCGCGAGAACGGCAAGCCGCTGGGCAAGGCGCGCATCGAGGAACGCCTCGACGAGCTGCTGGCCGAACTGCAGATCGAGAAGCTGCGCGAGAACCCGGCGCTGTCGCTGTCGGGCGGCGAGCGGCGCCGCGTCGAGATCGCGCGCGCGCTGGCGACCGATCCGCGCTTCGTGCTGCTGGACGAGCCGTTCGCCGGCGTGGATCCGATCGCGGTAATCGAGATCCAACGCATCGTGCGCTTCCTGAAGGAGCGCGGCATCGGCGTGCTGATCACCGACCATAACGTACGCGAGACGCTCGGCATCTGCGACCGCGCCTACATCATCAACCAGGGCGCGGTACTGGCATCCGGTCGTCCCGACGATATCATCGCCAACGAATCGGTCCGCCGCGTCTACCTGGGTGAACACTTCCGGATGTAGTCCATGAAACAGACGCTGCAACTCAAGACATCACAGCACCTTGCGCTGACGCCGCAACTCCAGCAGTCGATCCGGCTGCTGCAGCTGTCCACTCTCGAGCTGCACCAGGAGATCGAACAGGTCCTGAGCGACAACCCGCTGCTCGAACGCCTCGACGATCCGCTCGACCGCTCCGTGCGCCTGCTGGCCGACGGCGCGATCAACAATGGCGCGTCGACCTCGACCACGCCCGATGCGCCGCCCGCGTCCGGCCAGGGCGAGGAGGGCGGTGGCGGCGCCGAAGCCGAGGGCAGCCAGGAAGGCAACGACGCCGGCGACAGCGGCGGCGGCGAGCAGGAGATGGACTGGGGCGAACCGGGCCGCTCCGGCAGCGGCGGCGAGGAAGAAGACGGCCGCCCGCAGCTGGAAGCCAGCCCCGTCTCGCTGCGCGAACACCTGATGGAACAGGTGCGCCTGACCTGCATCTCGCCGCGTGACTGCGCACTGGTCGAGATCGTCGTCGACACCCTCGACGACAATGGCTACCTCGAGGAATCGCTGGACGAACTGCACGCGCGCCTGCCGCCCGAACTGGAGATCGAGTTCGAGGAACTGCGCACCGCGCTGGCGCTGGTGCAGAGCATGGACCCGCCCGGCGTGGGCGCGCGCAGCGCCGCCGAATGCCTGGCGCTGCAGATCCGCCGCATGCCCGGCGTGCCGATGGTGACGCGGCGCATGGCGCTGACCATCGTCGAACGCTACCTGACCTGGTTCGCGCAGCGCGAATTCAACAAGCTGAAGAAGGCCCTCGATTGCGACGACGAGGACCTGCGCGAAGCCCAGGCCGTGATCCGCCAGTGCAACCCGCATCCGGGCGCGGCCTTCGCTGCCGACGTCTCCGACTTCGTGGTGCCGGACGTGATCGTGCGCCGCGCGAAGGATGGCTGGAGCGTGCAACTGAATCCGGACGTGATGCCGCGCCTGCGCGTGAACAGCCTGTACGCCGCCCTGATGAAGCAGGGGAAATCGGAGTCGCAGCTGGCCGCGCAGCTGCAGGAAGCGAAGTGGCTCATCAAGAACATGCGCCAGCGTTTCGACACGATCCTGCGTGTCGCCCAGGCTATTGTCGAGCGGCAGCGCAACTTTTTCTCCCATGGCGCGGTTGCCATGCGGCCCCTTGTTTTACGTGAGATAGCTGATACACTAGGTCTACACGAGAGCACAATTTCTCGCGTCACAACTCAGAAATACATGCTGACGCCGCACGGCATGTTTGAGCTGAAGTACTTTTTCGGGAGTCACGTCGCGACCGAGGCAGGGGGAGAGGCCTCCTCGACCGCGATCCGGGCTCTCATCGTACAACTCACAGGAGCAGAAGACCCCAAGAACCCTTTATCCGATAGCAAGATCGCGGAGATGCTGGGGGAACAGGGAATGGTTATCGCACGCCGCACGGTCGCGAAATACCGTGAGGCGCTGAAGATCCCGCCCGTCAGCCTTCGCAAATCCCTGTAGCAAGCTCTTGCAACAACGCTGCCCGAAGCGCGATGTGCGCATGACAGGCGGCGCATCTTCAAAGGAGTGTGTATGAATCTCACTATCAGCGGACATCATCTCGATGTAACCCCAGCAATCCGAGAATACGTACAGAACAAGCTCGAACGCATCACCCGCCATTTCGATCAAGTGATCGACTCCCACGTCATCCTCTGCATAGACAATCTCACCGAGAAAGAAAAACGCCAGAAGGCCGAGATCAACTTGCGCGTTGCCGGGAAGATCGTTCACGTCGCGAGCGCCGCGCATGACCTGTACGCCGCGATCGACATGCTGATGGACCGACTCGACAGGCAAGTCCAGAAGTACAAGCAGATGCTGCAGGATCACAGTAACACTCCGCTGAAACGCATGGCCAACGAAGGGGGAGAAGAAGCTGCCGCCGCAGCGTGACGATTCCGCCGGCACAGCACAGGTAGGCAAAGGGCGCATTGGCGCCCTTTTCGTTTTTTGCGCGCTAGAATGCCGTTTTCCTTTTCAAACAATAAAACATGAGCGAATACGTGCAGACCCGGGTGGCGAACGGCACCGGCAACATTACCCTGGACCGTCCCAAGGCCCTGAACTCGCTGTCGCTGGAGATGGTGCGCGCCCTCACCGAGGCCCTGCTGGCCTGGCGCGACGATGCGGGCGTCGACGCCGTCGTTGTCAAGAGCACCAGCGACAAGGCCCTGTGCGCGGGCGGCGACATCCGCTTTTTCCACCAGGCCGGGCATGCCACGCCCACGGGCGGCAGTGCCTTGCTGGAAGACTTCTTTACCGAAGAATACGCACTGAACCACCTGATCCATTTCTATCCGAAGCCCTACATCTCCTTGATGGATGGCGTCGTGATGGGCGGCGGCATGGGCATCGCCCAGGGCGGCCCGGGCAGCGGCCTGCGCATCGTGACCGAGCGCACGAAGATGGCCATGCCCGAGGTGAACATCGGCCTGTTCCCGGACGTCGGCGGCAGCCACTTCCTGTCGCACGCGCCGGGCGCGCTCGGCATGTACCTGGGCCTGACCGGCCTCACCATCGGCGCCGCCGATGCGCTGTATGTCGGCCTGGCCGATGTGTTCGTCCCCGCCGCGCAACTGCCGGCGCTGCAGGAACTGATCGCCGCGACGCCGGGCGCGCAGCTGCCGGCCGCGATCCGCGCCTTCGCGGCGCCGTTCGCATCGCAGGCAGGGGCCAGCGAACTGCAGGCCCGGCGCGCGCTGGTCGACAGGCATTTCGGTGCATCGTCCGTGCAGGCCGTGATGGCCTCGCTGGAGGGCGACGACCATCCATTCGCGCAGAAGGCCCTGGCGGCCATGCGCCAGCGTTCGCCGCTGATGATGTGCGTGACGCGCGAGATGCTGGTGCGCGGCGCCACGATGGACGTGGCCGGCTGCCTGCGCATGGAACGCTCGCTGGTGCGCCGCAACTTCGAACACGGCGAAGTGCTGGAAGGCGTGCGCGCGCTGGTGATCGACAAGGACAATGCGCCGAAGTGGAATCCGCCGACGCTGGACGCGGTCACGCCGGAGATGGTGGCGCGCTTCTTCGAGCCGGTGTGGCCGGCCCATGCGCACCCGCTGCGACACCTAGTATAACTACGGTAGTGCCCCGCTTTCCGATGACGCAATGCATCATCCCTGCTATCTTTATGGGTTGATGCAATTTGGATAAAGGAAGCGACATGGCAACTGATCACTTCGTCGGTGTCGTCGGCGGCGGCTTGATGGGCGTCGGCATCGCGACCAGGTTCGCGCTCGCCGGCCATGCTACGCTGGTGGTAGAGGCCGATCCCGCCCGCGCCGCCGGCATCCCCCTGCTGGCGGCCGACATCCTGTCCCAGCTGGTTGACGCCGGCCTCATCGACGTGCCGCGGCGCGATGCCGCGCTCGCGCGCCTGCGCGTGGAAGGCGAGCCGGACGAACTGGCCGGCGCCGCCATGGTCATCGAGGCGATTCCCGAAGTGCTGGCGGCCAAGCACGCGCTGTATGCGAAGCTGGAAGCGATCCTGGCGCCGGACGCCATCATCGCCAGCAATACCAGCGGCTTTCCACCGGACGCCCTGTCCGGACACCTGGCGCATCCGGCCCGCTTCCTGGTCGCGCATTTCTGGAACCCGCCGCACCTGATCCCGCTGGTGGAAGTGGTGCCGGGCGCCCGTACCGCCCCGGAGGTGGTCGAGCGCTGCGTCCGCCTGCTGGCCGGCACCGGCGCCGAACCGGTGGTGCTGAAGGCCGCCATTCCGGGCTTCATCGGCAACCGCCTGCAATTCGCGGTGCTGCGCGAAGCGCTGCACATCGTGCGCTCCGGCGCGGCCACGCCGGAGACCGTCGACGCCGTGATGAAAGCCTGCCTCGGGCGGCGCTACAGCATCATGGGTCCCTTCGAAAGCGCCGACCTCGGCGGCCTGCACACCCTGACGGGCATCGGCGCCAACCTGATGCCGGAACTGGCCAAGGACGAGGATGTGCTCGACCTGATGCGCGCCCACGTCGAGAAGGGCGAGCTGGGCGCGAGTACCGGGCAGGGCTTCTATACCTGGGACGAGGACCGGTTCGCTGACCTGAAGGCGCGCCGGTTGCGCCAGCTCTCCGGCAAGTAAGCAGGCAAGTAAGCAGGCAAATAAGCCAGGCAAATGAATTCATCGCCGCCCTGCGCGGCATGACACCGCGATGTCCGTCACCGCTCGACGCGGCGATGGGGCATCAACACATCAAGTAGAACAATGGAGGAGTCTGTTTTGTCGTTTCTGCTAGTACTGCCGCACTGGCCTTCCTGATGGTCGCCGCCTACCGCGGCTATAGCGTCATCCTGTTTGCCCCGATCGCCGCGCTCGGCGCGGTCCTGTTCACCGACCCATCCGCCGTGGCGCCGGTGTTTACCGGCATCTTCATGGAAAAGATGGTCGGCTTCGTCAAGCTCTACTTCCCCGTGTTCATGCTCGGCGCCGTGTTCGGCAAGGTGATCGAGATGTCCGGCTTCTCGAAATCCATCGTGCAGGCCGCGATCCGCTATATCGGCCGCTCGCGCGCGAACGCCGTGATCGTCGCCGTGTGCGCGCTGCTGACCTATGGCGGCGTGTCGCTGTTCGTGGTGGTGTTCGCGGTGTATCCGTTCGCGGCCGAGCTCTACCGCCAAAGCAATATCCCGAAGCGCCTGATGCCGGGTGCGATCGCGCTGGGCGCCTTCTCGTTCACCATGGATTCGCTGCCGGGCACCCCGCAGATCCAGAACATCATCCCGACCACCTTCTTCAAGACCACCGGCTGGGCCGCCCCCGCGCTCGGCACCATCGGTTCGCTGTTCATCATCGTGGTCGGCCTGTCCTACCTGGAGTGGCGCCGCCGCGCCGCGATGGCCAAGGGAGAGGGCTACGGCGCCCACGTCGAGGCGGCTGAAACGGCCGACACGCAAGCGCTGCCGAATCCGCTCATCGCGGTGCTGCCGCTGGTGCTGGTGGGCGTGGCCAACTTCGTGTTCACCCGGATGATCCCGGTCTGGTACGGCGGCGATGCCTACACCGTGCCGACCGAAGTGCTGCCGGGCGTGCACACCCCGGTGACGGCAACCATCAAGACCGTGCTGGCGATTTGGTCGGTGGAAGCCGCGCTGCTGCTCGGCATCCTGCTGGTGATCGCGACCGCGTTCCGCCGCGTCAGCCAGCGATTCGCGGCCGGTTCGAAGGAAGCCGTCGGCGGCGCCCTGCTGGCGGCCATGAACACCGCGTCCGAATACGGTTTCGGCGGCGTGATCGCCGCGCTGCCGGGCTTCATCGTCGTGAGCGACGCCCTGAAAGGGATCCCGAATCCGCTGGTGAATGCCGCGGTCTCGGTCAGCTCGCTGGCCGGCATCACCGGCTCGGCGTCGGGCGGCATGAGCATCGCGCTGGCGGCCATGTCCGACCTGTTCATCAAGGGCGCCGAGGCGGCCCACATCCCGATGGAAGTCCTGCACCGCGTGGTGGCGATGGCCAGCGGCGGCATGGACACCCTGCCGCACAACGGCGCCGTGATCACCCTGCTGGCGGTGACCGGGCTGACGCACCGCGAGTCCTACCGCGAGATCTTTGCGATCACGATCATCAAGACCGTGGCGGTGTTCTTCGTGATCGGGGTGTTTTACGCGACTGGGCTGGTGTAACAGGAAGCAGTGGAGCCCGGTGCCGGTGCCTGGGCTCCCGCTAAATCAGGTCGATTGCCTGCCGCAAGATCCGACAGGTTTGTGGCAGGCCTTGTTGTTCGAGCGTGTCGATGTAATCCCCGGCAGATTTTGGTGGATTTCTCAGCTTGATGCGGCAGGATTTTATGACTTTCAACATGCGAATCTGGTCGAGATCGTATTGTGCTATCAGGAAGTCGTCCGGATGCAATATCTCGATCGAATGTTGGGAAAGGCTTTGTTCCGGAAAATCCTTCAGGTTGAAGGTAACGATCGCATCGGCATGGCCTACGATCGCCGCCGCAAGCACGTGCCTGTCATCCGGATCAGGCAATGCCAAAGTGGGGATCAGGTATTGATAGTTCTCCACCAAGGCATCCTCGACGACCTGGTTCATCAGGGAGCTTGTCTGCAGGAGTTTTTGCTTGTCCAGGTCAGGGCGCTTTGCGATGAGATTGCGGATCCACTCATCGTGTATTTGAGCGGTCCAACGCGCACCGTATATTCCTTCCACGGCTAAGCTCATCAGTAGATCGCGCAGCGGTGCTGGATAGAGCACGCACGCATCGAGAACTGCGGTGTAGCGGTAGTACCCGGCCATCAATAGCCCAAATCAAGTTCCTGTGCCTGGTCGATGAGTTCTTGAAGTGCGTCGTGGGATGCTTTTTTTCGCCGCTCCTTGTATGTGACGACATCCTCGAACCTGATCCGGCGATGCGTGCCAACCTTGTGATACGGGATCTTTCCCTCGTCTAGCATGCGTACCAGATAAGGCCGCGATACGTTCAGGAACATGGCTGCTTCCTGCGTCGAGATATCCATCTCTTTCGGCATGATGGCGACGGCATGTCCTTGAGCAAGCGTACCAAGCATATCCGCGAATAAGCGGAGCACATTAGGTGGCAATTTCAAGACCGGCGAGTCCTCGATCCTCTCGACGCCTTCTTCGAGGATGGCGATATTGACCGCCCGAGAGTGGTCGAGCGCACTGACGATGCAGCGCTGCGCTGCCTTGGCCAGTTCCACATCTTCCTTGTTTTCCAAGCGATCAATTACAGCAGACATGGCTTCCTCTCCAATCTTCAAGCTCACCGTAATCGAATTCTAAGAAATAAACGAAATAAACGCAACGAATCCGGCCAATCGTACGGCTCGGCCACTCTTCACGTTTGCGCAGGCTGGAAGCGGCTTACTGGAGCTTCAGAGGCGGTGAAAATTCAGTGCTGCTCCCGATGCCGCACAACCACCCGTTCGGTATCGCCAAAATAGGCCGCCAGCCGTTCCGCCATGTAGACGGAACGGTGCTGCCCGCCCGTGCAGCCGACCGCCACCGTCAGGTAGCTGCGGTTGTCGGTCTTGAACGAGGGCAGCCATTTCGCCACGAAGGCGCGGATGTCGGCCAGCATCTCGGTGGCCTGGGGCTGGGCGTCGAGGAAGGCGATGACGGGCGCGTCCTTGCCGGTCAGCGGGCGCAGCGTCAGGTCGTAGTAGGGGTTCGGCACCGCGCGCACGTCGAACACGAAGTCGGCGTCCAGCGGCACGCCGTGCTTGAAGGCGAAGGATTCGAAGTACAGGGTCAGCTTCGCATATTCGACCTCGGCCAGTTCCTTGACCCAGGCGCGCAGCTTGTTCGCCGACAGTTCGGAAGTGTCGATCACGTGGCCCAGCTTCTCGATCGGGCCGAGGCGCTCACGCTCCTCGGAAATGCATTCGATCAGCGTGCGGCGCGAAGCCGGGTTCTCGCCCGGGCGCAGCTCGTGCGACAGCGGATGGCTGCGGCGGGTTTCGGAAAAGCGCGCCACCAGCGAGTGGGTGCTGGCGGTCAGGTACATCACCTTCACCTCATGACCCTGCTCGCGCAGCATGCGCACCGTGGCCGGCAGTTCGGCCAGCGATTCGGCGCTGCGGGCATCGACCGCGACGGCGACGCACTTGCTGTCGGGGCCGTCGATCGTGTCCACCAGCGAGGGCAGCAGGGCGGGCGGGAGGTTGTCGACGCAGTAATAGCCTGCGTCTTCGAGGACGTTCAGGGCAACCGATTTGCCGGAGCCCGAGATACCGGTGATGAGGACGATGCGCATATGGTGATGATACCGCATCAATACAAGGTTTGTCCCCGGCCCTCAGTCGCCGCTCATGGCCTGGCGCTGGCGCTCCATGAATTCCTGCAGCGTGTCGATGCCGCGCAGCTGCAGGATGGTGTTGCGCACCGCGGCTTCCAGCAGCACCGCGATGTTGCGGCCGGCCGCGACGGGAATCACCACTTTGCGGATCGGCAGGCCCAGCACGTCCTCGGTCGGGAAGTGGAAGGGCAGTCTCTCGACTTCCTCGTCCAGCGCACCGCGCTTGACCAGGTGGACGATCAGCTTCAGCCGCATCTTGCGGCGCACCGCAGTCTCGCCGAAGATCGCCTTGATGTCGAGCAGGCCGAGGCCGCGCACTTCGAGCAGGTTCTGCAGCAGCGGCGGGCAGCGGCCCTCGATCATGTTCGGCGCGATGCGCGAGAATTCGACCGCGTCGTCGGCCACCAGGCCGTGCGAACGCGAGATCAGTTCCAGGCCCAGCTCGCTTTTTCCCAGGCCGGAATCGCCGGTGATCAGAACGCCCACGCCCAGCACGTCCATGAACACGCCATGCATGATCACGCGCTGCGCCAATTTCTTGGATAAATAGACCCGCAGGAAGTCGATCACCTGGGCCGCCGGCAGCGGCGTCGAGAACAGCGGAATGTTCTGCTCGTCGCAGATGGCGAGGATGTCCGGCGGGGTGTCCAGGCCTTGCGCGATGATCAGTGCCGGCGGGCCGCCCGCGATCATTTCGCCGATCATGTGGCTGCGCGAGCCCGTCTTGAGGCGCTGGTAGTAGTTCAGTTCCTGGTGCCCGAACACCTGGATGCGGCCAGGGTGGATCAGGTTCAGGTGGCCCACCTGGTCGGCGGCCGAGACGGCGTCGCCCGAGATCAGGCGCTCGCCGCCGGGGAAACCCGCGAACCAGCCGAGCTGCAGGCTGTCGCGATTGTCGTCGTACAGCCTCTGGATGGTCAGCGGTGTCTGCAGCATCGTCTTAACCCAAAGCTTGCAGGCTGGGTTGCCAGTTGATGATGCGCTCGTGGACCGAGCGCGGATCCGGATCGGTGGCCAGCGCGGTGCGCACGGCTTCGTCCGAGAACAGTTCGGCGATTTCGGACAGGATTTCCAGGTGCTGCTGGGTCACGTGGTCCGGGATCAGCAGGAAGAACAGCAGGCTCACCGGCAGGCCGTCCGGCGATTCGAAGGGAATCGGCTCGGCCAGGCGCACGAAAGCGGCCAGCGGCGACTTCAGGCTCTTGCTGCCCTTGATCCGGCCATGCGGCACGGCCACGCCATGGCCGAGACCGGTGGAACCGAGGCGTTCGCGCGCGAACAGGTTGTCCGAGACCGTCGAGCGGGCGATGCCGCAGTTGTTCTCGAAAATCAGGCCGGCCTGTTCAAAGGCGCGCTTCTTGCTCGACACTTCCAGATCAAGCTGAACGTTTTCGAGCGAGAGGATTTTGCTTAGATTAGTCATAACACGCTTCGTATTGCGGTGCACCCAGGTGCTTGCGAGCGGGAATTATAGGCTTGTTTTATGGCCGTGTAATTCGATTTCGCGTCGGTACAAGTGGGTGTTCGCGATCCTCATAAGGCCGTACGCAATTTCCGCTACGAAATTCCAAATTTTGCGCACAGAAAGGGTTATTTCAGCACCATCTTTCGTATTTTCTAGCCGAATCTTGCCAACCTGCCCAGTGTGGCGCATGGCGCGGCGCGCCAGTTGACGTCGCGCCGATGACACGATTCTGTCGCTGGAATCGGACATTAGATGGGGACGATGCGCGGGTTTTCTATACAACCCGCGCATGGCGCACGAGCCTTACTGGCGGGCGGTGCGCAGGTTGGGCGGTTTACCCGTGCTGAAGTTGGCGCGCCAGGGGTTGATGTCGAGTCCGCCGCGCCGGGTGTAGCGCGCGTACACGGCCAGCTTGTTCGGTTTGCACTGGCGCAGGATGTCGGTAAAGATGCGCTCGACACATTGCTCGTGGAATTCGTTGTGCTCGCGGAAACCGATCAGGTAGCGCAGCAGGCTTTCCTGGTCGATCTGCGGACCGACGTAATGGATCTGCACGCTGGCCCAGTCCGGCTGACCCGTCACCAGGCAGTTCGACTTCAGCAGGTGCGACACCAGGGTTTCTTCGACCGCGGCTTCGTCGTGCCTGGCGCGCAGCAGTTCCGGCGCCGGCGCATAGTTCTCGACCTCGATGTCGAGGCGGTCCAGCAGCACGCCTTCCAGCTCGCCCATCCTCAGCTTGCCGAAGTCTTCCGGCAGGGTCAGCGCCACGTGCACCGGCGCGCCGAAGGCGTTCGACAGGTCTTCGCGCAGCAGGGCCAGCAGGGCGTCGGTGTTCGCCAGGCGGGTCTGGTTGAAGGAGTTCAGGTACAGCTTGAACGACTTCGATTCGACGATGTTGGGCGAATCGGCCGGCGCGGTAATCGTCGCGATCGCCACCTGCGGCTTGCCGCGCATGTTCAGCCACGACAGTTCGTAGGCATTCCAGATGTCGACGCCGAAGAAGGGCAGGGTGCCGGCCAGGCCGAGCTCGTCGCGCTTCTGCTGGCGCGGAATGGGAAACAGCAGCTCGGGCGCGTACTGGGTCTGGTAGGCCGAGGTCTTACCGAGCGGCGATTGATCAGGGGTATTGGTCATGGTTCAGTCTCGATAGACGGACTTGACGCGGGCATGCCGCGTCGGCAAAGCCGGCTATCGTACACCGTTTCCGCTGATCGCTGCGCCGCTTCCGCGTGGGCACGTGGTGCCCACCCTACATTAGACGCCCCTAGGGTGGGCACCACGTGCCCACGCATGACATCACAGGAACAGCTTGTAGACCGGGTTCTGCGTTTCGTCCCAGTGGCGATACCCCAGGCTGGCCAGGAATTGCCGGAACTCATCCATCTCGCCGCCCGGCACCTGCAGGCCGACCAGGATGCGGCCGACGTCGCCGCCCTGGTTGCGGTAGTGGAACAGCGAAATATTCCAGTTCGGCGCCATGCTGTCGAGGAAGCGCATCAGCGCGCCCGGGCGTTCCGGGAATTCGAAGCGGTACAGCAGCTCGTCGTGCGCCAGCGCGCTCTTGCCGCCCACCAGGTGGCGGATGTGCAGCTTGGCCAGCTCGTCGTGCGTCAGGTCGAGGGTGCGGAAGCCGTGTTCCTCGAAGGTGCGCGCCAGCATGCCGGACTCGCTGCGGCTGCCGATCTGCACGCCCACGAAGATGTGGGCTTCGCGGTCGTCGCTGATGCGGTAGTTGAATTCGGTGACGTTGCGCGGGCCGACCAGGGCGCAGAAGCGCTTGAAGCTGCCGCGCTGCTCGGGGATGGTGACGGCGAACACGGCCTCGCGATCCTCGCCGACTTCGGCGCGCTCGGCCACGAAGCGCAGGCGGTCGAAGTTCATGTTGGCGCCGCAGGCCACCGCCACCAGGGTCTCGCCCTTGACCGGCTCGCGCGTCATCTGCGAACGCTCGATATAGGCCTTGGCGCCGGCGACGGCCAGCGCGCCGGCCGGTTCGAGGATGCTGCGGGTGTCCTGGAACACGTCCTGGATCGCGGCGCAGATCGCATCGGTATCGACGATCACGATCTCGTCGACCACTTCCTGGGCGATGCGGAAGGTTTCCTCGCCCACCAGCTTGACCGCGGTGCCGTCCGAGAACAGGCCGACGTCGGGCAGGGTGACGCGCTCGCCGGCCTTCAAACTCTTTGCCATCGCATCGGAATCCACGGTCTGCACGCCGATGATCCTGATGTCCGGACGCACCGCTTTCACATACGCGCCGACGCCGGCAATCAGGCCGCCGCCGCCGATGGCGACGAAGATCGCGTGGATCGGGCCGGAGTGCTGGCGCAGGATCTCCATGCCGATCGTGCCCTGGCCGGCGATCACGTCCGGATCGTCGAAGGGATGCACGAAGGTCAGTTTCTGTTCGCGTTCCAGGCTCAAGGCATGGTGGTAGGCGTCGGTATAGGAATCGCCGTGCAGCACCACTTCGACGTTGGCGCCGCCGCGCGCCTTGACCGCGTTGATCTTGACGGGCGGCGTGGTGGTCGGCATCACGACCAGGGCGCGGCAGCCGAGCCGGCTCGCCGACAGGGCCACGCCCTGCGCATGGTTGCCGGCCGAGGCGCAGATCACGCCGCGCTTGAGCTGCTCGGGCGTCAGGTGCGCCATCTTGTTGTACGCGCCGCGCAGCTTGAAGCTGAACACGCTCTGCATGTCCTCGCGCTTGAAATAAATGCGGTTGCCCATGCGCTGCGACAGCGTCGGGGCATATTCGAGCGGGGTTTCTTGGGCCACGTCGTAGACGCGCGCGGTCAGGATTTTCTTGAGGTAGTCGGTAGTCATGGCGGATGCGATCTCTGGATTCCGGGGCGACGCGAGACTGTCCTGCTAGGCGGTAACCGATGAGGTGTCCTGGATGGCGGGCGTTGCCGGGTGGGGCGAAGCCTACCGTGTCGTGATGCGGGGTTTTTCCTCATTATAATGGACCACTCACCTCCACCACGTCCACCACTTCTTCGATGATCGAGTCCGCCGTCCTCTGGTTGCTGAAACTCCTTGCCGCACCAGCCGTCGGACTCACCTCCGTCTTCCTGATCGCCTTTGTCTCGGCGACCCTGCTGCCGCTCGGCTCCGAACCGGCCGTGTTCGCCGTCGTGAAGGCCAATCCGGCCATGTTCTGGCCGGCGATCCTGGTCGCGACCGTCGGCAACACCCTGGGCGGCGCGGTGGACTACTGGATCGGCTACCGCGCCAAGGTCGCCTTCGCCAAGGAGCGCAAATCGCGCTGGTTCCACTGGCTGGCGCGCTACGGTTCCAAGACCATGCTGCTGTCCTGGGTGCCGGGCATCGGCGATCCGCTGTGCACCCTGGCCGGCTGGCTGCACCTGCCGTTCTGGTCCAGCGTGATGTACATGGCGATCGGCAAGTTCGGACGCTATATCTTCATGACCGCGACCCTGCTGTATGTGCCGGACGGGTGGTGGAAGTGGATCGGCGACACCACCAGCCGCTGGTTCGGCTAGTCCTTGATGCAGCCGGCCGCGGGCCAGCCGGCCTGCACCCGGCACTCGCCGCGGGCCGCCGCGGCCTGCACCCGTTCCTTCGCTGCGATCACCGAGCGGCGCTGGGCGTCCAGGACGGCGCGCAGGCGGTCGATTTCTTCCAGCCGCGCCTCCAGCTTGCCGAGCAGCGCATCCTTCAGCGCATCGCCCTGCAGCCCTGTCACCGTCCGGATCGCCTCCAGCGAAAAGCCGAGATTCTGGCCGAGCTGGATCAGGTCCAGGCGTTCCAGCGCGCTGTCCTGGTACACCCGGTAGCCATTCGCGCCGCGCTGCGCCTTCGGCAGCAGTCCTTCCTTTTCGTAGTAGCGGATGGTCGATGCCGGAATGCCGGTGCGTTCCGCGAGTTCGCCGATTTTCATGTTCATTTTTACGCTTGACCTTGAAGTTGACTTCAAGCTTAGGATACCGCATCGACACCCGATTTCAGGAAACCCCATGCTGTTTACTACCTTGACCCTGCCGAACGGCGCGACCGTCCCGAACCGCCTGGCCAAAGCCGCCATGGAAGAAACCCTGGCCGACGCCGGCCAGTTGCCGGGGCCCGCCATCCATCGCCTCTACCAGCGCTGGGCCGAGGGCGGCACCGGGCTGCTCATCACCGGCAACGTGATGGTCGACCGGCGCGCCCTGACCGGTCCGGGCACCATCGCGCTGGAAAGCGACACGCCGCTCGCGCCGTTCGCGGCCTGGGCCCAGGCCGCGCGCGCACGCGGCGCCCAGGCCTGGATGCAGATCAGCCATCCGGGCCGCCAGGTGATGGCGAACATGGGCGGGCTGGCATGGGCGCCATCGGCGGTGGCGCTGGACCTGGGCAAGCACAGCAAGCTGTTCGCGCGGCCGGTCGCGATGGAGGAGGCCGACATCGCGGAAGTGATCGAACGCTTCGCAGCGACGGCCCATGCGGCGGAACGGGCAGGCTTCACCGGCGTCCAGATCCACGCGGCACATGGCTATTTGATTTCGCAATTCCTGTCGCCGCTGACCAACCGGAGAGAGGATGCCTGGGGCGGCAGCCTGGCCAACCGCGCGCGCCTGCTGCTGGAAGTCGTAAGAAGCGTGCGCGCCCGCGTGTCTCCGGGCTTCTGCGTCGCGGTCAAGCTGAACTCGGCCGACTTCCAGCGCGGCGGCTTTTCCGCGGACGACGCACGCCAGGTGCTGGCGATGCTGAACGGGGAGGGTGTCGACCTGGTCGAGCTGTCCGGCGGGAGTTACGAGAGCCCCGCCATGCAGGGCCGCACCGCCGACGGCCGCACGCTCGCGCGCGAAGCCTACTTTTTGGAATTCGCCAGCGACCTGGCGCGGGTCGCGGCGATGCCGCTGATGACCACCGGCGGCATCGCCCGCCGCGCGGTTGCCGAACAGGTGCTGGCGGGCGGCGTCGCCATCGTCGGCATGGCGACGGCGCTGGCCGCGGTGCCCGACTTGCCGCGCGAGTGGCAGGCGGGGCGCGAGCCGGTCGCCGCCATGCCCCTCGTGGACTGGAAGGACAAGGCGCTCACCAGCCTGGCGCGGATGGCGCTGGTGCGGCGCCGCCTGCATGCGCTGGGCCGGGGCGGTGGCGCGCTGTCCGCCTACAGTCCCCTGGTCACGCTGGTGCTCGACCAGTTGCGCAGCGTGCGGCTGACGCGGCGCTATCGGACCTGGCTGGCCGGGCTGGAGACCAGGGCCATGCCCACCCTGCGTGGATAAGATGCCGTGGTAGATATAAGGCCGAGTTTTCGGTGCAAAAAAGGGTTTTTGTGCATCGAAAATTTGCATCGAAACACGTTTTTCCGATGTTTGTGCTAAACCGGCCTTGTAAAAATCGCTCCGTCGCCAGCATGGTGCATCGCAATAAGCTAGAATAACTGTCCACTACGCGTCAGTTCGTCAGCCGATTCCATGAACGCACCAGCCAATATCCACGCCCTCCTCGAAGAGAACGCGCCCGCCCGCCTGCGCGAGATTCCCTATAACTACACCTCGTTTTCCGACCGCGAGATCGTGATCCGCCTGCTGGGCGAGTCCTCCTGGCGCCTGCTGGACGAACTGCGCGGCGCACGCCAGACCGGGCGCTCGGCGCGCATGCTGTACGAGGTGCTCGGCGACATCTGGGTCGTGCGCCGCAATCCGTATCTGCAGGACGACATGCTGGACAACCCGAAGCGGCGCGCCAAGCTGATCGAGGCCCTGCATCACCGCCTGGCCGAAGTCGACAAGCGCCGCCTGGCCGTCGATGCCGGCGACGGCGCCGATGCCGCCACCGCCGCGGCGCGCAGCAGCGCGGTCGAGCAGTTGCTGGCCGCGGCCCGCAAGGCGGTCGACGATTTCGGCAACGAGTTCCGCGCGATGTACGACTTGCGCAAGCGCGCGAAAGCCGTGCTGGGCCGCTACACCGACAAGCGCAACATCCGCTTCGACGGCATGCACCGCACCTCGCACGTGACCGACGCCACCGACTGGCGCGTCGAATATCCCTTCCTGGTGCTGCTGCCGGACAGCGAAGACGAGATGGCCGGCCTGGTCAAGGGCTGCATCGAGCTCGGACTGACCATCATCCCGCGCGGCGGCGGCACCGGCTACACCGGCGGCGCGATTCCGCTGACCCCGATGTCGGCCGTCATCAACACCGAAAAGCTGATCCAGATCGGCCCGGTCGAGCTGAGCCGCCTGCCGGGCGTCGACCGCGAGTACGCGACCATCTTCACGGGCGCCGGCGTCGTGACCCAGCAAGTCTCGCAGGCCGCCGAGAAGGCCGGCTTCGTGTTCGCGGTCGATCCGACCTCGGCCCACGCCTCCTGCATCGGCGGGAACATCGCGATGAACGCGGGCGGCAAGAAGGCCGTGCTGTGGGGGACGGCGCTCGACAACCTCGCTTCCTGGCGCATGGTCGACCCGAACGGCGACTGGCTGGACGTGACCCGCCTCGACCACAACCTCGGCAAGATCCACGATGCCCCGGTCGCGACCTTCAGGCTGGAATGGACCCATCCGTCGGAGAAGGGCGCACCCAAGGGCGCGCCGTTCCGCACCGAGACCCTGTCCATCGAAGGCCGCCGCTTCCGCAAGGAGGGCCTGGGCAAGGACGTGACCGACAAATTCCTGGCCGGCCTGCCGGGCATCCAGAAGGAAGGTACCGATGGCCTGATCACCTCGAGCCGCTGGATCCTGCACAAGATGCCGAAGTTCACGCGCACCGTGGCGCTCGAATTCTTCGGCCAGGCGCGCGATGCGATCCCTTCGATCGTCGAGATCAAGGACTATCTCGATAGCCTGCCCAAGAACGGCAAGCCGGAATTCGAGAGCCTGCGCCTGGCGGGCCTCGAACACCTCGATGAACGCTACCTGCGCGCGGTCGGCTACGCCACCAAATCCAAGCGCGGCACGCTCCCCAAGATGGCGCTGTTCGGCGACATCGTCGGCGACGACGAGAACGCCGTCGCACAGGCCGCATCCGAAGTGGTGCGGCTGGCGAACACCCGCGTGGGCGAGGGCTTCATCGCCGTCAGCGCCGAAGCCAGGAAAAAATTCTGGCTGGACCGCGCCCGCACCGCGGCCATCGCGCGCCACACCAACGCCTTCAAGATCAACGAAGACGTCGTGATCCCGCTGAACCGCATGGGCGAGTACACCGACGGCATCGAGCGCATCAACATCGAACTCTCGATCAGGAACAAGCTGAAACTGGTCGAGGAACTGCACGCCCTGTTCCGCTCCGGCCAACTGGAAGTGACCAAGGCCGACGACGCCACCGGCGAAGGCGTGTCGAAGGAAGAGATCCTGGGCGACCGTCCGCAGCAGGCCGACGAGTTGCTGGGCAAGGTGGCGGCGCGCTGGGGCTGGCTGCTGGCCAACCTCGACCAGCCGTTGACGGCGGTGCTGGGCAAGCTGGCGGAGTTCGGCCTGGACGGCTTCTACGAGACCTTCGAGCGCCGCATCTCGGCGCAGCCGCAGGCGCTTCTCTTCGACGTGGTGCAGGACCACACCGTGCGCGTTTCGTGGAAGACCGACATCCGCGCGCCGCTGCGCCAGATCTTCAATGGCGCGGCCTACAAGCCGATCCTCGACGAGGCGACCGCCATCCACCAGCGCGTGCTGCGCTCGCGCGTGTTCGTCGCGCTGCACATGCACGCGGGCGACGGCAACGTGCACACCAACCTGCCGGTGAACTCGGACGACTACGCGATGCTGCAGGACGCCCACAAAGCGGTCGAGCGCATCATGAAGCTGGCGCGTTCGCTGGACGGCGTGATCTCGGGCGAACACGGCATCGGCATCACCAAGCTGGAGTTCCTGACCGAGGAGGAGATCCGCGACTTCCGCGACTACAAGCAGCGCGTCGACCCGGAAGGGCGCTTCAACAAGGGCAAGCTGCTCAACACCGACACCGCCTACGCCGACCTGCGCAACGCCTACACGCCGTCGTTCGGCCTGATGGGCCACGAGTCGCTGATCATGCAGCAGAGCGACATCGGCGAGATCGCCAACAGCGTCAAGGACTGCCTGCGCTGCGGCAAGTGCAAGCCGGTCTGCACCACCCACGTGCCGCAGGCGAACCTGCTGTACTCGCCGCGCGACAAGATCCTCGCGACCTCGGCGCTGATCGAAGCTTTCCTGTACGAGGAGCAGACCCGCCGCGGCGTCTCGATCCGGCACTGGGAAGAATTCGAGGACGTGTCCGACCACTGCACCGTGTGCCACAAGTGCGTGACGCCGTGCCCGGTCAACATCGACTTCGGCGACGTCTCGATGAACATGCGTAACCTGCTGCGCAAGATGGACAAGCGCAGCTTCAAGCCGGCCAATCGCGCCGCCATGTTCTTCCTGAACGCGACCGACCCGACCACCATCAACGCCACCCGCAAGGCGATGGTCGACTGGGGTTATAAAGCCCAGCGCCTCGGCGCCAGCGTGCTGAAGGCGGTGGCAAAGGAACAGACCAAGGCGCCGCCCCCCACCACCGGCAAGGCGCCGGTGCGCGAGCAGGTGATCCACTTCGTGAACAAGAAGATGCCGGGCAACCTGCCGAAGAAGACCGCGCGCGCCCTGCTGGACATCGAGGACGACAAGGTCATCCCGATCATCCGCAATCCGAAGGTCACCAACGCCGACACCGAAGCCGTGTTCTACTTCCCGGGCTGCGGCTCCGAGCGCCTGTTCTCGCAGGTGGGCCTGGCGACCCAGGCGATGCTGTGGGAAGTCGGCGTGCAGACCGTGCTGCCGCCGGGCTACCTGTGCTGCGGCTACCCGCAGCGCGGCGCCGGCCAGTACGACAAGGCCGACAAGATGATGACGGATAACCGCGTGCTGTTCCACCGCATGGCGAACACGCTGAACTACCTCGACATCAAGACGGTGCTGGTCTCCTGCGGCACCTGCTACGACCAGCTCGCGACCTACGAGTTCGAGAAGATCTTCCCGGGCTGCCGCATCATGGACATCCATGAATACCTGCTGGAGAAGGGCGTCAGGCTGGAAGGCGTCACCGGCACCCGCTACATGTACCACGACCCCTGCCACACGCCGATGAAGCTGCAGGATTCGGTCAAGACCGTGAACGCGCTGGTGCAGACCGCGGACAACGTGAAGATCGAGAAGAACGACCGCTGCTGCGGCGAATCGGGCACCTTCGCGGTGAGCCGTCCCGACATCGCGACCCAGGTCCGCTTCCGCAAGGAGCAGGAAATGGAGAAGGGCGCGGACAAGCTGCGCGCCGACGGCTTCAAGGGCGATGTCAAGATCCTGACCAGTTGCCCGTCCTGCCTGCAGGGCCTGTCGCGCTACAACGACGATTCGGGCACGACCGCCGACTACATCGTGGTCGAGATCGCGCGGCATCTGCTGGGCGAAAACTGGCTGCCGGATTACGTGGCGAATGCGAACAACGGCGGTATCGAGAGGGTGCTGGTATGACGAAAGTCCAGGGTTGCGAGCTGTGCGAACTGGCGGCGGCCGCCAAGGTGGTCGCCACCGACAAGTTCTCGGTCATCGTGGTGGACGACCCCAACTACCCCGGCTTCGCCCGCGTGGTCTGGAACGAACACGTGCGCGAGATGAGCGACCTGGCGGATGAAGACCGCCTGCTGCTGAACGACGCCGTGTGGAAGCTGGAACAGGCCGTGCGCGAGGCGCTGCAGCCGCTGAAGGTGAACGTCGCCAGCCTCGGCAACGTGGTGCCGCACCTGCACTGGCACGTCATCCCGCGCTACGCGGACGATGCGCATTTCCCGGCCCCGGTATGGGCGCAGGCGGTGCGTGAGACGCCTGCAGAGGTGCTGGAGGCGAGGAGGGCGCTGGTGCCGGAGTTGGTGGCGGCAATCGAACGGAAGTTCGTCACGCAGTAAAATCAGCCTATCCCGTCGTTCCCGCGAAGGCGGGAACCCAAGTTTGCAAGCGTTCCGACGGCTCATGCAGAACTTGGGTCCCCGCCTCCGCGGGGACGACGGGTCATCACTTGTAGACACCATGCCCACGCCAACCAACCTCACCATCCGCCAGCAATCCAGACTGCTGGAAATCGCCTTCGACGACGGCGCCGCCTTTTCCATCCCGTTCGAGCTGATGCGGGTGTACTCGCCCTCGGCCGAAGTGAAGGGCCACGGCCCGGGCCAGGAAGTGCTGCAGGTCGGCAAGCGCAACGTCGGCATCGAAGGCGTCGAGCCGGTCGGCAACTATGCCGTGAAGCCGCTGTTCACCGATGGCCACAATTCCGGCATCTATACCTGGGACTACCTGTACAAGCTGGGCCGCGAGCACGAGGCGCTGTGGCAGGACTACCTGCAGCGCCTGCAAGCCGCCGGCTTCCCGGGCGACAGCGGACGCGAGCCGGGCACCGTGCTGCCGGGCGCGGCGGCGAAGCCCCATGCTTGCGGACACCATCACTGAGCCAGTCTCACCGCTGCGGCGTAAACGAAAAAAGCGCCGGCAATGCTCGGCGCTTTTTTATGCCGGTCGAGCCGGCTGTTCGGCGATTACGCCTGCGGCTGGATGTTCGCCGCTTGCTTGCCCTTCGGGCCGGTGGTGATTTCGAAGCTGACGCGCTGGTTCTCCGCCAGGGACTTGAAGCCGGCAACATTGATCGCCGAGAAGTGCGCGAACAGGTCGTCGCCGCCGTCATCCGGTTTGATGAAGCCGAAACCCTTGGAATCGTTGAACCATTTCACAGTGCCAGTCGCCATGTCATATCTCTCTCTAAAGGAATTTTGTATAAAACCCTGGCGGGTCCGCTGGTCTGCGCCATTCGAACTCGACAAAGCTGAATCACTATAAGCAAAATTTCAAGAAAGTGCTGCACGATTGAAACGGAACGTGGGACAGTGTTGTTATTTCCACGACAACTTCGGAACCAGGCCGTTCCGGCAGCCCGGCAGTATGAAAGGTGGATGGCGCCTGCGCCCGGGATGGCCCTTGTATAATGCAAGAAGATCAAACTGGCAAACGATATGACCAACACCACCCATTTCGGCTACAAGACTGTTTCCGAGGACGACAAGGTCCACGAAGTCGCCAAGGTTTTCCACTCGGTCGCGTCGAAGTACGACGTGATGAACGACCTGATGTCCGGCGGCCTGCACCGCATCTGGAAGACGTTCACGATCGCCCAGGCGGGCGTGCGTCCCGGCTTCAAGGTGCTCGACATCGCCGGCGGCACCGGCGACCTGGCCAAGGCGTTCGCCAGGCAGGCGGGGCCCAGCGGCGAGGTCTGGCTCACCGACATCAACGAATCGATGCTGCGCGTCGGCCGGGACCGCCTATTGAATAAAGGTCTAGTCACCCCCACCTTGCTGTGTGATGCGGAGAAGTTGCCGTTTCCCGATAATTACTTCGACCGGGTCAGCGTGGCTTTCGGCCTGCGCAACATGACGCACAAGGACCAGGCGCTGGCCGAGATGCGCCGCGTGCTGAAGCCGGGCGGCAAGCTGCTGGTGCTGGAGTTCTCGAAAGTGGCGGCGCCGCTGCAGAAGCCGTACGACATCTATTCGTTCTCGGTGCTGCCGTGGCTGGGCCAGCGCATCGCGGGCGATGCCGAGAGCTACCGCTACCTGGCCGAATCGATCCGCATGCACCCGGACCAGGAAACGCTGAAATCGATGATGGAAGGCGTGGGCCTGGAACGCGTGCAGTACTACAACCTGACGGCTGGTGTGGCCGCGCTGCACACCGGTATCAAACTTTGAGGTGTCGACGATGAAGAAATTCTTGGCCAGCATGATGATCGCAGTGACCGCACTGTCGATGGTTGCCGATGCGTTCGCGCGTCCCGTGGGCGGCGGCCGTTCCTTCGGCCGCCAGTCGTCGTCGGTCAGCCGGATGCGCGCACCGGCCCCGGCGCCGGCGCCGAGCCCGGTGCAGCAGCCGTCCTACCAGCGTCCGGCGCCGGCCCCGATGGCGCCGCAGCCGATTCCGCAGAAGCGTCCGAGCATGTGGAAGGGCGTACTGGGCGGGGCCCTGCTGGGCCTGGGCCTGGGCGCGCTGTTCTCGCACTTCGGCATCGGCGGCGCCATGGCCAGCGCGCTGTCTTCGATCCTGATGATCCTGCTGCTGGTGTTCGCCGTGATGTTCATCGTGCGCATGTTCCGCCGCAAGGATACCCCGGCCAATCCGCAGTTTTCCGGCTTCAACCAGAACCCGGTGCCGGCCACCGCCACCCCGGAAATCGGCTCGGGCCTGAACCAGGGCTGGCAGCCGAATGCCTACCAGGGCGGCTACAACCAGCCGACCTCGAACGTGTCGTTGAACAAGCAGGGCGCCCACCAGCAGTGGGGCGTGCCGGAAGGCTTCGATACCGATGCCTTCCTGCGCCATGCGAAAGCCTCGTTCATCCGCATGCAGGCCGCCTGGGACCGCGGCGACCTGGCCGACCTGCGCGAATTCACCTCGCCCGAAGTATTCGCCGAGCTGCAGCTGCAGATCCAGGAGCGCGGCGGCAACCAGGACTATACGGAAGTCGTCTCGATCGACGCCCAGCTGCTGGGCATCGAAACCACCGAGCGCGACTACCTGGCGAGCGTGCAGTTCAACGGCATGATCCGCAACGCCCCGGGCGCGCAGGCCGAGCCGTATGTCGAGGTGTGGAACCTGGCGAAACCGCTGTCGGGCACGGGTGGATGGGTGCTGGCGGGTATCCAGCAGATCACCTGAGATCATTTTTGCAAGAAATTTTTCCGAAAGCACTCGTGCCGCCGGGTTTGTACCCCGGCGAACTGGTAAGATCGAAGCCGCCCAAGCAGGGCGGTTTTTTTTTGAACGCAAGCCTCAATGTCACCGACTTCTTCTTTCCTGTCGCCGCAGCGCGGTATAACGGCCTCGGCCGTGGCGACCATCAATCACCTGCTGGCCCAGGAAGCCTGGGCGCGCGATACCTTGATGCGCCGTGCCGGCAAGATGGCCTGCATCGACATCGGCCACGTGCGCCTGTGCATGCGCGTGGCCCGCGACGGCATGCTCGAGGTGGCCGGCGATGAAGACCTGCCGGACGTGACCATCCACGTGAAAGCCGGCGACCTGCCGCTGATCCTGCAGAACCGCGACCGCGCCTTTTCCTATGTGCGCATCGACGGTGATGCCGAGTTCGCCAACACGATTTCCCAGCTCTCCAAAGGGCTGCGCTGGGATGCCGAGCACGACCTCGAACGCCTGTTCGGGCCGATCGCCGCCAACCGCCTGGCGGGCGGCGCGCGCGCGGCCGTCTCGCATGCCGCATCAAGCGGACGCCGCCTGGCCGAGAACGTCGCCGAATTCCTGCTGGAAGAGCGCCGGGTACTGATCCGCCCGAGCACCGTCGATGCCTTCGCGGACGAGGTGAACCGCCTGCGCGACGACGTCGAGCGTACCGCCAAGCGCATCGCCAGGCTCGAACAAAAACTGGAACAGCGCGCCCAGCGCCCAACCACGGATAGCTGATGATTCTGAAACTCCTGCGCCTGCTGAAAATCTTCACGGTTGCCACGCGTTACGGCCTCGACGAAATCGCCATGTCCGGGTTCGACGTGCCGCGCACGGCCCGCTTCATCAACACGATGTTCTTCTGGCGCCGCATCACCTCGCCGCGCGCGATCCGCCTGCGCCTGGCGCTGGAAGAGCTGGGCCCGATCTTCGTGAAGTTCGGCCAGGTGCTGTCGACCCGGCCCGACCTGATGCCGCCGGACATCGTGGCCGAGCTGTCGCTGCTGCAGGACCGCGTGCCGCCCTTCGATTCCGACCTGGCCATCGCCCAGATCACGACTTCCCTTGGCGCCCCTCCCAGCGAGCTGTTCGCCACCTTCGAGCGCACCCCGGTGGCCTCGGCCTCGATCGCCCAGGTCCACTTCGCCACCCTGAAGAACGGCAAGGAAGTCGCGGTCAAGGTGCTGCGCCCCGGCATGAAGACCACCATCGACGAAGACCTGGCGCTGATGCAGATGGCGGCCGGCCTGATCGAGAAGGTGTGGCCGGACAGCCGCCGCCTGAAGCCGCGCGAAGTGGTCGCCGAGTTCGACAAATACCTGCACGACGAGCTCGACCTGATGCGCGAAGCCGCCCAGGCCAGCCAGCTGCGCCGCAACTTCGCCAACTCGACCCTGCTGATGGTCCCGGAAATGTACTGGGATTACTGCTCCAGCAGCGTGATCGTGATGGAGCGCATGAACGGCATCCCGATCTCGCAGACCGACCGCCTGGTCGCCGCCGGCGTCGATCTGAAGAAATTGTCGCGCGATGGGGTCGAGATTTTCTTTACCCAGGTGTTCCGCGACGGCTTCTTCCATGCGGATATGCACCCCGGCAACATCCTGGTGTCGGTGGAAGAGGCGACCTTCGGCCGCTACATCGCGCTCGACTTCGGCATCGTGGGCACCCTGAACGACTTCGACAAGGATTACCTGTCGCAGAACTTCCTGGCCTTCTTCCGCCGCGACTACAAGCGCGTGGCCGAGGCCCACATCGAATCCGGCTGGGCGCCGCGCAATACCCGCGTCGACGAGCTGGAAGCCGCCGTGCGCGCCACCTGCGAACCGATCTTCGACCGTCCGCTGAAGGACATTTCCTTCGGCCAGGTGCTGCTGCGCCTGTTCCAGACCTCGCGCCGCTTCAACGTCGAGGTCCAGCCGCAGCTGGTGCTGCTGCAGAAGACCATGCTCAACATCGAGGGCCTGGGACGCCAGCTCGACCCGGACCTCGACCTGTGGAAGACGGCGAAACCCTATCTGGAACGCTGGATGGCGGAGCAGGTCGGCTGGCGCGGCATGGTCGAGCGCCTGCGCGACGAAGCGCCGCGGTTCGGCCAGATCTTCCCGCAGATTCCGCGCCTGGTGCACCAGGTGCTGCACAAGCACGCGCACAGCGACCTCGACATGGGCGACCTGATGGCCAAGCTGGTGGAAAACCAGCGCCGTACCAACCGCCTGCTGGCCGTGCTTGCCGGGGTCACGGGCATCGCGGTCATCGGCCTGGCCGCCATGCATTTCGTCGGGTTCTGAGGCCATGCCGGAGTTCTCCAGCCGCGACCCGCTCACGCCCGCGTTCTGGGACGAGCGCTTCGACAGGCAGTTCACGCCCTGGGACCGGGGCGGCGCGCCGGCCGAGCTGCGCGATTTCGTGGAGGGGGAGGTTAAACCCTTATCGGTCGTCGCAGGACAGCCCCCAGCTGTCCTGCTACCCGGCTGCGGCGCGGCCCACGAACTGGCGCTGATGCTGGAAGCCGGCTGGGACGCCACGGCGATCGATTTTTCGGCGGCCGCCGTCGCGCGCGCGAAGGCACTGGCCGGGCCGTGGGCCGAGCGCATCGTGCAGGCCGACTTTTTCGACTACGCGCCGCCGCGTCCGCTGGACCTCATCTACGAACAGGCCTTCCTGTGCGCGCTGCCGCGCAAGCGCTGGCCTGACGTGGCGCGGCGCTGGGAACAGCTGCTGCCCAGCGGCGGGCTGCTGGCGGGTTATTTCTTCTTCGACGAAGCGCCGAAGGGGCCGCCGTTCGGCATCACGCGCGCGCGGCTGGACGAGCTGCTGGCGCCCGGCTTCGACTGCATCGCGGACCAGGCGGTGAGGGAGTCGGTGCCGGTGTTCGCCGGCAGGGAGCGCTGGATGGTGTGGCGGCGCAAATAATCGGCGCGCCAAAAGAAAAGGGCCCGCAAGGGGCCCCGATTTGAAGTCGTTCTTGTATGGCTTGGCGGCGACGGCTGGGCCAGTCGCGCAAACTTCTGTTTCTTAGCAACTAAGGAGTGCTATTTAAACAGGTATGTTGATGTTCGGCAAACGTTACCCATCGGGTATGCGGAATAAAAACAACACTGTTGCCGAATAGCAGCAAGTTGCATGGCTGTTCATCCTGCCTTCCGACCGCTTCAAGGGGCAACTCCGTCCGCAAAAGCTTTATAATTCAGGGTTTTGATGATTTTTGCGGAGTATTCAGATGCCGATTTACGCCTACCGCTGCGATGAATGCGGTTTTGCCAAAGATGTCCTGCAAAAGATTTCGGATCCGGTGCTGACCGTCTGCCCGTCGTGCGGCAAGTCATCGTTCAAGAAGCAAGTTACCGCCGCCGGTTTCCAGCTCAAGGGTACCGGCTGGTATGTGACCGACTTCCGCGGTGGCAGCGCCCCGGCGACCGGCACGGCGCCGGCGCCGGCGACGACCGACAGCGGCGGCGGCACGAGCAGCGATAGTAGCGCCAGTACGGCGCCCACGCCAGCGCCGGCGGCGACGCCGGGCGGCAGCAGTACCTGACCCTTTTGGACACCGATGCGTAAATATTTCATCACCGGCGCGCTGGTCCTGGTTCCCCTGGCGATTACCGCCTGGGTGCTCAACTTCGTGATCGGCACGCTGGACCAGTCGCTGGTGCTGGTGCCCAGCGAGTGGCAGCCGCGCACCTACATCCCCGGCCTGGGTGCGATCATCACGCTGGCGATCGTGTTCCTGACCGGCGTGCTGACCAATAACCTGGTCGGCAAGTGGTTCGTGCGCATGTGGGAGCGCGTGCTGAACCGGATCCCGGTCGTCAACTCGATCTACGGCAGCGTCAAGCAGGTGTCCGACACCCTGTTCTCGTCCTCGGGCAACGCGTTCCGCAAGGCCGTGCTGATCCCGTACCCGCACGAGAATTCGTACACGATCGCCTTCCTGACCGGCGTGCCCGGCGGCGACGTGAAGAACCACCTGGTGGGGGACTACGTGAGCGTCTACGTGCCGACCACTCCCAACCCGACGTCCGGCTTCTTCCTGATGATGGAGCGCAGCCGGGTGGTCGAACTGGACATGACGGTCGATGCGGCCCTGAAGTACATCGTGTCGATGGGCGTCGTGGCCCCGGCCGCCGCGGAAGAGGCCCAAACGGCCGAGGTCGCCGCCAAGGACGCCGTCGCCGCAGAATAAAAGAAGATAGCAAGAATCGAACGCCTGCAAGCAGGCACCGAATAACCAACCTGGATCGAAAAACTATGTCCTCCATGCGTACTCACTATTGCGGCCTCGTGACCGAAGAGCTGCTGGGCCAAACCGTCAGCCTGTGCGGCTGGGTGCACCGCCGCCGCGACCACGGCGGGGTGATCTTCATCGACCTGCGCGACCGTGAAGGCCTGGTGCAGGTCGTCTGCCACCCCGACAATGCGGAAGTCTTCAAGGCCGCCGAGCACGTGCGCAACGAGTACTGCCTGCGCATCACCGGCACCGTCGTGAACCGCCTGGAAGGTACGGCCAACGCCAACCTGAAGTCGGGCAAGATCGAGATCAACACCACCGGCCTGGAAGTGCTGAACGCCTCGGTCCCGGTGCCGTTCCAGCTGGACGACGACAACCTGTCGGAAACCACCCGCCTGACGCACCGCGTGCTCGACCTGCGCCGCCAGCAGATGCAGCACAACCTGCGCCTGCGTTATAAAGTGTCGATGGAAGTGCGCAAGTACCTGGACAACCTGGGCTTCATCGACATCGAGACCCCGATGCTGACCAAGTCGACCCCGGAAGGCGCGCGCGACTACCTGGTGCCGTCGCGCGTCAACCCGGGCAATTTCTTCGCGCTGCCGCAGTCGCCGCAGCTGTTCAAGCAGCTGCTGATGGTCGCCAACTTCGACCGCTACTACCAGATCACCAAGTGCTTCCGCGACGAAGACCTGCGCGCCGACCGCCAGCCGGAATTCACCCAGATCGACTGCGAGACCTCGTTCCTGACCGAGCAGGAAATCCGTGACCTGTTCGAAGACATGATGCGCGTCGTCTTCAAGAACGCCGCCGGCATCGACCTGCCGAACCCGTTCCCGGTGATGGACTTCGCCACCGCGATGGGCATGTACGGTTCGGACAAGCCGGACATGCGCGTCAAGCTGCAGTTCACCGAACTGACCGAGCTGATGAAGTCGGTCGAGTTCAAGGTGTTCAACAGCGCCGCCAACATGCCGAACGGCCGCGTGGTCGGCCTGCGCGTGCCGCAGGGCGGTTCGATGCCGCGTTCGGAAATCGACGCGTACACCCAGTTCGTCGCCATCTACGGTGCCAAGGGCCTGGCCTACATCAAGGTCAACGAGAAGGCCAAGGGCCGTGACGGCCTGCAGTCGCCGATCGTGAAGAACATCTCCGACGAGGTGCTGGCCAAGGTGCTGGAACTGACCGGCGCCGAAGACGGCGACCTGATCTTCTTCGGTGCGGATAAAGCCAAGGTCGTCAACGACGCCATCGGCGCGCTGCGCGTGAAGATCGGCCACTCGGAATTCGGCAAGAAGGCTGGCCTGTTCGACGACCGCTGGGCGCCGCTGTGGGTGATCGACTTCCCGATGTTCGAGTACGACGAGGAAGGCGACCGCTGGAACGCGACCCACCACCCGTTCACCGCGCCGAAGGACGGCCACGAAGACATGCTCGAGACCAACCCGGGCGCCTGCGTCGCCAAGGCCTACGACATGGTCCTGAACGGCTGGGAACTGGGCGGCGGTTCGATCCGTATCCACCGCGAAGAAGTGCAGAGCAAGGTGTTCCGCGCGCTGAAGATCGACGCCGAGGAAGCCCAGCTCAAGTTCGGCTTCCTGCTGGACGCCCTGCAGTACGGCGCGCCGCCGCACGGCGGCCTGGCCTTCGGCCTGGACCGCCTGATCACGCTGATGACCGGCTCCGAGTCGATCCGCGACGTGATCGCCTTCCCGAAGACCCAGCGCGCACAGGACCTGCTGACCAACGCGCCGTCGGAAGTCGACGAGAAGCAGCTGAAAGAGCTGCACATCCGTCTGCGTAACGAGCAGCCGAAGGTCGCTTAAGTCATACCTCGTCCCCGCGGCCTCTCCGTCGTCCCCGCCTGCGCGGGGACGACGTTTTTGGGGCGCGGGCCGACGTCTTGGGCTGACGCTACAATAGTGCCATGGCCCACAAAATCCCCGAATCCGTCCTCGTCGTCATCCACACCGCCGACCTGGAAGTGCTGCTGATCGAGCGCGCCGACCGTCCCGGCTTCTGGCAATCCGTCACCGGCTCGCTCGACCGGATCGACGAACCGCTGCTGGAAACCGCCGCCCGCGAGCTGTTCGAGGAAACCGGCATCGTCGCCGACGGCGAACGCATCGTCCTGCGCGACTGGCACTTGTCGAACATCTACGAGATCTACCAGACCTGGCGCCACCGCTATGCGCCCGGCGTCACCCACAACACCGAACACGTGTTTTCCGTCTGCGTGCCGCGCGACATCCCGGTCGTGCTGGCGCCGCGCGAACACCTGCAATACGCCTGGCTGCCGCTGCTGGAAGCGGCCGACCGCTGTTTTTCCAGCTCGAACGCCGAAGCCATCCTGCAATTGCCGCGTCACCTGGACTGAGCGGCTGCCGCGGAGGCGGTTGTTGCAAAGACCCAACCGTGGAGACGAGCCTTCCCGGTCAATCGTGTCGTTATTTTCGCAGGGAAACGAATGTTTCTTGACCGACACACTTCCGATTGATACTTTTGGTCTTGAAGGTTTTCTCCATTTGGTTTCTTTGATCCCGAGGCGCATTCATGGCCGACACGCTCGTCATCCCCATCGACCAGGTCCAGATCGGCCTGTACATCTACCTTGACCTGAAGTGGTTCCAGCATCCCTTCGCGTTCAGCCATTTCAAGGTCAAGACCGAAGACCAGCTCCGCACCCTGCGCGGCCTGGGCATCGACAAGGTGCGCGTCGACCCCGCGCTCAGCGACATCCCGGTGCCGGCGCCGGCCCAGCCGGCCGTGGCGGAGCCTGCCCAGGGGGCGCCCGCGCTGGACAGGAGCGAGTCGCCGATGCTGGCGGCCAAGCGGGCGATGATGGAGCGCCTGCGCGAGCAGCGCGCGAATGCGGCGCGCGTCGAGCAGGCCTTCGTCGATACCGCGCGCGCGATCCGCGACATCGACCGCAACCTGTTCTCCCAGCCGGCCGAGACGATGCGCGTGGCCGGCAAGTTGATCGGCCAGATCACCGATTCGATCCTGGCCGCGCCCGAACTCGCGATCAACCTGATGGGCGATAAACTCGGCGGCGAGGAAATCTACGTGCATTCCCTCAACGTCACGATGCTGTCGATGATGATCGCCCGCGACATCAAGCTGCCGCACGAAGTGGCCAGCATGCTCGGCATGGGCGCGCTGCTGCACGACATCGGCACCAAGAACATCCCGGACCGGGTGCTGAACAAGCTCGATCCCTACAACCACGCCGAGCAGGCGCTGGTCGAGACCCATTCGCACGGCGGTTTCGAGATCGGCCAGAAACTGGGCCTGGCGGCGCCGGCCCTGGCGATCATCCGCGACCACCATGAGCTGTTCGACGGCAGCGGTTATCCGCGCCGCCTGCAGGGGGAGGCAATCAACGTCCTGAGCCGGATCGTCTCGATCGCCAACTATTACGACGAATTGTGCAACCCCCGCAATCCGGCCGACGCGCTCACGCCGCACGAGGCGCTGTCGCTGATGTTCGCCAAGATGCGCAGCCGCTTCGATCCCAAGCTGCTGCAGGTGTTCATCCGCTGCCTCGGCGTGTACCCGCCCGGCACGATCGTCCAGCTGCCCAATGGCGTCGTCGGCATGGTGGTCACCGTCAACACCACCAAGCCGACCAGGCCGCAGATCATGATCTACGAAGCCGGCGTGCCGCGCGAAGAGGCGGGCATGGTCAACCTCGAGGAACAGCCGGACCTGAACATCGTCAAGTCGATCCGTCCGTCCCAGGTGCCGAAGGACATCTACAACTACCTCAGCCCGCGCAAGCGGGTCAGCTACTACTTCGACGCCAGCGAGCAGGGGCGCAGGAGCCACTCATGAGCCTGCACCAGCTGATGCTCGACCATAGTCCCTACCTGATGGTGCTGGTCGATCCGGCCGACCTGCGCATCCTGGTCGCCAACCGCACGGTCGAACAGGTGCTCGGTTATTCGGGCGCGCAGTTGCGCGGGATGCTGATCACCGATATCGAAAGTTCGCTGCAGGACGTCTTTTATTGGGAGGAGGTGCTCAACGGCCAGTACCTCGACGTCGCGGCGCAGGAGGGCGAGTACCTGTGCGCCGATGGCGCGATGCTGACGGTGATGAAGTCGGTGCACCTGATCCACGACGGCGAGCGTCCGCTGCTGCTGGTACGGGCGCGCGACCGCCGCCACGAGCGCCAGGTCGAGGACTTGCTCGAGCAGACCCTGGCCCAGCTGCGCACGACGCTCGAGTCGACCGCCGACGGCATCCTCGTGATCGACTGGCATGGCAAGATCACCAGCATGAACCGCCTGTTTTCGGCGATGTGGGAGATCCCGGACGACTTGCTGAAGGCCGGCGACGACGACGGCATCATCGAATACATTGCCGGCCAGGTCGAAGAGGGCGAGCTGATTCGCAGCCGCTTGCGCCAGGTGGCCGACACGGCCGAGACGCAGGACCTGTTCCGCCTCACGAACGGCCGCTACTTCGAGTGCCGCTCGCGTCCCCAGTTCCTCGGCGAACGGGTGGTCGGGCGCGTGTTCGGCTACACCGACGTTACCGAGCGCCACCGGGCCGAGGAAGCGCTGCGCGAGTCGCGCGACCAGCTCGAATCGAAAGTGCGCGAACGGACCCGCGACCTGCGCGAAGCGAATGCGACCCTGGAACAGGAGCAGGCGCGCCAGGCGGAGCTGATCAAGAAGCTGGGCGTGGCCCAGAGCCAGCTGCTGCAGTCCGAGAAGATGGCTTCGATCGGCGTGCTGGCGGCCGGCGTCGCCCACGAGATCAACAACCCGATCGGCTTCGTCAATTCGAACCTGGGCAGCCTGCAGCGCTATGCGCAGGCGCTGCTCAAGCTGCTCGACAGCTACGAAGCGCTGGAGGAATCCTTCAGCCCGGCCGACCGCGCCGCGATCGCGCAGGTGAAGAAGGAGGTCGACGCCGATTACCTGCGCGAAGACCTGGAACCGCTGCTGCGCGAATCCCTCGACGGCATCGACCGCGTGCGCCGCATCGTGCAGGACATGAAGGATTTCTCGCACGTCGACGGCGGCGACCTGCAGTACGCCGACCTCGAGGCTGGCCTGAACAGCACCATGAACGTGGTCTGGAACGAGATCAAGTACAAGGCCGAGGTGAGCAAGGAGTACGCAAACATCCCGCAGATCGAGTGCTACCCGTCGCAGCTCAACCAGGTCTTCATGAACCTGCTGGTGAACGCCGCGCATGCGATCGAGGAGCGCGGCCGCATCACCCTGCGCACGGGCCACGACGCGCAGCAGGTATGGATCGAGGTCGAGGACACCGGCACCGGCATCCCGAAGGACAAGCTGGGACGGATCTTCGAACCCTTCTTCACGACCAAGCCGGTGGGCAAGGGCACCGGCCTGGGCCTGTCGCTGTCGTATGGCATCGTGCAGAAGCATGGCGGCCGCATCGAAGTGCACAGCGAAGTGGGCAAGGGCACGCTGTTCCGCGTCGTGCTGCCGCGTTTCCGGCCGGCGTCCGATACCGCCGAGGCAAATGCGGCGTTCTAAAGCTTGCGCACAGGAACGTTGCTGGCGATTCCCTTGAGAAATAAGTGCTCGACAGCGTGTTGGATGTCGGTCACAAGTACATACATATATAAAAAAATTGATGAGGTTGACTCTGACAGATCTGTCAGCGCACGCCTACAGTTTCGGTGGTAACACAGAATTAAATTCGGAACAGATGAGGTAACACAATAGATTAGTTTGTTTGACAGGCAGAAACGATTTTATTAAGGTCAATAAGTCGCCATTGGCGAGTTTTCGTTTTGCAACATCCAAACTAGGTACTGGAGGAATTATGAGCGAACGCAAGCACGAGCAGAAAGTAAAAGAGGTCAGCGTCGACGATGACTATCTTTGCATTGAATTGCTAAACGGCCTGCTCCTGACCGGTCCGCTGCGCACCAACCCGATCCACCGTGAATCCGGCGAGCCGGAATCCCACGCCCCGGCACATCCCTTCCTGCCGGCCATGAGCATTTAACCCACCTTGCGCCAGTCCCGGGAGAGACCGGGATGGCGCGCCGCCAAGGCATCCGCCTCCCTTCCTGATGCGCCGCACGATTGGCGCGGTTAACGGAAGAACACGGAATGATGGGGTTAAAATGTTCCCATGAAAATTCGTGTTGCGACCTACAACATCCACAAAGGCGTTTCGTCCTTCCGCAGCACACCACGCGTGGTGGCGCTGAAAAAAGCCATCGGCATGTTCGATGCGGACGTCGTGTTCCTGCAGGAAGTGCAGGGCCGGCACGACCGCTACCAGGCGCGCTACGGCGAAAAAGTGCGCAGCCCCCACCATCACTGGCCCGAGAAGGCCCAGCACGAGTTCTTTGCCGGCGAATCCCTGCATGCCGCCTATGGCATGAACGCGGTCTATGACCATGGCCACCACGGCAATGCGCTGCTGTCCTGCTACCCGATCGCGAACCAGCACAACCATGACGTGTCCGACCATGCCTACGAGCAGCGCGGCATCCTGCACTGCGTGCTGGAGACCCCGGTCGGCCAGGTGCACTGCTACGTGGTCCACCTCGGCCTGTTCGAAGTCAGCCGCCGGCGCCAGACCGAGGCCCTGATCAGCGCGGTGAACGAGTCGTCGGACGGCAGGCCGGTCATCATCGCCGGCGACTTCAACGACTGGCGCAATACCCTGAGCGATTGCCTGCGCATGAAACTCGGCGTGGTCGAAGTGTTCGACGAGCTGGAGAAGGGATCGCGGATCGGCGAGCTGGTGCGCAACGTGGCCGGACGCGAGCGGCGCCTGGTGCCGGCGCGGACCTTCCCGGCGGCCTTGCCCTGGTTCCGTCTCGACCGGATCTATGTGCGCGGGTTCAAGGTCGAACAGGCGGAAGTCCTGCACGGGCCGCAATGGGCGCGCCTGTCGGACCACGCTCCCATCGTCGCCAACCTTCAATTGACCTGACCAGGCCCATGCGTTCGGTATCCTACGTCGCCGGCAACGACGTCCAGCTACTGGAGAGTGGCGGCAGTTATTTCAAGGAACTGCTGGCCGCGATCGATTCGGCGCAGCACGAGATCCTCTACGAGACTTATATCTACGCCGAGGACGAGACGGCGCGCGCCGTCACCGAGGCCCTGAAACGCGCCGCCCGGCGCGACGTCAAGGTACGCGTGCTGGTCGACTGGTTCGGCACCGGCCGCCGTTCCTGCTGCCAGCTGGGCGAGGAATTCGCCGAGGCCTGCGTGCACTACCGCATGTTCAATCCCTGGTTCAAGCGCGGCGCGGCGCGCAGCCACCGCAAGATCGCCGTGATCGACGGCGAGACGGCGTTCGTCGGCGGCATCAATACCAACGACGATTCGCTGTGCGATTACGCGCCGTACAAACCGCTGCCGGCGCCGCGCTGGGATTTCGCGGTGCGCGTGCGCGGCCCGCTGGTGGAAGCGATCCACCGCGAATCCCAGGCCCAATGGACCCGCGCCGGCCACCTCAACCTGGCCCACCGCATGCACCTGTTCCGCGAATCGCGCAGGCAGCCCGCCGCCCTGGGCGAGCATCCGATGCGCGCCGGCTTCGTGGTGCGCGACAACCTGCGCAACCGCCGCACCATCCAGCGCGCCTACCTGCAGGCGATCGGCCGGGCCCGCAAGCGCGTGCTGATGGCCACGCCGTACTTCGCGCCGGGGCGCAAGTTCCGCCAGGCGCTGGCGCAGGCGGCGCGGCGCGGCGTCGACGTCTGCCTGCTGATCGGCGTGGGCGAGTTCCGCATGCAGGACGCGGTCGCCAATTCCTTCTATCCGCAGCTGCTGGCGGCCGGCGTGCGTATCGTCGAGTACCGCAAGACCCAGCTGCATGCCAAGGTGGCGGTGGTCGACCACGACTGGGCCACGGTCGGCTCCAGCAATTGCGACGGCCTGTCGCTGTTCGTGAACCAGGAAGCCAACGTGGTGGTGCGCGACGGCGCCTTCGCCTCCAGCATGGCGAAACAGATCGAGCGCGGCATCGCCGATGGCGTGCCGGTCGGGCTCGACGATTTGAAACAACTCGGTTGGGTGCGCCGCACCGGCCACGAAATGGCCTATCTTTTGTATAAACTGACGATGCGGATCTTTACGATCGGCTATGCATGAGCGGCAAAGAGTACATATGATGGAAAACGATAACGTACGGATCGACAAATGGCTGTGGGCGGCGCGCTTCTTCAAGACGCGCTCGCTGGCGGCCGAGGCGGTCGATCGCGGCCGGATCAAAATCAATGCCGAGAACGTCAAGCCGGCCCGTTCGGTAAAGGTGGGCGACAAGATCCTCATCGATAACGGCTCGACCCGCTGGGAAGTCGTCGTGCAGGGCCTGTCCGGCACGCGCGGCCCGGCCCCGGTGGCGCAGGCGCTCTACCGCGAGACCGAGGTGAGCATCCAGAAACGCGCCAACGACCAGGAAGCGCGCCGCCTGTTCCCCGAGCCCAGCAGCACGATCAAGGGCCGCCCGACCAAGCGTGACCGCCGGGCGATCACCCGGGCGGGCGAGTAGGGTGGGCACCATGTGCCCACGCGTAACGCTCGCACAGCCAGCTGCTTGCATGCGTCACGCGTGGGCACCGTGGTGCCCACCCTACTAGAATCGCAACTCTAAACTTCCCGTTTGACATTTCAAGGCTGGTAGATAATAGTACGAGCGTTCGGATTTTTTTCTCGATCCATTGGGAGCATCGTATCAACACTTCAGCCAAATCCATGGTCATGCGCAAGGGCGAGATGACGCGCGCAGCGATTCTCGACGTTGCGCTCGAACTCGCCAGTCGCGACGGCCTCGAGGGGCTCACGATCGGC
Source organism: Telluria sp. Soil_C_11 (assembly GCF_057657395.1). Lineage (NCBI taxonomy): Bacteria > Pseudomonadati > Pseudomonadota > Betaproteobacteria > Burkholderiales > Oxalobacteraceae > Telluria > Telluria sp. Soil_C_11. Next base: position 174,319 of record NZ_JBDGIN010000006.1, on the reverse strand, counting down.
CTGCTGGCCGACCGCATGAGCATGAGCAAATCGGGCGTGTTCGCCCACTTCGGTTCGCGCGAAGATTTGCAGATCGAAGTGCTGAAGCTCTACCACCGCCGCTTCGAGCAGGAAGTCTTCGTCCCCAGCGTCAAGGAGCCGCGCGGCCTGCCGCGCCTGGAAGCGATGTTCAACCGCTGGCTCAAGCGCGTCTCGGTCGAGATCGCGTCGGGCTGCATCTACATCAGCGGCGCCGTCGAATACGACGACCGGCCGGGCCCGATCCGCGAGGAGCTGGTCGGCATGGTGCGGATCTGGCAAGGCGCCCTGGTGCGCTGCGCCCAGCAGGCCATCGACTGCGGCGACCTCAAGCCGGATACCGATGCCGAGCAGCTGGTGTACGAGATGTACGGCCTGGTGCTGGCAGTGCACCACGATGCGCGCTTCCTGCGCATTCCCGGCGCCGTCGACCGCGCGCACCGCGGCTTCGCACGCCTGGTCGAGAACTACCGTAATCCCGCTAAATAATCACACACATCCACCTTCGTAGGAGAACAACATGGGTCAGTACGTCGCGCCAATCCGGGATATGCAGTTCGTTCTGCACGAGTTCCTGAACGTCACCGAGGAGTTCAAGGGCCTGCCGGCGTACCAGGAAATCGACGCCGACATCATCAACCAGGTGCTCGAGGAAGGCGCGAAATTCACGCAGGAAGTGCTGTTCCCGCTGAACCACTCCGGCGACCGCGAAGGCTGCCACTACGATGCCGCGACCAAGGCCGTCACCACGCCGAAGGGCTTCAAGGAAGCCTACAAGCAGTACGTGGAAGGCGGCTGGGCCGCGCTGGCCTGCGATCCGGAATACGGCGGCCAGGGCCTGCCGGTGGTGCTGAACAACTCCTTCTACGAGATGCTGAACTCGTCGAACCAGGCCTGGTCGATGTACCCGGGCCTGTCGCACGGCGCCTACGAGTGCCTGAAGGAGCACGGCACCGACGACCAGAAGAAGTTCTACCTGCCGAAGCTGGCGTCGGGCGAATGGACCGGTACCATGTGCCTGACCGAAGCCCACTGCGGCACCGACCTGGGCCTGCTGCGCTCGAAGGCCGAGCCGCAAGCCGACGGCACCTACAAGATCACCGGCTCGAAGATCTTCATCTCGGCCGGCGAGCACGACATGTCGGAAAACATCGTCCACCTGGTGCTGGCGCGCCTGCCGGACGCGCCGGAAGGCTCGAAGGGCATCTCGCTGTTCCTGGTGCCGAAGTTCCTGCCGAACGCCGACGGTTCCGTCGGTGAGCGCAACCCGATCTTCTGCGGCGCGATCGAAGAGAAGATGGGCATCCACGGCAACGCCACCTGCCAGATGAACCTGGACGGCGCGGTCGGCACCCTGATCGGCCAGCCGCACAAGGGCCTGCAGGCGATGTTCGTGTTCATGAACGCTGCCCGCCTGGGCGTGGGCATGCAGTCGCTGGGCCTGACCGAAGTCGCCTACCAGAACGCGCTGGTGTATGCGAAGGACCGCATCCAGATGCGTAGCCTGTCGGGCCCGAAGGCGCCGGACAAGCCGGCCGACCCGATCATCGTGCACCCGGACGTGCGGCGCATGCTGCTGACCGCGAAAGCCTACGCAGAAGGCGCGCGCGCCCTGACCTCGTACGTGGCGCTGCAGATCGACCGCGAACTGAATCACCCGGACGAGGAAGTGCGCAAGGAAGCGGCCGGCGAAGTGGCGCTGCTGACCCCGATCGTCAAGGCCTTCATCACCGACAACGGCTGGATCGCCACTTCGGAAGCGATGCAGGTGTACGGCGGCCACGGCTACATCAGCGAGTGGGGCATGGAGCAGTACGTGCGCGACGCCCGCATCAACATGATCTACGAAGGCACCAACACCGTGCAGTCGCTGGACCTGCTGGGCCGTAAGATCCTGATGGACAACGGCGCCAAGCTGCGCGCCTTCGGCGAGAAGATCAAGGCCTTCGTCGAAGAGAACGGCCTGGACGAGCAACTGTCGGAATTCGTGACCCCGCTGGGCGAACTGGGCGAGAAGGTCACCAAGCTGACCATGGAAATCGGCATGAAGGCCTTCCAGAACCAGGACGAAGTCGGCGCCGCCGCCGTGCCTTATTTGCGCGTCGCCGGCCACCTGGTGTTCAGCTACTTCTTCGCGCAGATGGCGAAGATCGCGCTGGCGAAGAAGGATTCGGGCGACAAGTTCTACGAAGCCAAGCTGGCCACCGCGCGCTTCTACTTCGCGCGCCTGTATCCGGAAACCGCAATGCTGATCCGCCAGGCGCGTTCGGGAGCGTCGAACCTGCTGGCGCTGGATGCAGATCTGTTCTAAGCAAGCACCATCACGTTGACTAACCGTCGTCCCCGCGAAGGCGGGGACCCAAGTTTTCGGCAGATCGACGAACTTGGGTTCCCGCCTGCGCGGGAACGACGATCAAACAAGGAATACATTACATGTCCAACTTCATCGTCAAGAAAGTCGCCGTGCTGGGCGCCGGCGTGATGGGCGCGCAGATCGCCGCGCACTGCGTCAACGCCAAGGTCCCGGTCGTGCTGTTCGACCTGCCTGCCAAGCCGGAGCAAGGCTCCGGCGGTAACGCAAACAAAAATACCATCGTCCTGAAGGCCATCGAGAACCTGAAAAAGCTGTCGCCGGCCCCGCTGGGCAACAAGGACGACGCCGCCCTGATCGAAGTCGCCAACTACGAGGACAACCTCGACCTGCTGGCCGGCTGCGACCTGATCATCGAAGCCATCGCCGAGCGCATGGACTGGAAGCACGACCTGTATAAAAAGGTCGCGCCGCACATCGGCCCCAACGCGATCTTCGCCTCGAACACCTCGGGCCTGTCGATCGAAAAGCTGGCCGAAGGCTTCGACAGCGAACTGAAGGCGCGCTTCTGCGGCGTGCACTTCTTCAACCCGCCGCGCTACATGCACCTGGTCGAGCTGATCCCGACCGCGTCGACCCGTCCGGAAATCCTGGACCAGCTCGAGACCTTCCTGACCTCGACCCTGGGCAAGGGCGTGGTGCGCGCGAAAGACACCCCGAACTTCATCGCCAACCGCGTCGGCATCTTCGGCATGCTGGCCACCATCGTCGAAGCCGGGAAGTACGGCCTGTCGGTGGACGTGGTCGACGACCTGACCGGCGCCAAGCTGGGCCGCGCCAAGTCGGGCACCTTCCGCACCGCGGACGTGGTCGGCCTGGACACCATGGGCCACGTGATCAAGACCATGCAGGACACCCTGCAGGACGACCCCTTCTTCAGTGTCTACAAGACCCCCGAGGTGCTGTCGAAGCTGATCGAGAAGGGCGCGCTGGGCCAGAAGACCGGCGCCGGCTTCTACAAGAAGGTCGGCAAGGAGATCCAGCGCCTGGACTTCGCCACCGGCGAATACGTGCCGAGCGGCGCGAAGGCCGCCGACATCGTCGGCCGCATCCTGAAGGAAAAGGACCCGGTCAAGAAGTTCAAGGCCATGCGTGAATCGTCGAACCCGCAGGCGCAGTTCCTGTGGGCGATCTACCGCGACGCCTTCCACTACATCGCCGTCCACCTCGACACCATCGCCGACAACGCGCGCGACATCGACTTCGCGATGCGCTGGGGCTTCGGCTGGAGCGTCGGCCCGTTCGAGACCTGGCAGGCCGCCGGCTGGACCCAGATCGCCCAGTGGGTGAAGGAAGACATCGACGCCGGCAAGGCGCTGTCGACCGCACCGCTCCCAAGCTGGGTGTTCAGCGCACCGGTCGCGGAGAAGGGCGTGCACACTGCCGAGGGTTCGTACTCGGTGACGAAGAACGCCTACGTGCCGCTGTCCGACCTGCCGGTGTACAAGCGCCAGCAGTTCCGCGCGCCGGTCGTCGGCAGCACCACGGTCGATGCGAAGACCGCCGGCACCACCGTGTTCGAGGACGACTCGGTGCGCCTGTGGCACTCGGACGACGAAGTGCTGGTCATCTCGCTGAAGACCAAGATGCACGTGATCGGCGACGGCGTCATCAAGGGCATCAAGCGCGGCCTGGAAGAAGCGGAAAAGGGCTACAAGGGCCTGGTGATCTGGAATACCGACGCAGCCGAAGGCGGCGCCTTCTCGGCCGGCGCCGACCTGCAATCGGCCCTGCCGGCCTTCATGACCGGCGGCGCGAAGGCGATGGAGCCGATCGTGCGCGAGCTGCAGGACACCTTCATGGCCATGAAGTATTCGAACATCCCGGTGGTGGCCGCCGTGGCCGGCCTGGCCCTGGGCGGCGGCTGCGAGATGGCGCTGCACGCCTCGAAGCGCGTGGCCTCGATCGAGTCCTACATCGGCCTGGTGGAAGTGGGCGTCGGCCTGGTGCCGGCCGGCGGCGGCCTGAAGGAAGCCGCGCTGCGCGCCGCCAACGAAGCCAAGGGCAACGACATCCTGCAGTTCCTGAAGACCGGCTTCACCAACGCCGCCACCGCGCAGGTGTCCAAATCGGCGCTCGAAGCGAAGGCGATGGGCTACCTGAAGGAAGACGACGTCATCGTCTTCAACCCGTACGAGCTGCTGCACGTGGCGAAGGTCACCGCGCGCGCCATGTTCGACGCCGGCTACCGCGCGCCGGCGCGCCGCCCGGTCCCGGTCACCGGCCGCTACGGCTGGGCGACCATCCGCGGCCAGCTGGTCAACATGCGCGACGGCGGCTTCATCTCGGCCTATGACTACCACCTGGGCGACACCATCGCCGAAATCGTCACCGGCGGCGACATCGACCAGGGCAGCGTCGTCTCCGAGCAGTGGCTGCTGGACATGGAGCGCAAGGCCTTCATCTCGCTGCTGAACAACCCGAAGACGCAAGAGCGGATCATGGGCATGATGCAGACCGGTAAGCCGGTGCGCAACTAAGCCGTCGCGGACAACAAGGACTACTGACATGAGCAAACAACTTCAAGACGCATACATCGTCGCAGCGACCCGCACCCCGATCGGCAAGGCGCCGCGCGGCTTCTTCAACAAGACCCGTCCGGACGACCTGCTGATCGCCGCGATCCAGGGCGCGATGGGCCAGGTGCCGAACCTGGACCCGAACCTGATCGTCGACGCCATCGTCGGCTGCTCGTTCCCGGAAGCCGAGCAGGGCTTCAACGTGGCGCGCCAGGCCGTGGTCATGGCCGGCCTGCCGAAGACCGTCGGCGGCGTGACCGTCAACCGCTACTGCGCGTCGGGCATCACCGCCCTGGCGATGGCCGCCGACCGCATCCGCGTCGGCGAGGCCGACGTCATGATCGCCGGCGGCGTCGAGTCGATGTCGATGGTGCCGATGATGGGCCACCACCCGTCGATCAACATGCGCGTGTTCGACGACGAGAACGTCGGCCTGGCCTACGGCATGGGCCTGACCGCCGAGAAGGTCGCCGCGCAGTGGAAGGTGAGCCGCGAAGACCAGGACGCCTTCGGCCTGGAATCGCACCGCCGCGCCATCGCCGCCCAGCAGGCCGGCTTCTTCAAGGACGAGATCACCCCGGTCGAGATCGTGACCCGCACGCCGAACCTGGCGACCGGCGAGATCGACGTCAAGCGCCGCACCGTCGACCTGGACGAAGGCCCGCGCGCCGACGCCAGCATGGAATCGATGGCCAAGCTGAAGCCGGTGTTCGCCGCCAAGGGCAGCGTGACCGCCGCGACCTCGTCGCAGATGTCGGACGGCGCCGGCGCGCTGATCGTCGTCAGCGAGAAGATCCTGAAGGAGCACAACCTGACCCCGCTGGCCAAGTTCTCCTCGTTCGCCGTGCGCGGCGTGCCGCCGGAAATCATGGGCATCGGCCCGAAGGTCGCGATTCCCGCCGCCCTGGCCGCCGCCGGCATCACCCAGGACCAGCTGGACTGGATTGAGCTGAACGAAGCCTTCGCCGCCCAGGCGCTGGCCGTGATCCGCGACCTCGGCCTGGATACGTCGAAGGTCAACCCGATGGGCGGCGCGATCGCCCTCGGCCACCCGCTGGGCGCAACCGGCGCGATCCGCGCCGCCACCGTGGTGCACGCCCTGCGCCGCAACAACCTGAAGTACGGCATGGTGACCATGTGCGTCGGCGCCGGCATGGGCGCCGCGGGTATCATCGAGCGCGTTTAATTTTCAGGTAGCACGCTGACAGAAGGGCGCTGCGGGCAACACCCCAGCGCCCTTTTTATTGCAAACGCTAGGGAACAACAAAGGAGACCCCCGAATGGACATCCAGACCACCACCGCCAACGGCGTACTGACCATCGAATTCAACCGCCCCGAGCGCAAGAACGCCATCACCGGCGCCATGTACACCACCATGGCCGAGGCCTTGCGCAAGGCCGACGCCGACCCGCAGGTGCGCGCCATCCTCATCACCGGCAAGCCGGAGATCTTCACCGCCGGTAACGACCTCGACGACTTCCTCAACAACGTCGGCGAAGGCGCGATGACGGAAACCCGCCCGGTGTTCCAGTTCATGCAGGCGTTGGAAGGCTGCACCAAGCCCGTGATCGCCGCCGTCGCCGGCGCGGCGGTCGGCATCGGCACCACGATGCTGATGCACTGCGACCTGGTCTACGCGGCCGACACCGCGAAATTCTCGATGCCCTTCAGCCAGCTGGGCCTGTGCCCGGAATTCGCCTCGTCGCTGCTGGTCGCGCAGGCCGCCGGCTACACCCGCGCGGCCGAGAAGCTGATGCTGGGCGAAGCCTTCCCGGCCCAGGAAGCCTTCGAGATGGGCATCGTCGCGAAAGTGCTGCCGGCCGCCGAACTGCTGGCCTTCGCCCAGGGCCAGGCCGCCAAGCTGGTGAAGCTGCCGGCCGCCTCGATCCGCACCACCAAGATGCTGATGAAGCGTTCGCGCGCGGCGCTGGTGAAGGACACCATCGCGGCCGAGAACGAGCGCTTCAGCGCGATGCTGGTCGGCGCCGAAGCCAAGGAGGCCTTTACCGCCTTCTTCGAGAAGCGCAAGCCGGACTTCAGCAAGTTCGACTGACAGCTTCAGCGGCGGCAGCTCAGGCGCAGCCTTTCGCCCTGGCGTGCGAAGGCGCGTGCCGGTTCGCTGTCGCCGCAACGGTAGACCACGCGCAGGCGCTTCTTCTGGTTCGGCGCCGGATCACCGCACAACTGGTCGTTGGCGGTGACGAAGCCGCGGTTGCGCTCGAGCTGGTCGCGCACGCTGCGGCGCGCGTTGCAGCTTGCATCGCGCACGCCATACTCGGCTTCCTCGATGTGCAGGCGGCCCCAGGACATCGAACCGTCCGCGACGTCCGGACCGTTGCGGGCGTCGCGCTGGCCTGCTGCGTAACCCTCGTCGTAGCCGCGGCGGTACTCGGCGCTCTGGGCGAATGCGCCGGTGGACGCGGCGGTCAAGGCCAGCACGGCGGCAATGCGGATGATGTGTCGGTGTGCGATGTTCATATTTTCCTCCGTTCTATCGATGACGAATGCTAGCGCGCCGAGCTGGACAGTTCTGTGCGCATTCGTACATACAATATGCCGGCCGGCGCCTTCATCTCAGCGGCGGCAGCGCAGGCGCAGCGTTTCGCCTTCGCGCGCGAACGCCCGCACCGGTTCACTGTCGCCGCAACGGTAGACGATGCGCAGGCGCTTCTGTTCGCCGGGCGCCGGATCGCCGCACAGTTCGTTGTGGGCGACAACGACGCCGGTGCGCTCGATTTCGTCGCGCACGCCCCGGCGTGCATTGCACACCGACCCGCGCACGCCATACTCGGCTTCCTCGATGTGCAGGCGGCCCCAGCGTGACTGGCCGCCGTCGCCGGCGGCGCGCTGGCCCGCTTCGTAACCCGCTTCGTAACCACGGCGATACTCGGCGCTCTGGGCAAATACCGAAGTGGATGCGGCGCCCAGGGCCAGTACGGCGGCGATACGGATGATGGTCCGGTGTGCGATCTTCATTTTTTCCTCCCGATTCAGTCGACAACAAATGCTAGCGCGTTGCCCAGGCCGGCTCCGTGCGCATTCGTACATACAGTATTTCACCTGGGACCGGCAAAAGCTGTCGGCCGGACTGTAAGAGACGTATCAATCGGTAAGCCGAGCCGGGCAGCAAGAAGCCGGCAATTGCCAGCTTCCCTCATCCGGCTGCACAATGGGGCCATGAACCTGCACCGCCTCGACCTCGTCTCCCTTTCCCTGTTCATGCACGTCGTGCGCTCCGGCAGCATCAGCAAGGGCGCGCTGGCGCTCAACCTGGCGGTCGGGGCGGCCAGCAAGCGCATTTCCGACCTCGAGGCGGCGGTCGGCGCCGAGCTGCTGGAGCGGCATTCGCGCGGCATCACGCCCACCGCCGCCGGCGATGCGCTGGCGCGCCATGCCCAGCGCATCCTCGGCGACGTCAACCTGCTGGCGGCCGAGCTGCGCGACCATGCGAAGGGCATCGTCGGCGTGGCGCGGCTGTGGGCGAACACCTCGGCCATCACCCAGTTCCTTCCCGGCGACATCGCCGCCTTTTCGCGCGCCACGCCGGCGATCCGCATCGAGCTGGCGGAGCTGAACAGCGGCGAGATCGTGATGGGCGTGCTGGAGGGCAGGGCGGATATCGGCATCTTCGCGGACCGTACCCCGGCGCTGGGGCTGCAGCTGATGCCCTACCGCGAAGACCGGCTGGTGCTGGTGGTGCCGGCGGGTCACATGCTGGCGCGGCGCCGTAGCCTGCGCTTCGAGGAGGCCGTCGAGTTCGACTTCGTCAGCCTGTCGCACGGCACCTCGCTGGCGCAGCGGCTGCAGATCGAGACCGAGGCCATGGGCCAGCGCCTCAAGCTGCGGATCCAGGTGCGCAGCTTCGACGCGATGTGCCAGATGGTGGCGGCCGGGCTGGGCGTGGCGGTGCTGCCGGCCGATGCCGTGCGGGCGCTGGTGCGTTCGCTGAACCTGCGCCAGATCCCGCTGCAGGACGCATGGGCGCGCCGCCAGCTCCTGATCGGCGTGCGCGACCTGGAAGCCCTGCCGCGCCACGCGCGCATGCTGGTCGAGCACCTGGCCGCATCCCCCCAGCATCCGCCTCAAGCCCGGCGCTGAGCGCTCCAGCTTTCGCGAAACGCGAAAGCCGGGTTCCCGTCTTGGTCATTCCGCACGTCCGGCATGGCGTGCAGAATCGTCCCACAACACCAAAAGACGACACCCATTCCGGAGACACCATGAGTAAAACCCTGTCCGCCACCGCCGGTGCGGCATCCACCGCCGTTCCCGGCGAAGCGCAGATCGTGGCAAAAGTGGCGTGGCGCATCATGCCGCTGATCATGATCTGCTACCTGTTCGCCTTCTTCGACCGCATCAACATCAGCTTCGCCAAGTTCGCGCTGCAGAACAGCCTGTCCCTCTCCGACACCGCCTACGGCCTCGGCGCCGGCCTGTTCTCGGTCGGCTACGTGCTGTTCGAAGTGCCCAGCAACATGATGCTGTACAAGGTCGGCGCGCGCCGCTGGATCGCCCGCATCATGGTCTCGTGGGGCATCGCCACCGCCCTGATGGCGCTGGTGCAGAACGAATGGCAGTTCTACGTGCTGCGCTTCATCATCGGCGCGATGGAAGCCGGCTTCGCGCCCGGCGTCCTGTATTTCCTGACGCTGTGGTTCCCGGGCGCCTACCGTGGCCGCATCACCTCGATGCTGTTCCTGGCGTCGGCCTTCTCCGGCCTGGTCGGGGCGCCGGCCGCCGGCCTGGTGCTGGGCCACCTGGACGGCGCGCTGGGCATGCCCGGCTGGCACTGGCTGTTCCTGGTGGGCGGCCTGCCCTGCATCGCGCTGGGCGCCGTCGTGTTCCTGTCGCTGAAGGACCGGATCGAGGACGCCACCTGGCTGGCGCCGCAGGAGCGCAGCCTGCTGGCCTCGCGCATCGCCGAGCAGCAGCGCCAGATCGGCAGCCACTCGCTGCTGGGCGCGCTCAAGACGCCCGGCTTCCTGACCCTGGGCCTGGTCTACTTCCTGATCCAGGTGAGCTCCTACGGCCTGAACTTCTGGGCGCCGCACATGATCCGCAGCGCCGGCACCACCAATCCGACCACCATCGGCCTGCTGACCGCGGTACCCTATCTGTGCGGCGCGATCGCGATGGTGGCGGTGGGCCGCCTGTCGGACGCCAGCGGCGAGCGCCGCAAGTTCGTGATCGGCCTGGTGGTGCTGGGCGCCGTCGGCTTCTGCTGCGCCGGCCTGTTCGACCACCAGCCGGCCATGCTGCTGGCGGCGCTGGCCGTGATGGGCGCCGGCGTGGTGGCATCGATTCCGGCCTTCTGGGCGCTGCCGCCCAAGCTGGTGAGCGGCGCCGGCGCGGCCGGCGGCATCGCGCTGATCAATACGCTGGGCCAGCTGGGCGGCATCGTCAGTCCGGTGATGGTCGGACGCATCAAGGACGTCACCGGCAGCACCACGCCGGCGCTGTATGCGATCGCGCTGCTCAGCCTGGCGTGCGCGGCGATCCTGGCGTTCGGCATGCCGCAGCAGCTGCGCCAGCGCGAACACACTGACAAATAATGAGGACACCATGAGCGCTTCAAACATGATTCCCGCGATGTTGCCCGACCAGGCCCTGAAGGGCGTGCGCGTGATCGAGATGGGACAACTGATCGCCGGCCCCTTCGCCGGCAAGACGCTGGGCGAATTCGGCGCCGACGTGATCAAGATCGAGGCCCCGGGCGCGGGCGACCCGCTGCGCAACTGGCGCATGATGAAGGACGGCACCTCGGTCTGGTGGCAGGTCCAGTCGCGCAACAAGCGCTCGATCGCGCTCGACCTGCGCAGCAGCGAAGGCCAGGAAATCGCGCGCAAGCTGATCGCGGAAGCCGACGTGCTGGTCGAGAACTTCAGGCCCGGGACCCTGGAAAGCTGGGGCATGGGATGGGAAGCGCTGTCGGCGCTGAATCCGGGCCTGGTCATGCTGCGCATTTCCGGCTACGGCCAGACCGGTCCCTACCGCGACCTGCCGGGCTTTGGCGCGATCGGCGAGGCGATGGGCGGCCTGCGCCACCTGACCGGCGAGCCGGGACGGGTGCCGGTGCGCTGCGGGATCTCGATCGGCGACACTTTGGCCGCCCTGCACGGCACCATCGGCGTCCTGACCGCGCTCTACCACCGCAAGGTCAACGGCGGCCGCGGCCAGGTGATCGACGTGGCCCTGCACGAAGCCGTGTTCAACGTGATGGAAAGTTTGATACCCGAGTACAGCGCGTTCGGCGCGGTGCGCGAGGCCGCGGGCAGCGCGCTGCCGGGCATCGCCCCGTCCAACGCCTACCGCTGCAACGACGGCTATGTGCTGGTAGCCGGCAATGGCGACAGCATCTTCAGGCGCCTGATGGCGGCGATCGGCCGCCCCGACCTGGGCGAAGCGCCGGACCTGGCGAACAACGCCGGCCGCGTCGCGCGGGTGGCCGAGATCGATGCCGCGATCGGCGTCTGGACCGCGACCCGCAGCGTGGCCGAAACCCTCGAGGTACTGAACGAAGCGCGGGTCCCGGCCGGCAAGGTCTACACGGCGAAGGACATCGCCGAGGACCCGCACTACCGGGCGCGCGACATGATCCTGACCCAGCAGACCCGCGACGGCTACGAGGTCGAGGTGCCGGGCATCGTGCCCAAGCTGATGGGCACCCCGGGCGCGGTGCGCTCGCCGGCGCCGGGCCTGGGCGAGGACACCGATGCGGTGCTGCGCGAGATCGGCCTGAGCGAAGAGCAGATCGCGGCGCTGCGCGCGCGCAAGGTGGTCGCATGAGCACGAACTCGAACATGAGCGCATGGAAGGGCGCCGGGCGCCGCATCCACATCCAGGAAGTGGGCCTGCGCGACGGCCTGCAGGCCGAATGCCGCTTCGTGCCGACCGAAGACAAGATCGCGCTGGCCGACCTGCTGTCCGGCGCCGGCCTGGCCAAGATCGAAGCCAGCTCCTTCGTTTCGCCCAAGGCGGTGCCGGTGCTGGCCGATGCGTTCGAGGTCTTCCAGGGCATCGCGCGCCGGCCTGGCGTCGTCTACAGCGCGCTGGTGCCCAACCTGCGCGGTGCCGATCGCGCGGTGGCCGCCGGCGTCGGCGAGATGAACCTGGTGATGTCGGCCAGCGAAAGCCATAACCTGAGTAACCTGCGCATGACGCGCGAGCAATCCTTCGCCGGCCTGAAGGAAGTGGCCGCGCTGGCGCGCCGGCACGGCACGGCGGTGAACGTGTCGCTGTCCTGCAGCTTCGGCTGCCCGATGGAAGGGGAGGTGGCGCAGCAGGTGGTGCTGGACTGGTGCGCGCGCTACGTCGACGAACTGGAAGTGCGGGGCATCACGCTGTGCGACACCACCGGCATGGCGTATCCGACCCAGGTGCGCGAGCTCACCCAAAAGATGCGCGAACGCTGGCCCGGGCTGGAGCTGACCCTGCACTTCCATAACACGCGCGGCATGGGCCTGGCCAATGTGCTGGCCGCGATCGATGCCGGCGCCGACCGCTTCGACGCCTCGCTGGGCGGGATCGGCGGCTGTCCGTATGCGCCCGGGGCCACCGGCAACGTCTGCACCGAGGAAGTCGTGCATGCCCTCGAACTGATGGGCTACGACACGGGCGTCGACCTGGAGCTGCTGCTGCAGGCCGCGCGCCGCCTGCAGGAACTGGTGGGCCACGAGGTGCCCAGCCAGATCGTCAAGGCCGGCCGCCGGCTGGACCTGCATCCGCTGCCGGCCGGCCAGGCGCGCTGACGATCGCCACGCCTCAGCGGTCCGGTTCGAAGCACCTCCCGACATCGGTCCTGCCCCGGGTTACCGGCGCCTCGCTGCCGAACAGGGGAATGTCCAGGTAAGTCCGTTCGGTCGCCGCCACCGCCAGCACATAGGCCTGGCGCACGCGCCGCTGGCGCAGCACGATCTTCGCCACATAGGCCGGGGCCAGCACGCGCTGCGGCTTGCGCTTGCCGAGGTCCAGGTAGCCGAACTGCATGCCGGCCGATTCGACCGCATCGGCCGGGACCTCGCGCTGGCCGAGCAGGGCCGCCAGCTGCGCCAGGAGCCGGCGCGCGCCTGCCTGCGGCTCGATGATGGCTGCGCGCTCCAGCACTTCGCCATTGCCGGGGCGCGTCAGGATCGCCAGCGTGTCGAGCTGGCCGTCGCCGGCCACCTGCACGGCGGCGGAGGCGGCGCCCAGCACCGGGATGCCTTTGATGAACTGGCGGTAGGCCCCGATCGCGCGGAACAGGGTCGCCTCCGACTGCTTGCCGGCGCGGTCGGTGCCGCGTCCCAGGGTGCGGAACAGGTGCTCGAAGCGCAGCTCGGCGCCCATGGCCGTCCCCTGGCCGGCCCATTCGGCCAGGCGCAGCTTGAGGGCGCGTTCCGCTACCTGCCGCAGCAGCGTGTCCTGTCCGGCGCCGCGCGCGAACGGCTTCGATGCCGGCGCCAGCCCGGACACGTAGCGCAGTGCGCCCGAGGCGTGATACAGCACCGCGCGGGCGCCGCCGCTCAGGTGGATGACGGTGTGGTCGTCGCTCTGCTTCCAGCTGCCGCCGTCGTCATTCGGGCAGCCGTCCTGCTCGCGCAGCAGGCCGACGAAGCGGCGGCTGCGCGCCTGCAGCTGGTCGCGCGACAGCTGCGGCAGCAGCAGCACGTCGGCCTGCGCCGGCGGCTGGCCCGCGCCCGGCTCCGTTCCCGTGCCAAGCAGGGCGGCGGTCAAGGTTTGCTCGTTCATGGTTCAGCCCTCCGTCCAGTACCACAGCAGGCAGGCCTGCAGGGCAGGCGCCAGGTCGGGATCCACGATGCCGTGGCCCCACAGGTGATCGCGGTTGATCGTGCTGCGGTCCCAGCGGATGTTGCCGTTGTTCCAGGTGGCCGCATCGCCGACGCAGACCGTGACCGGATGGTTGTCGACCCACCAGTCCGAAACCCCGTCGTGCCAGGCGCGCGAGACCGTGTCGCCGCTGATCAGGTTGTCGCCCACGTCCTCGCCGCATTCGTCGGTGGTGATGCCGTCCCACATCACGTCCCATGCGCCGCAGTAGATGTGCATGCGCGCGAAGATATTCCACAGGCCCGCGATGGTCGGCAGGGCGGCGGTGTCGCAGGAATAGGCCATCACCCATTCGTTGTTCCAGTCCTCGCCCAGCTGCCAGCGCGAGGAGTTGGCGTACCACTCGGTGGCCGGGGTGTCGTACAGCAGCACCGCGTGGCCGGCGTCGTCGTGGTTGCCGTGGGTCTCGATCCAGAACAGGTCGACGTCGTCGGCCCAGTGGCGGTCGTCGCCGCCCTGGTCGCTGTCGCGCAGGTCGGTCTCGAACACGTTCGTATTCGCCCAGTAGAACGCGCGGGTGTGGCCGGCCGAACGCAGCTTGGCGTCGAGGCCGTTACTTCGGTTGAAGGTGTAGGTGAGATCGCCCGCCGTGTCCACGTTCGCGGCGCGCGCGTGGTTGAAGTAGCGGATCGCCTCGACACCGAAACGTGCCATGGTGGTCTCCTTGTATGAGTGGTCATGCGCCTTGCGTACAGTAGCCCCATGCCTGATGGATGAGTCTGCTCTGTGTCAGGGGTGTTCCACGCACCGCTATATATTCGTGTATATTGCGTTCTCGTTCGCAAGACCTGGAGATGCCCGTGCGGATTTCTGTAACGCAAAAACTCGCCGCCGCCACGGCTCTCATGCTGGCGGCCGGCCTGGCCCGGGCCGGGGACCTGCACGTGTCCGCCGCGTCCAGCCTGAGCAATGCCTTCAAGGAAGTGGCCGAGCGTTACGAAGCCCGGCATGCGGGCGCCAGGGTCCTGCTGAACTTCGGCGCTTCCGGCGCCCTGCTGCAGCAGATGGCCAAGGGCGCGCCGGTCGACGTGTTCGCGTCCGCCGATACGGAGACGATGGACCTGGCCGCGAAGCAGGGCCTGGTCGCCGGCGGCGAGCGCCGCGACTTCGCGCGCAACAGCCTGGTCGTGGTCGTGCCGCGCGACAGCAGGATTACCCTGAAGCGCCTGCAGGACCTCGGCCAGCCGGGCGTGCAGAAGGTCGCGATCGGCAACCCGGCCAGCGTTCCCGCCGGGCGCTATACCAAACATGCGCTGGAAAGCGCGAAGCTGTGGCCCGGCATCTCGGCCAAGGCCATCCATACCCAGAACGTGCGCCAGTCGCTCGACTACGTGGCGCGCGGCGAGGTCGATGCGGGTTTCGTCTACGCCAGCGACGCCGCCGTCATGCAGGACCGGGTGAGGGTGGCGTTCGAGGTGCCGCTCGATATCCCGATCCGCTATCCGATCGCGCGCACCGCCGCCGCTCTCGACGCGCAAGAAGCGCAGCGCTTCGTCGATTTCGTGCTGTCCCCGGCGGGGCAGGCGGTGCTGGCCAGATACGGCTTCGGTAAGCCATGAAGCGGCCATGAACACGGACGCGTGGACCGCGCTGGCGCTGTCGCTGAAGGTGGCGGGTTGCGCCACGCTGATCGATCTCGTGCTCGGCGTCGCGGTCGGCTTCGTGCTGGCGCGCCGGCGCTTTCCGGGCCGTGAACTGCTGGACACCCTGCTGACCCTGCCGATGGTGATGCCGCCGACCGTGCTGGGCTACTACCTGCTGGTGCTGATCGGCCGCCATGGCTGGCTCGGCGCCTGGCTGCACGAGCGCTTCGGCATCAACCTGATCTTCACCTGGCAGGGCGCGGTGATCGCCGCCGCCATCGTCATCTTCCCGCTGGTGTTCAAGCCGGCGCGCGCCGCCTTCGAAGCGGTCGACGGCCAGCTGGAGCAGGCCGCGCGGGTGCTGGGCGTGTCCGAGGCCGCGCTGTTCTTCCGCATCACGCTGCCGCTGGCCTGGCGCGGCATCCTGGCCGGCGTCCTGCTCGGCTTCGCCCGCGCGCTGGGCGAGTTCGGCGCGACCCTGATGGTGGCCGGCAGCATTCCGGGCCGCACCCAGACCCTGTCGATCGCCGTCTACGAAGCGGTCCAGGCCGGGCAGGACGACACCGCCAACCTGCTGGTGCTGCTGACCTCCGTGGTCTGCATCACCGTGCTGCTGGGCGCGGGCCGCCTGGCGCCGGGCCGCCTGGCCGGCCGCTGAGGGGAGGCCATGCTGCTCGATCTCGACATCCGCAAGCTGCTGCGTTCCGGCAAACAGGCCTTCCAGCTCGACGTGCGCCTGAGCACGGACAGCCAGCGCATCGTCATCCTCGGGCCGTCCGGTTCCGGCAAGAGCCTGACCCTGAAGGCGATCGCCGGCCTGCTGCGCCCCGACGCCGGCCACATCCGGCTCGACGATCGCATCCTGTTCGATGCGGCCCGCGGCATCGACCTGCCGCCGCAACAAAGGCAGCTGGCCTATGTGTTCCAGGACTATGCGCTGTTCCCGCACCTGACCGTGCGCCAGAACATCGCCTTCCCGCTGGTGGGCGGCTGGCTCAACCCGCGCCGCCGCGACCGGCACGCGCAGGCCGATTACTGGTGCGACGCCTTCCAGCTCGGCCACGTGGCGGACCAGTATCCGGACGAACTGTCGGGCGGGCAGAAGCAGCGCACGGCGCTGGCGCGCGCCCTGGTGACCGAGCCGCGCGCGCTGCTGCTGGACGAGCCGTTCGCCGCGCTCGACCGCGACCTGCGCGCCCTGATGCGCAAGGAACTCAAGGAATTGCAGCAGCGCCTGCAGGTGCCGATGGTGCTGATCACCCACGACCCGGAAGACGCCGAGGTGTTCGGCGACCACGTGCTGGACTTGCGCGCATGAACAAGGAAACGACGATGATCGGACTCGATGGCGAAATCTGGATGACGGTCGGCGGCGAGCATCTCGGCGGCCCCGGGCGGATCGCGCTGCTGGCGAAGATCGCCGAATGCGGCTCGATCACGCAGGCGGCGAAGGCCATCAGGATGAGCTACAAGGCCGCCTGGGACGCCATCGACGCGATGAACAACCTGGCCGGCGAGCCGCTGGTGGAGCGCCTGGCGGGCGGGAAGGGCGGCGGCGGCACCCGCCTGACCGCGCGCGGCGCGCAGCTGGTGGCGAATTTCCGGCTGATCGAACGCGAGCACCGCAACTTCGTCCAGCGGCTGGGAGAGCAGGCGGCCGGCATCGCCGACGATTATTCCCTGGTGAGGAAGATGAGCATGAGAACCAGTGCACGCAATCAGTTTTCCGGAACAGTCACGCGCCTCGTGCGCGGCGCCGTGAACGACGAGATCGCGCTGGCGGTCGCGGGCGGCCACGCCATCGTCGCCATCGTCACGCACGAGAGCGTCGACAACCTCGGCCTGCAGGTCGGGGCGGAAGCCTTCGCCCTGGTCAAATCCTCGTCCATCATCCTGGCAAGCGGTGACGACGGCGCGCGCTATTCCGCGCGCAACCGCCTGGCCGGCACCATCGCCCGCATCGAGCCCGGCGCCGTCAACACCGAAGTCGTGATCGCGCTGCCGGGCGGCGCCTCGGTCGCCGCCATCGTCACCAGGGAAAGCGCCGATGCCATGGGCCTGGCGGTGGGCGGCCAGGTCACGGCGATGTTCAAGGCCTCGAGCGTGATCGTCGGCGTGCCGGCCTGACCGGTGTGCCTGCCGAGCGCCGAACGCGCTACAGTATCGCGGTGCGAAGGAGAGATGATGGAATGCGAAATCAAGCTGGCCCTCGACAGCGCCAGCGTCAGCCAAATCAAGAAGATCCCGTTCCTGCGCCCGCCCGGCGGCGCCAGGCCGGAGGAGCGCGAACACGTCGACCGCTACTTCGACACCGCCGACTTCACGCTGTGGCAGCACGGCTATGCGCTGCGCGTGCGCAGCGAAGGCACGCGCCACGTGCAGACCCTGAAGGGCGGCGGCACCGTCGTCGCCGGCCTGCACCGGCGCCTCGAGCTGGAAGCCGAGGTGGCATCCAGTGAGCCGGACCGCGAACTGTTCGCGCGCCAGCTGGGCGAGGCCCTGCCGGCGCTGGCCAGGCAGCTCGGCAAGCACGAGGCGCCGCTGGAGTCGGTGTTCGTCAACAAGGTCAAGCGCGCCGCCTGGCTGCTGGAGCTGGACGATGGCGTGCAGGTCGAATGCGCCCTCGATACCGGGGAGCTGCAGCGCGGCGACCGCGCGCTCCCGGTACGCGAACTGGAACTCGAAATGAAACAGGGCGAGCCGGCGCGCCTGTACGAGCTGGCGCGCCGGGTGCACGAAGCGGTGCCGGTGCGGATCGAGAACGTCAGCAAGGCCGAACGCGGCTATGCGCTGGCCGGCGCCGTCGCGCCGCGCGCCGCGAAGGCGTCCGCGGTGGCGATCAGGCGCAAGGCCAGCATGGGCCAGGCCCTGGCGGGAATCCTGCATAACTGCCTGGAGCAGATGCAGGCCAACGAACAGGGCGTGCTGTCGGGCGAGGTCGAGAGCCTGCACCAGATGCGCGTCGGGCTGCGCCGCCTGCGCGCGGCGATGGACATGGTGAAGACGCTGACCCAACTGCCGGCGCCGCTGGCGGACGACGTCGAATGGCTGGCCGGAGAGCTGGGCGACGCCCGCAACTGGGATGTCTTCATCGAATCCCTGCTGCCCGGCCTGCCGCTGCCGGAAGAACACCAGCCGGCGCTGGCGCGGGTCGCGGTGGCGGCGCGCGAAGAGGCGGAGCGGCATCGCGCGCGCGTGCGCGCGGCGGTCGCCGGGCCGCGCTACACGGGCCTGATGCTGGGCCTGGGCGCCTGGATTGCGGGAGAGGGCTGGAAGCAGGCCGATTCCCGGCCCAATGGCGCACCGGCGGATGCGCTGGAGCGGAAGGTGGCCAAGGCCGCGCCGCGCCTGGTGCAGCACGCCGCCGCGCGCGTGCGCAAGCGCGCCCGCGGCTTCGACCTGAAACGTCCCGAATGCCTGCACAAGGTGCGCATCGCCGCCAAGAAGGAGCGCTATGCGCGCGAGTTCTTCGAGGCCCTGAGTCACGGCAAGAAGGAAGCGCGCCGCCACGACCTGCTGGCCGGCATGCAGGACGAACTGGGCCTGCTGAACGACAGCGTGGTCGCACGCGATCTGGTCGCCCAGCTGCGCGAGCGGGTGCCGCAGGAGCTTGCGCTGCTCGGCTTCATCGAGGGCGTGCTGGCTGCGCGCGCCGTCGATGCCTTGCCGCGTGCGGGCAAGCATGTGCGCCGCAAGCTGCGGACCAAGGCCGCTTTTTAAGCCACCCTGCTGAATTGGTACCGGTATATTTCCCGACCGCCGGTTCCGGTAGGGCGGCCGTGCCGCCGGGCTCTTTCCCTAGGAGCGAATAGATTGTCTCGCGCGAATGTGACAGGCGTTTGACGGGATCGTGGTCCGGTCATTCATGCATTGCGCAGGAGACTCATGCGAAAGGTCGTCCCATGAAACGCTTGCTGGCTGGTCTGCTGTCCCTGTTCTCCCTCCACGCCGCCGCCGACGCGCCTGCCGAGCAATTCGCGAACGTCGGCGCCAACCGCCTGGCCTTCGAATGCCGCGGCGAAGGCGGCAAGACGGTCGTGCTGATCGCCGGCATGGGGCTGGACGCGCATGCCACCTACAAGAACACCTTCCGCCATTTTTCGGTGCCGGGTTACCAGGTCTGCCTGTACGACCGGGCCGGCGTGGGCAAGAGCACGCCGCAAAGCAGGCCGCGGCCCTTGCGCGCGCTGGCCGATGAACTGGATGGCTTGATCCGCGAGCGCGGCTGGCGCGACGTGGTGCTGGTGGCCCATTCCTTCGGCGGCCTGATTGCCCGCGCCCATGCCCAGGCCCATCCGGATACCGTGAAGGGCGTCGTGTTCGTCGACTGCGTGCACGAATCCTGGTATCCCGCCCTGCAGCGGGCGATGTCGCCGGAAGGCTGGCGCACCATGGACATGATCATCAGCTGGGAGCGGGACAAGAATTCCCATGAGGATTTTACGGAAGCGGTGCAGGCCCTGAGCGCCCATCCGGGCAAGCTGAACGTGCCGGTCACGGTGCTCAGCCGCGGGCTTCCCTACACCAATATCCGGCAGGCGAAGATGAGTTACGACGACGTCGACGCCTTCAATACGACCTGGGACGCGGCCCAGTTCGAACTGGCCAAGGTCTCGAACGACATGCGCCACGTGCGCATGCGCAACACGGCCCACATGTTCGACGAGCAGGATCCCTGGCTGGTGCTGGACGAGATCGGCCTGCTGCTCAAGCGCGTGGAGGCGCGGGCGCGCCCATGAGCCTGCCGATAGTGTGACTGTTGCCATTTGAATCTTTTCCACCTGGAAAAAAACGCCGATAATCAGCGTTTTCGCGGTCGAGTCCGCCGCGTCCGTCCAGGAGACATCTGTGCAAGACAAGCATCACGACCACGCGCTGCCGGAAGCCGGCGAGCCCGCCAATCCTTCGCGCCGCAAGATTTTCCAGGCCGCCGCCGCGGTCGGCCTGTCGACGGCGCTGCCGGCCGCCAGTGAAGCGGCCCCGGCCGCACACAAGACCGCCCGGGCCGCCAAGGGCTCGCTCGACGCCAAGCTCAAGGAGCACGTCAGGAACGTGGTCGTGATCTACCTCGAGAACCGCAGCTTCAACAACCTGTTCGCCGACTTCCCGGGGCTGGCCCAGCCGCTGTCAGGCGTGCCCGCGTCCGCCGCCGCGCAGAAGGACCGCGACGGCACGGTGCTGCCGGAACTGCCGAAGGTCTGGGGCGGCATGGTGCCGGCGCGCCAGAACCTGGGCGGCAAGGACTACCTGATCAAGGAAGACGACATCCAGCACCTGCCGAATGCGCCGTTCAAGCTGAGCGATGCGGAAGGCAAGCCGCTGCCGGAGGGACTCGTCACGCGCGACCTGGTGCACAACTTCTACCATAACCAGATGCAGATCAACGGCGGCAAGAACGACGGCTTCGTCGCCTGGGGCGACAGCGGCGGCCTGGTGATGGGGCACTACGGCGAAACGGCGAAGACCCTGGGCCTGTACCAGATCGCACGCGAGTTCACCCTGTGCGACAGCTTCTTCATGGCGGCCTTCGGCGGCTCCTACCTGAACCACCAGTTCCTGATCAGCGGCCGCACGCCGGAATTCTTCAACGCCGCGGAAACACCCGCAAAGAAAAAGATCGCGGTGCTGGAAGACGGCCCGCAAGGTGTGCGGCTGGCCGTGGCGCCGGACTCGCCGAAGTCCGCGCTGGAGGGCAAGCCGAAGTTCGTCAACAACGGCCCCATCACGCCGGACGGCTATGCGGTCAACACCATGGCCCCGCCTTACCAGCCGAGCTGGGTGCGCCCGGCGCCGGGCGGCGACGCCACCATGGCCGACCCGCAGGATCCGTCGGTGCTGCCGCCGCAGGACTACAAGACGATCGGCGACCTGCTGTCCGAGCGGAAGGTGAGCTGGGCCTGGTACGGCGGCGCCTGGCAGGCGGCGCTGGACGGCCGCGGCGAAGGCTCGCGCCCGAATTTCCAGCACCATCACCAGCCGTTCAACTATTTCAGGCAGTTCGCCCCGGGCACGAAGGCGCGTGAAGAGCATATCCGCGACGGCGGCCTTGGCGACAGCCCGATCTCGAACAAGTTCATCGCCGATGTAGTGGCCGGGCGTCTGCCGGCGGTCAGCTTCTACAAGCCGCAGGGCAACCTGAACCTGCACGCCGGCTATTCGGACATCGAGTCGGGCGACGCCCACGTCGCCAACGTGATCGAGCACCTCAAGAAATCGCCGCAGTGGCACAACATGGTGGTCGTCATCACCTTCGACGAGAACGGCGGCTGGTGGGACCACGTGGCGCCGCCCAAGGGCGACCGCTGGGGCCCGGGTTCGCGCATTCCCGCGATCGTGGTCTCGCCGTTCGCGAAGAAGGGCGCGGTCGACCACAACTTCTACGACACGACGTCGATCCTGCGCTTCATCACCCGCCTGCACGGCCTGCCGCTGCTGGAAGGCCTGGCCGGGCGCAACGCCGCCTTCGAAGCGCGCGGCGCGCGTCCGCCGGGCGACCTGACGGCCACGCTCAGTTTCCGCTGAGCGTTCCTGCTCGCCTGGAAGCGGTCCTGCGGGACCGCTTTTTTTATGGAAAATTTCCTCTTGGCTAACGCGCGCTATACGGGAAAACACGGCGATACACTGGTGCGGCCGTTGTCATTTGAACACGGACTTTACCGCCAAATTCCCATCAGAAAATCAGGAGAGTGACATGCAGAAGAATAAAATGTTGAAAGGGCTGCTGGCCGTGTCGGCAGTGGCTGCCATGTTCAGCGCCGTCGGCGTGCAGGCCCAGACCTCGGTCGGTTCGAGCCCGAGCCAGACCGGCACCAGCAGCACCAATCCCAACCAGGCCGGCAAGACGACCAAGGAAGGGACCATGGACAACACCAACAGCACCGGCATGGAAAACCGCGCCAACCAGGCCGGCAGCAAGGGCATGAGCGGATCGACCGGCGCCACTTCCTCGGGCCAGGCAAGCGGCAGCGCGAGCTCGGCCGGCATGACGGGCAAGACCACCCGCGACGGCACCATGGGCAACACCAACAGCCAGGGCATGGAACACCGCTCCACCGGCGGCAGCGCGGCCGGCCAGGCGACCGCGGCGGGCGCCGCCACCGGCGCCAAGCTGAGCAGCGGCGACCAGAAGATCCTGAAGGACATCGCGATGGCCGACATGGCCGAAATCGAAGGCGGCAAGCTGGCCCAGAGCAAGGGCCAGAGCAGCGAAGTGAAAGCCTTCGGCCAGCAGATGATCGACGACCACACCTCGAACCTGAACGACGTGAAAGCCCTGGCCGACGCCCGCGGCGTCACCCTGCCGACCGAACCGGACGCCAAGCACAAGGCGATGGCCGCCAAGCTCGAGAAGATGAGCGGCGCCGATTTCGACAAGGCCTACATGAAGCAGGCCGGCGTGCAGGACCACAAGACCGTCCACGGCAAGCTGATGACCGCTTCCAAGAAAGCCAAGGACCCGGAAGTGAAGGCGCTGGTCGACAAGACCGAGCCGGTGGTGGCGCAGCACCTGAAGTCGGCGCAGCAGATGCCGGCGCCGAAGGCGGGAACGACTGCGGGCAAGTAAGCAGAATCGTTAGCATATAAAACGTCGCCCCCGCGCAGGCGGGGCCCCAAGTTCTGCGTGCGTTACCGAAACGCTTGCAAACTTGGGTCCCCGCCTTCGCGGGGACGACGTTTCAAAGACGCGGGTACAACGTTTCAAAGGCGCGGGCACGCCGTTATTCCGCGTTTTTCATCCCTCAAACACAGCTCTTCTGCATCAACAATCCCCGCAATCTCTCCACATCGACCGGCTTGGTCAAGTGATGATCGCAGCCCGCTTCGAGCGCGCGCTGGCGGTCCTTGTCCTGGCCCCAGCCGGTGGTGGCGATCAGGGTCAGGCCGGCGCCGCCGGGCATTGCGCGCAGGCGACGGGCCAGTTCGTAGCCGTTCAGGTCGGGCAGGCCGATGTCGAGCAGCACCGCATCGGGGCCGAAGGCCGGCGCGATCGCGAGCGCCGACTGGGCCGTGTGGGCCATCCGCGTGTCGCAGCCGTAGAATTCGAGCGCCAGCGCCAGCGCTTCGGCGGCATCGGGGTTGTCGTCGACCACCAGCACCCGCATCCCGTCGGCGGGCTCCTTCAGTCCGGACCGTGAAGCCTGCCCCGCGGGCGCATCGCCCGCATGCGGCGCCTCCGCCAGCAGCGGCAGGCGCACCGTGAATTCGCTGCCCTGGCCCGGCCCTGCACTGGCCGCCTGGATGCTGCCGCCATGCAGTTCGACGATGCCGCGCACCAGCGCCAGGCCGATCCCGAGCCCGCCCCGGGCCCGTTCCAGGGCCGGCTCCAGCTGCGAGAACATGTTGAACACGTGCTCCAGCGCGCAGGCCGGGATGCCGATCCCGGAATCGCGCATCCGCAGCTCGGCAAAGCCGGCGGCGGCGCCCACGCGCAGTTCGATGATGCCCCCTTCCGGCGTGTACTTGATGGCGTTGGTCAGCAGGTTGACGATCACCTGCGCCAGCCGGGTGGCGTCGCCGTCGACCAGCAGCGGCGCCGCGGCGATGTCCATGCGCAGCGTATGGCGGGCGGCGCGGATGGCCGGCGCCAGGTCCTGCGCCGCCGCCTGCGCGAGCGGCCCCAGGGCGAGCGGGGCGCGGCGCAGCTGCATCCGGCCCTGGGTGATGCGCGAGACTTCCATCAGGTCGTCGACCAGGCGGGTCAGGTCGCGCAGCTGGCGGTCGAAGGCCTGCAGCAGGCGTTCGTCGCTGCCCTGGCGGCCGCCGAGGCGCAGGATGTCGAGCGCGTTGCGCATCGGCGCCAGCGGGTTGCGCAGCTCGTGCGACAGGGTCGCCAGGAATTCGTCCTTGCGGCGGTCGGCCGCCGACAGCTGGGCATTCAGGAACTGCAGCCGGGCTTCGGCGCGCTGGTGCGCTTCCAGCGCCGCCTCGGCGGTCCGGCGCGCCGCCAGCAGCTCGCATTCGTAGGCGTGGCGGTCGACCGACTGGAACAGGGCCCAGTGGTCGACCACCTGGCCGTCCAGGCGTGCGCGCACGATGTTGACCAGCACCGGCAGGTGCTCCTCGCGCCGGTTGCACAGGTCGATCCGGACTTCCGCCACCGCGCCCTGGTCCTGCAGCAGCGGCACGCAGTGGGTGTGATGGAACAGGCGCGCGCCCATCGGCAGCAGGTCGGGCATGCGCAGCCTGCCGACCAGCTCGGTCTCCTCGTAGCCGAGCCAGGCGCGCACGGTGGCGTTGGCGCGCAGGACCAGGCCGTCGGCATCGGTCAGCAGCAGGCCGCAGGCGGCCTGTTCGAACAGGGCGTCGGCGCCGTGCAGGATGGTGTCCACGGCGGTCAGCGCAGGATTTGCGCGAGGAAGGCGTCGATCGCGCGCGAGCTCTCGGTGGGCGCGCTCAGGTGGGGACAGTGGCCGACGTTGTGGATCGTGCGCAGCGTGCTTTCCGGCAGGTGGCGCTGCAGCCAGGCGCCGACCTCGCGCGGCGCGATCAGGTCGTCGCTGCATTGCAGGATCAGGGCCGGCACCGTCGAGCGCGGGACGTCGGCGCGGTGGTCCGACAGGAAGGTCACGCGCGCGAAATGGCGGGCGATGCCCGGGTCGTTGCGGCAGAAGCAGACGGTGAGTTCTTCGCTCAATTGCGGCTGGTTCGGCGCGCCCATGATCATCGGCGCCGCCTTGCGCGCCCAGCCGAAGTGATCGGCCTCCATGGAATCGAGCAGGCCGTCGATGTCCTCGCGGTTGAAACCGCCCACGTAGCCGACGTCTTCGTCGTTGATGTAGCAGGGCGAGGGGCCGACCATGACCTGGGCGGCAAAGCGGTGCGGCGCCTCGATCGCGGCCAGCATGCCGATGGTGGCGCCGACCGAGTGCCCGACCACCACCACGGGACCGGGCGAGACGGCGTCGAGGATCTCGAGCAGGTCGGCGGCGTGGCCGTGCAGGCTGCCGTACCTGGTGCGGTCGTAGGCCGCCAGGTCGGATTGTCCGCAGCCGGTCAGGTCGTAGGTGACGATGCGGAAGCGGTCCGCGTAGGCCGGCGCCAGGGCGCGCCACATGGTCTGGTCGCAGCCGAAACCGTGGATGAACACCATGGTGGCGGCGCCCTTGCCGCCGACATGGATGTGATTGCGCGTCTGTAGAGACATGACTTCCTCCACTTGCCGTGGCGGCAGAAAGGAACTCTGTTGAACGGGAATGCCGGTCGTGTAATAAAAAAGCGTCCCCATTGTGCGCCGCAATTTGCGGCCATGTCCACTAAAAGATTGCAATCTCAGGGGCCGGTTCCGGCGTGTACATATGCGTTCATGCCGGTCGCATCGGCGATGCGCGCGCGCTCGGCCTCGCTGCGGTTCTGGCTTGCCTTCCACTTGCCCTGCAGCCGTTCGACGGCGATCTCGATGCCCACCGTGGCCCGCACCAGTTTGTCGATGTAGTCGCGCGGGGCGGCGTCGACGCTCCAGCCGTGGCCGTGCGCTTCTTCCTGCCGCCGCGTCATCCGGCGCATGTGGGCCAGCAGCCATCCGGCGTCGTCGATCGTGCGCAGGCGCCCGTGCGCGTGCACCACCGCGTAGTTCCAGGTCGGCACCGCGCGGCCTTCGACGGCCTGCAGATCGTAGCGTTCGGGCGAGATGTAGGCGGACGGTCCCTGGAAGATCGCCAGCACCGCCGCGCCGTCCTGGCGCCACAGCGGATTGGCGCGCGCCACGTGGGCGCGCAGGATGCCGTACGGCGCATCGTTTGACGCCGGCGCCAGCTCGAAGGGAATGTGGTCGGCCGCCAGGCCATCGCCGTCCAGGCGCACCAGGGCGCCCAGCGGATGGCGTTCGACCAGGCCATGCAGGACGTCGATACGCTCCTCGGCGAAATGGGAAGGCAGGTACATCAGTCCTGCTCCTCGACCGTGACCGCGCCGCGCAGCGAGCTGGCGATGTAGCAGCGCGCGTGGGCGTCATGGTGCAGGGCGGCCAGCACGGCGGGCGCCGGCCGGGCGCCGGCGAAGGCGATGCGCGGGCGCAGCACGATGCGCACGATCGCCAGGCGGCCGCGGTCATCGAGGTCGAGGTAGCCGGTGGCCTGGTCGCGGTAGCTGTCGACCACCAGGCCGCGCGCCGCCGCCAGCGACAGGAAGAACAGCATATGGCAGCTGCTGGCGGCCGCCACCAGCGCTTCTTCCGGGTCGACGGCGGCGGCATCGGACATCGGCAGCGGCACCGACAGCGGCGAAGACGACGCCGGCACCGACAGGCCGCCGTCGAATTGCCAGGTATGCGCGCGGCTGTAGCGTTGGTCGCCGAAGGGCTGGGCGCCGCGTTCCCAGGCCAGGCTGGCGTCGAATGTTTTCATGACTCCATCATAGGCTCGCCAATGGCTTGCCGAAACAGCCAATAAGAACGAAGATAGGCGTACCAATTTTCCGGCCAGCCCATGCACGTCCACGACATCCTCGCCGCCATGCCGCTCGACCGTGGCGCCGCCGCGCCGCTGTTCCGCCAGCTGTACGCGCGCATGAAGGAGGCCATCCTGGCGGGCGATATCGCCGCGTCCGCGCGCCTGCCCGCCACGCGCGAGCTGGGCCGGCTATTGAACGTGTCGCGCCAGACCGTGCTGGCCGCCTACGAGCAGCTGACCGCCGAGGGCTACCTGGAGGGCGCGGTGGGGAAGGGCACCTTCGTCAGCGCGTCTCTGCCGGCCGCGGCCCGCAGCGTGCGCGGGGATGCAGTCCCGCCGCCGGTGCGCCCGCTGTCCGCGCGCGGCGAGGCGATGGCGGCGGCGATGGCGCGCGTGCGCCACCACGACGGCCCGCTGCGCACCTTCCGCGCCAGCATGCCGGGCCTGGACCTGTTTCCGTTCGAGACCTGGCGCAAGCTCGAGGCGCGCCACTGGCGCCGCCGCGACCTCGCGCTGGGCTACGGCGGCGGCGCCGGCCATCCGCCGCTGCGCGAACTGCTGTGCGCCTACCTGAAGGCCTCGCGCGGGGTGCGTTGCGCGCCGGAGCAGATCATCATCACCGCCGGCTCGCAGCAGGCCCTGTACCTGCTGGCCCAGCTGCTGCTGGCGCCGGGCGACGGGGTATGGCTGGAGTCGCCAGGCTACCAGGGCGCGCTGGCGCCGTTCGCGGTGGCGGGCGCGCGCATCTGCCCGGTGCCGGTCGATGCCGAAGGGATGGATGTCGCCTATGCCGCGGCCCGCTATCCGGACGCACGGCTGGCCTTCGCCACGCCCTCGCACCAGCTGCCGCTGGGCGTGACCATGAGCCTGGCGCGCCGCCTGGAACTGCTGCGCTGGGCCGGGGCGAACCGCGCCTGGATCGTCGAGGACGACTACGACAGCGAATACCGCTACACCGGCCCGCCGCTGGCTTCGCTGCAGGGCCTGGACCGTGCAGGCTGCGTGATCTACGTCGGCACCCTGTCGAAGGTACTGTTCCCGGACCTGCGCCTCGGTTATATCGTGGCGCCCCCGGGCCTGGTCGAGCCGCTGGCGCGCGCCCGGGCCGTGGTCGACCGCCACAGCCCGGTCATGCCGCAGGCGGTGCTGGCCGACTTCATCCAGGAAGGGCATTTCGCGCGCCACATCCGCCGCACCCGCGATGCCTATGGCGAACGGCGCATCGCCCTGCTGGACGCGCTGCAGCGCCGCCTGGCGGGCGTGCTGGCCGCCGGTCCTGCCGACGCCGGCCTGGATTTGTGCGTGGGCGTCACAAATGGACTCGGCGAGCCCGATGCGGCCGCGCGCGCCGCCGCGGCCGGGATCGACCTGCGCACGCTGGCCTATTACACGAATCCCGCCGCCGGCGCCGATTGCGCGATGCCGCCCGGCCTGCTGCTGGGCTTCTCGGCCTTCACGCCGGCGCAGATCCGCGCCGGCGTGGAGCGCCTCGCGCAGGCGCTCGACCCCTGATCATCTGCTGAGCAGGTAGGCGCTGATGTCCAGCGCGTCGCGCTCGCTGACGCCCATCGCCGGCATCGCCGTGCGCGGGTCGATGGCTTGCGGATTGCGGATCCAGCGCACCAGGTTGTCCTGGGTGTTGGGCAGCGACCCGGCGATCAGGCTACGCTTGGCCAATCCGTCCAGCGGGCGCCCGACATAGGCTTCGGAACCGGTGATCCCGGGGACCAGGTGGCAGGAATGGCAGGCGTACTGGGGCAGCACGCGCTTGCCGCGGACCGGATCGCCGCGCGTGGCCGCCGCCGGCTGCGCGCGCGCCTGCTCGCGCTCCGGCGCGGCCGCCGTCATCTCATGGAAAGCGCGCGCATCGAGCCCCGGCATGCGCGTGACGAAGGCCACCACCGCCCAGGTGTCGGCCTCGCTCAGGCGCGCTTCCCAGGCCGGCATGCCGCTCATCTTGATGCCGTGGCGCGTGATCCAGTACAGCTCGCGCGGCCGCCAGCGCGCGCTGGCGTCGACCAGCGGTCCCGGCACCGGCTGCATGCTCATGCCGTGCGGCGCCGGCGCGGCGCCCGGACCGCCATGGCACTGGACGCAGTGTTCGCCGTACAGGGCGGCGCCGCGCAGCACCTGGCCCGGTGCGTCCAGGCGCGGCACCGCGACGTCGCTGGCGTAATGGCGCACCGAATGGCGCATGCCCTGTTCCAGGAGGCTGTACACGGGCTGCAGGTGCTGGGAGGTGGAGCCGATGTTGTACCAGCCGGCGCGAAATACGGTGTATCCGGCAGCCGCGGCGAGGCCCGCCGCGACGAGCAGTGTCAATACGGCGGTCTTGACGACCAGGCGGGTGCGGGCGGAAGGCACGGATTTGGCAAATCGTATCGTGTTAAAAAAATGCTATCGATTCCGGTATTATAAAAGCCGTCTCCCAAAGCGGCCCGATGAGTGAATCCAACCGTGCGAGCTCCGACCCAGTGATGCCGATGCCGTACCATCCCTGCCAACCGTGCGCCTGGCTGCGGCGCGTCGCGGCCGTGCTGTGCCTGGCGCTGCTGGCCGCCTGCGGCGAGGATGGCGCGGCAACCCTGGCGACGGGCGGCGACGCCGCAACCGGCAAGCGCCTGGTGACCCAGTACCAGTGCGGCGCCTGCCATGCGATTCCCGAGGTGCCGGGCGCGGGCGGCGATGCCGGGCCGCCGCTGGAACACTTCGGGCGTCTCAGCTATATCGCGAACGGCATTCCCAACCAGCCGGCCCGGCTCACCGCCTGGCTGATCGATCCGCCGGCCATGAAGCCCGGCACCGCGATGCCGAAGCTGGGCCTGACGGAGCAGGAGGCGCGCCACATGGCCGCCTTCCTGTATACGCTCGAATGAGCACGCGCATGAGCGAACCGCTGCAATCGGTGCTGCACCCGGCCGGCGCCGACGCCGAGGTCATCGGGCAGTTCGCCTGGGTGCTGTTCGGCGCCGGCGCCCTGATCTTCCTGGCCGTGATGGCCCTGCTCGTGCTCAGCCTGCGCCGCCATGCGCAGCCGCTGCGTCCCGGCCTGTGGATCGCCGGCGCCGGCGTGGCCCTTCCGGTGGTCCTGCTCACCATCCTGCTCGGCTGGAGCACCTGGCGCAGCGCCCGGCTGGTGCCGCAAGCCTCCGGCAACGCACTGGCGATCTCCGTGACCGCCAGGATGTGGTGGTGGGAGGTCCGTTATCGCGACCCGGCCAGCGGGCGCGAGATCGCCACCGCCAACGAGATCCGCATCCCGGCCGGGCGCACGGTCTACCTGGGCCTGAATGCGGCCGACGTGATCCACAGCCTGTGGGTGCCGGCGCTGGCGGGCAAGCGCGACATGATCCCGGGCCGCGTCACCGGCCTGACCCTGCGCGCCGAGAAGCCGGGCGTCTACCGCGGCCAGTGCGCCGAGTACTGCGGCGCCCAGCATGCGCACATGGCGCTGCACGTGGTGGCGCTGGCGCCGGCCGAATTCGAGGCCTGGCTGGCCCGGCAGGCCAGGCCCGCGCAGGCGCCCACGGCGGCGCTGCCGGAACGCGGGCGCGCCGTCTTCCTCGAGCAGCGCTGCCAGTCCTGCCACACGATCCGCGGCGTCGCCGCCAGCGGCAACCTGGGGCCGGACCTGACCCACGTCGGCAGCCGCCTGCAGATCGGCGCCGGCCTGCTGCGCAACCACCGCGGCGCGCTGGCCGGCTGGATCGCCGACCCGCAGGCGCTCAAGCCCGGCGTGTTCATGCCGGCCGCCTCCGGCATCGACGGCGAATCGCTGAACGCGCTCGCCGCCTACCTGGAGCAGCTGCGATGAAGGTGCCGCCGAATCCCGCGCCGCGCCCGGACGGCGAACTGGAACTGCTGGAAGAGGTCTGGCGCACGCCGCGCGGCTGGCGCTTCTTCTCGGCGGTGAACAACACCAGCATCGGCCTGCTGTACATCGGCACGGCGCTGCTGTTCTTCGTGCTGGCCGGGGTGCTGGCCCTCCTGATGCGCGTGCAGCTGGCGGTGCCGTCCAACACCTTCCTGGGCGCCGACACCTACAACCAGGTCTTCACCATGCACGGCACGGTGATGATGTTCCTGTTCGCGATTCCGGTGGTCGAGGCGATCGGCGTCTACCTGCTGCCGAACATGCTGGGCGCGCGCGACCTGCCGTTCCCGCGCCTGTCCGCCTACGCCTACTGGGCCTATGCCTTCGGCGGCCTGGCCTTCTTCTGCACCCTGTTCGTGGGCCTGGCGCCGGATGGGGGCTGGTTCATGTACCCGCCGCTGACCGGCATGAAGTACTCGCCGGGACTGAACGCCGACTTCTGGCTGCTGGGGATCGGCTTCATCGAGATCTCGGCCATCGCCGGCGCGATCGAACTGATCGTCGGCATCCTGTTTACGCGCGCGCCGGGCATGACGCTGGGGCGCATGCCGGTATATGCCTGGGCGATGCTGGTGGTGGGCCTGATGATCGTGTTCGCCTTCCCGGCCGTGATCGCCGGCACCGCGCTGCTGGAACTGGAACGCGCCTTCGACTGGCCCTTCTTCGTCGCCGAACGCGGCGGCGATCCGCTGCTGTGGCAGCACCTGTTCTGGTTCTTCGGCCACCCCGAGGTCTACATCATCTTCCTGCCCGCGGCCGGCATGGTCTCGACCATGATCCCGACCATCGCCGGCACCCCGCTGGTCGGACGGCGCGCGATCATCGCGGCGCTGCTGGGCGTCGGGGTGTTCAGCTTCGGCCTGTGGGCCCACCACATGTTCACCGCCGGCCTGGGCGTGCTGGAGATGAGCTTCGTCTCCGCCGCCAGCATGGCGGTGGCGGTGCCGACCGCGATCCAGGTGTTCGGCTGGATCGCCACCCTGTGGAAGGGCAAGGTGCGGTACGACGCGCCGACCCTGTTCCTGCTCGGCTTCATGTTCATCTTCGTGCTGGGCGGCCTGACCGGCGTGATGGTCGCGGTGATCCCCTTCGACTGGCAGGTGCACGACACTTACTTCATCGTCGCCCACTTCCACTACGTGCTGATCGGCGGGATGGTGTTCCCGGTGTTCGCCGCGATCTATTACTGGCTGCCGCTGGTGAACGGCAACCGCATGTCGGAAACGCTGGCGCGCTGGGTGTTCGGGCTGATGTTCGTGGGCTTCAACGTTGCCTTCTTCCCGATGCACATCACCGGCCTGCTGGGCATGCCGCGCCGCGTCTACACCTATGCGCCGGAACTGGGCTGGAACGGCTTGAACATGGTGTCGACCGTCGGCGCCTTCCTGTTCGCGCTGGGGGTGGCGCTATTCGCCGTCGACGTGTTCCGCACCCTGCGCCGGCCGGAACGCGCGGTCGGCAACCCGTGGAACGCCGCCACCCTGGAATGGCTGCCGTCCGAGGACTACGGCAACCGCAGCATCGCGCACGTCGATTCGCACCATCCGCTGTGGGACACGCCGGAACTGGCGCGCGAAGTGGAGGAGGGCATGCACTACCTGCCGCACACGGCCACGGGCCGGCGCGAGACCATCGCCACCAGCCCGGTCGCGGGAATACCGCGCTACCTGCTGGTGCTGCCGGGCGACAGCTGGCTGCCGGTGCTGGCCGCCTTCGGCACCTCCGCCTTCTTCCTGCTGCTGACCGTCAAGCTGTACATGCTGGCCTGGATCAGCGGCGCGGTCGCGGTCGGCGCGGTGCTGGGCTGGATGTGGGGATCGGATTCCCCGCCGCCGCACGAGGCGGTGCAGGTCGGCGCCGAACTGCACCTGCCGGTGGGCGCGACCGGGCTCGCCTCGCACTCCTGGTGGGCCACCATCATCATGCTGGTGGTCGATGCCAGCATCTTCGCCTCCTTCGCCTTCGCCTACATCCACGTCTCGATGCGGCTGCAGGTGTGCCCGCCGCCGGGCGCCAGCCTGCCGCCGCTCGCACCGGCGCTGGCGTCCTGCGGCCTGCTGGCGCTCGGCTCGGTGCTGGTGTGGCTGGCGCGACGGGGGCTCGGCAAGCGGCGCCTGCCCTGGCTGGTGCTGGCGGCGCTCGGCTGCGCGCTGGCGTCGCTGGCGCTCGATCTTGACGGCTGGCGCGCCGGCCTCGACCCGGCCGCCAGCGCCTGGGGCGCGGCGGTCGCGGCGCTGGCCAGCTACCAGGGCCTGCACATCCTCCTGCTGCTGGTGCTGGCGCCCTATCTCGCGCTGCGCGCCTGGCGCGGCCGCCTGGGTCCGCGCAGCCGCGCGACGCTCGACAACATCGCCCTGGTCTGGCACTACACGACGCTGCAGGGGATCGTGGCGGTGGCGGTGGTGCGCTTGATGCCGCTGCTGATGGAGTGAGCATGGACACCCGCTCCCGATCGCACAAGGAAGGGTTCTGGCGCCGCGTGCTGCAGGCCACGCTGCCGCTGCTGGTCTGGATCGCGCACTTCGCCTTCAGCTACGGGCTGGCGGCGGCCCAGTGCACGCCGGGCGGGCTGCGTCCCGGCGGGCCGGACCGCGTGCTGCTGGGCGCGGTGACGGCGGTGGCGCTGGCGGCATGCGCGCTGATGGCCTGGCGCCGGCGCGGCGCGCTGCTGGACCGCGAGGCCGGGCTGGCGGAGCGGGTGGGGGCGGTGCTGGCCGTGCTGGCCCTGGTGGCGATCGGCTGGGCCGGACTGGCCTTGTCGCTCGTCGGCGGCTGCGCCTGACGCGCCGTTCAGCGCGGCCGGCGCGAGCGCAGGCGGCGCTGCAGCAGCAGGGCGGCGGCGGCCACGCCGGTCAGCCACAAGGCGCCCGGTTCGGGCAGCTCGTGGCCCTTGGCCGGGCTGGTGCCGGCGGGGAGGGGATTGGCGCCCGGGCCCGGCGTCGTTGGCGTTGACGGCGGCTTGCCGGAGTCGCCGCCGGTGGGCTTGCCGCCGGAGCCGTCGCCGGTGCCGCCGCCGGGGCCGCCCGCCGCCGTGTCGCTGGTGCTGCCGCTGCTGCTGCCATTGCCGGTCGCCGGTTCGCCGGTCGTCGTCCGCTGGCCCACGTCGCCGGCCGGGCTCCACAGGACGGGGAGCGAGGCCATGTTGCGGTCGCTGGCGAGCAGGCTGTCGAGGCTGACCTGGCCGAAGCCGGCCCGGGCCTGGGTAGCGGCCAGCAGGCCCGCGCCGTTCGGGATGGGCGACAGCACGAAGGGCTGGCCGCCGCCATCCTGTGCGTCGATGCCGAAGGCGACCGTGCGCACTGCGCCGTCGCCGCCATCCTCGACCTGCCCGACCGGGATGTCGAGCTCGCGCTCGTCAAGACCGTTGGCCTCGACCGGCAGCTGGGGCGTGTCGGAAATGCGGTTGCCGCAGCGCGCGCGGATCTCGTTCCGGCCGTCGGACAGCACGCCTTCTCCCTCGGCCAGCATCACCTTCCGCGCGGTCCAGTACACCTGGTCTCCCTTGCGGTACGAGACGTACACGGCGCGTGCCCTGGTGACCGTGCGCAGGCTCGCCTTGTCCAGCGCGAACCCGGCGTAATGCGCGGCCACCACTTCGTCGCTCATGACGGCGCGGGCCAGTTCGATGCGGTCGGTGACGCCGCCGGGCACGATCGAATACGGATAGACGCGGCGCACCGCCGCAGGGGCAGCCTCGGCGGCAACGGGCAGCAGCGCCGGCGCCGGCGCGGCAGCCGCGGTGGCCGCCATGGCAGGCGAGCCCGGGCGATGCGCCTGCTGTTGCATCATGAACGCCGCGCAGCCCGCGACGGCGAGCATGGTCGCCACGGCCATGCGCTTTTGCAGCCGTGCCCGTTTCATGCTTCGCCGAAGATAGGTTCTGCGGATTTCCACGCCGAGAAAAAGCCGAAAGTAGGAGATATCCTACAGGCTATAGCGTTGCACTTGGTAAATCTACATTTTTCCAAGAAATTTTTGTTTCAATGTAGACATTATGAGACACGCAGGATCGAGGTTTATACTGTGAGCATGAACGCCACCCGCTGCACCTGGGCCAATATGGCCAATCCGCGCTACATCGCCTATCACGACCATGAGTGGGGCGTGCCCTGCCATGACGAGACCACGCTGTTCGAGATGCTGAACCTCGAAGGGGCGCAGGCCGGGCTGTCGTGGGAGACGATCCTGAACAAGCGCGACTCCTACCGCGCCGCCTTCGACGGCTGGGATGCGGAAAAGATCGCGCGCTACGACGACGCCAAGGTGGCCGAGCTGCTGGCCAATCCCGGCATCGTGCGCAACCGCCTGAAGGTTGCGGCGGCCATCAACAATGCCCGGGCTTACCTGCGCCTGCGCGAGGAGGGGCTGACGCTGGACCGCTACCTGTGGTCCTTCGTCGGCCACCAGCCGATCGTCAACGACTGGCCGGATGGCGCCCGCCCGGCGCGTACCGAGCTGTCCGACCGGATCTCGAAGGACCTCGGCAAGCGCGGCTTCAAGTTCGTCGGCTCGACCATCGTGTACGCCTACATGCAGGGGATCGGCATGGTGGACGACCACGACCGCGGCTGCCTGTGCCGCCAGCGCACGCAACCGCGGGACGCATACGGGACCTGATCATGGACTACCACGGCGCATGGTGTACCCAGGCGCGCTATACCGTCTTCGACACCGACTATGGCGACGGCGCGGCGTTCAAGGTGCTGGCCGACGTCTGGCGCACCGATCCGCACCGCTCGCCGCACCTGCACGTGATCGCCCTGTGCGCGCACGGACAGCCGGACTGTCCTTTGCCGGGTTTCCATCGCATTCCGCAGGCCGAGCCCGGCCTGACCCTGGACCTGATCAACGCGCCGCTCGAAGATGCCCTCGGCCAGCTGAGCGCGCGCGTCGACATGTTCCGCCTGCACGGACTGGACGATGCCGGCGCCGGCTTCGCGCGTGCGCTGGCGCGCGTGGCCGCGCCCCAGGCCCGGCTGACCGGCCAGGGCCTGACGCCGGACCAGGTGGCGGCGCTGGAGTCCTTCGGCTTCGTCTTCGAACCCTGCCCGGAACCCGATAAACAAAAGGCGCGCTTCGCCAGCCGCAAGCCGCAAAAGCCCGTGCCGCCGGCGCCGGAGCGGCGCGCCATCGTGCTCGGCGCCGGCATCGCCGGTTCCGCGGCCTGCGAGCGCCTGTGTGCACGCGGCTGGGACGTGACCCTGGTCGAACGCCACGAGCGGCCGGCCATGGAGGCGTCCGGCAACCGCGCCGGCATCTTCATGCCGCTGGTCTCGCGCGACGACAACATCCCGACCCGCCTGACCCGCGCCGCCTACCTGTACGCGCTGCGCCACTGGGAGCGCCTGGGCGGCATCGGCCCCGGCCGCGCCATCGAAGGCGAAGCCTGCGGCGTCCTGCAACTGGCGCGCGACCCCGGCCACGCCGAGGTGCAGCGCGCGATCGCGGCGAGCGGCGCGCTGCCCCCCGACTTTGCCGAATGGCTCGAACGGCCGCAGGCCGAAGCCCTGCTGGGCCTGCCCGCGCCGGATGGCGGCTGGCTGTTCCGCCAGGGTGGCTGGGCCCGTCCCGGCAGCGTGTGCGAGGCCATGCTGGCGGCCTGCGGCGGGCGCCTGCAGCAGCGCTTCGGCGTCGGCAGCGTGCGCATCGGCTACCGGGACGAGCACTGGGAGCTCAGCGACGAACAGGGCGTGCTGGTGGCGCGCGCGCCCATCCTGATCCTGGCCAACGGCGCCGGCGCCATGCACGTCCCGCACGCCGCGCCGCTGCCGCTCACGGCGATGCGCGGCCAGGTCAGCCACCTGCCGGCGGAGATGCTGCCGCAGCTGCCGGTGGTGCTGTGCCGCGAAGCCTACCTGACCCCGCCCTCGCACGGCGTGGCCAGCGCCGGCGCCACCTACGACCTCGACGATAATCCCGAGCTGTCGCCCGCCAGCCATGAGGAAAACCTGCAGCGCCTGCGCGGCCTGCTGTCCGACCCGAACGCCGCGCAGGGCGCGCCGCTGCAGGGCAGGGTCGGCTTCCGCTGCATCGCCCCGGACCGCCTGCCGCTGGTGGGCCGCCTGCCGGATTTCGAGGCCGCCGGCGACACCGAGCGCCTGCGCGACGTGCCGCGCCATCCCGGCCTGTACGCGCTGCTGGGCTATGCCTCGCGCGGCCTGATCTGGGCCGGCTGGGCCGCCGAGCTGCTCGCCGCCCAGCTCGAGGGCGAGCCGCTGCCGCTGGAATCCTCGCTGGTCGACGCCCTCGATCCGGCCCGCTTCGTGTTGCGCGCGCGCCGCACCAGCCGCACTCCGCAGGCCGGGGATATTTGATTTCCTGTAAGAAATTTTACCGACTAAAGGTATAATTGGCGTCCGGCAACATTTCACTATTGAAAGGTTGAGATGGACGACCCCCTGGCAGACCTGCAGAACCCCGCGCATACCCACGACCTGTTCCTGTTTCTCGCATCGACCGCGCACGACATGAAGAACTCGATCAGCGTCCTGTCCGGCACGCTGGAGCGCCTGCTGGTCGACGCTTCTCCAAAAACGGAGTCGGCCTATCCGCAGATGGCGCACATGCTGTACCAGACCAAGCGCCTGAACGACAACCTGATGCAGTTGCTGGCCCTGTACAAGCAGGTCGGCAAGCCCGAGTATCCCTTCGACGTCCAGCCGCTCGAGCTGGGCCAGCTGGTCGACCAGGTGGTGGCGATCGGGCGCGTGCTGCTCAAGTCGCGCGGCATCCGGCTCGAACTGGACTATGACCCGCACCTGATCTGGCACTTCGACGAAGACCTGGTCGTCGGCGTACTGTCGCATGCGATCAACAACGCCATCCATTACACCTGCGACACCGTGCGCCTGGCGATCCGCGAGGCCGGCGGCTGGCTCGAGCTGCGCGTCGAGGACAACGGCCCCGGCTACCCGCCGGCCCTGCTGAAGGCAGGCGCGATCGCCACGCGCGAAGTGGCGGGCGGGGTCAACTTCCTGACCAACAGCGCCGGCCTGGGCCTGTATTTTTCCAGCGAAGTCGCGAAGATGCACCGCCACCGCGGCCGCAGCGGCAGCCTGCGCCTGGAGAACGGCGGCGCGTACGGCGGCGGCTGCTTCATCCTGCGCCTGCCATGAGCGTCGCCAGCCCGGCCAGTCCGGCCGCCAGCGCCGCTGCCGGCCCCGTCGCGGCCGACCAGGACGACTGGGCCGGCAAGAACTACCTGATCGTCGACGATTTCGTCGGC
Organism: Telluria sp. Soil_C_11; assembly: GCF_057657395.1. NCBI lineage: Bacteria > Pseudomonadati > Pseudomonadota > Betaproteobacteria > Burkholderiales > Oxalobacteraceae > Telluria > Telluria sp. Soil_C_11. The sequence goes on along the minus strand of NZ_JBDGIN010000006.1, from coordinate 136,518 downwards.
GTGCGCCAGCTGCTGCGCGAAAGCCTGAGGAGCCTGGGCGCCAGGAACATCGACCAGGCGTCGAGCGGCGGCGAGGCGATGGGACTGCTCGGGCGCATCCGCTACGACGTGGTGCTGTGCGATTACAACCTCGGCGAGGGCAAGAACGGCCAGCAGGTGCTGGAGGAGGCGCGCGTACGCAACCTGATCAACCCCAGCACCGTGTGGCTGATGGTGTCGGCCGAGAAGAGCGTGGAATCGGTGATGGGCGCCGCCGAGCACCAGCCGGACGCCTACCTGATCAAGCCGATTACCGAAGGCGTGCTGCTGACGCGCCTGAACCGCGTGTGGCACAGGAAGCAGGTATTCCGTACGATCGACCAGGCCTGTGCCGAAAAGGATTACCTGCGCGCGGCCAGGCTGTGCGACGAACAGATCGAGGCCAACCGTGTCCATGAGCTCGACCTGCTGCGCATGAAGGCGCGGCTGATGGAGAAGAGCGGCCAGCCGTCGCGCGCGCGCGAGGTCTACGAGCAGGTGCTGGAACAGCGCGAATACCAGTGGGCGCGCACCGGCCTGGCGAAGATCCGCATGGCCAACGGCGAGTTCGAACAGGCGCGCCAGATCTTCCAGGGCGTGATCGCGGAAAACCGCTACTACATCGACGCCTACGACCAGCTCGCTAGCGCCTACCAGAACATGGGCAGGTTCGAGGAAGCCTGCGCGATCCTGGAGCGCGCCGCGAAGCTGTCGCCGAACTCCGTGCCGCGCCAGCGCAGCCTGGGGCATATCGCGCTGAAGCTGGGGAACGTGCAGATGGCCGAGAAAGCCTTCCGCAAATGCATCGCGATCGGCGAGTACTCGATCATGAAGACGGCCGACGCGTATCTCGGGCTGGCGCGCGTGTGCGGCCAGAAGAACGACCCGAAAGAGGCGCTGCAGCTGCTGGCGGCGGCCCAGCGCGAGTTCGGCGGCGAGCACCCGGACATGGCGCTGCGCGCCAAGATCACCGAGGGCCTGGTCTACCACGAGAGCGGCGACTACCGCCGCGCGCGCAAGGCCGGCGACGAGCTCGAAGACATGCTGAAGCTGAGCGTGGCGCGGCCGGACACCGCCACCTGCCTGGAACTGGCGACCCTGCTGTTCGCGGTGGGCGTGAAGGAGGCGCCGGTCGAGCTGCTGTGCTACGTGATCCGCAACAACCACGACAATCCGCTGCTGCTGGACGAGGTGCAGGCGATCTTCGACAAGGCGCGTTTGACAGAGGAGGGCCAGGACCTGATCCGGGCCTCGAAGAAGCAAGCGTCGGACCTGATGAACCAGGGCGTGCTGCTGTGGAAGACCGGCAAGCTGGCCGAGGCGGTGGAGTGGATGCGCAATGCGCGCCAGGCGCTGCCGAACAACCAGCGCATCCTGTTCAACGCGGCCCAGATCATGGTGTCGCACATGCAGCAGCACGGCCACGATGAGCGCTTGCATGCCGAGGCCCGTGAAGTGCTGCACCACGTCGACCGCCTGCTGCCAGGACAGCAGCGGTTTGCGCAGCTGATCGAGCAGCTGGCGCAGCTGTAGGGTGTGATTGATGCCGGGGGCATCAATCACGGTGCCCACGCGTGACGTTCGCATTACGTTGGCGCCCTGCGTGGGCACGCAAATCAGTCCCCCGGACTGATTTGCCCCACCCTACGTTTTATCGGCTTTCGGTTTTCCGCCACGCGCCCGGCCATTGCCGTTCGGCGCAGCGTCCGGTGCCGGCTCCGCCGCACCGGCTTTCGGCGCCGCGGCTTGCCCGTCGCCCTGCGGATCGGCCTTGGCCGCCCCATCGGCCGGCGTCAAGGCCGTCGCGACTGCTTGCGTGAACTGTTCCTGAAGCATATTCCACCAGGCCAGCGCGGCCGGCATGCCCGCCGCCGCGCCTGCCTGGTCCTGTGCCGGCGTCGCCGTGCCAGGCTGGGCCGTAGCGCCGCCACCGCCGCCGGGCTCCGCTCCCGCCGCCGGCTGGCCGAAGAAGGAGGCGAAGGGCATCCCCGCCATCTTGTCGGCGCTCACGCCCGACTGGCGCATCGCCTCGGCCATCGAGGCGCCCATCGACTTCAGGTTGGCGAGGGTGGCGCGCTGCACTTCCATGGTCTGGATGGTCCCGCGCAGCATGGTGATGTTCATGTTGAGCCAGGACTCGACCGCTTTGAGGTCGGCGATGCGCTTGTCGAGGTCCTCGGCCGAGAGCGGCGGCGCGCTCATGCCCGACATGTTCGTGCCGGGAAGGTTCATCGAACCCCACAGGTTCTTGACGAAGTCCAGCGTATCCGTCATCCCGGGCATGTTCGCTGCAGATGGTTTCATCATGGTGGTGTTCTCCCGTTACAGGTCCCGCTTAGCGTAGCAGATAACCGGGGGCGCTCATAGAAGTTACACTACGCGGATGAGCCTTGCTATCGCTTCGCACCGCCGCCGCCGGAAAATCGTGCTGGGAACGGCCACGGTCCTGCTGCACCTGCTGGTCCTGGACTGGTTCAGCGGCCAGGTCGGGCGGCCGCGCGAGGATGCGCTGCGGCGCCAGGCGCCGCCGGTGACGGCGGAGCTGGTCGAGGTGCGGCCCGACCCGCCGCCGCAAGTACAGGCAGCGCCGCCGCAGCCCGCGCTCGAGGTCCCGCCGCTGCCGCGGTTGCCGCCCGAACCGGTGGAGGTGGCGCAGGACGACAGCGGGGCGCCGCCCGCCGGGGCCGCCGACGGCGCGCCCGCTGAAGCGCCGGCTGCGGCGCAGGTTCCCGATGCTGCCGGGCAGGGGCGCGCCGCCGTCGTCGCCGCCGACGTACAATCGCCCCAGGCCGGGGCACCGGCGCAGCAGGCCGCCGAGCCGGCGCCGGCCAGGCCAGCGCCCGAGGCGCGCCACTACAAGACCGACCTGCCGCCGCCGGCCGAGATGACGCTCGACGTCGCGCGTACCGACGCCAACGGTACGCGCTGGAGCGGCAATACCTCGTTTTCGTGGACGATCACGCCGACGTCGTACCAGATCCGCATCGAAACCGGCATCACGATCGTGTTCGCGAAGGTGAACCTGCTGACCCTGACCAGCGAGGGCGCGGTCGGCGAGGAAGGCTTCATGCCGACCCTGATGACGGAAAAGCGGCGCGGCCGGTCGATGACGGCCACCCACTTCAACCGCAAGGACGGCAGGCTCAGTTTTTCGGCGTCGGCGGCGACCTATCCGCTGGTGTGGGGCGCCCAGGACAAGGCCAGCGTGCCGCTGCAGTTGACGGCGATTGCGCGCGGCGATCCGCAGCAATTGTCGGGAAATATCGACATCCTTGTCGGCGAAGACCGCGATGCCAGCGTTTTCAGCTTTGTGGTGCTGGGCCAGGAAGAACTGGACACGGGCATGGGCAGGATGGCCACTTGGCACCTGGCGCGTCCGCCCAAGCCGGGCTCGTACAACTCGCGCCTGGACGTGTGGCTGGCGCCCAACTACGGCTGGGTTCCGGTACAGATCCGTAACCTGGAAGCGAGCGGGGCGGTGACGACCCAGACCGTGAACAATATCGTGATGAAGAATTCAGGAAGCTGACATGAACAAGATGTGGAAACTGGCCGGTCTTGCCGGTACGGGCATACTGCTGGCGGCGACGATGACGGTGAATGACGCTGGCGCGGCGGACGAGCACCCGGTGCACCAGCGCCCCTTCAACCTGCCGCCCTCGGTCGACCTGCTGTACTCGATCAGCGCGCGCCAGCGCGGCTTCACCCTGAGCGGCGACGCCACCCTGAGCTGGCGCCAGGGCGAGGGCAAGTACACGATCAATACCGATTCGCGCGTGGCCCTGCTGGGCAAGCTGACCGAAAACCGCAGCCAGGGCACGATCGACAGCTACGGCCTGGCCCCGAGCGAGTACTACGACAAGCGCTTCCGCAAGGATCCGGTCACGGCCAGCTTCGACCGCGAGGCCAGGACCATCAGCTTCAGCGACGGCAACAAGAGCTACCCGATCAAGGGCGGCGAGCAGGACCGGGTGTCGATCTCGTGGCAGCTGGTCGGGGTGGCGCGCGCGGCCAGGGACAAGTTCAAGCCGGGCTCGGAATGGGATTTCTTCGTGGTCGGCCCGCGCGACGCCGACCCCTGGACCTTCCACGTGATCGGCCGCGAAAAAGTGCAGGCCGGCGCCGCCATCGGCACGGTCGACACCGTCCACGTGCTGCGCGAACCGCCGCCCGGCTCGAAGGACCAGACCCTCGACATCTGGCTGGCGCCATCGCTGGAGTGGTATCCGGTCAAGCTGCGGTTCGTCGACAATGACCGGGATTATGTCGAGCAGACGCTCGAGAAGGTGACGCGCAAGTAGAAACGGCTGCGTGCGCGTAAACGTCGTCCCCGCGCCTTACCTCGTCGTCCCCGCACCTTACCTCGTCGTTGCCGCGCCTTACCTCGTCGTCCCCGCGAAGGCGGGGATCCAAGTTTGCTTGAGTTGCCGAAACGCATACAAACTTGGGTTCCCGCCTGCGCGGGAACGACGGGTTGGCGATTCAGTCCTGCACCCCCGGATCATCCGGCGAATCGTTCTCCCAGTGCAGCACCATCTCCCGCGGCGCATTCCCCAGCCTGACCGTGCGCTTGAAGGTCTTGCCCTCGGCCGCGGCGCTGATCCGGTAGGTGCCCGGCGGCAGCTTGGCGTAGAACAGCGGACCGGTATTCGCCACGCTCAGCACATTGCCGCCCTTGGCGTCGGCGATGTCGAGCTGGACGTCGGAGCGGTAGGCGCCGGTCTGCTTGGTGGCGAAGGTGAGTTGCAGGTTGTAGTCGGCGCGCAGGGCGCGCATCGCGTTCTGCTCGTCCATCCCGACGCCGCCGCTGATATAGGTGACGCCGTTCTGTTCTTTCGGCTGGCCCGGCGCGGCCTGGGCGGCCGGGGCCAGGCAGACGGCCAGGGCCAGGGCCAGGGCCGCGTTCGCAAGTGCTCGTTGCATGGCATTCCTCCTTCAATCAATATCATCATGGTCATTATCTTGCGGCCGGGAGAGGCGGGGCGCGCGGCTGAGTTCATCATAGGAGGGCGATCCAAAAAATTGCTCCATTAGCAAGTCAAGGCTCTCCTTTAATCCGTTGCTTATTGGTGAGTTCTTATAAGTTGCCGAGTCTTAACTGTTATACTGACGCCCCCGTGCCCGCCGCCACGACCGCAGCGCGCCATAAGCAATTGGCAACTGGTAAGCCTTACGATGATCGACAACCTGGCAGGCGCCACCGCCGCCGACCTCCATTCCCAAGCGCAAGACGAGATCGCCGACGTCCTGGATCCGTTGCAGGCCCATTTCCACGACGGAGTGGCGCCGGACGAGATCGAGCAGGTCTATCACCTCAAGCGCGCCCAGCCCATGCTGCAGGCCTTCACGGCCCTGTTCCACGGCTCGCAGGACGGCGTGATCGTGCGCCTGCTGGTGCTGCGCGAACTGGCGGCAGACACCGACGACTCGGCCTTTTCGCGCGCCGACATCAACCAGAAGTTCGCCTACCTGATCCCGGAAAGCCTGGAGACGGTGCTGGGCCGCCTGCGTTCGCACGGCCTGCTGGCTTGGGACAACCCGGCCGCGGTGTACCGCATCACGCCGCTGGCGCGCAACGTGCTGGCCGCGCTCGACACCCTGCTGGCGCTCGGCCGCCCGGAGGAAGACGAGGCCGAGATGGGCTTCCTGCTGTCGCAGGTGGCCGGCGCCCAGGCCGTCGGCGGCGTGACCGTCGACCAGCTCAAGCACCTGCTGGGCCGCCTGGTCGAACTGCACGAGGAGTTCCGCGACGCGATCGCCTCGGGTTCCGAATTCCGCCTGCGCGCCTCGCAGGCCAAGTGGCACATGGCCTGCGACTGGGTCGAGAAGGGCTCCGAGATCCTGCGCGCGATCACCTCGGACGAACGCGCGGACAGCGCCACGCACAAGGCGGCGCAGGCGATCGGCCGCGCCCAGTCCTCGCTGCTGAACATGCAGGGCATGTTCTCGCGCGCCCTGAACCAGATCGAGCGCCAGCGCGTGCACCTGGGCCAGTCCGGCCTGTCGACCACCGACATCAAGCGCTGGCTGCTGGCGCACGACGACCTGGCCGGCCTGGCCGAAGGCGCGATCGAGCGCCCGGTACTGCCGCTGTTCATCACGCCGGCCGAAATGATCGACGTCGCCGAGACCGAGCTGATGACCGAACGCGTCGTGAGCGCCGGCCCGACCGGCCTGCCGAGCGGCGAAGACGCGCCGACGACCATCAACGACAACCCGGCGATGCAAGCCGAGCTCGACGACTGGATCAAGCGCCTGGCCGACTTTGCCAACCTGGACAACTTCCCGGTGATGCTCGACGGCGCACCGCGGAGCGTGCCGATCCAGGACTCGCTGCTGCCGGCCAGCTTCGCGGTGGCGTCCTACCGCGCCTCGCTGCTGCCGCTGCTGGGCGACCCCGCCGAAGCCAGCCTGCAGGGCCCGACCGCCGAACTGGCGCGCCTGCCGGTGCGCTTCGACTCCGAGGACGAACTGGTGCCGTTGGACGACCCGCACGTGGCGGCGATGTCGCGCGCGACCCTCTCCCTGAATTTAGATTTGGACAGTAAAGAAGATGAATGACGACGCACAGATCCTGATTGCGCGGCTGCTCACGCACCAGACCCTGCGCCGCGACGACAAGATGGTCAAGCGCGCGCTGTCCGACGACACCTTCCGCGCCGAGATCGACAAGCGCCTGCTGGAATCCGGCCTGAAGCTGATCGACAACGTGTACGCCGACCACGTCACGCTGGCCCTGCACCGCAACGTCGAGCCGAAGATCTTCGGCGCCAAGGATGTCTGGCAGAACAATAATTTCGGCCTGACCCGCGACGGCGTGGCCCTGCTGGTGGTGCTGTGGGCGCAGATCATCCTGCCCAAGCGCCAGCGCCAGGAAACCCACCAGGCGATCGACGTCGACCAGTCGGACATGTTCGACAAGGACAACCCGATCCCGCGCGCCGAGGACACCTCGATCGGCATCTCCTATACCGCGCTGCTGGCCGACTTCGGCGACAAGCTGGGCAAGAAGACCCGCATGGACATGAACCTGGGCCTGCTCTCGAAGCTCGGCTTCATCGAACGCCGCGGCGACGTGATCCTGGAAGGCCCGCTGCTCGACCTGCTGATGGACACCGACCTGCTGAAGGAGCGCATCATCAACGGCGCCCTGGCCGACGTGTTCAAGCGCGCGCCGCTGCGGGCGGTGCGGCGCGTGGCCAGCGAGGCGGCCAACGATGCGGGTTCGGCGGAAGCCGCGCCGGCGGACCCGGTCGTCGTCGAAGCGCCCGCTGAAGCAGCCCCCGAATCCCAGGAGTAAAGCGCATGTTCCACATTAAATCTCTCGAGCTGGTCCACTGGGACTACTGGCAGCGGATCAAGAACATCCCGCTCGACGCCAAGATCATCACCATCGCCGGCCAGAACGGCTCCGGCAAGACCACGCTGCTCGACGCGCTGCGCACCCTGTTCGGCCTCGACTGCTCGATGGGCCGCACGTACAAGCACTATGCGCGCCATTCGGGCCAGCAGAGCGCCTGGATCCGCGCGGTGGTCGACAACAAGGCGTCCGGACGCCAGCTGTCGAACCGTCCGTTCCGTCATTCGGGGTTTTTCAGCGACGACGAAGTGACGCTGTTCTGCCAGGTGCAGAAGAACGGCGGCGACTGGAAGCGCCAGTACCTGATGCGGCCGGGGAATATCGAGATCGAGGAAGTGACCGAGGCCAGCGACTGGCTCGGCGTCGAGAACTACCGCAAGCGCCTGGCGTCGGCCGGCCTGTCGCCGGCGATGTCGAAGGTGCTGGCGCTGGAGCAGGGCGAGACCGATAAGCTGTGCGAATACTCGCCGCGCCAGCTGCTGGACCTGGTGTTCCAGGTATTCGGCGACAAGGAGGTGCTGGACGCCTACGACGAAGCCAAGCGCCACCAGCGCGACACCGAATCGGAGCTGAAGCGCTTCGAGGCCGAACTCGAAACCTCGCGCATCAACCTCGAGGGCCTGCGCCTGCGGGTCGCCAACTATCACCAGTGGGAAGACCTGAACAAGGAACGCCAGGCCCTGGTGGAAGAAGTGCTGCCCAGCCTCGAATACCACGAGGCGCGCGAAAAGGCGGCGCAGACCAGCCGCGCCCTGCGCGAAGCGAAGAAGCCGCTGGTGCAGGCCGACAGCCTGCTGGCCGAGAAGCGCCACGCGCTGGCGGCCCAGCAGCGCGCGCTGACCGAAGCCCAGCAGCAGGAAGTCCAGCTGGAGCAGGAAGCCAGCATGCTGGCCGGCCGCCTCACGGAGGTCAACCGCAAGCTCAAGCCCCTGGAAAGCCTGCTCGAACAGAAGGAGCGGCTGCAGAAGCTGGCCGCCGATTCCGGCGCCGACATCGCGGAGGTGAGCGCCCAGCTGGAAGCGAAGGAAGCGCAGCTGGCGAAGAAGAAGACCGAGCGCGAGAACCTGGGCGCCAGGATCGCCGAGGCGATGTCGACCATCTCGGCCCTGCAGGGCAAGAGCTCGATGCCGGAGCCGGAAGCCCAGCGCCAGATGCGCCGCGCCCTGAACGAGGCCGGCATCCCGCACGCGATGCTGTCCGATATCGTCGAAGTGACCGACCCGAAATGGCAGGGCGCCGTCGAGGGCGTGCTGGGCGGCTATGCCTCGGTGGTGCTGCTGGAAAGCGCCAAGGATGCGCCGGCGGCCTACAAGCTCGCTGAAAAAGAACGCTACCGCCACTTCATCGTGCCGGATTGCGTGAGCGCGCCGGTGGTCAAGGACGACACCCTGCTGTCGGTCGTGCGTTTCAGCTCGAAGGCCCCGTCCTGGCTGATCGACCAGCTCGAACGCATCGAGCGCGTCGAATCGGTCGATGCCGGCTTCAAGAGCGATGCCGACGAATGGATCACGCCGGATGCGTATCACCGCGAACGGCGCGGCGGGCGCTCATTATTTGTCGAGCCGTCGCGCTACCGTTTCGGCGCGGCCGGCAAGACCCAGCGCCTGGAAGCGATCCAGAAATCGCTGCCGGCGCTGGAAGCGCAGGAAGACACGCTGACGCTCGCGATCAGCAAGCTCGCGACCGAAGTCTCGGCCCTGCGCGTGCGCATCGCCGGCGTCGACGCGGTCAAGGAACTGAGCGCGCGCCAGGCCGAATTCGAGGAAGCCGTGCGCGCCATCGAGCCGCTCAAGGCCGAGCGCCTGGAAGTCGGCGCGCGCCTGGGCGAGCTGCAGGTGCTGACCAAGAACGCCACCGTCACCCGCACCCGCGCCGACACCGTGTGGCAGAACGCCCGCATGGCCCTGTCGGAAGCGGAAGCCGGCATGCGCCTGAACCACCGCCGCCAGATCGAGCAGCGCAGCGAGCATGCGCGCGCCCTGCTGGAACTGCGCCGCAACTGGCGCCACGTGCCGAAGGCCTGGCGCCAGCCGGAACGCCGCGCGAAACTGGTGGCCGCGCACCAGAACACGCACCAGGTCAAGCTGCGCGTGGGCTCGCTCGACACCTCGCTGGCGCGCAGCGACTGGGAACACGATCCGACCGTGATCGACCAGTACGCGCGCCTGAACGACCAGCTGTCGAACCGCCAGAACGAGACCGAGGAGCGGCGCTACCAGAACAACCGCGCGATCGAGGCCACCGACAATGCGCGCGGCGCCTACATCGAGCGCCTGCGCTACACGATCAAGACCTACTCGAAGAACATCAGGGAGCTCGGCGAGCTGGCCAACATCGAAGTCACGGTCGACCCGGTGCGCCTGGAGAACGACGACCTGCAGCTGGCCCAGGCCGGCCTGCACGTGCGCTTCAAGTTCGACGGCAAGGGCCAGATCGGCATGAACGACGGCGAGGCGTCCGGCGGCCAGCAGGTGATGAAGTCGCTGGTTCTCCTCATTGGCCTGCTCAAGTCGGAAGAGGGCTCGGGCGGCTTCGTGTTCATCGACGAACCCTTCGCCCACCTGGACATCCGCAACATCCAGCTGGTCGGCGAGTTCCTGAAGAACACCGACGCCCAGTACCTGATGACGACGCCGCTGACCCACAACACGGACGTCTACGACCCGTCGGACCTGACCCTCATCACCAGCAAGAAGAAGAAGGACGTGCAGTGGGCGCAGCCGATCTTCGTGCTGCAGCGGAGGCAGGCGGGCGAGGCGAAGGCGGCGTAAGCCGGCCCGGACCGGCGCCGCCCTGCTGATCGACGGCGGCTTCGCGGCCTGAGCGCGGCCTGGCTTGCCGGGTCAGCCCGCCAGCGCCCTGGCCAGGTAATCCGTGTCGCGGCGCAGGATCGACTCGTTGAAGCCGAGCTGCACCTTTCCTTCATTGAGCTTGCTGAGCCGGACGTTCGCCTTCCGCAGGCGTTCGTCCAGCCCCGCCAGGCGCTCCGGGCCGATCTCCAGCATGGCCAGGTTGCTGCCGTTGTCGATGCGCTTCACCCTGAATCCCGGCGTGCGCTCCAGCGCCGCCAGCAGGCGCTCGCCGGCCGCGCGCACGCGCGCGTAGCGCTCCTCGGCGCCGTCCAGCGCGTCGAGCGCCGGCAGGGCGGCCTGCCAGCCGTGGTAGATGGTGCCGCCGAACAGGTGGCGCAGCTCGCGCGCCCTTGCCATCAGCGGCCCGGGGCCGGACAGCACGCCGCCGAACGGCGCGCCCAGGTATTTGTAGAGCGAGACGTAGACCGTGTCGAAGTGAGCGCAATAGTCCTTCACGCGAAAGCCTTCCATGCCGCTCATGAGCAGCAGGCGGGCGCCGTCCAGGTGCAGCGGGATCTGCCTGGCGCGCGCCAGCCGTGCGATGTCGGCCACCAGCGCCGGCGTCAGGGTCGCGCCCTGGGCCCGGCGCACCGGGCTTTCCAGCGCGATCGCGCCGACCTTGATCGGATACGGGCCAAGCTCGGCGCGCTCGATCGCGGCGCCGAGTTCCTCCAGCGTGGGCGCCGCCTTGCCGGGCGCCAGCGGCACCAGGTTGATGCCGCTGAGGGTGGTGACGGTGTTCGACTCGTCGCGGTAGACGTGGCTTTCCTGCTGCACCAGCGCGTGCCGGTGTTCTCCGCACAGCAGGCGCAGGGCGATGTGGTTGGCCAGGGTGCCGGTCGGCATGAAGACCGTGTCTTCCTTGCCGAGCAGCGCCGAAAACCTTGCTTCCAGTTCCGCGACCGCACCCCCTAGCAGGTAGCCGTCGCCCGGCTTCGCATGCTTGTCGAGCAGCGCCTGCAGGCGCGCCGGTTCGCCGGCCAGGTTGCGCGGCAGCGCGTCGCCGGCCAGCACGACCAGGGTGTCGCTGTCGGTGGCGGCGGGAGAGGACGGCGGCGCGGCGCCGTACTGCGCATGGGCGCTGCCGCCCGCCGCCAGGCCCAGTGAAGCGATCGGTACGGCTCCGAGGAAACTGCGGCGGTTCAGCGTCATGACCTCTCCCTGGTGGGTGGTTTTACATCTTTTCGACTTCTTTGCGCAGGCGCTGGCGCCAGCGCATCAGGCTGGCCGAGAAGGTGGCGAAATAGGCGCCGGTCAGGCCGACGCAGAACATCGTCGCCAGGCTGTCCGAAAAGCGCGGGTTCGGCCGGTTGCTGCCCTGGTTCATGTAGATCTCGATGCCCAGGTAGATCACGCGGGCCACCAGCAGCATCGCCACCAGGATGCCCATGCGCATGGGCGGAGTGAAGAAATAGCCTTCGCTGGTGTTTTCGAAGCGCGTCTTGCGCAGGCCGTAGGTGCCGAGGCCGATGCCGGCGATCGCGCCGGCCGCCAGCGCCGCCAGCGACAGGGGCTGGTCGGCCAGTTCCGCGACGGGGACCAGCACCATCGCGCCAAACACCAGCAGGCCGGTGTAATGGCGCGACATGATCGAGCGCTGGCGCGCCATCTGGGTCTTCAGGCGCTGGTAGATGCGCCAGACCAGTACGGGAACGAGGGCGATGAGGGCAAGGGTGGTGAGGCTCATTGGGCAATCGAAGCGGCGGCGGTGCGCTTGCGCCAGGCAAGCAGGCCGACCGCAAAAGTCATGTAGTAACCGGCAAGGATGCCGAAGATGAAGAGGGTCAGGGGGCTGGTCACGAACTCGTGGTGCGCAAGCTGGCCCTGCGCCGCATACAGCTGGTACGCGCGGTAAGCCATGCGGCCGAGGAACAGCAGGGCGACCAGCATGCCGATCGGCGCGTTCGGCGTGAAATAGTACTCGTCGCCGACTTGTTCGAATTTCGTGCGGCTGGTGGCGATGCGCGCCAGGACCAGGCCCAGCGGCAGGCCTGCGCCGAGGCCAGCCAGCGCGACCGGCGCCGTCTGCAGGCTCAGCACCGCCAGCACCAGGACCAGCAGCGGGAAGAAGACCAGGGTCGTGCGGTGGCGCCACACTTTCGAGCGCTGGCGGGTCGTCAAACGCTTGATGCGGCTGTACACACGCCACAGGACAAACGGAGCGAGGACGGCGGCAACGACGGGAGTGGGCAGCATGGCGATTTCCTTGGTGTCGAATCCGCCATTGTAATCCAGCCGGGCGTCGGCAAACTGCCCTGCGTGCTAATGTTTTGGTTCCGCAAGCAGGAGAAAACCACCATGATGCCAGCCTCAATCGAAGCCCACCGCGCCCCCGATCCGGCGCCCATCGAAGAGCCGCCCAAGGAGCCCTTCGACTCGCCCGACCCGCACCAGCCCCCGATCCGCACGCCGATGAACGACGAGCCGGATACCGATCCGAACCCGAGCGTGGGGCGTACCGTCCACTGATGTGTTTTTGCGCAAACCGGGGTCAGACTCCGATTTTTGGAAATGTCTCGTTGGCAGTTTCCAAAATCGGGAGTCTGACCCCGGTTTGTTGTTAGTCAAACGCCCAGGAGTACAGCACATCGAGCGCGGTGTTGGTGCCGGTCTGCAGCGCCAGGGTGATGCGCGGCGTGAGCTTGTAGCGCAGGCGCACGACGCTGGTGGCGGTCGCCGCGCCCTGTTCGAAGCTCAGGTACAGGCGCGACGAAATCCGCTTGCCGACCGTGACCACGGTGTTGGCCAGGCCGGGTTCCTGCCCCGCGCCCTGGCGCACGCCGAATTCGTCGACGCCGAGGGCGTTCGCCAGCTTGCTCTGGACGCCGCCGGTGCCGCCCTTGCCGCCCAGCAGGGCACCGGCGGCCGCGCTCAGGACGTCGGCCTCGTTGCCGCTCGTGCTTTCCATGCCGTGGCCCAGCACCAGCCAGGACAGCTTGTCGCTGTCCGACACGTTCGGCGTCGACACCAGCTTCGCGGTCGGCGACAGCGCCGTGCCGCGCACCTGCACCCCGGCTTCGACGTTGGTCTCGCTGAGCTGCTCGCCCTCCGGACGCTTGCGCACGGCCAGGATGTCGAGCGACGGGTTGTCGTACGGGCCGCTGAAGGTGACCACGCCGCGTTCGATCGCCAGGCGCTGGCCGTAGGCCGCGTAGGTGCCGCTGACGGTGCTCAGGGTACCGTTGATGCGCGGCGCGCCGTCGCCGACCTTGCGCAGGTGGACGGTGCCGGTGAGGTAGGTGTCGGCGCCCATGCCGCGCAGGTGGAAATCGTCGCCCAGGTCGGCCGTCAGGTCGATCGTCAGCGGCGCCGCGGCCGTTTTCTTCGCCGGACCTTCCTTCGGATTGCCGCGGCCGAGCACGATCACGTCGTCGGACAGGGTGGGGCGGTCCTGCGGCGCGAATTCGACCAGGGCGCGGTCGGCCTTGAAGTTGCCCTCGACGGTGAAGCGGCGCGGGTCGCGCACCACGCTGGCCTCGCCGCTGACGATCACGGTGCGGTCCGGGCGCGACAGCACTTCGAGCTTGTCGGCCACCAGCTTCAGGTTCATGGCGGCCTCGCCATCGGCAAAGCGCACGTTGCCGTCGATGAGGGCGCGGCCGCTGTTGCCCTCGAACGCGAAGCGCTGCAGCTGCAGGGTGTCGCCGGCCAAGGTCGAGCGCAGCTGGCCGTTGCGCAGGCGGACGCCCTGGTCCGGCCAGCGCACGGCGAGGCGGTCGCCGTTCACGGTGCCGTTCAGGGTCGGCGCGCCGACCGTGCCGGTGCCGGTGACGGCCAGGTTCAGGGCGCCGTCCACTTCCAGGCCCGGCTGGCCGATCAGCGGCGAGACCCAGGCCAGCGAGCCGAGGTTCGCGCTGGCGGTCAGGCGCAGCGGGCTGTCGTTGTCGAGGCGGCCGTGGATCATCTGCGCGGTGGCGTCGACCCTGGCGGTGCCGATCCGGCTGCCGTCGACCGCCAGCTGGGCGCGCAGCGCGCCGCCGTTCACATCGGCGCGCAGGTCGAGCTGGCGCAGGCCGAGCACGACCGGGGCGACGTCGCCGGCGATCAGGTCTCCCTTTTCGCGGAACACGTGGACGCTGCCGTCCAGCGCAGGCGCCGCGCCGGCGGCGGCGGGCGCGCGCATGTCGAGCGCCCAGTCGGCGCCCAGCGTCATGTCGCCGCGCAGGTTCTGGCGGATCGCGTCGGATGCCTGGGCCAGGTAGCTGACCGGCACCCCGCTGGCGCTGCCGCGGCTGGTCCAGCGCACACCGTTCTTGGTTAGCGACTGCACCGTGACCGAACCGGCCGGCAGGCGGATGGTGGCGTTGTCGAAGGCGATCTGCTCCGGGCTGGCCAGGCCCTTGACGCCCGCGCCGGGCGCGCCCGCAATGCGCAGCGGCGCCGGCGCCGCCAGCGTGAAGGCATAGCGGCCGCGGTTCTGCAGCGTGTTCAGGGTGCCGCTCCAGGCATCCTTCGCATAGCCGCCGCTGACCCTCACATTGGCATCGAAGGTATCGCCGCGCGCCGCGGCGGAAATGGTGTGCGCGCCGCGCGTGCCGCTCGATTGCAGGCGCGCGGTGGCGATGCGCATTTCCTTCCCCGGTGCGCCGCCGGCGTAGTCCTGAATTTGCACGTCGAGCGCCAGCGGATCGGCGGCGCCGCGGCCGGACCCGAGGTTCGCGGTGGCGTGCACCGACTTCAGGTTCTGCGCCAGCAGCCGCAGGTTCTGGCCATCCAGCGTGGCCGTCAACGAGGGCGTGTCCATCGTGCCCGACAGGGTGCCGGCGCCGCGCAGCACGCCGCTGTAGTCGGGGCCGAGCGCGGCCAGTTGCGGCGCGTCGATGCGCCACTGCAGCGTGTCGGCGCCGCTGCCGAAGGCGCCGCGCGCGGCCACCACGTTGGCGCCCAGGTGCAGGTCGACGTCGGCGTTCGAGATGTGGCGCTTGTCGGCGCTCAGCTTCGCGACGCCCCACAGCGGCGAGTTCGACAGCGTCGAATCCCGCAGCGTGAGGTTGACCGAGCCGGCCATGTTGGCGCCGCTGCGGCCGCTGGCGTCGAAGGCGCCGTTGATGCTGCCGGCGAAGGGCGAGCCGAAGGCGGCCGGGTTCAGCTTCTGCATCGTGCCGCTGGCCCTGGCCTCGACCACCCTGGCATCCCTGGCGCCGGACAGCCAGGCTTCGCCGCTGGCGTGCAGCGTGCCGTTGTCGCGCTTGCGCTCCTTCGCCACCCAGCCCAGGTTGCGCGCGTCGACCTCGAAGGTGGTGCGCGGCGCGTCCATGGTGCCGCTGATGACGCCATTCGCCGCCAGTGCGCCATACAGATCGTTGCGGACGGCCGCCAGCTCGCGGCCGTCGACGCGCCAGGCCAGCGTCTCGCCCGGCTTGCCGAAGGCGCCGCGCAGGTCGATCGTGTTCTGGCCCAGCGCCAGGTTGGCGTTCACGTCGTGCACGTGGACGCCGCCCGGGGCGCCGGCGTCGGCATCGAGCTTGCCGCGCCCGGACAGCGGCTGGCCGAACAGGCGGCTGGGGCGCAGCGCGAAGTCGGCCGCGACCTGCCATTGCGGGGCCAGGCTGCCTGCCGCGTTGATCTCGGCATTGATGTCGGCCTTGGGGAAGTCGCCGAAGGCCGCCGGATCGAGGCGGCTGGCCACCGCGTTGACCTTGAACGGCTTCCTGTCGAGCAGGCTGGCGGTGCCCGTCACGCGGACGCTTCCCTGGCCGGCCGAGACGCGCGCCTCGCGCACGGTCAGCACGTTTTTCTGCAGGGCGGCTTCGGCCACCAGGCGCATGCCGGCATCGACCAGGTTCACGTTCAGGGTCTGCGTGTCCTGGGTGTTCGCCACCGCCAGGTCGCCGGCGATGGCGGTCTTCTTCATGCTGCCATGGATCTGCTTGAGGTCGAGGCGGTCGGTGTGCAGCGCAAAGCGCGCGGTGCCGATGCCTTTCTCGTCAGGCCCGCGCTCGACGCTGCCGCTGCCCGTGAAGCGGCCGGCGCCGCCCAGGTCGAGCAGCACGTCGCCGATCTTCATGGACGAGAGGTTGCCGCCCAGCTGGCCGCGCATCGCCCTCAGCGGCAGGCGCTGCTGGTCGAGGGTGCCTTGCGGGCCGTCGTTGGTGAGGTTCACGGAACCGCTGATGTTGCGGTTCGGGTCGAGCCGCGCCGCCACCGCCAGGTTCAGGTCGGCCGTCGGCAGCGAAGGATTGAAAAAGCCCGGGTCGATGTTCTTCGCGTTCAGCGTGAAGGCCTGCAGCGGGATCTCGGCGAAGGGAGAGAGCACGAGGTTGGCCGTGCCCTCGGCGCGCGCGGCCTGGCCGCTGGCGTCGATGACCGTCTTCTGCAGGTCGCCGCCCGCATGCAGTTTCAGCTGCGGATGGAGGCCGCCCGGCGGCGGCTGCGCGCCCGGCGCCTGGCTCAGGCTGGCGTCGGCATTCAGCTTGTAGGGCAGGGTGTTGGCGATGGTACCGCTGGCCGCCAGCTGGCCCCAGGGCGTATTCGCCTTCACGTAATCGAGCTTCCAGCGTTCCCTGTCGCCGTGCAGGCCAACGCGGAGGTCGTCGATCGGCGTTTCCGCGCCCTTGTTAACGAATACGACTTTTGCCACGCGCGCATCGTCCACCGCGATCTTGAAGGGCGGCGCCAGGCGGGTCGGCATCGTGCTCGGCTCCGTGCTTTCCTTGAGCGTCTCCATGCGCAGCGACTTCGCATACAGCTTGTCGATCTCGACGCCGCGCGACAGGTACTGCCAGGGTTTCCAGTCGATGTCGATGTCGTCCGCCGTCATCACCTGGGTCTCGGTGCGGAACACCACGTGGCCGATGTGCATGTGGCCGTACAGCGAGCCGGTGACGCCGGTCAGGGTGAGCTTGCCGCCGCTGGCGCCGGCGACGCGCTGGGCGATCATCTGCAGCGTGGTCTCGCGGCCGCCGTACCAGACCGCGCCGCCGATGACGACGGCGGTGACGGCCACGCCGATCGCGACCCGGCGCGGCCAGCGCCGCGCCCGCTGCGGTTCCTGCTCGGGGGTGTGTGCGTCGTCGCTCATCAGAAGGTGAATCCAAGTGAGAAGTGCAGGCGGACCTTGTGCACCGCCTTGCCGTAGGCGACGTCGACCGCGATCGGGCCGACCGGGCTGCGCCAGCGCGCGCCCACGCCGTAGCCGACCTTCGGCTTCAGGTCGCTGAAATTGTCGGCGGCATTGCCGGCATCGACGAACACGGCGGCGCCCCAGGGCGGCTTGAACCAGTAATCGTACTCCGCGCTGCCGGTCACCAGGTAGCGGCCGCCCGTGATCGCGCTGCCGACCGGGATGCCGAGCTGCTGGTAGCCGTAGCCGCGCACCGACTGGTCGCCGCCGGCGCGGAACAGGAAGGTCGACGGCACCTTGTCCTTGTCCTTCGAGCCCACCGCGCCGAATTCGCCGCGCACGATCAGGGTGCCGGACGGCCCCAGCGGCTGGAAGCGGATCGCGCGGATGTAGGCGCGCACGAAGGGTTCGTCGGTCAGGATCGGCAGCGGCGCCGCGCCCAGCTGCAGGTTGGCGATGTAGCCCTTGGTCGGCAGCACCAGGCTGTCGAGCTGGCGCCGGGTGATCGAGAAGGTCAGCGGCAGCGCCTTGGTGCGCCTGGTCGGCTGGTCGTCGATGGTGAGCTGCTCGGTCAGCGCCTCCAGCCGCAGGCTGCGTTCCAGCGTCGGCGAGCCCCAGGCGCGGGTGGCGTGGATGCTGGTGGTGCGGGTGATCTGGTCGCGCACGTCCTCGCGGTCATAGGCGGCGCCGACGCTGTTGCTGTAGCCGTTGGAGGTGGTCGGCCAGAAGAAATCGGCGCGTGCCTGCTGGTGCTTCTGCTCGTACAGCACATTGCTCTTCATGCGCTTGCCGAACACGTTCAGGTCGTCGTAGTTGGCCTGGGCGCGGGCCCCGGTATTGGTCGAGAAGCCGACGCCGACCGACACGTTCTTGCGCTTGTTCTCGGTGACGCGCACCAGCACCGGCATGGTGACCGGGCCGGACGGGGCTTCGGGCCTGGCGCCCTGGCCCTGGTTCAGTTCACTGACCTGTTCCTGCAGGGCCGAGGACATGTCGAGGCTGACTTCCACGCTGCTGAAGTAGCCGGTGTCCTGCAGGCGTCCCTGCAGGGCCTGCATGGCGGCCTCGCTGTACTCGTCGCCCGGGTGGATCTGGTTCAGGTTGTTGATGATCGAGGGCGAATAGCGCTTCAGGCCTTCGATGCGCAGGGCGCCGAAGTGCACGTCCGGCCCGCTGTCGATGACGACCTTGAGCAGGGCGCGGTGGCTGTCCGGATCGACGGTGGCGCTGGAATCGATCAGCTGGGCGCGCGGGAAGCGCGACTGCCCGATCTGGCGCACGATGCCGCGCTTGGCCGCTTCCCAGTCGGCGGTGCGGAAGCGCGAACCCACCGGCAGGGTCCAGCGGTTGCGCAGGGCGGCCGCGTCGAACGGGGCGCTGTCCTTGTCGAAGGGGACGAAGCCGCGCAGCTCGATATCGACGTCGCCGACCGTCACCGGCTCGCCCGGATCGACGATCACGCGCGCGACCGGGGTGCCGCCGGAGGTATCCAGCCCGCTCGAGACCTTGGGCGAGTAATAGCCCTCGGTGGCGACCAGGGTCTTGACCTCCTCGGGCGCGGTGCGCACCAGGCGCTGCAGCTGTTCGATGTCGACGCGCGGATTGCCGCGCCAGCGCATCAGGTCGAGATTGCTTTCCAGGAGTTCGCGCAGCTTGCGCGGCGCCTCGATCCGCACCTCATAGCGGACGGCGCGCTGTTCGGGCGCTTCCACCGGAATCGGCGCGGCCGGTTCGCGCTCCTGCTCCTGCAATTCCTTTTGCGTCTGGCCCGTGGTGGTGGTCGGCGCCGGCACCTGTTCCTGTGGCTGCGCCTGCCCTGCAGCGCCCACGGAGACGCACAGCGCGTTCACGGTCAGCACGATTTGTGCCAAAATTCGTGGTCGCGCCGGCGCAAGGTTCTCCATCTGACGGGGTCGTGCGGGCAATTGTCTCTCCATTCTCTACTCTGCCGGCCACATCTTAACGGATTGTCAAAAGTGACGGCGGACGCTTTAACTCAGGAATATCACCATGCACCAAGCTGATTCCGCGCTCGTCCTGTTCAGCGGCGGCCAAGACTCCACCACCTGCCTGGCCTGGGCCCTGCAGCGCTACGCGCGCGTCGAGACGATCGGTTTCGACTACGGCCAGCGCCACGCGATCGAGCTGGACGTGCGCCCGACGGTGCTGTCGAAAATGCGTGCTCTGTCGCCCGAATGGGACCGCCGCCTGGGCGAGGATCACATGATCGACCTGTCGCTGATCTCGAAGATCTCGGATACGGCGCTGACCAGCAATGTCGAGATCCAGATGCAGGAGAACGGCTTGCCGAACACCTTCGTGCCGGGCCGGAACCTGCTGTTCATGACGGTGGCGGCGACGGTCGCTTACCGCCGCGGCCTGAACGTGCTGGTGGGCGGCATGTGCGAGACCGACTTCTCCGGCTACCCGGACTGCCGCGACGACACCATGAAGGCGCTGCAGGTCGCCCTCAACCTGGGCATGGCCACGCGCCTGAAGGTCGAGACGCCGCTGATGTGGATCGACAAGAAGCAGACCTGGGAGCTGGCCGAGCAGTGCGGCGGCCAGGCCCTGGTCGACCTGATCCGCTTCGACACCCACACCTGCTACCTGGGCGAGCGCGGCGCCGCGCACGACTGGGGCCATGGCTGCGGCACCTGCCCGGCCTGCGCGCTGCGCGCGCGCGGTTATGCGCAGTACGCTGCGGAGCGCCGCGGCGCCTGATGTGTTGAAGCCGATCCGATGCGCCTGGCGCTCCTGACCGACCTGCATGCGAACCGCGAAGCCGTCGAGGCCTGCCTGGCGCACGCCGAAGGCCAGCGGGTCGACCAGTACGCCTTCACGGGCGACTTCGTCGGCTATGGCGCCGATCCGGCCTGGGTGGTGCGCACGGTGATGGACTACGTGGCGCGCGGTGCGGTGGCGGTGCAGGGCAACCACGATTATTCGGTGACCCGTCCCGCAAGCCGGGAGGCCGGATCCCCGCAGATGCATGCCGAGGCGAGGGAAGTGATCGAGTGGACCCGCGGCCAGCTCGACCCGGAGCAGCTGGCCTTCCTGGCCGACCTGCCGCTGACGCAGAAGCATGGCAACGCGTATTTCGTGCACGCCAGCGCCTGGGAGCCGGTCCGCTGGGAGTACGTCACCGGCATCGAGGAAGCCGAGCGTTCTCTGAAGGCCAGCCGCAGCCGCATCGTGTTCTCGGGCCACGTGCACGCGCCGGCTTTGTATCGCCGTGCTGACGACGGCCGCATGGGCCGCCATGTCCCGCAGGCCGGCCAGCGCATCGGCCTGCAGCCGCAGCACCAGTACCTCGTGCTGCCCGGCGCCGTCGGCCAGCCGCGCGACCAGAACAACGCGGCCTGCTATGCGGTGTTCGACGACGAGGCCAGGGACATCACCTACTTCCGGGTGCCCTACGACCACGGTGCGGCGGCGCGCAAGGTGATCGCAGCGGGTTTGCCGATCGTGTTTGCGATGCGGCTTGTCGAAGGGATTTGAACCGCGCCTCTGAACTCGTAGGGTGGGCACCACGTGCCCACGCGGAAGCCAACGTTTGCAAACGTCACGCGTGGGCACGGGTGCCCACCCTACGCGCCGGTCATTCGCGATCCAGGTCCACGATATTCTCACCGCCCCAATCCTTCAGATACAGGCCATTTCGTACATAACGGTGAAAGGTCGAATACGGCCAGTCAATTACTCGGGCTACGTGCCCATGCTTTACTGGATTGAAATGGAGGTAATCGGCATGGCGCTCGAAATCCAGCTCGTCCCGAATCTGATGCTCCCAGAACCGACGCTGCCAGACCGTCGACTCGCGATGCTTGCATGAGGACGTAGTACGCGAGGCAGGACCAAGTGTTATCTCTGAAGAGAAGTGCGATACCGAACGCTTGATCAGCGACCAGCGTGTCGAGAAATCGCAGTCTCCTTCAGGTAAGGTCCAGATGCAATGTAGATGATCGGGTAGCAGTACCCAGGCATCGATCGAAAAGGGACGTGCTATACGCAGGTTTTCGATGGCAATCCGGAGTGATCGGCGTACGACATCGGTGCAAAGGATTGGACGCCGGTGATATGAAACGACCGTGAAGAAAAAGATGTTCCGGTGCGAGTGCGGCGATAGTAGCTCATGGTCCGGCGATCGTATCGCCGGATCCGTATTCAATGACGAGGCAGATCAACCGTACGCGTGGGCACGGGGTGCCCACCCTACACCGGTACCGAACGGTGCTTGCGCGAGCGGCTCACCATGTACCAGATCAGGGCCAGCGGCAGCAGCAGGGGCAGCAGCAGCGGCGAGACCGCCAGCGCCAGCACCACGGCGCCGATGCCCAGCCCGCCGATCAGGATAATGCCGACGCCGGCAAACACCACCGCCAGCACCGCGCCCACCACCAGCATGATCAGGCCGGCCAGCAGCGTGCCGCCGCCCGCGAACAGCATCGCCAGCAGGGCGCCGAGCGGGCCGCCGATCTCGTCGCCGTCGACGTTGACGACCATGTCGCCGCTGTAGAAGAACACGTTCCACAGGAGCAGTGCGAACAGAAACAGGATGACGAAAGCGGCGGTCTTTTTCATGATGGTCCTCGTGATGATTGCTGTTTAAGAGTTCATGTCCTTGTCGGCATGGTTCCAATGTATAGCGATCGTGAAGCCGTCTCCATCGGCATGCGACAGGCTGCAATTTCCGGGGGCCGGGCGTGCCGCGGCAGCCGACGAACGGTGGCGGAAGTTGGCCAGAATCAAGCCTTGCAATGCCGGGCATGCGGCCTATACTGACAGCCTGCTCTGTCGCAGGAGGGAATCTTATGCACGTTACCGAGGACCATCCAACCCGGGCGCAGCCTGTCTGGGCCGACAGGGGTGGCCACACGAATCCGCCATCGGCGCCACCGGCCATTCCACCCATCATCATTACCCCGTTCAACAAGCAGATTCCGAATCCGGCGATCGATCCGCGCACCCAGCCGCCGGGGCCGCCCATCTTGCCGCCACGCAGGCCCGCCTTGCGCATGTAAACCTGCTGTATTGACGAATGCAATCGTGCTTGTCCGAAGCGCCGGAATTTCCTATGATCTGTCCTTTGGGCGCTGTGCCCGATTGGATGGATCACATGAACGACGAAGCACCAGACCAGCACGACGACGACGCGCCCGTACAGGAGGCGCGCCTGTGGCAGGACAACGGCTGGACCGCGCGCGTCATCAAGAACGAGGATGACGAGGGCTGGGCGGTCGCCATGTACAAGGATGGCGAAGCCGAGCCGGCCCTGGTCGGCCCGTGGACGATGGGCCGCGACAAGAAGAACCCGAAGCCGCTGGACGTGAACGCCTTCAATACGCTGGTCAAGACCGCGTACGAAGTGCTGCGCCGCCACGAGCAGCAGCTGCACGCGCAACTGCACAAGAGCACCGTGGTCTCCACGGCGGAAGGCGAGCTGAAGGTGACGCTCGACATCGTGCCGGACGAGGACAATCCCTACGCCCTCCTGACCGCCATCGACGAGATGGGCGAGCAGCTGGCCCAGGTGCGGGTCGGTGCCGGCTTCAAGCTGTCGCCGGCGTCCGCGCTGGCCTGGGTCGAGAACGATTTCCGGGCGCCGCGCCGCGACTGACCGAAATAAGCCGCCTCATTTAAGCGACACTTTCCTCCCAGCACGGTCTTGAGCTGCTAATATTTCCCTGACGCACTATTTCGTGTTTTAGGGGGATGAATGAAAGACCGTCTTGCACGCCTCGAAGCGGTACAGGCCATGCTGCTCGAAATCGGGCAGCTGTCCGCCAGCTGTACCGATATCACCGAATTCGTGGGCGCCGTGCACCGCGCGCTGGGCCGCATCATGTATGCGGAAAACTTCTTTGTGGCCTTGTCGGAGCGCGAGAACAATACGGTCCGCTTCGTTTATTTCGTCGACACGGTCGATGAAGCCCCGCCCACCGACGAGTGGCTGACGCTGGCGTCGCCCGAGGAGTCGCCCACTGCCTGGGTGATGGCCAACAAGCAGCCGCTGACCCTCACCACCGCCGAGTTCATGGCGCGTGAAAACGGCATCGATTGGGGCTTCGGCAGCATGGCCGAGCACTGGATGGGCTATCCTTTGCTCGATCAGCAACATGAAGTGCTGGGCGCCATCGTAATCCAGAGCTACCTGCCGCAGCATCTCTACAGCGAGGAAGACCAGGCGCTGTTCGCCCTGATCGCGAATCACGTCTCGAACGCCCTGCAGGGCCTGCAGAGCATGGACCGGCTCGAGCGCGCCGTGCAGGAACGCACCGCGGCGCTGGCGAAGGAAGTGGCCGAGCGCCGCCGCGCCGAGCAGGTCCAGCACGCGCTGTACCAGATTGCCGACCTGTCGGCGTCGGCCCTGGACACCGACGTGCTGGCCGCCAGCCTGCACCGCATCATCGGCGAGCTGATGGTGGCGAAGAATTTCCTGGTCGCGCTGACCCATCCCGAGACCGGCGAGATCAGCATTCCGTATTTCGTCGACGAGAAGGACGGCGAGGCGCCCAGCAAGCGCTTCCCGTTCGGGATCGGCATGTGTTCCTATGTGCTCAAGACGAGGCAGGCCCAGCTGCACGACGCCGGCAGCTTCGCGCGCCTGGTCGCCTCCGGCAAGGTCCAGGAACCGCTCGGCAACACCCGGATCGCCAGCTGGATCGGCGCGCCGATGCTGGTGCACGACAAGGCCTACGGCGTGATGGTGGTGCAGAGCTACGACCCGACCATCCTCTACACCAAGACCGAACTCGACCTGCTGGCCTTCATCGCCAGCCACGTGGCGGTGGCGATCGCGCGCATGCAGGCCGACCGCGCGATCCGCCAGGCCAAGGAGAGCCTGGAGACGCAGAACGCGGCCCTGAACCAGGCGCTCACCCAGCTGCAGGAAGCGCAGACGGAACTGGTGCGCCAGGAAAAGCTCGCCTCGCTCGGCCAGATGGTGGCCGGCGTCGCCCACGAGATCAATACCCCGCTGGGCATCTGCGTGACCGCCACCAGCCACCTGGTGCAGGAACTCAAGCTCACCAAGGAAGAGCTGGCGGCCGGCGAGATGACCGAAGACAGCCTGAACACCTTCTTCGACGTGGTCGACCAGTCGCTGCGCATCATGACCACCAACACCCAGCGCGCCGCGGCCCTGGTGCGCAGCTTCAAGCAGGTGGCGGTGGACCAGTCTTCGGACAACATCCGCAACTTCAACCTGGGCAAGTACGTCGGCGAGATCCTGCTGTCGCTGCAGCCCAAGCTGAAAGGGCGGCCGGTCAAGGTGCAGGTCGATTGCCCGCCGGACCTGGAGCTGAACAGCTTCCCGGGTGCGGTGTCGCAGATCGTCACCAACATGGTGGTCAATTCGCTGGTGCACGGCTTCGAGCGCGACCAGCCCGGCAACATCACGATCCGCGCCTGGCTGGAGGACGACGACATGGTCGCCTTCGAGTACGGCGACGATGGGGCAGGGATGGACGCCGACACGCTGTCGAAGCTGTTCGACCCCTTCTTCACGACCAAGCGCGGCAGCGGCGGCAGCGGCCTCGGCGCGCACATCCTCTACAACCTGGTGACCGGCTCGCTGGGCGGCTCGCTGCGTGCGGACAGCAGCCCGGGCAAGGGGCTGCAGTACCAGTTGCGCTTCCCGCGCAGGACCAGGAAGGCGGAACTGGCGGCTGCGTAAGCTGCGTCAATAAAAAACCGCCTGCGAACAGGCGGTTTTTGCTTTGCACGGCAAACCGGCGATGGCGATTACCAGCCGATGTCCTTCAGCAGTTCGAAGGTCAGGTCGATCGGCGCCGTGACCGAGTGGGTCAGGTCGGCACTGATCGCCGGCTCCATCAGCTGGTTGCGCGAGGCGGTCGTGTTGTAGTGCGACACCGAGGAGCCCGACTGATACGGGTTGGGCGTGAACATCGTGATGCGGCGCTGCGAGTCGGTGCCCGAGATCAGGGTCTTGGAGCGCTCGAGCTTGCCCACGGTACCGGCCGTATTGCCGTTCGGCTTGGTCAGGCTGGCGGCGATCAGGGCGCCGTCGGCTTGCGTCACGCGCACCGCCGGGATCGTGATCGTCGGATCCGAACCGCCCAGGCCCGTCACGGCGCCCGGCGCATTGTCGGCCACGATCACGCCGATCGCGCCAGCATTCTGTGCGTTCTTGACCTTGATCGTGAATGCGCAGGTGCCACGGCTGACCAGGGCGATGTTGCGGCGAACCGCCGCGGCATTGGCTTCGTTCAAGGGCGTGCAGGCCGAGCCGGGGCTGTCCGCCTGCAGGGCGACCTGGGCGATCTGGCCGGTGACCGGCGATTTGTCCAGCTTCGGACCGAAGTCGGCTTCGCCAACCTTGTACAGGTCGCCGGCGGCCGAGCTGGCGCCGACGCCGACGATGCGCAGTTCCGGCGTGGCGGTGAGCACCGAAGGCACGGCCGCGGTCACGCGCGGACCGGTCCAGGACAGGCCCGCGTCCTTGAGCGACGAGGCGGCGCGCTCGGCATTGGTCATGTTGACCCACAGCTTGTTGGTGGTGTTGTCGAGCAGGTAGTGGTCCCATACCGACGGGTAGCCGGCAAACTGGGCGCCGGTCGAGCCGTTGGTGAAGGTCTGGAAGCCGATGCCGTGGCCCATCTCGTGCAGCAGGGTGGCGACGAAGTCGATATTGCTGCCTTCGTTGCCGTCCAGGCCGAAGTAGAAGGCGCTGCCGGTCAGGCAGCCTGCCTTGCCGAGTTCGGAATTGAAGCGGGCATTGATCTGGGCGCCGGGGGCGTCCGAAATCTCGCTGCCGTACAGCTTGTTGGCCAGTGCGTACGAGTACAGGGTGCCAGCCTTCGGCGCGCCGGGGAAGTCGGCGAAGACCTGGGTCGCGCCGGCGCTGCCGAGCACGGCGCTGGTGGCGGTACAGGCCAGCGGCGTGAACTGCGCGTTGATGACGATCGGTACCGAGCTGGTCAGGGTCGCGCCCCAGATGTTGGCGGCATGCGTGAAGGCGATCAGGCGCTGCTGGCCGAGCGTGATGCCGGTATTGCCGCCGACCGGAGCGGCCGGAGTCGGGTCGTTGAAGCCGACGCCAGGCGCGTTCAGGTTGTTGATCACGATTGTCGCAGCGGCCTGGGCGGAGCCGGCGGCGCCAAGCGCGAGGGCCAGGGAAACGGCCAGCAGGGTCAGGTTCGGGCGCTTATTGGACGTCATGCTGGTGCTCCTCGGAATGCGTGGACACGGGGTGGTTCAGGGCGGCTTCTGCGGCGGTTTTGCCCTGGATGCAATCGGCCTCGAGTTTGCCGTCCGCATTGCGGCGCACCACCGAGTACGACACCAGCTCTTCATCGACGTAAGCGGCAGCGATGCCGTTTTGCTGCAGGCGCACCACGCCCGCCGCCGGAAGGCCGGCGGCCTTGCGCTCGGCTTTCCGGGCTGCGAGATCGGCAGCGCGCAAATCGTTCAATTGCTTGGCTTCGGCGGCGGTGGCATTGCGCACCTTGCCGGTGACCGGGTCCTTGGAAACGGTCTGGCTGGCCTGACCGTCCTGCCCGGCCGCAAAGGCCGAACCGGTGAGCGCCAGCGCCGCAATGGCGACGACGCTGCGCAGCGTGAGTCCTGGGATATGCATGTGGTCTCTCTCAGAAAGTGGTCTTCGATCGGTACATCTTTTCTTTCCCCGGTCCTAGATCCGGTTGTCAATAATATAGACGCGGAAACAATAAAATTGCTAATTTATTGTTAAAAATTTTGTATTGTTCTTGATCAAACTGCACGCGTTTTGTTCGGTTTCTCCTCTCAAAAATACTGGATCAGGCGTATCTTTTTGCGTTGTTTTTGGCGACAGGGAGCGTCGTTTCCGTATTGACGAGAATAGCTGTCGAGCCATAAAGGGTAAGCAAATTGCATCAAATGGCGTGCGCTATTGCATAGGCACTGACTGCCTCCCGTAAAGTCGCGCCGATGTCATGGCAGTCCTTGCTGGTCATCGATCATGTTTTCTCCATTTGGGAGCAGGCCATCGCGTAGGCGATCTCAAAATGATGGTTTATTATGCAAAACGCAATTTTTCTTTTACTTATATGTCTGCTCGATAAAGGATCTGCCTGATGAATAAAGGCTTGGCTGGACTGATCGCGGTGGCATTGGCCAGCGTTTCTTCACCTTCCTTGCTGGCTGCACCGGTGGCGCAGCCGGCAGCTGGCGACGCATTCGCCAGGCCACACCAGCTCGTCGATATCGGCGGCCGCAGGATGAACCTGTATTGCAGCGGCCAGGGCGCCACCACCGTGGTGTTCGACGCGCCGTCCGGCGAGGCGGGCTGGAACTGGTTCAGGGTGCAGCCTGCCGTCGCCACGCACACGCGCGCCTGCGTGTTCGATCGCGCCGGTCTTGGATTCAGCGATCCGGCAAAGCGCCCGAACACGTCGGAAAACGTGGTGGAGGATTTGCACAAGCTGTTGGCCAAGGCGGGCATCAGGCCGCCCTATGTCATGGTCGGCAATTCGCTGGGCGGCGCCAACGTGCAGGTCTACGCCTATCGCTATCCGGCAGAGGTCAAGGGCCTGGTGCTCGTCGAGCCGCAGCACGAGGATGAAACCAGCCGCCTGGACAAGGCCAGCCAGGGCAATCGCCAGAAGGTCTACGCGATGGTCGCGGAGCAGAACAACTATTGCATGGCCGCCGCCCGGAAAGGCATGAAGCCCGGTAGCGAAGCGCTGATGCATTGCGTCGGCAACCCGGCGGAAACCTATGGTCCCGCCCTGGGCGCGGCCGTGAAGTCGGCGGCGGTCAAGCCTGCCTACTGGCGCGCCAGCATCGACGAATGGAATGCCATCAAGGCCAGCGACGAGCAGCTACGCAAACTGCGGCGGCCGTTCGGCGACCTGGCGGTGGTGGTGCTGACGCGCGGCGTGAGCCCTTACGCCGTCCCGGGAAAGCCGCAGAGCGCCCTGAACAAGGCGATGGAAGACGAGAACGCCGCTATCCAGAAAGAGACTGCCGCCTTGTCGACGCGCGGCAGGCAGCGTGTCGTGCCGGGCGCCGGCCATGTGATCCACGCCGATAAGCCGGAGGCCGTGGTCGACGCGGTGCTGGAAGTGCTGGATCAGGTGAAGTAAAGATTACGGCTGCTTCGCAGCGCAGCAGGTGCGGTGCTCTTGCATGGGCGGACACTTGACCGTCCCGTACGAGCAGTACACACAGCAGTCGCCGGCCTTCGGTTTCAGCACCGCCTTGCATCGGCGGCACTCATAAAAGAACTGGCAGTAGTCGGTCGGCATCGACTCCTGCTGGGCGTGACCGCAGTGGGGGCAGGTCAATACCGATTCCAGAACAAGGACAGCCATATGGACCTCGCTTGCAGTGTTGGGAGAAAGCCGGCCGGTTGCGCCGCCGCTCAAGCCGGGTTCGCGAGGTCCGACAGCAGCTCGACCAGCTGTCCGATCTCATAGGGCTTGGCCAGCACCTGCACCCCGGGCACCGTGGCGCGCTGGTCGGTGTAGCCGGTTGCCAGCACGACCGGCAGGCCCGGCCGGCGTTCGCGCAGGATGCCGGCCAGGTCGATGCCGCTGATCTTGCCCGGCATGACGATATCGGAGAAGGCGACGTCGACTTCCAGCCCGGCTTCGATCATCGCCAGCGCGCGTTCGCCGTCGGCCGCCACCAGCACTTCGAAACCGGCGTCTTCCAGCGCGCGCGAGACGGCTTCGCGCACCAGCGCGTCGTCTTCGACGAACAGGATCCGGCCGCTGGCCTGCAGGTCCGTGGCGTGGCCGCCGCGGGCAGGCTGGGGCGACAGCGGCAGGGTGGAGCGCGGCAGGTAGAGTTCCACGCGGGTTCCCTGGCCGGGCGTGCTGGACAGCGTCAGCGAACCCTGCGACTGGGTGGCGAAGGCATAGGCCTGGGCCAGGCCGAGTCCGGTGCCTTTGCCCGGCTCCTTGGTGGTGAAGAAGGGATCGAGGGCGCGCGCCAGCACTTCGGGCGGCATGCCGGTGCCGGTGTCGGTGACGGTTACCAGCACGTACTCTCCGCCGCCGCGCTCAAGGCTGGGCTCCAGCACGCAGTTGCGCGCGCCGATGGACAGGGTGCCGCCGCCGGGCATGGCGTCGCGCGCGTTGATCGCCAGGTTGAGCAGGGCGAGGTCGAACTGCAGCGGGTCGACGGTCACCGGCCAGAGCGCGTCTTCGCAGGCCAGTTCGAGCGCGATGCCCTGGCGCAGCACGTTGCGGATCAGCTGTACGGAATTGCGCAGCTGGTCGTACGGATCGACCGTCATCAGCCTGGCTTCCTGCACGCGGCCGAAGGAGCCGAGCTGGCCGGTGAGGGAGGTGGCGCGGCTGACGGTGCGCTTGCAGGTGTCGATCAGGCTCTGCACCTTGGGCTGGGTCGCGGTCAGCGACGCCATCTGCAGGGCCGTGGTCAGGGTCTGCAGCAGGTTGTTGAATTCGTGGGCGATGCCGCCCGTCAGGCGGCCCAGGGCTTCCAGTTTCTGGCCGCGCATCATGGCCGCCTGCGCCTGCTCGTTGGCGGCGACCGCCTCGGCGACGCGCTGTTCCAGTTCGGCCTGGGAGCGGCGGATCTGGCGGCTGGCATCGGCCATGCGGCGCGCCACCGCGTCGATCTCGACGATCTGCTGCGGCTCGTAGGCGATGTCGCGGCCCTGGCCGAGGTCTTCGGCGCTGCGGCCCAGGTATTCGATCGGGCCGATGGCGCGCTTGCCGAAGCGGCGCGCCAGCACGACCGCCAGCACCAGCAGCGCGGTCATGATCCCGGCCAGGAAGGCGGCCGCATGCAGCGGCACGCGCTGCAGCTCGGCCTTGGGAATGCTGACCAGCACCCGCCACTGCGAACCCGGCACCGTGCTGAAGAAACCCTGGGCCTGCGTGCCGGACAGGTTGCGGCCCTCGAACACGCCTTCGCGGTTGGCGCTCAGATTCCGCAGCGCGAGCGGGCTCACCGAGCGGCCGCGGAACTGGTCGGGGTCGCGCG
This sequence comes from Telluria sp. Soil_C_11, assembly GCF_057657395.1. NCBI lineage: Bacteria > Pseudomonadati > Pseudomonadota > Betaproteobacteria > Burkholderiales > Oxalobacteraceae > Telluria > Telluria sp. Soil_C_11. The sequence continues at coordinate 106,265 of NZ_JBDGIN010000006.1, read as the reverse complement.
AGCGGGCCACGATCCGGCCGTTGCGGTCGATGATCGAAACCACCCACTCGGCGGGGAAGCGCTGCTGCGTCATGAGTTCCTGCAGCGAGCTGGCGTTCACGCCCATGCTGACGAAGTAGCGGAGCGCGCCGTCGATCCGCACCGGCACCTGGACCACGAAGTCGAGGCGGCCACCGACCGGCGCCGTGAACAGGTCGGACACCAGGGTGCGGTCCTTGCCGTGCTTGTTCATCAGCTCGGCCATGTTGGAGGCGCGCCGGGCCGGCAGCGGGGTGCCGGGCGCCACCCGGGTATTCAGCAACTGGCGGCCGTCGGCATCGAACAGGACGATGACGGCTTCCGGGGAGGGCGCCAGCACCTTGGCGTGGCGGTAGAACTCGTCGAAGTCGCCGCGCGCCAGCGAGGGCGAGCTGGCGAGGGCGCGCAGGACGCCTTCCCGGATCTCCAGTTCGTTATCGACCAGCAGGGCGAAGGCGCGAACCATTTCCTTCACGCTGTTTTCCTGGGCCCGCCTTTCTTCAAGGTAGACGTAGCCGACCGCCAGCGTCGCTGCGGTAAAAGTCGGCACCAGGATCGCCAGGATGAGGACCAGCAGTCGGGTTCGGATGCGCATCGGAGAAAGCTGTATTCCGGGCAATATTGCACCGGCGGGCGTAGTCTACCCGACAATGATACCCTTGTCGTCGCTCAGCCCGCCGTCCGGTCGCCGATGCCCGGTAACCGACGCTCAGTCCGGCCAGCGGCGGTTGATCTCGTCCGCCTTGTCGAGGTTCTTGACGAGGATGTCGACATAATGCGGATCGAGGTGGTGGCCGGCCACTTCGCGCAGGTAGTCGCGCACCTGCGCGATCGGCCAGGCTTCCTTGTAGCAGCGCTCGTGGGTGAGGGCGTCGAACACGTCGGCCACCGCCACGATGCGCGCATACGGGTGGATCTGGTCGCCCTTCAGGCCTTGCGGATAGCCGCTGCCGTCCCACTTCTCGTGGTGCTGGTGGGCGATCACGGCCGCCGCCTTCAGGATCGGGCGCTGCGAGCCGTCCAGGATCTGCAGGCCGACGGTCGGGTGCTGCTTCATGACTTCCCATTCCTCGGGCGTGAGGCGGCCCGGCTTGAGCAGCACCGCGTCCGGGGTCGCGATCTTGCCGATGTCGTGCATCGGCGCGGCGTGCATCAGCACCGCGGTCTCGTCTTCCGACATGCCGGATTCCTCGGCCAGCAGGTGGCACACCTGGGCCATGCGGCGCACGTGGTTGCCGGCCTCGTTCGAGCGCGATTCGACCACGTCGCCGAGACGCAGGATCAGCTCGGCCTGGGTATCGGTGATCTCCTGGTTCAGCAGGATGTTGTCGAAGGCGATCGCCACGCCCGAGCAGAACACGTCGAGCAGCTGGACGTCGATCTCGGAAATCTCTTCGACGCCTTTCAGCACCAGCAGCGAGGCCTTGCCGCTGTTGTTCGGGAAGTAGCCGACGTAGGTGTCGCCATGCAGCTTGGAGATGCGGTTGTGGCGCGCCTCGTCGAGCTGGGCCACCAGTTCGGGGCCGATGTCGGATTCGCCCATCTCGCCGATGCGGGCCAGGATCTCGTAGCGGCTCTCGCCGGTGATGACGCTGGCGCCGGTCACGCGCAGCAGCATGCTCTGCTCGAGGCGCAGCAGCGCGACGACCTGTTGCAGCAGGCCGCTGGCGAAGTCTTTCAGGTTGCGCTGCTGGAAGATGTGGGCGGAAGCGGCGATCACGCGCTCCAGGCCTTCGCGGTAGGTCAGTTGCACGCGGCGCGCATCCTCGACCTTCATGATGTCGCGGTAGGCGCGCAGGGCGGCGAAGGTGGTGGTGAACAGCTTCGTGCGGTCGAGCTCGGTCTTTTCCTTGTAATCGTTGATGTCGTAGTCGACGATCACGCGCTCTTCCGGCGCCTGCCCCGGCTGGCCGGTGCGCAGCACGATACGGGTGAACTGGTTGTCCAGTTCCTGGCGCATCCAGCGCGCCACTTCCAGGCCGCTGTCTTCGCGCTCCATCACCACGTCCAGGAACACCAGCGCGATGTCCTTTTCGCGCGCGAGCACCTGCTTGGCCTCTTCGCCGCTGTAGGCATGCAGGAAGCTGAGGCTGCGGCCGTCCAGGCGGAAGCGCGACAGGGTCAGTTTCGTGATGTCGTGGATGTCCGGCTCGTCATCGACGAGCAGCACTTTCCAGGGAGCGAGCTTGGGCGCAGCTGAAGACAGGAATGACATAAGACGATGTCCGTATCGGGTTGTGTCGATGTTGTCGGAAAGAGCAAAAGCTTGCGCCAGAGCAGCAGCGCTTCAAAATGATTGTAGTATGAGCAGTAGCCATTAACAACCGGAAATATTGAAACCGCAGGGAATCAAGTCACAATGTTGCAACGTGACATTGCGGCAGTATTTACGCTATAGAAACTTACTCATACAGTTTCTGGCAGCGTTCGCACCAGAAACTGCGCCGGTTCGAGCGTCCAAGATTGGCTTTATGGAAGGGAATGTGGCAGCGCGGGCAAATCTTCTGGTTGTGCGCCAGCCAGTGCTGCTTGAGGGTGAATTCCTTTTTCCAGGCGAGGAAATCGAAGCTGTACTGGCGCGCCTGCTCGACCAGGGCGCGCAGCTTGGCGGGCGGCAGGGCGCCGACCGTGGACAGCGGGTGCAGGCGGATCCGAAACAGGACCTCGTTCTTGATGATGTTGCCGACACCGGAAAAGATCTCCTGGTCGAGCAGGGCGTCGCAGGCCAGCATGTCGGGGGCGGCGCGCAGCTTCTTGCGCGCCTTCTTCGGGTTCCAGGCCTCGGACATCACGTCCGCTTCCCAGTCGTAGAGCGCATCGAGGTCGCAGTCGACCTCCTTCACCGAGCAGGCGTAAAAATTCAGGAAGCTGCCGTCCGCAAAGTGCAGCGACAGGCGCGGCGGCTTGTCCCGCTCTTCGTTGATGCGGTAGGTGCCGAACAGGAGCATGTGGATGCGCACCACCATGGTCGGCATCTGGATGAAGAATTGCTTGCCCCAGGTGCGCAGCGCCAGCACCGGCTGGTCCAGCAGGCGCGCGGTGTCGATGGCCCAGGTATTGCCCTCGGCGCGCACGATGGTCTGGCCGACGAAGCGGGCGGTCTGCTCCTTCAGAATGTATAGCGATGGTCCTTCCGGCACGGCGTTCTCCCTTCGGTCCGATTGTGCGGCGGAAGAGCCCGGAGCCGGTGTGCGGCGACTAACATTTCGCTACAAACTGGGGATGGATGGAGACGGACGCGGCCACCATATGGAGGGTATATTGGTGCCAGGAAGACGATTTCGACGAAAGGACAAGACCATGAAATCCCTCGTGCATAAATTGGCCCTGGCGGGCCTGTTTGCGCTGGTGGCGGGCAGCGCCAGCGCCGCGGTCACGGTGACTTACGTGCAGCCCGAAAAATTCAGCGACCTGCCCTTCGTGACCTGGGACCGTGAAGACACGCTGCGCCAGATCACCGAGCACTTCACCTGGCTGGGCAGCAGCCTGCCGCCGGGCCAGGACCTGCGCATCGAGGTGCTGGACATCGACCTGGCCGGCCGCCTGATCCCGAGCGCGCGCCTGGGCCGCGACCTGCGCATCCTGCGCGGGCAGGCCGACTGGCCGCGCATCGAGCTGCGTTATTCACTGGAGCAGGACGGCCAGGTGGTCAAGAGCGGCGAGGCGCAGCTGTCGGACATGAATTACCTGAACCACACCACCCGCTACTTCGACAGCGAACCGCTGCGCTACGAAAAGCAGATGATCGACGACTGGTTCGAGAAGACCATCGGTCCGCTGCCGCGCCGCGGCCGGCGCTGATCGCCGGCGAAAGGAGACGCGATGAAATCGATCATCCAGGGCCTGGCGCTGGCGGGCCTGCTTGCCATGGCGGTGGGCAGCGCCGGCGCCGCCGTGTCGGTTACTTATGTGGCGCCCGAAAAGTATGCCGACGTGCCGCGCGACACGAGCGCGCGCGCGAACATGATGAACGACCTGACCGACCACTTCACCTGGCTCGGCACGGCCTTGCCGCCGGGCCAGGACCTGCGCATCGAGGTGCTGGACATCGACCTGGCCGGGCGCGAGGAGCCGAACGCGCGCGCCAGCCACGACGTGCGCGTGATGCGCGGCGGCGCCGACTGGCCGCGCATGCGCCTGCGTTTCACGGTGGAGCAGAACGGCCAGGTGCTCAAGAGCGGCGAAGCCCAGCTCTCCGACATGGACTACATGGCCAAGGTGAGCCGCTATCCCGAGGAAGAGCCGCAGCGCTTCGAAAAGGCGATGATCGACAGGTGGTTCGAGAAGAACATCGCGCCGCTGCCGGGACACCGCCGCTGAACTTCCTTACTGCGCCCGGTCGCCTTTCGCCGCCAGCTTGGCCAGCGGATCCTTGACCGTGTAGTCGGACGGCACCGCGAACAGGCTGGCGGCCGGTTCCTCGCGCTTCAGGTTATCCAGGCGGAACACCGTGTCGCCGCTGCGCGGGTCGCTGTGCCTGGTGTACACCGTCACCTGCAGGTCCGGCGCATACCAGGTCTCGTCCGAGACCACGATCGGGTTGCGGTTGCCGATCTCGCCGGCCGGGATCTCGTAGCTGCGCAGCTTGCCCTCGGCCCTGACGCCGTTGAAGTCGCGCGTGCCGAGGTCTTTGGTGGTCGCCTTCGAGGCCCACTTCATGTCGCCGAACATGCCGGCGGTGAGCGGCGCCAGGCGGACCTGGACGTCGCGCAGCGCCGGGCCGTTTTCCTCCATCGCCTTCGACACCTGGATGCGCACGTCCTCGCGGATATGCTGGCGCGCTTCGTCGTTCACGCGCGCGACGCGCTTGACGATGATCTCCTCGCTGCCGTCATCGAGCTTGCGGCGCTCGACGGTCGGCAGGGCGCCGTCCTTGCGCATCTGCTCGACGCGGGGGCGGGCCTCTTCGCCCGCCTTGCGCCCGGCTTCGGCCGCGCGGCGGGCCGCTTCGCGCGCGGCGCCGTCCAGGCGGGCGATTTTGGTGGCGGTGCGGTCCTGGGGCTTCAGGATCCAGGTGGCGCCGGCGACCGGGTCGTGGATGGTGATGACCTTTACTTCGCCCCTGGCGTCGGCGACTTCCTGGCGGGTGCGGCCGGCGCTGTCGCGGTAGGCCATGGTGGTGTGGCGGTCGGCGATCTGGTTGCCGTCGGAGAGGTTCTGCTGGCGTTCGGTCACCATCTGGGCGCTGTAGGGAGCGTTCTTGATCGCGCCCGCGCCCCGCATGCCGAGCGGCCCATGGCCTTCGCGCGTCACGATGCGCGTCGCCGGCACCTGGTCGCCCGGGCTTTCCTCGGCCAGGGCGGGAATGGCCAGGCTGGCCAGCAGTACGGCAAGAACGAGTTGGTGGGTCTTCATGGTCATCCTCTATCTGGTTAATGAATGGAAGTCAGGCGCAGGGCCAGCGGCTGGCCGTCGGCGCCGAGCAGCATCTCGGCCTTGACGGTGTCGCCGGCGTTTTCCGGCGTGAGCGGGATCCCCAGCGGCGCCAGGCTGCTGCGGGATACTTCGGTTTCGACCATGCGCGGGGCCGGTTCCTGCTCGATGCGCTCGGGCGATTCGAGGGCGATGAACAGGCCGCCGCCGTCGCGCGATACCAGCGGCCGGCTGCGCGCGTCCGGATCCACGGCCAGGCGCGGGTTGTGCAGCACCAGGCTGAACACCGTCACGGCCGTGACCACCGTGGACAGGCCGCCGGCCAGGGCCCAGCGCTTGAGTGCCGACCCCGGCGCCAGCTTTTGGTACCAGCGCTTTTGCGGGAACTGGCGCGCAAACGCCTGCATCAGCTCTTTCTCGACGCCGCGCGGGGCGTCCAGCTTCGCCATGTCGGCGCGCAGGGCGTCGAACAGCGGGTCGATCGGGTCTCGGGATTCCATGGGATCGGTCCTTCTCATGCTTGGGCCAGGTCGGGAGAAGCGCGCCAGCCGGCCAGGCGCTTCGCCAGGGCCGCGCGGCCGCGCGACAGGCGCGAGCGCACGGTGCCGATGTCGACCTGGCAGATGTCGGCGATCTCGGCGTAGGAAAGTTCGTGCATTTCGTACAGGATGACGACGTCGCGGTAGTGGGGCGCCAGGTGGGCGAGGGCGCGCCGCACCTGCTCGGCGGCTTCGTTGTCCAGCAGCCGCGCCAGCGGCCCGTCCTCGTCCAACGGCAGGTCGAGCTCGGGGTCGTCATCGCCGCCGTCGCCGAGGTCAGCCGTGCCCGGCAGCGCGACATGGCGCTGGCGGCCTTCTTCCAGCTTCAGGATCAGGTTGCGCGCCACGCCGAACAGGAAGGACTGCAGCGTGCCGCGCAGCGGATCGAAGCGGAAGCGTTCGGTCAGCAGGCCCATGAAGACCTCTTGCACCACATCGGCGGCGGTCGCAAGCGATCCGCAGCGCAGCATCGCGAAGCGGTACAGCGGACCCTGGTGGCGCCGGTACAGGGCCGCGAAGGCGTCCTGGGCGCCGCCGCGCATGGCGCGCAGCAGGTCGGTGTCTGGGGTGGCGGAAGTGGTATTCATGGGGTTCGGTATTTACCCATATTCCGCCGGGGAACCAGAAAGGTTCCAGCTATTTCCGGCTTTTTTTAATCGATCCAGTTCACACGATCGAACTTGCTGCGGAACTCCTCCGACATGGCCACCACCTGGCTGGTCTTGTAATTGAAGAAGACGAAGCCCTGCTTGGCCATCGCCACCAGCTTCTTGTCGCGCGGGCGGGTGATGCGGAAGATGATGTCGCCGCCGTACTTGTTGAAATCCATGACGCCGACTTCGAACAGCAGCTGGTCGCGCGCATGGGCTTCGGCGCGGTAGGTGGTGGCCAGGTCGGTGACGATGATGCCGGTGCCGTCGCGCTCGGTTTCGGGGACGCCGAATTCGAACAGGAAGCGGGCGCGCGCCTCGGAGATCATCGAGATCATCGAGTCGTTGCCGAGGTGGTTGGCGGCATTGATGTCGGTGACGCGCACCGTCAGCAAGGTCGTGTAGTAGTACTGGTCTTCGGGGAAGTCGAGTTGTAGGCGTGCCATATCAATAAAAGAGTCAGTCCTGGCGGGTCAGGCGGTAGATCAGGATCGCGGCGCGGACCGCGCTGCGTTCGATCGAGGCGGCCTCCAGGCTTTCGTTCGGCGAGTGCGCAGCGCCGCCGGCGGCGCCCAGGCCGTCCAGGCTGTCGACGTAGGGCGCGGCGAACTGGATGTCGCCGGCGCCGCGCGATTCAGGCGGCACCGCGCCGATCGGGCCCAGGCCGGCATCCTGGCTGGCCAGCGAATACTGTTCGAGGACCTTCAGGTTGCCGGGCGTGACCGCCATCGGCGGATACGAGTCGCGGAAGTTGACCGTGGCGCTGGCGCCGGGCAGGCTCCGGGCCACGATCTCGCGCATGCGCGCCTGGGCGCGGTCGCGCTGGGGGTAGTCCAGGTAGCGCAAGTCGCCCTTCACGGTGACGGTGTTGGCGATCACGTTGGTCTTGCCGAAGGCGCTGCCGCGCGAATGGGCCTCGTCGAAGGATACTTCGGTGCCGCCCAGGATCACGCCGGGATTGAAGGTCAGTCCCGGTTCCACGACCTGCTGGCGGAAGGCGTCGAGGATGCGCGCGGCCTCGTAGACCGCGCCGTAGCCGCCCGGTCCGAACACGCCCATCGAGTGCGCCTGGCGCGCCTTGATCTCGAGTTCGAAGAAGGCGGTCGAGCGCCGGCCCACGGTGGCGGCCGCCATGCCGTCCTGGTTGGTGATGCTGCCTTCGAAGCTGAGGGCGACGTCGCTGCGCTTGGCCAGGCGGACCAGGTCGCCGCGCGAGATGTCCTTCGGGTTGCCGGCTTCCTCTTCGTCGCCGGTGAGCAGCACGGCGATGCGGGCCTCGTCGAGCGCGCCCACGCGCTGCAGCGCGCGCAAGGCCTCGACGATCACCACGTCGCCGCCCTTCATGTCGGACACGCCCTGGCCCTTGATCCGGCTGACCGTGCCGTCGGCCTCGGGCTGCGGTTCCCAGGCCGGGGTCGTGTTGCCCGGCTCGAACACGGTGTCGAGGTGGCCGAGCAGCAGCAAGCGCTTGCCACCGCCTTGGCGCGCGGACGCCTGGCGTTCGGCCCCGGGGCGCTCGGCCAGCAGGTGGCCGGCGCGCTGCATCTCGGGCGGCATGTCGATCCAGCGCGTCTTGAAGCCGAGCTCGTCGAACTGGTCGCGGAACAGCTTGCCGACGGCGCGCACGCCCGCCTGGTTCATCGTGCCGCTGTTGATGAGGACGCTTTGCCGGAGCAGTTCCAGGGCTTGCGGCGCATGCGCGTGGATCTCGGCCACGATCTGCTGTTCCACCGGACTCAGTGCCTGAACCGGCTGTTGATCCGCCTGTTGCGCCCCCGCCACCTGTACCACTACGCCTGCCGCCAGCCCCAGCATGGCCTTCACCGTCCCGCGCATCGCATCTTTCCGAAAATAATGATGCTCAACTTTACACCGATTCGGTGTCCGCGGCTGTATGGACAGGGCGATTCAAGGCGCCGGATCGGTGGGGTAGGGCGGGCGGCGGCGCATTTTCCGGACGACGCCGGCGCGGTCCAGCAGCAGCACCAGCTCGGTATGGCGGCCGCCTCCGGCATTGGCTTCGTACAGCCAGGTCTCGACGCCGCTGTCGAAGCCGACGGTCCTGGTCGGGCCGAAGGCGGCCAGCAGCTCGGCGCGCGTGGTCTTGCCCGGCACGACCAGCTGCGCGAAGCGGTCTTCGGCGACGATCTTGCCGGGTTCGGTGTTGCCGGTGGCGCAGCCGGCCAATGCCAGGGCCATCCCCACGACGGCGAGCGCGTGTTTCATCATGGCCGGGCCTCCGCGGGCGGATCATCCATGTACTCGAAGGTGACGAGGGTGTCGTCCGGCCAGCTGCGGTCCCAGATCGGCGCGTAATAGGTGCGGTCCAGCAGGGCCTGGCAGTCGCAGAAGGGCAGCATGTCGCGGCTCTGTTCGCCGCCGGCGTACAGCATGCGGAAGGGCAGGATCTCGGAACGTTCGCCGGCGCGCAGGATCACCGAGAACACGGGGCGATCCGTGAAAAACAGGAAGTTGCCCTTCGGGCTGTTGCAGACTTGTTCCGGCGTGGTGAGGGCGTCCGAGATCCAGCCGAACAACGGCGAGCTGTTCGACACCAGTCCCGCCTCCATGCCGACCAGGCATTCCAGGCGCAGGTCGCCCAGGCGCCGCGTGCCGGGCGGCAAGCCGGGCGTGATGACCTGGGCGCGCCAGGTCATGCTGGTGGTCTTGCGGTTGGCGATGACGGCGGCGTCTTCGCGCAGCGCCTGTTCGTTGCGCGGCAGCACGAAGGTATTGTCCTCGGCCACCTGTACCGGGATGGCGATGTGGTCGCCGAGCACGCGCAGGGTGATGCCATGCATGTCCACGCCGGGCGTGCGCGGCAGCAGGTGGAAACGCAGGGTCGCCTGGGGCGCCAGTGCATGCTCGCGCTCGAAGCGTTCCATGCCCCGGATCATCTTGCGGTAGGACTTGTCGACCGGATCGCGGGTCGAGGTGACGGTGACGGTTTGCGGCTTGTCCGTCGGCACGTCCGGGCTTGCCTGCGGCGCCGGCGCGGCGCGGACAGCATGCGCCGGTCCGGCAAGAACGGAAAAGGCGAGCAAACAACCGGCGAGGCGCCGCATGACGCCAGGCTTACCAGTAACGGACGCGCCCGACGTCCATGTGGACGAATTGCGAGTCCGGGTAATAGCCGACCCCGCCCGCCTTCTGCGCCATCGCGATCTTGTGCAGCTTGGCCAGGTCCTGGCCGGGCACGCGCACGTCGATGGCCTTGCCTTCCATGTGCAGGCTGTGTTTCGCGACGCCGGTCGTGTTCTCGTGCAACTTCGCATTCGTTTCCGGCGAGCGGTAGCCCGAAATCACGTGCAGGGTCGGGTGGCTGCCGTACTGGGCGCTGATGCGGTCGAGCAGGACCAGCAGCTGCGGATCGATGGCCGAGACCTGGTTATTGCGGTGGTCACGCAGCAACTTGTTGATGTCCTGCAGCGCTTCCGGAATGAACTGGCCCTCGGCCCAGAAGATGCTGCGCAGGCTCTCGCCAGTATGGGTGTTATAGAGGCGCAAGATGCGCTCGTTCGGGGGCGCCGTGCCGGGAATGGTCGCGGCCCTGGCCTTGGTCAGAACTGCCGGCGCACCGATCACGGAAGCCAGCATGGCGGAGCTTTTGAGGAAGGAGCGTCGTTGGTTCATGAGCTTTCCTTTTCTGCTGTTCGTCAAGAGGACATGATAAGCCTCATGCGAAAAGCATGCAGGAGGCGGATTCCCCTACAGCTTGTCAGCCCAAAACTACAATGAAAAGCAACATTTCACTGCATATACACCTGCTTGCTGCCATTCAACGCAGCGCGGATCGCGCGCGCCAGTTCCTCGTCGCTGTAGGGCTTGTTCAATAGCGCCACACCCTGCTTCAGGCGGCCGTCCTGGATCACCGCGTTCTCGGAATAGCCGGACGTGAACAGGACCTGGATGCCCGGATGGAGCTGGCGGGCCAGTTCGGCCAGCTGCGGGCTGTTCATGGTGCCGGGCATGATGACGTCGGTGAACAGCAGGTCGACCTGGTGGTGCTGGCGCAGCACGGCGCCCGCTTCGTCGGCGCTGCCGGCCCGGAGCACCCGGTAGCCGAGGGCCGACAGGATCTCGGCGACGTTGTCCTGGATCGCGATTTCGTCGTCGACGACGAGGATGGTTTCCGCGCCGCCGGCGACGGTGGCGGCCGGCACTGCCGTCTTTTCGACCGCCGCTTCGGTGCTGCGCGGCAGCAGGATGGTCACGGTGGTGCCGCGCCCCGGCTCGCTGCCGATCTCGATATGGCCGCCGCTTTGCTTGACGAAACCATACGCCATGCTGAGACCGAGCCCGGTGCCCTTGCCGACGCCCTTGGTCGAGAAGAAAGGCTCGAAGGCGCGCTCGCGGACTTCCCTGCTCATGCCGCTGCCGGTATCGATGAAGGCCAGGCACACATAGTCCCTGCCGCCGAGCTGCAGGCGGGCCGCGTCGTCGCCGCCCAGCACGGTATTCGAGACCTGGATGGACAGCAGGCCGCCATCCTGCATCGCGTCGCGCGCGTTGAGCGCCAGGTTCAGGATCACGTTCTCGAGCTGCTGCTGGTCCACCTTGACGTTCCAGCTGCCGGGCGCGATGGCCAGCTCGATCCGGATGCGCTCGCCGAGGGCCCGCTTGAGCAGCTCGTCCATCTCGCCCAGCACCAGGGTCATGCTGGTCGGCGCCGGCTGCAGCGCCTGCTTCCGGGCAAAGGACAGCAGCTGCGAGGACAGCCGGGCGCCGCGCCGCACCGCGTCGCGCGCCGACAGGCAGCGCTGCACCACCTTGTCGTTGGCGCCCGACAGCATGCGGATCAGGTCGAGATTGCCGCCGATGATGTGCAGCACGTTGTTGAAATCGTGGGCCACGCCGCCGGTCAGCTTGCCCATCGCTTCCATTTTCTGGGCGTGCAGCAGGGCGTTCTGGGCATCTTCGAGCGAGCGGGTGCGTTCCCGGACGAGCGATTCCAGGCGCTCCTGGTGGCGTTCGAGCTTGTCCTTCGCGAGTGCGAGCTCGCTGGCATTCACGGCCGCCTTCAGGTAGACGCGGTGGATGGTCTGCATGTACAGCACCAGCATCACGATGGCGGACAGCAGGGCGTTCAGGCGCCCGACATACCAGCCGACCGACAGCCGCGCCCCGCCGGCCATGGTGATGATGTTATCGAAGGCCAGGGCCAGGATCGCCACGCCCAGCCAGGCGCTGATCGGCGTGCGGAAGCGGCTGGCGCGCCACAGGAAGAACAGGGCGGCGAACAGGATGGCCTGGATCAGCGGGCCGTAGCCGGTCCGCGTGATCAGGCTGTAATCGTCGCCGATGTTCTGGATCGGCAGGTAATCGTGTAAAACCGTCACCGCCGCCAGGGTCGCGGCCAGCGCGACGGCCATGGCGGCGGCGGCGCGGACGAAGCTGCGCCGGGCGTCGGCGACCATCCTGCCGGCGCCGCGCCATTCCGTCACCGCATAGCCGAGCAACATGCCGCCGGCGCCCAGGTGCCAGAAGAACCACAGCCAGATGGTGGTCTGCGGCCCGCCCAGCAGGCGCTCCTTGGCGACGAAGGCGCCGGGCAGGGACAGGAACTGCGCCGCCAGCACCGCGGCGGTGTACACGCAGCCGGACCACAGCCAGAGCAGCGAGCGGATGCGCGTCTGCAGGAAATAACCGTAGACCAGGTAGGACGCCAGCAGGTAAGTACCGATCAGCACGGCCTGGTAGGAGGGCACGAAGGCGGGCACGTTCGGCCACTTGTGGCTGGCGATCGGCAGCAGCAGCAGCGTGGCGACCGTGACGAGCACGGATACCGCGAGCGCGCCGGTGCGGGACGGAGTGAAACCGGGGGAAGAGGGGGAATCGATGATCATTCAGCTACCTTGTCGCGGTGCTCAACGGGCGCACGGGCAGCGTCAACAGGGAGCAAAGGTCGACAAGCATAGCACGCCCGGGTTCAGCCGTGCGCAGACGGGCTGGCATAGAATGGGCGGCCCGGATTCCAGGAGGCAGGCATGCGTTCCCCCTCGATTGCGCCGTTTCTGGCATTGCTGCTCGCGCTGGTGCTGGTGCTGGCGCTCCCGGCATCGGCCCCGGCCGTTGCCGCACCGCGCGCCGCCGTCGACATCCCCATTCCCGACATCCCCTATTCGAAGTTCGTGCTGAACAACGGCCTGACCGTACTTGTGCACGAGGATCACAAATCGCCCGTGGTGGCCGTGAACACCTGGTACCACGTCGGCTCCAAGAACGAAAAGCCGGGCAAGACCGGCTTCGCCCACCTGTTCGAGCACCTGATGTTCTCGGGCAGCGCCAACTTCGACAAGACCTTCCTGTCGGCCCTGGAGGGCATCGGCGCGAGCGACCTGAACGGCACTACGAACAAGGACCGCACCAATTACTTCGAGACCGTGCCGGCCTCGATGCTCGACTACGCCCTGTTCGCCGAGAGCGACCGCATGGGCCACCTGCTGGGCGTGCTCGACCAGAAGAAGCTGGACCTGCAGCGCGGCGTGGTGCAGAACGAGAAGCGCCAGCGCGAGAACCAGCCCTACGGCGTGGTCGAGCAGATCGTCACCGAAAACACGTATCCGGCCAACCATCCGTATTCCTGGACCACGATCGGCTCGATGGAAGACCTCGACGCCGCCTCCATGACGGACGTGACGGAATGGTTTCGCGGCAATTACGGCCCGAACAATGTGGTGCTGGTGCTGGCCGGCGACATCACGCCCGCGCAGGCCCGCGAGAAGGTCGAGAAATACTATGGCGACATCCCGCCCGGCCCGCCGGTGGCGACGCAGCGCGCCTGGGTGGCGAAGCGCAGCGGCACCCACCGCGGCAGCGTGCAGGACCGCGTGCCGCAGGCGCGCATCTACCGGATCTGGAACGTGCCGGGCGCGGACACGCCGGAAGAAGCGCTGCTCGACCTGGCGGCCCATGTGCTGGGCGGCAGCAAGACCTCGCGCCTGTACCAGCGCCTGGTGGTCAGGGAGCAGCTGGCGACCTCGGCCTTCGCCAGCGACGACTCGAACGAGATCGCCGGCCAGTTCGGCATCAACCTGACGGCCCGCCCCGGCGCCGACGTGGCGCGCATGGAGCGCGTGGCCGACCAGGAATTGCAGGCACTCCTGAAAAGCGGACCGCGCGAGGACGAGCTGCGCCTGGCGAAGACGGCGATCCTGGCGCAGTACGCGCGCACCGTCGAGCGGGTCGGCGGCTTCGGCGGCAAGAGCGACCTGCTGGCGCGCTGCATGACCTTCACCGGCAACCCGGACTGCTACAAGACCTACCTGAAGCGCATCCGGGCCGCGACCCCGGCCATGGTGCGGCAAGCCATGCTGGCGTGGCTGGACGACGGCGACTATATCCTGCAGGTCGATCCGTTCCCGGCTGGGCTCGCGCCCTCGGTGACGACCCTCGACCGCAGCAAGGGTCCGCCGCTCGGGCAAGCGGAACAGCTGCACCTGCCGCCGATGCAGCTGGCGACCCTGTCGAACGGCCTGAAGTTGGTGCTGGCCGAACGCCATGGCGCGCCGATCGTCAACCTGTCGATGATGATCGATGCGGGATACGCCTCCGATTCGCACGCGCTGCCGGGCCTGGCCAGCCTGACGATGCGGATGCTGGAAGAGGGCACGCGTCATGGGGCAAACGCGCGGTCTTCGCGGCAGGTCAGCGCCGAGCTGGAAGCGCTGGGGGCCTCGCTCGGCGCCACCACCAACCTCGACGGCGCCTTCGTCAACATGAATGTCCTGAGCCCGACCTTGCCGCAGGCCCTGGGCCTGTATGCCGACCTGGTCCTGCACCCATCCTTCCCGCAGGCGGATGTCGAGCGCCTGCAGCGCGACCGCATCGCCGCCATCAGGCGCGAGAAGACGGTGCCGCGCGCGATGGCGCTGCGCGTGCTGCCGGGCCTGCTGTACGGCAAGGACCACGCCTATGGCCTGCCGCTGACCGGCACCGGCACGGAAAGCGCGGTGGCGCGCATGACGCGGGCCGACCTGGTGCGCTATCACCAGGCCTGGTTCAAGCCCGGCAATGCGACCCTGCTGGTGGTCGGCGACACCACGATGGCCGCGCTCAGGCCCTTGCTGGAGCAGGCCTTCGCCGGCTGGCAGCCGGGGGGCGTGCCGCGGAAGAACGTGGCCCGGGTCGCGCAGCCCGACCGGACCGTGATCTACCTGCTCGACCGCCCCGGCGCCCTGCAGAGCGAGATCGTCGGCGCCCAGCTGGCGCCGCCGCGCAATTCGCCGGACGCGGTGGCGCTGAACCTGCTGAACGACGTGTTCGGCGGCACCTTCAGCTCGCGCCTGAACATGAACCTGCGCGAAGACAAGCACTGGTCCTACGGCGTCGGCTCCTCGCTGGTGGCGGCGGTCGGGCAGCGCATCCTGTTCAGCGCCTCGCCGGTGCAGACCGACCGGACCGCGCCGGCCCTGCGCGAGCTAATCCGGGAATACGCCGACATCGCCGGCGCCCGCCCCATCACCCAGCCGGAGCTGAAGGCGGCCCAGGACAACGAAACCCTCGGCCTGCCCGGCGCCTTCGAGACCATCGCCCAGCTCAGCAACGGCTATGCCACCATCCTGCAGTACCGCTTGCCCGAGGACTATTACAACACCTACACGGACAAGGTGCTGGCCGTGGCGCCGGCCGAACTGAATGCGCTGGCGGCGCGGACCATCTTGCCGAAGCAACAGGTCTGGATCGTGGTGGGCGACATGAGCAAGGTCGAGGCCGACGTGCGTGGACTGGGCCTGGGCGAGGTGCGGAAAATCGATGCGGACGGGAATCCCCTGCCTTGAACACGGCGTTTGAAAGAACTTGTAACGGCCGGGCTCGGACGGCCTCGGGAAAAGTGAATTTCTTGTTACGGTTTGGCACAATTGCCAATCGTGCGTATGGACGGGCGGTGTAAGATACGCCTACGAAATTTCATTTTTGATAATAAAAGGAGCCCATCATGAAGACCACGACCATTTCCCTGTCGAGCCTCGTTCTTGCTGTCGCCGTGCTGGCCACCGGCTGCCAGAAAACCGAAAAGACGACCGTCGAAACCAACGGCATGGGCCCGGCCCAGACCGCAGGCAAGGCCGTCGACGATACCGGCGCGAAAGTCGCTGCCGAAAGCCGTGAAGCCGCCGCCGACGCCAACGCCGCCGCCAACCGTGCCGGCGAGAAGATCGATGCCGCCACCGATCGCGCCGGCGCCAAGATCGACGCCGCCTCGGACCGCGCAGCCGCCAACATGCGCGAAGCAGGCGCCGAAGTGCGCCAGGAATCGCACGACGCCGCTGCGAGCGCGAAGGAAGGCGCGAAGGATGCAACCGCCGCCACCGGCCGCGCGCTGGAGCGTACTGGCGAGAAGATGCAGGATTCGGCTCGGAAGTAATTACTTGGCTCAAACCCGTCGTCCCCGCGCAGGCGGGGATCCAAGTTATTTCGCAAACCGCCAACGCCAAACGCTGCCGGTACGCCAGGAACTTGGGTCCCCGCCTTCGCGGGGAGTCGTTTCCGGCAATGCCGGGAACGACGGTTTTTAAGCAGCCTTCTCCTTCTCTTTCTTCTTTTTCAGCTCGTCCAGATACTGCCGATACCGCTCGATATGCTGCTCCCTGCGCAGCACCTTCGAATGCGGATCCAGCGTATAGCTTGCCCCTTCCGGCAGCTCGACACTGCCGCGCCCGTCCGTCATCGGCACGCTGACCACGCGATTTCCCACCTTGACCTCGACCGGCATCGGGAACGGCGTGTTCTTTTCCGTCTTCCAGGCCAGCTGCAAGGTGTTGCCGCTGCGCGTGGCCTGCAGTTCCGGCAGGTCCTTCTGGTAGAGGTAGGCCTGGAAGAACCAGTCCAGGTCGCGCCCGCTCACGCGCTTGACGATGGCCATGAATTCGGGCGTCGTGCCGTAGCGCGGCGCGAGCGCGCCCGGACGCGGGTCGGCGGTCCCGTACACTTCTTCGCGCACCGCGCGGAAGAAGGCTTCGTCGCCGATCAGGCCGCGCAGCGTGTGCATGACCAGTGAACCCTTGTTGTAGATGTCCTGTCCCGGGCCGCCGCGCTTTGTGTCGTAGACGTCCTCTTCCAGCCGCGGCTTGCCGGACACGATCGGCGCCTTGTTCTCGATCATGGCGCGCTGGTGCATCAGCGATGCGAAGTATTCCTGGTCGCCGCGCAGGACCTGCATGTAGAGCGGCTGCATATAGCTGCCCAGGCCTTCGTGCAGCCACATGTCGTCCCAGTCGGCGTTGGTCAGCTGGTTGCCGAACCACTCGTGGGCGAACTCGTGCTGCAGCAGCTCGTCGTAGCCATACGCCGTCTTCGCGTACTTGTTGCCGTAGGCATTGATGGTCTGGTGCTCCATGCCCTTGTGCGGCGTTTCCACCACGCCCATCTTTTCGTCGCCGAAGGGGTAGGGGCCGATGGTGCTCTCGAAGAAGTCCAGCATCTGCGGGAACTCGGCGAACAGTTCCTTTGCGCCCTTTTCGCTCTGCGGCAGGTACCACATGCGCAGCGGAATCACGTTGCCGTAGCGGCTGCGGTATTCGCCCGACAGCAGCTGATAGGGCGCGACGTTGATCGAGATGCCGTAGGTGCTCGGGTTCCTGGTGCGCCAGTGGTAGGTGCGCCAGCCGTCCGCCTCATCCATGCCCATGGCGATGCCGTTGCCGGCCGCGACCAGCGGGCTCGGGACCGTGATGTGCTCGTCGACCTGTTTCGGCTTGCCGGTCGGATGGTCGATGCAGGGCCAGAACAGGTCGCAGCCTTCGCCCTGCACGGCGCTCGCCACCCAGGGCTGGCCGTCGGGCGTCTGCGACCAGACGAAGCCGCCGTCCCAGGGCGCGCGCCTGGCCACGTGCGGCTGGCCGTGGTAGCGCACGCGCACCGCCACCTGCTTGCCGGGCTGCAGGGGCTGCGGCAGGGCTATGGTCAGCTTGCCGTCCGGATTGCGCCAGTTGGCGGCGGACAGCGGCTGGCCGTCGACCTCGATGGCGTCGATCGGCAGGTTGCGGTCCAGGTCGAGCTCGATGCTGCCGACCGGCGCGCGGGTGCCGAAGGTGAGCGTGACGTCGCCCCGGATGCTGCGGCTGGCCGGCTCGATGCGCAGCTTGAGGTCGGCCTTGTCGAATTCGAGCGCCTGCTGGGCCGCGCTGCGCGGAGCGCCGGAACCGAGGCTGTAGGCGGTGAGGGGAGGCTGGGTGGTGGCGCAGGCCGCCAGCAGTGCGCTCATGCCGGCGATGGCGATTTTCTTCATGGTCTGCGGCGTCTGCCGTCTCTATTTATGATCCTGAGAAATTTATCACAGCGTCAAGCCGCGGTCTGTATTTATCCGGAGGCCGGCCTTGGCCGCCGCGCGCCGCCAAAACCGCGCCTGGTGAATACTTCGGCCCAAGGAGGATTCCATGAACAAGACCCTGAATATCGACATCGGCCGCACTGCTCTCGTGCAGATCGACCTGCAGAACTTCAACGTGAAGAAGGAACTGGCGCCGCATCCGGCCGAACGGGTGGTGGGCAATTGCGTGCTGCTGGCCGGCGAAATGCGCGACCGCGGCGGCATGGTGATTTTCGTGCGCGTGCAATTGGACGAGCTGCTGCAGCTGCCGGCCGACAACCCGATGTTCAAGCCCGGCACGCCGACGCCGCCGCCGGAAGCGTCGCACATGGCGCCCGAAGCCCAGGTGCAGGCCACCGACCATGTGGTGACCAAGCGCCAGTGGGGCGCTTTCTACGGTACCGAGCTCGACCAGCTGCTGCGCCGGCGCGGCATCAAGACCCTCATCATGAGCGGCATCGCCACCAACTACGGCGTCGAATCGACCGCGCGCGCGGCCTTCGACCGCGGCTACGAGCTGGTCTTCGCGGAAGACGCGATGAGCACCGCGAACGCGGAAGCGCACAAGCACTGCTGCGAGAACGTGTTCCGCACCATGGGCCGGGTGCGCTCGACCCGCGACCTCATCGACGCGCTGCAGGCCGGCACCGGCGACGCCTGAGCGGGCGCGGCGCCGCTCACCGCCGGGGTGGCGCGGCGCCCCGCTGTGTCCTTATTTACGGCGGGATGCGGCCTGGGAATTCGCCTGGGCCTGCGCATTGGCGTTTGCCTGGGCCTGGGCATTCGCCTGGGCCTGGGCCTGGGCTTGTTCCCGTTCCTGCTTCTTCGACATGTGGTGGCCCACGGCGCAGCCGACGGCCGCGCCGAGCACGTGGTGCTTGCCCAGGAAGTGGCCGCCGACGGCGCCCGCAGCCGCGCCTTTCAGGCAGCTGGGCTTGGCATAGGCGGCGCCGGTCGAGGCCAGCGACATCACGAGGGATACGGCAATCAATCGAGCTTTCATGGTCATTCTCCGGTAGGTGGGCGGCCGGACGGCCGCCGATATGCGCAGCCTAGGCCTGGCGAACGTTCCCGACTGTTCGCCAATCAACGGAAAGAACGGCTTGGCGGCGTCATCGTTGACCAGCACACATTACGATCTGTCCATGATGCCTGCGGTAATCTCGTACGAGCGCAGACGCGCCGCGTGGTCGAAGACCTGCGAGGTGATCATCAGTTCGTCGGCGCCGGTGCGCTCGATGAAGGCCTTGAGCTGGGCGGCGACCGTGTCCGGCGCGCCGATGGCCGAGCACGACAGGACCGAGTCCAGCATCGACCGCTCCGGCGGGCTCAGCGACTCCAGATAGCCTTCGACCGGCGGCTTCAGCCTGGTCGGACGGCCGCTGCGCAGGTTGATGAAGGCCTGCTGCATCGAGGTCGCGCGGAAATGCGCCTCGGCGTCGGTGTCGGCGGCAAACACGTTAAAGCCGAGCATCACGTAGGGCTTGTCGAGCTGGGCCGAGGGACGGAAGGTGGCGCGGTACAGCTCGATCGCCTGCATCATCATCTGCGGCGCGAAGTGCGAGGCGAAGGCGTAGGGCAGGCCGAGGGCGGCCGCCAGCTGGGCGCCGAACAGGCTCGAACCGAGGATCCAGACCGGCACGTCGAGGCCGGCGCCCGGCACCGCGCGCACCTGGCGGCGCGGCGAGTCGGCAAAGTAATCCATCAGCTCCACCACGTCCTGCGGGAACTCGTCGGCGTCGGACGCCAGGTTGCGGCGCAGCGCGCGCGCGGTGGTGTGGTCGGAACCGGGCGCGCGGCCCAGGCCGAGGTCGATGCGGCCGGGGAACAGCGAGGCCAGCGTGCCGAACTGTTCGGCGATCACGAGCGGGGAATGGTTCGGCAGCATGATGCCGCCGGCGCCGATGCGGATCGTCGAGGTGCCGTTGGCAACATGGCACATCAGGACCGAGGTCGCCGCACTGGCGATGCCCGGCATGCCGTGGTGTTCGGCAAGCCAGAAACGGTGGTAGCCCCAGCGCTCGCCGTGCTGGGCAAGGTCGAGCGAGTTGCGGAAGGAATCGGAAGCGGTGGCGCCCTCAACGATGGGGGCGAGGTCGAGTATCGAGAGAGGAATCATGGGGCCATGATACGCCGTTCGGATTTTTCCCGCCGACCGCGCCCCGCTTGACCCCGCCAAGTGGCCTGCCTATGATTGCCTTTCGTTAATTCCTCTGCCCGGGCCGTCCGCGCCCTTGCCAACCATGCCACGTTCTTCCCTCCGCCTGCTGTTCGCCGCCACTTCCGCCGCCGTATTCCTTGCCGGTTGCGCCTCGCCGCCGCGCTCCTCCATGGGTGCGGAACCGCAGTCCGCGCAACTGGATGCCGCGCGCTTCCCGGAGATCGACGCCGCCGTCGAACAGGCCGTCGCCGCCCGCCAGCTGCCGGGCGCGGTGGTGCACCTCGAACGCGGCGGCCAGTCCTACGAGCGGGCCTACGGCAAGCTCAGCTACGAGCCGGATGCGCGCCCTGTCGACACCGCCACCGTGTTCGACGCCGCCTCGCTGAGCAAGGTGCTGGCCACCGCGCCGTCCGTCCTGAAGCTGGCGGAAGAGGGCAGGATAGCCCTCGACGCGAAACTGGTGAGCTACTTCCCGGAATGCGCGAACGGCGGCAAGGATGCGATCACGATCCGGCACCTGCTGACCCACAGCTCGGGCCTGCCGTCCGGCCTGCCGGCCAGGCCGGCCTGGCATGGCGACGCCGCCGCCCACGCGCTGGCCTGCAGCCAGGCGGTGACCCATCCGCCCGGCACCTTCTTCCGCTACTCGGACATCAACTACATCCTGCTCGGCCAGCTGGTGCAGAAGGTGTCCGGCATGCCGCTCGACGAATTCGCGCGCACCCGCATCTTCGAACCGCTGAAGATGCTTGACACCGGCTACGCGCCGCTGCGCCGCCTGGACAGCGCCAGGGTCGCGCTGATCGCGCCGACCCAGAAGGGCAGGGAAGACGGCGGCGCGGGCCACGGCGACCTCGCCCCCGGCCAGCTGCTGCAGGGCGTGGTGCACGATCCGACCGCGCGCCGCATGGATGGCGTGGCCGGTTCGGCCGGCGTGTTCACCACCGCGCACGACGTCGCGCGCTACGCCCGCATGCTGCTCCAGGGCGGCGAGCTGGATGGCGTGCGCATCCTCAGCCCGGACAGCGTGCGGCTGATGACGACGCCGCAATCGCCGGCCGGCATCGAGGCGCTGCGCGGCCTGGGCATGGACATCGACTCGCCGTATGCGGTGCGTCCGCGCGGCACCCTGTTCCCGGTCGGCAGCTACGGCCATACCGGCTTCACCGGCTGCGTCCTGTGGATCGACCCCGGCTCGCGCACCTTCTACGTGCTGCTGTCGAACCGGGTCTATCCGGACGACAAGAGCAATGTGCTGGCGCTGTACACCAGGCTGGGCACGCTCGCCGCGCAGGCCGCGGCGGTGGCGGCGCCTCACGGTTCGCCGGCGGTGGCTGCCTCGCACTGACTCCTGCGACATATCGCTTTCCCGCTCATGGTTTTTTGCCGCACGGCTAACGCGCGCACGCTTTGCCGGGACCGTTTTACACTGCGAACCCTCAATGCATCTCGTTGATATTGTTGAGCTTTTTGCCCCAAATCCATTAGGAGAGCGATATGAAAATGAATAAGTTACTGAAAGGCCTTCTGGGAGCCTCCGTTGCGGTGGCGATGTTCGGCATGGGTAGCGCCCAGGCGCAAAGCAGCAATGCGTCGACCACCGGCGACACCAACGCCAGCGCCCAGGCAGACCAGGCCACCAGCAAATCGTCGACCAAGAAGCACAGCAAGAAGAAACACCACAAGAAGCACAGCGCCAGCTCGGGTTCGAGCAGCAGCGGTTCGACCAGCTCGGGTTCGAGCATGGGCGACACCACGACCTCGGGCAGCAGCAGCATGGGCAGCGGCAGCGGTTCGTCGGGCACCAGCGGCACCTCGGGCAGCGGCAGCATGGGCACCAGCGGTTCCTCGGGTTCGAGCGGCACCTCGGGCACCGGCACCGGCACCGGTTCGTCCGGCTCCAGCGGCAGCATGGGCACCGGCTCGTCCGGCACCGGCAGCGGCAGCATGGGCACCGGCTCGTCGGGCACCTCGGGCAGCATGGGCACCGGCACCTCGTCGGGTAGCAGCGGCACCAGCGGCAGCATGGGTTCCGGCTCGACCGGCACCAGCGGCATGAGCGGCAGCACCGGCGCGAGCGGCACCGGCACCACCTCGTCGGGCATGAGCGGCTCGTCCGGCATGAGCGGCACCGGCTCGGGTTCGGGCACCGGCACCAGCGCCACCGGCACCACCGGCACCGGCACCACGGGCACCACCCCCACCACGCCTCCTACCAGCGGCACCGGCGGCCGCGGCTATTGATCGCTCCTTGTCTGCGCGGTAACGCGTTAAGACAAACGCCAGCTTGCGGGCTGGCGTTTTTTTGGGAGCTGCGCGGCGCTCAGCGTTTTGCCCTCTGCGCGGGGATCGACACCATCGATGGCTTGCTGGGGTCGGGGACATAACTCAGCTTCATGTCGTAGTCCGTCCCCTGGTTGAATTCCATGACCACGTTGCCGTCGCCGGAGATGAACTTGTTCCTCGACACGGCCTTGAGCCGCATCGGCTTTTCGGTGTCGATGGTCGCGTCGATGTATTCCGGCTTGCCGAGCACTTCCACTTTCCAGCCATTCGCCATGTCATAGGTGCCGGCGATCTGCTTGACTTCGTCGGGCCTGAGCCGGATCGCCTTGGCCGGGGCCGTCACCGTCACGGTCGAGATCGGCGCAGTATCGGGACGGGGGTAGGGTTGGGTCTGCGCACCCGCGCCAGTGGCAAGCACCAGCAGGGATGCGGGAATCAAAAGAGATAGGAGGCGCATGATCGTTCCTTCACAAAGCATAAACCCTGGGACAGGCGTCACGCCGGATCAGCCTCGTGGCGGGCGTCGGATACCGCACAGCGGGCATCGCCCTGGCGGTATTTCAGTCTAGGCCAGCGTCGATCCGGAACAAGGGATGCAGGCGCGCGCATCACGAAACTGTCTCGAAATGGCAAAAGTCATATCTGCCCGAAATGAGGTCGGGCAGATGATGTTGCCAGGCGCATTCAATGCTGTTGCAGGAACCCGACGATCCGCGGATCCGTCGCTTCCGGATCCTCGACCACCGTCATGTGGCCCAGGCCGGGCAGCGAGACGAATTGGGCCTGCGGGATCGCGCGCTGCACGTCCAGGTGTTCGGCGTAGGGCACCGTTGCATCAAGCTCGCCCCACACCAGCAGCACCGGCAGGCCGCTCTTGCCGACCTTCTCGAAATCCGGCACCGACGATGCGTTCGACAGGTGGCGGATGCTCGACAGGATCGCGCGTCCGAAGCCGTCGTAGCGCATCTGCGGCTGGAAGCGCTCGGCCCAGCCGGGCACGCGTTCGGGGTGCGGGAAGTCTTCGAGCTGGTTGGCCGCCAGCGAAGGCAGGAACCAGGCGCGCGTCAGCCACTCGCCGACGCCCGGCCAGGCCATCACGCTGATGTCGTGCGGCCGCGTGAGGGGCGCCACCAGCACCACGCTGCGCACCCGCTCCGGATGCTCGGCCGCGAAGCGCCCGACGACCGCGCCGCCCATCGACAGGCCGAGCACGTCGGCCCTGGCGATCTGCAGCGTATCCATCAGTTCCACGACCTGGTTGGCGAACAGTTCGCGGTCGTAGTCCACGTCCGGGCGGGCGCTCCAGCCGCGCCCGTACAGGTCGAAGCGGATCACGCGGAAGCCCGCCGCCGCCAGGTCCGCGCTGGTCTTGTCGAACACATAGCTGGGCACCGAAAAGCCGTGCACCAGGATCACCGGGCGGCCCTGCTCGGGGCCGGCGGTGCGCACGTGGACGATGCCGTGCGAGAGCGTGACGAACTGCCCGGGCGCCTGGCGCCGCGCGCTGGCGTCGAGCGGACCCCGCTCCATGTTGCGCGCCAGCGGGATGGCGGCAAGGGTGATGGCGACGATGCCGCCCATCGCAAGCAGGATCTTGCGCAGGCGGCGTTTCGGTGTCGGAGCGGCAGCGGTCATGGTGGCGACAGGTCAAGAAAGATTGCCTATTGCACACTAATCACCCGCAGGCGTCAATCCTCGGGCAGCATCGATCCGGTCTCGCGGTAGCGCGCGTGCCAGGAGAAGGCCTGCTCCAGCAGGTGCGGGGTCTGGCCGCCGCGCTGGCCGGCCTCGGCGACGTACTCGCGCAGCATCGCGCGGTAGGGTTCCGCCGTGCAGCGCTCGATGATCACGCCGGCGCGTTCGCGCGGCGCCAGGCCGCGCAGGTCGGCCAGTCCCTGTTCGGTGACGATGATGTCGACATCGTGCTCGGTATGGTCGACGTGCGACACCATCGGCACGATCGACGATACGCGGCCCGCCTTGGCGGTCGACTTGGTGGCGAACACCGACAGGTAGGCGTTGCGCGCGAAGTCGCCCGAGCCGCCGATCCCGTTCATCATGTGGGTGCCGGCCACGTGGGTCGAATTGATGTTGCCGTAGATGTCGGCTTCCAGCGCGGTATTGATCGCGATGATCCCCAGGCGCCGGATCACTTCCGGATGGTTCGACACTTCCTGCGGGCGCAGCACCAGGCGCTCGCGGTAGCGCTCGAAGTCGCGGAACACCTGCGCGCTCTTTTCCGGCGACAGGGTGATCGAGGAACCGGAGGCGAATTCGAGCTTGCCGGCGTCGAACAGGTCGAAGGTCGAGTCCTGCAGCACCTCGGAATACATGGTGAGCTGGTGGAAGGGGCTGTGGACGAAGCCCGCCAGCACGGCGTTGGCGATGGTGCCGATGCCGGCCTGCAGCGGCAGCAGGCTGGAAGTCAGGCGCCCCTTGATGATTTCGTCCTCGAAGAAGCGCACCAGGTGGCCGGCGATGGCGGCGGTCTCCTCGTCCGGCGGCAGCACCGAGGACGTGCTGTCCGGCTGGTCGGTGATCACGATGGCGACGATCTTTTCCGGCGGGATCTCGATGAAGGGCGTGCCGGCGCGCTGTTCGACCGACATGATCGGGACCGGTTCGCGCATCGGCCGCTTTTTCGGAATCCAGATGTCGTGCAGGCCTTCGAGGCCGGTGGTCTGCGCCAGGTTGATTTCGACGATGACCTTGTCGGCCAGGATCGCGAAGCTGGCGCTGTTGCCGACCGACGTCGTGGGGACGATCGCGCCGCTCTCCGTGATCGCCACCGCTTCCACCACCGCCACGTCGACCGGCTGGATGTGGCGGCTGCGCAGCTGCTCGACGGTCTCGGACAGGTGCTGGTCGATGTACATCACCTCGCCGCGGTTGATGGCGGCGCGCAGCACCGGATCGACCTGGAAGGGCATGCGGCGCGCCAACGCGCCCGCTTCAGTGAGCAGCTTGTCGGTGTCGTTGCCGAGCGAGGCGCCGGTGAGCAGGGTGATCTTCAGCGGTTCGCGGCGCGCCCGCTCGGCCAGCGCGGCCGGGACCAGCTTGACGTCGCCGGCGCGGGTGAAGCCGCTCATGCCGACGGTCATGCCATCCTTGATCCAGCTTGCCGCCTCGGGAGCGCCGGTGACGCGATTGCGCAATCCGGCGCAACGGATTCGATCCAGGTATTCAGTCTTCATGTTCTAGCTGAGCCGGTAGTCGACCGGCAGTAGGGGTGGGGGAAGGTCGGTGTCGCCGAGCGCCGTGCGCAGGTCGATCTCGATGGTGCGGCAGATGGCTTCGAGCGGCAGGTCGTGGTCGGACATGCCGAACGGCTCCTCGATCTCGTCGCCGAGGGCATCCAGGCCGAAGAAGGTATAGGCGACCAGCAGCGTCACCAGCGGGGTCAGGTCGCCGATCGCATCGACCAGGCCGAAGGGCAGCAGCACGCAGTACAGGTAGGCGGTGCGGTGCAGCAGCAGGGAATAGGAAAACGGGATCGGCGTGCCCTGGATGCGCTCGCAGGCGGCGGCCACGCCCGTCATCGCCGCCAGGCTGGCGTCGACGCTTGGCGCCAGGCAGGGCTCGATGCGGCGTTCGCGCAGCAGCGTTCCGAGGTCGGCGCCCATCTCCAGCATCAGCGCGTGCGGCAGGTTGGGCAGGCGTCGCACGCGCTGCCATTCGTCCTGTTCCAGCCAGGGCGCGACGTCGGCCGCCGGGTCGCTGTGCCGCAGGCGGTGGCGCAGCGCGTGCGCGTAGGCGATCGCGCGCCGCATCATGCGCGCACGCTGTGCGCCGTCGTCGACCAGCGACAGGCACTGGCGCGCCAGGCTGCGGCTGCGCAGGACCAGCTCGCCCCACTGCTTGCGGCCTTCCCAGTAGCGGTCGTAGGCGGCGTTGTTACGGAAACCGAGGAAGATCGCGAGGGGCAGGCCCATCAGCGTGAAGGGGATTGCGCCGATCGCGATCTTGTGGCCCCACAGCGTGCCGCGGGTCCAGGTGACGGCGATCGCCAGCAGGGCGGTGCCGAGCAGGCTGAACCAGATGTTCGGCAGGACCGAGCCCCGCATGATCAGGAACAGGCGCAGCGGGGAAGGACGGTCGCGGACGATCATGTCTGGTTCGGTAACAGAAGCACATCCATTCTGAACCCGGCTGGGCGAATTGACTAATTACGATTCCTGATGGCCGCCATGCGGACGCTGAATGGTGCAGCGCAGCGCGGCAATCGCTTGTTCCTTGTTCTTGGCCTCGATTTCGATCCACGGCGCCTGGGCGTAGGACGCGGGCATGGTCGTGATCAGGTCCGCATGCTGGCGGTCGTTGAAGCCTTCGCGCCCGTTCGAGATGTGCACCATCTGGAGCGCCGGATCCGGCCAGGTGTCGCGCGCCTTGTTCAACATCTCGGCCACGCTGGGGTCGTCGTAGCTGGACAGCTTTTCGCTGACGATGTGGTGGTGGGCGTCGAACACCATCGGCACGCGTGCGCGTGTACAGACGTCGTGGATCTGCTCGGCGTTATAGGAGTACTCGTCGTTCTCGAGGCACAGGCGCAGGCGGATCGGGTCCGGCAGTTGCCGGATGCGTTCGACCAGGGCGTCGCTGCGGTTCGCCTTGCCGCCGTGGATCTCCAGCACCGCCCAGGGCGAGCGCGGCTGCTGCAACAGGTCCATGATGTCGGCGTGCATCTGCAGGATCTTGACGCTGTTGGCCACCACCTCGGGCGAATCGGAACTGAGGACGACGAACTGGTCCGGGTGCATCACCAGGCGCAGGCCGAGTTCGGTGGCGCGCCGCCCGGTGCGCGCCAGGCTGGGTACCAGCGCCTGCATCACCGCGCGCCCGACGTCCTCGTCGAAGAAAGGGAAGATCGAGGACGGGATGCGGTACAGGCGGATCCCTTCGCGCTTGCAGTACTGCAGGGCGTTGTCGAGGGTCTGGAGGTTGTCGCGGTAGATCCCGTCGAGCAGCTTGCGCTGGCCGTCGTCCGCATGCTCCAGCAGCCGCTTGCGCGTGACGGTGCGGTAACGGACATCCTTCGACACGGTGATACAGACCAGACCAAGCTCAGAAGACATAGCGCGGCGGATTCGTTGATGGGCAAGCCATGTTCCAACGAAACGCCAACTCGGTCAAACGCATGCCGTGCCGCAATTTCCTAAAACCGGGGTCAGACTCCGGTTTTTGGAAATGTATCGTTAGCTATTTCCAAAATCGGGAGTCTGACCCCGGTTTGGGGGAGATCAAAGGAGGGGCAGGGTGACGGTGAAGGTGCTGCCCTGGCCCTGGCCGGGGCTGCTGGCGGCGACCTGGCCGCCGTGCAGTTCGACCAGCTTGCGGACCAGCGCCAGGCCGAGGCCGAGGCCGCCCTGGGCGCGGTCGAGGGTGCGCGAGCCCTGGGTGAACAGGTCGAACACCACCGGCAGCAGGTCGGGGCCGATGCCGGTGCCGTTGTCGCGCACGGTCAGGCGGGCCTGGCCTTCGTGCTGGTCCAGCGCGACGTCGATGCGGCCGCCTTCGTGGGTGTACTTGGCGGCGTTGTTGAGCAGGTTGGCCGCCACCTGCACCAGGCGCGTATGGTCGCCGTCGACCATCAGGGCGTGGTCCGGCAGCGCCACTTCCAGGTGATGGCGGCGCGTTTCGACCAGTGGCCGCGACTGCTCGACCGCCTCGCTCACCACGCGCCGCAGGTCGGTCGGGCGGCGGCTGATCGTGACCAGCCCGCGCGTCACGCGCGAGACGTCGAGCAGGTCGTCGACCAGGTGGCGCATGTGCGCGACCTGGCGCGCGACGATCTCGCTGATCTGCTTCACGCGCGGCTCGCCGGCATAGGCGATGCGCAGCATGTCGGCCGCGCTGCTGATCGGGGCCAGCGGATTGCGCAGCTCGTGCGCCAGCATCGCCAGGAATTCGTCCTTGCGCTGGTCGGCCAGCTGCAGCGCTTCCTCGGCGTGCTTGCGCTCCGTGATGTCGATCGCGATCGCGTGCACCACCGTGCTGCGGCCGTCCGCACCGAGTCCGAGGCGGCCGCGGATGTCGATCCAGATCGTGCGGCCGTCGTCGGGGCGCTGGACGCGCGGGGTGGCGCGGTAGGCGCCGCCTTCGTGCATGGCGCGTTCGACGGTCTCGCGCAGGGCCGCGCGGTCGTCCGGATGGACGATCTCCCACAGCTCGGCGATATTGGACCAGTGCTTGCCGAACACGCTGTGCAGGTTGGCCGAGAAGCTGACCGAACCCGTGACCGGATCGCGCTCCCACACCGCCATGCGCGCCGCCACCAGGCCTTGCTGCAGCCGCTCTTCGCTGTAGCGCACCGCGCGCTCGGCTTCTTCGAGCTGGCTGACGTCGGTGCAGGTGCCGAACCACTGCAGGATGCGGCCGCCGGCGTCGCGCAGCGGCGCGACCGAACAGAAGAAGCTGCGGTAGCGCCCGTCCGCACCGCGCAGCGGGAAGGTCATCTGGTCGGGCTGGCCGCTGGCGATGGCCTGGCGCCAGCGCCGCAGCACATCGGGCAGGACGTTCGGGTCGTGCAGCTTGTGCCAGTCCGCGGCCGTGACGTTATCCGGCCCGGCGCCCACGAATTCGTACCAGCGGTCGTTGAACCAGAGGATGTCGCCGTCCGGGTCGGCCATCCACACCAGCTGCGGAATGTTGTTCGACAGCTGGTGGAACTTGCGTCGCTCCGCCTCCAGGTGCACGTGCTGCTCGTACAGCCGGTCGAGCATGCGGTTGATCGCGCCGGCCAGGCTGACCACTTCGCGGCTGCCGGCCAGCGGCGCGCGCTGCGTGCTGATGCCGGCGTCGCCCAGGCTGGCGGAAAAGGCTTCCAGGCCGCGCAGCTCGCGCGTCAGGCCCAGCGCCAGGCGTTGCGCCAGCAGGAACACCAGCAGCGCTAGCGCGGCCGTGATCGCGCCGATCAGCAGGTATTGCGGGGCCGGCGCGTCGAGCGGCGCCGCCAGCTTGCGCTCGTCCTCGCGCAGCACCAGGCCCAGGCGGGACAAGCCTGGCGGCAGCGGCACCGGCGCACTGATTTCGCGCGCCTGCGGCGGGCGCGCATTGCCGGGTTCGAGCACGGCCCATGGCGCCGGCTTGAGGTCGGCCAGCCGGATCTTGTACATCAGCGCGCCCTCCGGCGTGCGGGTGCGCGTGTAGCGCAGCAGGTAAACCCCGACCAGTTCGCCGTCCAGCAGGGCGGGGCGTTCGTCGCCGCTGGCCAGGCGCTCGCGCAGCCAGGCGGCTTCGCGCGGGCCGAAGCCGCCGGCGCCGTTGTCGGCGATTTCCGTGCCTTCGAAATCGGTGAACATCACCTGCACGGGTATGCCGTTCATCTGGCGCAGGCCATGCAGGAAGGGCGTCAGGTAGGTTTCCTTGCCGGCGCTGTCGACCAGCGCGTTGGCCAGGATCGGGCTGGCCGCGACATCCTTCAGGCGCGTGCTCAGCGCCGCCAGGTTGTGGCCGACCGTGGTCGCGTGGAAGGTCACCTCGCGCTGCTGCAGCAGGTCGTTGGCGCGCTCGCGCTGGCGGTCGATCAGCCACAGCGACACGACCGAGATCAGCAGCATGGCGGCCGCGGTCAGGATCGCCGCGGCGATCGCGAAGCGCCGCGACAGCCCGGTGGGCGCGGAACCCGGGGCCATCCTCATTCCCGCGCCGGCACCAGCACGCCGTCGGCCCGATAGCGCGTCATCAGCAGCTCGCCCGGCCCCAGCGCCTCGTGGCGGGCCGGCGTGAAGGGCGGCGCGTAGTTCTTGACCAGGCCGCGCCAGGCCGGCAGATGTTCCAGCGCGTCGCGCACGGCTTTGCGGTCGGTGCTGCCGGCGCGCTCGATCGCCTGCGCCAGGAGGTGGGTCAGGTCATACGCGTGGGCCACGCCGACCGGGCCCTTGATGTCCTCGATCCGCCTGACCTGCGACACCCTGGCGGCGCTGGCCAGGAAGCGCCGCACGCGCGCCGGGTCGGCCTTCCAGAAGCTGAAGGTCTGGATCACGGAAAAGTCGACCTGCTGCAGGGCCGGGCCGGCCTGCTTGACGAATTCTCCGCCGGTCACGCCCCAGTGGCTCAGGATCGGCAGCCGCTGTTCTTTCGGCAGCGCGGCCACTTCGCGCACCAGCACCGCCGCCTCGTCGTCGTTCGCCACCAGCACGATGGCCTGGGCGCCGGCCGCGCGCAGCTGCTGGTACCTGCCGACCAGGGACGTGTCGCGCCAGTTGTACCAGGAGACGCCGGCGATCGTCATGCCGCGGATGGCCGGCACCGCGCGTTCGGCCGCCTCGGCATTGCTGCGGCCCCAGGACGTGTTGGTCAGCAGCAGGCCGACCCGGTCCAGGCGCCGCCGGTGCGCCGCCTGCAGGATCCTGGGCATGGCCAGCGAATCGCGCAGCGACAGGCGGTAGACGTAGTTCGGCCGCATGTCGTTGTCGACGATCGCATCGGCCGACGACCAGGGCGCCATGAACAGGGTGCGGGTCGACTTCAGGACCGGCAGCTCTTCGATGACGACGGGGCTGAAGCGGCCGCCGAACACGGCCACCAGGCCCGGCATGCGCGCGAATTCCTGGATGTTGCGGATGCCGCGCGCCGGGATCGAGCGGTGGTCCCTGGTCACCAGCTCGAGCGGCCGTCCGCCGAGCACGCCGCCGGCCGCGTTGATCTCGGCGATGGCGGTGCGCATGCCCAGTTCGACGGCCTGGGCCGAGGTGCTGTTGTCCAGGCCGAATTCGCCGTCGATCCCCAGCAGCACAGGCTGCGGCGCGGCCGCC
Source organism: Telluria sp. Soil_C_11 (assembly GCF_057657395.1). NCBI lineage: Bacteria > Pseudomonadati > Pseudomonadota > Betaproteobacteria > Burkholderiales > Oxalobacteraceae > Telluria > Telluria sp. Soil_C_11. The sequence continues at coordinate 75,174 of NZ_JBDGIN010000006.1, read as the reverse complement.
TGCGCCAATCCGCCGGACAGCAGGGCACAAGCCAGGCTGCGGCGCAGCCAGCGGGCGAGACGGGACGGCGGGAGCGGGGATTTCACTGGGAAGGATCGTAAACAATGGAAGAGGGATATTTTAACTTTTTTGATGCATGTCCCGGCATTCTTCTTGCCGAGAAAGGTGTTGCAATTTCGAAATTGACGAGAAATATAGAGGTGTGGCCGGCATACAACTTCGCTTGATTTTGTATCCGCGCGGCAACGAAAGTGCTTTTGGCGAGCCCTCGACCTGCACTAGAGTGAAGGCATCCCATCCCGAGTTTTTTGCCATGTTCAAGAACATCAGCATCAAGGCCCGCCTCCTCTTCCTGACTGCACTGCTGAGCACGGTCGCCATCGTGGTCGGGGTGACCGGCCTGGCGAACCTGAGCGCTACCAATGCTGCGCTGGAGACCGTCTACAACGACCGCCTGGTCGCGCTGGCCGATCTCGGCCAGGTCCTGTCGCTGATGCAGCAGAACCAGAACACGCTGCTGCGCGCGGCGCTGGCCGGCGGCGACCAGCATGCCGCCGCCGCCGAGACCGAGGCCCGCATCAAGGAGATCTCCGGCCTGTGGGGCAAGTACATGGGCACTTACCTGACGGAGGACGAAAAGGCGCTCGCCAAGACTTTCATCGACAGCCGCACGCAATTCGTCGAACAGGGCCTGAGGCCGACCCTGGCGGCGCTGCGCAGCCAGGATCCCGACGCCGTGAAGGCTGCGGCGACCGGTCCCCTGGCGCAGCTCTTCATGCCGGCCAGGAAGAACATGCAGGCGCTGATCAAGCTGCAGATCGACGTCGCCGGGCAGGAGTACGCGGCGGCGCTGGCGCGCTACGCGCATGCACGCAACCTGGCGATCGCGCTGAACGTCATCGGCGGCGTGCTGGGCGCGGCGGTCGCCCTGTTCCTGATCCGCGGGATCAGCGCGGCGATCGGGCAAGCCCTGCACCTGGCGCAGAGCGTGGCCGACGGCGACCTGACCCAGTCCGTGCGCGTCGATTCCAACGACGAGATCGGCCGGCTGCTGGCGGCGCTGCAGAAGATGAACACGGCGCTGGCCGGCATCGTGAACCAGGTGCGCAGCGGCAGCGATGCGATCGGCACCGCCACCCAGCAGATCGCGGCCGGCAACCAGGACCTGTCCGCGCGCACCGAGCAGCAGGCCAGTTCGCTCGAGGAGACCGCCGCCTCGATGGAAGAGCTGAGCTCGACGGTCAAGCACAATGCCGACAACGCGCGCCAGGCCAACCTGCTTGCCAGGGCCGCCTCCGGCGTGGCCGAGCGCGGCGGGGCGGCGGTCGAGCAGGTGGTAGGCACCATGCGCGACATCGATATGGCGTCGGGCAGGATCGCCGAGATCATCGGCGTGATCGACGGCATCGCCTTCCAGACCAACATCCTGGCCCTGAACGCGGCCGTGGAAGCGGCGCGCGCCGGCGAACAGGGCCGCGGCTTCGCCGTCGTCGCGGGCGAGGTGCGCAACCTGGCGCACCGCTCGGCCGCCGCCGCCAGGGAGATCAAGGCGCTGATCGAGAACTCGGTCGCCAGCGTGTCGGCCGGCAGCCGCCTGGTGGCGCAGGCCGGCGACACCATGCGCGAGGTCGTCACCAGCGTGCAGCGCGTGACCGACATCATGGCCGAGATCACGGCCGCCAGCGCCGAGCAGACCGCGGGCATCGAACAGGTCAGCGTGGCGGTCGTGCAGATGGACCAGGTGACCCAGCAGAACGCCGCCCTGGTCGAGGAGGCGGCCGCCGCCGCCGAAGCCATGCTGGACCAGGCGGCGAGCCTGGCGCAGGCGGTCAGCGTGTTCCGCACGGGACAGGGCGGCGCGCGCCAGCCGATGCTACCGGGATAGGGCGCGCCCCGCCGGCTGCGGGTCCGGCAGAATGGTCGCCATGCAAAAACTCCTCATCATTTCCGGCCTCATCCTCGTCGCCGCCGGCCTCGCCTGGCCCTGGCTGCGCCGCCTGCCGCTGGGCCGTCTTCCCGGCGACATCCACATCGCCCGCGAAGGCTTCAGCTTCAGCTTTCCGATCGTGACCTGCCTGGTCATCTCGGTGCTTGTTTCGCTGCTGCTGTGGTTTTTCCGCCGGTAAGCTAGAAAACCCTTGAAATACTCCTTCTATACTCCATATGGAGTATAAGGAGAGTATATTCATGAAGCTTGTCGAAGCAAAACCCAAATTTCCCGATACCGAAAAAGTCACGATCAACCTTGGCCTGGTCGACCTCGCGCAGATGGACCTGCTGGTCGAAGAAGGTTTTTATACGAACCGGACCGACTTCGTGCGCATGGCGATCCGTAACCAGCTGCAGCTGCATGGCGAAGCGATCCGCCAGACCGTCACGCGCAAGCGCTACGTGATGGGCATGCAGCGTTATTCCAGGGCCGAGCTGGAAAAGACCGTCGCCGCCGGCGAACGGCTCGAGATCCATGTGCTCGGCCTCGCATCCATCGACGACGACGTCACCCCCGAACTGGCGCGCGAGGCGATCGCCTCGATCCACGTGCTGGGCGCCTTTCTGGCGTCGAACGCCGTCAAGGCGGCGCTCGCCGACCGCATCGAATCCTGAAGGAACAGTCATGAAACCCTATGAAAAATTTGTCGATAACATCCTGGGCGCAGTGCGCTCCAGCCAGGGCAAGGACCCGGCCGCCGCCACGGCGATCATCCAGGAAGCCCTGCAGGCGGCCGGCCTGATGGGCGGCGCCGTGCCGCCGGCCGGCCAGGCCGAACGGGGAGGCGCGGCGCCCTTCGTCGACCTGAACCCGCCGCCGGCCTGGGCCCCGGGCGTACGCCCGCGCGCCGCCGGGCCCGATGCCGGCCCGGGCGCACTGCAGGACTGGATGGCGCGCCTGAAGTCGGGCCTGCCCGGACAGGGCTTGCCCGGCCGCGACAGGACCGTCGATCCGGCGACGCATGGCCCGGGCCAGTTCCTGGAAGGCAGCTTTACCAACGAGGCCGGCACCCGCCGCTACCGGCTGTACGTGCCGGCCAAGCCGGCGTCCGGGCCGCGTCCCCTGGTCGTGATGCTGCACGGCTGCAAGCAGGATCCTGAAGACTTTGCCGCCGGCACCACGATGAACCTGCTGGCCGAGGAAAACGGCTGCCTGGTGCTGTATCCGGAACAGGCCGCCGGCGCCAACCATTCGCAATGCTGGAACTGGTTCGAAGCCAGGCATCAACAGCGCGACCAGGGAGAGCCGTCGCTGATCGCCGGCATGACGCGCCAGGCCGTGCGTGAACATGGCGGCGACCCGGAGCGCGTGTACGTGGCGGGCCTGTCGGCCGGTGGCGCGATGGCGGCCGTGATGGCGGCCGCCTATCCCGAGCTGTACGCCGCCGCAGGCGTCCATTCGGGCCTGCCGGTCGGCGCGGCGCACGACCTGATGTCAGGACTGAACGCGATGAAGGGCGCGCCGAAGAAGATGCGCGCCGGCGCGAAGGTCGCCAGGCCGGTGCCGGTGATCGTCTTCCACGGCGACCGCGATGCCGTCGTCCACCCGTCGAATGGCCAGGCCACCTTCCACCAGTTCGCGCAGGCTGCGGGCGGGCGCGGGCCGGAGCAGCGCGAAGAGCGGGGACCGGGACATACCCGGATCACCGCGCTGGACGCCGCCGGCCGGGTGGCGGCGGAACACTGGACCCTGCATGGCGCCGGCCACGCCTGGTCGGGCGGCAGCACCGCCGGCTCGTATGCGGTGGCGTCCGGCCCGGACGCATCGCGCGAGATGTTGCGCTTTTTCCTCTCGCGTTGAGCGGCGCGGGTTTGCTATGCTTGCGGCTTCGAACATACGGAGTCACAAGATGGTTTCCCTGCAAGAGCAGCTGCTGAAGGCCGGCCTGGTCGACAAGAAAAAGGTCAAGCTGGCCAACCAGGAAAAGAGCAAGCAGCACAAGATCGAGCTGCGCACCGGCGTCGAGAAGCAGAACGAGGCGCGCGAGGCGGCGCTGGAAATGCAGCGCAAGAACGCCGAGCGCGCGCGCGAACTGAACGCCCAGCGCGACGCGGCCGCGGCCCAGAAGGCCGTGGCCGCGCAGATCGCGCAGATGGTGCAGACCAACCGCCAGCCGAAAGGCAATGGCGACATCCCCTACAACTTCACGATCGGCACGAAGATCGAGCGCATCCACGTCTCCGAGAAGGTGCGCGAGCACCTGGTGGCCGGGCGCCTGGCGATCGTCAGCCATGGCGGCGGCTTCGAACTGGTGCCTCGCGTGATCGCCGACAAGATCGCCGAGCGCGCGCCCGACATCGTGGTGCGCGTCGCCAGGGCCGCGCCGCAGGCGGTCGAGGAAGACGATCCCTACGCCGACTTCAAGATCCCGGACGACTTCACCTGGTAAGCATCAGGCAAGCGGCATCAGCGCGCCTGCCTGGTCGCTTCCAGCCGGTCGAGGTCGAAGCCCCGGCGTTCGAGCCGGGCCAGCAGGGCGGCATAGGCCTGGCGCGGCACGGCCGGGGTGCGCGACAGGATCCACAGGTATTCCCGTTTCGGTTCGCTGACCGCGGCCAGCTGGTAGTCCGGATCGAGGTCGATCACCCAGTAGTCGCCCCAGACCATCGGCAGGGCCGACAGCCAGCGCGGCGCGAAGCGCACCTGAAGCCGGGGCGAATCGGCGCCGCCCAGCTGGCGCGCGACGCCGACCGCCTCGACGAAGCGCCCGTCGGCGCGCCGGCAGCGGTTGACGACCTGCAGGGTGCGGTCCGGCAGCAGGCTGTAATGCGCGGTGGTGTAGCCGTCGCACTGCTTCTGGAAGCGGTTCGGGTATTTCGCGATTTCATACCAGGCGCCGAGGTAGCGCGGCACGTCGAGGGAATCGATCGGCACCAGGTCGTCGGGGACGTGGCGCTCGCGCGCCGCGGCCAGCACGGTGATGGTGGCGCCGAGCAGGCCGAGGGCGAGGAGGGCGAGGCGGGAAACGGGAACGGGCATGGCATTGGTCGGGTTGCGCGTCGAGACGCCATCCTAGCAGGGATGGCGGCACGGTCCGCACACGGTCCGCCCGACCGGTGCCGCGGCGCGGTCGGGCGGACCGCCTTACTGGCCGCCCGCGGCCGCCACCTGCGGCTGCGACGGGGCCTGCGGTTGCGGCGCCGGCGCCGGCGTCTGGATCGTCTGCTGCTGGCCCATCAGGACCTGGAACAGGGCGGGGTAGTCGTAGGCGGCGCCGGAGGCGGCATCGACGCCGGCGCCGATGACGCCGCCGAACAGGATGTTCCCGGCCATCATGGCCTTGGTGGACGACTTCACGGTGGCAAGCCCCGGCTCGAAGCCGGCTTTCTCGCACTTCACGTTCATGTCGCCGTAGGCACGGTGCACGGTGACGGTGCCCGGCGTGGTCACGTAGTACACGCCCTTGTCGTTTTCGAGCTTGCAGGTGGCGCCCGCCACGTTACCGCTCGTATGCAGCGTTTCCACCGAAACGACCTGGCTGGTCCCGCTGACGATCGAGGCGCAGCCGGTGAGGCTGCCGAGGGCGGCGATGGCGATGATGGACAGGCTGGCGCGCGTGAGCTGATGAGGCATGGTGTCTCCCTAGGATTTGCCGGGTGTTCCCGGTCATGTCGTTGTCGAACTTGTATTTATACATAGCCAACTTCCTAGGTGCAACTAATATTTACATCCATCCCGCCACCACGAAAAAAAACGCCAGCCTCGTCGGCTGGCGTCGTCGGCGCGAGGCCGTCCGGCCCGATGGCCGCTTATTGCAGCTTGCTGGCGCGCTGGGCCTGCAACTGCTCGCGGATCTGCTCGCGCAGCTGCTGCCCGTTGGAGTGCGTGTAGTCCTTGTTGACCTCGAGCTTGATCAGCGGCTTGATTTGGGGAGCGAGATAGGTGCGCAGGGCGCCGAGGAACTGCGGCGAGGCGGAAATGACCAGTTGCTGGAAGCGCCCTTCCTGGTGCGCGTCCATCAGGTATTTCGAGATGTCCTTCGCGAACTGTTCGGCTTCATGCTCCTGTGGCGTCTGGGCCGGCTGGTAAGCCTTGTTCGGCGCGCCGGCCTTGGCGTTGTGGGCGAAGCCTGCCGCTTCGTTGCCGCCGATGTTGTGGCTGCTGCTGCCGGCGGCCGTCCGGCCGACCTCGTCGGTGTTGATCTCGGTGGTCCGCAGGCGCGCGGCGGTACTGACCAGGTCATCGATTTCTTCCAGCGGTTCCGCCGGATCGGAATCCGAAAAAATCCTCGCTCGGCCCGCGTTGGCCGACACAATCCAGGTCGTCTGCATGTTACCTCCTGTCAGTCTGTGAAGCATGAAGGATGGACCGGCCAGGCAAGCGCAATGGCATTGCACGCCGATCATGGCTTGGATTCAGTATAGCCAAGCTTCCCGACAGGCGGCGTCACGTATCCGCAGCGTAAGGTACGGCCGGGCCGGGACGTCCTGTGTTCCACTATCCCGTCACAACGGAGGAACCATCATGAGCGAATCGTTCAAGCCCGGCGACAAGGTGGAATGGCATGCGTCGCAGGGCGCGGTGCGCGGCACGGTCAAGAAGAAACTGACCGCGCCAATCGAGATCAAGGGCCACCACGTGGCCGCTTCGGAAGAGAATCCGGAATACCTGGTGGTCAGCGACGACACCGGGGCCGAGGCGGCGCACAAGCCCTCGGCCCTCAGGAAACTGTAGGCGGCAGGATCTTGCGCAGCGCGGCCGGCGCGACCGGCCATTCCAGCTGGTGGTCGAAGCCGGCGCCGCGGGCGATAACCCTGTCGTGCGACTGGCTCGACGTGCTCAGCGCGATGTACACCGCCCGGTTGTCCGGATCGCGCGCGCGCAGCTGACGTGCCAGGGCGTAGCCGTCCACGCCGGGCAGGTCGGTCCGGATCAGGACCGCGTCCGGATGCAGCTCGCCCGCGCGCGCCAGCGCGCATGGCCCGTCGGGGCAGGGCGCGACCGCGTGGCCGTCGGCCGCCAGCAAGGTGCACAGCTCGGCGCCATCGGCGCTGCCGGCGCCACCGTCCTCGCCGTCGACCAGCAGGATGCGCAGCGGCCGCGCGGCCGCCGGCCCCGCATGCGCGAGCGGCAGCGACACCGTGAACGCGGCGCCCATGCCGGGCCCCGCGCTGGCGGCGGTGATGCGGCCATGGTGCAGCGCCACGATGCTCTTCACCAGCGCCAGGCCGAGACCGAGGCCGCCTTCGCTGCGGTCGGGCGTGCGCTCGGCCTGGGTGAACAGTTCGAACACGTGGGGCAGGAGGGCGGCGTCGATGCCGATGCCGTTGTCGGTGACGCTGAGCTCGACCTCGCCGTCGCGCACCAGCGTCGCCAGGATGATGCAGCCGCCCTGCTGGGTATATTTCGCCGAGTTGTTGAGCAGGTTGACCACCACCTGCACCAGCCGGGTGCGGTCGCCCAGCACGACGGCGCCGCCGTCGCGCAGGTCCAGTACCAGCTTCTGGTTGCGCACGTCGATCAGCTCATGCGATTGCTCGACCGCGTCGGTGATGACCGCCTGCAGATCGACCTCTTTCCTGTCGATCGAGGCCAGGCCGCGGGTCACGCGCGAGATGTCCATCAGGTCGTCGACCAGTTCCGAGATGTGCTTGACCTGGCGGTCGATGATCTTGCTGGAGCGCTGGACGTACTCGGGGTTTTGCGCGTCCATCTTGAGCAGCTGCGAGGCGGTCCTGATCGGCGCCAGCGGGTTGCGCAGCTCGTGCGCCAGCATCGCCAGGAAATCGTCCTTGCGCCTGCTCTCTCGCTGCAGCGCCAGTTCCGCCTCGCGCTGCAGGGTGATGTCGGTATTCGTGCCCAGCCAGCGCAGCACCTGGCCATGCTCGTCGCGGACCGGCATGGCGCGCGACAGGAACCAGCGGTACTGGCCGTCGGCGCCGCGCAGCGGGAAGGTGTCCTCCCACGTGCATTGCTCCTCGACGATCTGGCGGCGGTAGCGCGCCACCACCCGTTCGACGTGGTCGGGATGGTGCACCTTGGTCCAGCCCCAGCCGCGCATCTCCTCGAGCGTGGTGCCGGTGTAGTCGAACCAGCGGTTGTTGTACCAGAAGATGTCGCCGTTGATGTCGGCCATCCAGGCCAGTTGCGGGATGTTGTCCGCCAGGGTACGGAAGGTCAGCTCGCTCGACCTGAGCGCCGCTTCCGACTTCTTCGCCTCGCTGACGTCGAGGACGTAGGCGATGCCCTCGGTGCGCGAGCCCTCGAAGTTGGCCCCGCCCATGTACACCGGCACGCGGCTGCCGTCGCGGCGCACGTATTCCTTCTCGAACGCTTCCATCCTGCCGCTCGCTTCCAGGCTGGTCCAGGCCTGCCGGTCGGCCTCGGCCCATTCCGGCGGCGTCAGCGCGCGCCAGGACAGGCCATGCCGTTCGAAGTGTTCGCGGCTGTAGCCCAGCATGTGCAGGAAGGTGTCGTTCACCTTGACCAGGGTGCCGTCGGCGCGGTACTGGATGATGCCGATCACGTCGGATTCGACGATGGTGCGGAATTTCGATTCGCTGACCAGGCGCGCCTCCTCGGCCTGCGTCTGGCGGGTGACGTCGAGGACCGCGCCGGACATGCGCAGCGGGCGCCCGGCGGCATCGCCGACGACGTTGCCGCGCGCCTGCATGTAGCGGATGCCGCCGTCCGCGCCGACCACGCGGAAGCGCTTCAGGTAGGGGCCGCCGGTGGCCAGTGCCTGGTCGAGGCCGGCGCGCACGCCGTCGACGTCGTCCGGGTGCAGGGCGCGGAGATAGGCCTCGACCGGGAGGTCGTCGGCATGTTCCGGCGGGATGCCGAACATCGCCGCCAGGTTGCAGTCCGCGTGCATGCGGTCGGCCGGGATGTCCCAGGTCCAGGTGCCGATCTCGGCGGCAGAGAGGGCCACTTGCAGGCGCAGCCGGGTGTCGCGCAGCGCGGCCTGCGCGAGCACGCTTTCGTGGATGTCGGTGCAGGTGCCCATCCAGCGCACGATCTCGCCGCGCTGGTTGCGGATCGGCAGCGCGCGGGCCAGCTGCCAGCGGTATTCGCCCGAGCGGTGCCGGATCTGGTATTCGATCTCGTAGGGTTCGCCGGTGTCCAGGCTGTACTGCCAGCGCGCCAGGATGCGCTCCAGGTCCTCGGGCGGGAACAGGCCGGGCCAGGCTTCGCCCTCGTTCGACCCCTCCGTGACGCCGGTGTAGTCGTACCACTGGCGGTTGAAATAGTCGTGCCAGCCGTCGGGCCGCGTCGACCACACCATCTGCGGCATGGCGTCGGCGATCGTACGGAATTTCAGCTCGCTGTCGCGCAACACCTGTTCCGCCTGCTTGCGTTCGGTGACGTCCCGGTACAACACCGCCAGGCCCTCGCCGAAGGGAAAGGCGCGCGCCTCGATCCACATGTCGTGCCCTTCGTGCCGGTAGAGCTGCTCGATGCTGGCCGGCTGGCGGTCGCGCATGGCCTTGCGGTAGGCGTCGGCCAGCGGCAGGTCTCCCGAGCCCGGCCAGACCTCCCAGTGGGTGCGTCCGAGGATGGCCTCGCGCGGCCGGCCGTCGATGCGCAGCGCCGCCGCGTTGATGCGGCGGACGCGGAAGTCGCGGTCGAGCAGGACGAAGCCTTCGTCGATGGCCTGCAGCAGCAGTTCGCTCTCGTCCGCGCGCCGGTCGCCGCGCGTGCGGACCAGGGCCAGGTACTGGACCGGAACCGCGTCCGCGAGGCGCTTGAGCGCCACCTCGCAGCGGATGACGGTGCCGTTTTTTGCGATGAAGTGCTTTTCGTAGTTCAGTTCGGGGCGCTGTTCTTTCAGCAGCCGGGTACTGGCCGCGTCGTCGCGCCAGTGATCGTGGATGTCGGTGATGTCGCCGAGCTGGCGCTGCGCCAGCTCGTCCGGGTCGTAGCCGACCAGTTCGCGAAACAGCCGGTTCGCGCCCAGGATCGCCTGCCTGGCCGAATACAGCAGGGCGGCGCAGGGAAGGAGCTCCAGCAGGTTCCTGACCTGTGAAGAAACAGCATGCTCCGGCGTGGAATTTGCAAGGTTCGATTGGACCATGGAAGTTCGTCCGGCGAGGACGTTCGTCAATGAAGGCAGCGCGGACGCCGCGGCGTACGGACGTCCCGAGCTGAATTCATCATACAAGAAATGCCGACGGACGCACGCCTGCCAGGTGCCTGACTAAAATCGCACGGCGTTACGGTCGTGTTTACGAAAACACGGCTAAACTGCGCCCGTTTTTCCAAAATCTGTTGAGCTCCCATTGGCAGCTTTTGTATAACTCCACCACAGGGCAAGGTGCACTGCCCGGCGGCGCAGGGACGCTGGCACGACGTTTAGTAAATGTTCCCGACCCACGCCATTTTTCCTCGTCGTAATCTGGGACTGCCACCGGGTCCGCTTTGGCGGAGTGCCTCTGTAGCGTCACATAAAAGAAGCCCGTCCGTAGGGCGCCATAAGGAGACTTCAATGATGTTCAGGAACGTTCACGCTTCGCGACAGGGTGTCCGCCCGTCCGCAACCCCCATCGCCGCGGCAGTGGCCATGGCTCTGCTGAGCCTGTCCTCCGCGCACGCGCAGACCGCGAGCGCCGAGCAGCCGGCCGGCGCGGCGGCCGACACAACCCAGGCGAAGGTGGTCGTGACCGGCTACCGCTATTCGATCCAGAAGAGCCTCGACCAGAAGCGCGAAGCCAACTCGATCGTCGACGTCGTCACCGCCGAAGACATCGGCAAGTTCCCCGACAAGAACGTGGCCGACGCGCTGCAGCGCGTGCCGGGCGTGATCATCGACCGCAGCGGCGGCGAGGGCAAGAACGTCAGCGTGCGCGGCCTGTCGTCGGAACTGACCTTGACTGAACTGAACGGCAACTACGTCGCCACCGCCGAGTCCAACGGCGATCCGACCCGCTCGTTCAACTACACCCTGATGCCGTCGAACATGCTGTCGAGCGCGGAGCTGTTCAAGACGCCGGAAGCGCGCATCGACGAAGGCGGCATCGGCGGCACCGTGATCCTGCACACCCGCCGTCCGCTGGACGTGAAGTCGGGCAGCGGCTTCGTCAACGCCGAAGGCACCTGGGCCGATACGACCAAGAAGGGCGACGGCCAGTTCTCCGGCCAGTACGCCTGGCACGACGAGAGCAACCGCTTCGGTATCCTGGTCGGCTACACCCAGCAGAAACGCACCACGCGCACGATGAGCGCCAGCACCGAAAACTGGCAGTGGTACGGCGACGACTACGACGCGCATCCGGCGACCGACGTCAACGGCAAGCCGTCGAACCTGACCTCCTACTGGTGGGGCCAGTCGGGCTTCTACGACCAGAGCGGCAAGTACTACACCAACTTCATGATGCCGACCTCGGTCAACGAAAGCATCAAGACCGAAGACCGCGAGCGCAAGGGCGGGCAGCTGACCCTGCAGTTCAAGCCGATGCGCAACCTGAACCTGGTCGCCAACTACTTCCGCTTCGACCTGTCGCAGAACTCGCAGACCAACACCCTGAAGATCCCGGAGTGGAACCTGGCGCGTTATTCCGGCGACGGCAACTGGCCGGGCGGCCGCATGCTCGACGGCCTGACCTTCGACCCGAGCGGCACCATCGTCACCGGCGCGAACTACAGCGCCCACTCCGGCAAGACCTACTACTGCAGCGAGGCGCAGGCCGCGGCCGGAGGCCAGAAGCCGGGCGGCTGGGGCCCGGACGACTGCACCATCCCGACCCCGCAGATCACCGGCAGCTACAATCGCGAAAAAGCGCGCTCGCAGGTCTTCGACATCGGCGCCGAATGGAAGGGCGAGTCGCTGGATGCGGAATTCAAGGCCGGCCGTACCTGGGCCTCGGGCGGCCCGTCGCTGCAGTTCTCGATGCCGATCAAGCCGCGCGTCCAGAACGCCGACGGCAGCTGGACCCTGGGTAACTACGCCAGCGCCTGGAATACGGCCGGCACCCCGACCATGACCTTCTCGCCGGAACTGATGGCGAACCTGGCCAAGGGCATCGGCGAGATCGACCTCGGCTCGACCTCGTCGTCGTGGACCCGCAACAGCAACCAGCAGAAGTACGCCCAGGCCGATTTCACCTGGCATACCGACTACCACTGGCTGGATTCGCTGCAGTTCGGCGCCAAGGTCCGTAACGGCGGCATCCACCGCAACACCGGCAACAACTACTGGGTGTGCCCGGGCACCGATCCGGCGAACTACGACAATCGCTACCAGGCCGGCTGCGATCCGACCGCCAACAAGTTCCAGCCGCAGTTCCTGTACGGCCAGTCGCTGGGCGATATCGCCGGCGGCATCAAGGCCAGCGCCTTCCCGGCGATCGACTACGCGACCTACATCAATTACCTGAACAAGACCTACGGCCAGATGCAGACGCGTAACGAAGACAACTTCGTGTACAACGTCGACGAGAAGATCACCTCGACCTACCTGCAGGCCAACTTCAAGACCGACCGCCTGCGCGGCAACGTGGGGGCACGCTTCGTCCGCACCCGCCAGCATGCCGACTCGACGGACCAGGTCGAGAACTACAAGGACTACTTCTTCAACGGCGCCGACGGCAAACCGGCGCCTTGCCAGGCAGGCGGCGCCCCGGCCGCCGGCGCCCCGGCCGGTTCGGGCTGCGTGAGCGGCTTCACGACCCTGCCGGACAGCATCGCGCGTACCCAGTCCTTCGAGGTCAGCGCGCTCGACCGCACCTACAACGACGTGCTGCCGAGCCTGAACCTGGCCTACGACCTGACCGACACGCTGCTGCTGCGTGCCGCCGCATCGAAGGTGATCGCACGTCCGAGCTACGGCGACATCGCCGCGCCGGGCGGCCTGCAGAACTACAGCCAGGAATACGTCAACGACCGCCGCCTGATCGGTGGCGGCGACCAGATGGGCTGGTTCGGCGCCGGCAGCAACAAGAACCTGCAGCCGTACAAGGCCACCCAGTTCGACCTGGGCCTGGAGTGGTACTTCCAGCGCGGCTCGGTGCTCGGTATCGACTTCTTCCGCAAGAACGTCAGCAACTTCTCGGTGCCGGTCGTGATGGACGTGAACATGAACGTCGGCGGCCAGGCGGTGACGGTGCAGAACTACTCGACCAGTGCCGGCGGCCGCGACGGCGTGTCGAAAGGCGCCGAGCTGTACGCACAGCACACGCTGTCGTCGGGCCTGGGCTTCCAGTTCAACTACACGTACAACAAGACCAACCAGGCCGCCATCACCCTGGAAGACGGCACCGAAGTCGGTTCGTCGCCGCTGGTCGGCAGCGCCAAAAACCAGATGAACCTGACCGTGTTCTACGAAACCGACAAGCTGCTGCTGCGCGCTTCGTACAACCGTCGCGGCGAAGTGGTCAACGGCCTGGTCAACGGCTTGAACGTGTACGCCGATCCGTACAGCCAGATCGACCTGAACGCGGCCTACAACTTCACCAGGGAGCTGAGCCTGACCGCTTCGGTGCTGAACCTGACCCGTCAGGAAACCCGTTCCCACCTGGGCAACGACACCAAGGACCGCTTCTACTCCAACGGCTACGCGGGCCGCATCGCGTACGTGGGCCTGAACTACAAGTTCTGACCTCCGCCTCATCCTCCCCGGGCCTGCCACGCCGGGGAGGTTTTTTCTATGGGACGCCGCAATGGACACGCAAAACCGTATAAGAAGTATCACGATCGTCGGTGGAGGCAGCGCGGGCTGGATGGCCGCCGCGGCCCTGGCCACCTACCTGGGCAAGGGCGCCAGGGTTCGCCTGGTCGAGTCCGAGGAAATCGGCATCGTCGGCGTCGGCGAGGCCAGCGTCCCGCACATCCGGCTGTTCAACGGACAGTGGCTGGGCATCGACGAAGCCGAATTCGTCAAGCGCACCCAGGCCACCGTCAAGCTCGGTATCCAATTCAATGACTGGGGCCGCATCGGCGACAGTTACATCCACGGCTTCGGCGCCATCGGGCGTTCGCTGGGGCCGATTCCCTTCCACCAGTTCTGGCTGAAGCTGTTCCTGGCCGGGCGCGCGGGGCCGATCGGCGACTACTCGCCGCAGACCGTGATGGCGCCCCAGGGCAAGTTCGCGCCGGGCGACCGCAATGCGGCGCCGGGCTCGCCGCTGGCCGACATCGCCTATGCCTACCATTTCGACGCCACCCTGTGCGCGCGCTACCTGCGCGAACTGGCGGAGCGCCGCGGCGCCCGGCGCATCGAAGGCAAGGTCGTCAGCGTGCAGCAGCGTCCTGATGACGGTTTCATCGAATCGGTGACGCTCGAAAGCGGCCAGGTCGTCGACGGCGACCTGTTCATCGACTGTTCGGGTTTCCGCGGCCTGCTGATCGAGCAGACCCTGAAGACCGGCTACGAAGACTGGAGCCACTGGCTGCCGTGCGACCGCGCGCTGGCCGTGCCCTGCGAGAGCGTAGCCCCGATCACACCCTACACGCGCTCGACCGCGCGCGCGGCGGGCTGGCAGTGGCGCATTCCGCTGCAGCACCGCACCGGCAACGGCTATGTGTACTCGAGCAAGTACGTCAGCGACGACGAAGCCGCCGCGACCCTGCTGGCGAACCTGGACGGCAAGCCGCTGGCCGATCCGCGCCCCTTGCGCTTCACCACCGGCATGCGCAGGAAGCTGTGGAACAAGAACGTCGTGGCCGTGGGGCTGGCCAGCGGCTTCCTCGAGCCGCTCGAGTCCACCAGCATCTATTCGGCGCAGTCGGGCATCACCCGCCTGCTGAGCCTCTTCCCCACGCGCGACTTCGATCCGCTGCTGGCCGAACGCTACAACCGGGATTCCGTGTTCGAATTCGAGCGGATCCGCGATTTCCTGATCCTGCACTACCACGCGACCGAGCGCAACGACACCCCGTTCTGGAATTACTGCCGCACGATGCCGGTCCCGGACACCCTGCGCGAGGCGATGGACCTGTTCCGCACCGACGGGCGCTACTTCCGCAACGGCGAGGATTTCTTCGCGCTGCCGAGCTGGGTCCAGGTGATGCTGGGCCAGCGCATCGTGCCGCAGGCCTACCACCCGATGGTCGACGAAATGCCCGAGGATAAGCTGGTCGAGCACGTCGACAACATGCGCAGGACCCTGGCGCAGGCCGCCGAGACGATGCCGACGCACCAAGAGTGGATAGACCGCTACTGGAAGGCTCCCGCACGATGAGCACATTCCGGCTTGCGCGGCCGTTCGCGCGACTGTTCCTGGGCGTGTGCCTCGCCGTCGCCGCAACATCGGCGATGGCGGCCACGCCGGAGGGATTCGTGATCGACAAGGGCTGGTCCTTCCACCTCGCGCCAGGCAATGCGCAGGGCGCCGCCCATCCCGAAGCGGCAGCCTGGCGCGCGGCGGCGGTGCCGGGCACGGTGCATACCGACCTGCTGGCGAACAAGCTGATTCCCGATCCCTATGTCGGCGCGCCGGAAGCCGGCCTGCAATGGATCGGCCTGGCCGACTGGGAATACCGCACGCGCTTCGACGCGCCGCGCACGGCGCTGCGGGCGGCCCGCAGCGACCTGGTGTTCGACGGCCTCGATACCTTCGCCGAAGTCTGGCTGAATGGCGAAAAGCTGCTCGACGCCGACAACGCCTTCCGCACCTGGCGCCTGAAGGTAGAGGGCAAGCTGCGCGCGACAGGCAATGAACTGCGCATCGTGTTCCGTTCGCCGATCGCGAAGCTGCTGCCGGGCGTGCAGGCAATGCCGGTCAAGCTGCTCGGCAACTATCCCTCGCCCTACGGCGACGAGCCGAAGGACGCGATGACCGCCAACTTCGCGCGCAAGCCGGGTTACCACTACGGCTGGGACTGGGGTCCGCGCTACGTCACCGCCGGCATCTGGAAGCCGGTCGTGCTGCAGAGCTGGAATGCGGTCCGCATCGACAACCTGCAACTGCGCCAGGACCATGTGGACGCGGCGCGCGCCGACATCGCCGCGGTCGCCTCGCTCGACGCGGTGCGCGATGGCGCGGCCGAGCTGCGCCTGTGGCAGACCGCGCCGGACGGCAAGCGCACCCTGGCGGCGCGGCGGCGCATCGACCTGCACGCCGGCGACAACCGCATCGAACTGCCGGTGCACGTAGACCGTCCGCAGCGCTGGTTCCCGAACGGCTACGGCGCGCAGCCGCTGTACCGCTACGAACTCGAAGTCGGCGACGGCCGCGCCGCCATCGCCACGGCCAGCGCGCGCACCGGCCTGCGCAGCATCGAATTGCGCCGCGATCCCGACGACAAGGGCCGCAGCTTCTACTTTGCCGTGAACGGCATCCCGGTGTTCGCCAAGGGCGCGAACACGATCCCCTTCGACATGTTCCAGCCGCGCGTGAACAGGGCGCAGCTGCGCCGCGCGCTGCAATCGGCGCGTGACGCCAACATGAATTTCCTGCGCAGCTGGGGCGGCGGCTATTACGAAAGCGACGATTTCTTCGACCTGGCCGACGAACTCGGCCTGCTGGTCTGGCAGGACTTCATGTTCGGCGGCGGCATGCCGCCGGCCTATGACGAGGCCTTCCGCGCCAACGTGGTGGCGGAGGCGCGCGACAACGTGCGCCGCCTGCGCAACCACCCCAGCCTGGCGCTCTGGTGCGGCAACAACGAGGAAGAAATCGCCTGGAAATACTGGGGCGCGGGCAAGGACATGACGGCGGCCGATCCGGCGCTCGCCAGGAAGGTCTGGGATGGCTATGTGCAGCTGTTCGGCACCGACCTGCGCAAGGTCGTCGCGGAGGAGGGCGGCGGCGTCGCCTACTGGGCCAGCTCCCCCAGCGACGACCTGGCCGAAGTGGCGAACACGCCGGCCAGCGGCGACATGCATTACTGGGAAGTATGGGGCAATCCGGCGCATCCGCCCGTGAAATACCTGGAGATCACGCCGCGCTTCATGTCCGAGTACGGCCTGCAGGCCTGGCCGGTGCGGGCCACCATCGACGCCTTCGCCAAGCGCGGCGAGCAGGGCCTTGCGACGCCGGTGATCGAGGCGCACCAGAAGTTCCTGGCCGGTAAGGGCAACGAAAGGCTGATGAAGTACGTGAACTACGAATTCGGCGAAACCACCGATTTCGCGACCTTCGTCTACCTGAGCCAGGCCGCCCAGGCCGAAGGCATCGAGCTGGCCGCGCTGCACCATCGCGCCAGCCGTCCGTTCACGATGGGATCGCTGTACTGGCAGCTGAACGACGTGTGGCCGGGCGCGTCCTGGTCGAGCGTGGACTGGTTCGGGCGCTGGAAGGCGCTGCAGTTCCATGCGCGCCGTTTCTATGCGCCGGTCGCGGTGGCCGCGCTGCGCAATGCCGACGGCAAGACCGCGGTCAGCCTGCTCAACGACCGCCCGCGCGCCGTGCGCGGCGAACTGCGCCTGCGCGTGATGAGCCTGGACGGCAAGGTCCTGCGCGACGAGCGCAGGCCGGTCGCGCTTGCGCCGCTGTCGGCGGCGCAAGCGGCGGACTACGTGGATGCGGACCTGCTGGGCGGTGCCGATCCGGCCTCCACCGTCGCGGTGTTCGAGCTGCAGGCTGAAGGCGAGCCGGCATCGCGCGCCGTGGTCTATTTCAGGGCGGCGAAAGACATGCGCTGGCCCGATCCCGGCCTGCGGGCGGACCTGCGGCGCGACGGCAAGGGCTATGTGCTGGAGCTGCGTGCGGCGAAGTTTGCGCGCGCCGTGTGGGTCGATACCGGCGATGCCGATGCCGTTCTTGCCGACAACGCCATGACCCTGCTGCCGGGCGAGAGCGTGTCGCTGCGCCTGTCGTCGACAGCCGGCCTGGAGAGCCTGCGGCGATCGCTGTATGTACGTTCGCTCGCCGGCGCACTGTTGTTTACTAAAACCCGCTAAATATCCCCCCGTCTTAGTGGCTCTGGTTGACCTGTGGCGAGCGCGACTGATATAAAAACCAGCTATGAAACTGGTGCGGGGCAAAGCAAGCCGCCGACACCTGAAAGCGCCGCAAGAAGCGTTTAATAAAACTAGACATCGGAGACTCTGCATGCACTCGATTTCACCTCATCCACAGGTGCGGCCGTGAGCCAGGTGACCCTGCGCGACATCGCGGTGACCACCGGGCTGTCGATCGGCACCGTGTCGCGCGCGCTGAAGAACCAGGCCGGCATGACCGAGGTAACGCGCGACAAGGTACGCGATGCCGCGCTGCGCCTGGGCTATGACTTCTCGCAGCTGAAGAAGGGCCGCATCCGCCGCATCGCCTTCCTGCTGCACAGCCAGCACAATACGCTGGCGTCGAGCCCGTTCTTCTCGCCGGTGCTGCATGGTGCGGAAGAAGCCTGCCGGCGCGAGGGCGTGGCCCTGTCCTTCATCGCGGTTGGCCCGGCCGAACCGGTGCTGGGCCAGATCCGCCTGCACCAGCCGGACGCGATCCTGTGCGCCGGCTTCTTCGAACCGGAAGTGCTGACCGCCCTGCAGCAGGTCGGCAAGCCGATGGTGCTGGTCGACATGCACCGCCGCGGCTTTACCTCGGTCAACCCGGACAACCTGCGCGGCGGCTACCTGGCCACCCAGCACCTGCTGCGCTGCGGCCGCAAGCGCATCGCCATGCTGTCCGGTTCGCTGGCCCACTACAGTATCCAGCAGCGCAACCGCGGCTTCCGCCAGGCGCTGTTCGACGCCAAGGTCCATGCCGACCCGGACCTCGAAGTCATCGTGCCGACCATGGGCGAAGGCGACGAGGGCGTGGTGGAAGCCATGCGCAGCCTGCTCAGCCTGCCCAAGCCCGCCGATGCGGTGTTCTGCTACAACGACAGCACGGCGCTGGCGGCCATGAAGTACTGCCTGAACGAAGGCATGAAGATTCCGCATGACATCGCCATCGTCGGTTTCGACGACATCGCCGCCGCCGCCGCCGCCATCCCCCCGCTCAGCACCATCCATGTGGACAAGGAAGCGCTGGGCCGGGCCGGGATCGAATTACTGCTCCAACAGCCAGATGAAAACCCCTCCCAGATAACCGTGCCAGTCCAGATGATCGTGCGCGAAAGCAGCTGCGACGACTGAGCACACTAACCCTGTCCACCATGACCACTCTCCCGAACTTCCGCAGCCCGGCCGTGCTGCTCGACCATGCGCAGCACACCATGCGCTTCTACCACCCGCGCGCGATCGACCCTGCCGGCGGCATGTACCACTACTTCAAGGACGACGGCGAGATCTACGACGCGCAGCACCGTCACCTGGTCAGCAGCACGCGCTTCGTGTTCACCTATGCGATGGCGTACCGCCACTTCCAGGATCCGGCCTACCTGGAAGGCGCGCGCCATGCCGTGCGCTTCGTGCGCGACGTGCACCGCGCCGCCGACGGCAGCGGCTACGCCTGGATGCTGGACGGGCGCAAGGTGGAGGACGGCACGCGCCACGCCTATGGCCTGGCCTTCGTGCTGCTGTCCTATGCGCATGCGACGATGGCGGGAATCGAGGAAGCGCGCGCGTGGATAGCCGAAGCCTTCGAGCTGATGGAGCAGCGCTTCTGGATCGAAGCGGACGGACTGTATGCCGACGAAGCCAGCGAGGACTGGAGCGTGCTCTCGACCTACCGAGGCCAGAACGCCAACATGCACGCCTGCGAAGCGCTGCAGGCGGCCTGGCAGGCCACCGGCGAGCGCCGCTACCTGGAACGCGCCTACACCGTCGCCTACAACATCACCCAGCGCCAGGCGCAGCGCTGCGGCGGCCTGATCTGGGAGCACTACAACGAAGCGTGGCAGCCCGACTGGCGCTTCAACTTCGACGATCCGGAAAACCTGTTCCGCCCCTGGGGCTACCAGCCCGGCCACTTCACGGAATGGGCCAAGCTGCTGGTGCAGCTCGAGGAGCGCGCCAAAGGCGTGCTGGAACAGGACACGGGCTGGATGCTGCCGACCGCCGAGCGCCTGTTCGGCGTCGCGGTGAGCAAGGGCTGGGACGAGGAGAACGGCGGCCTGTGCTACTCGCTGGCCCCTAGCCTGACGATCTGCGACTGGCACAAGTACTTCTGGGTGCAGGCCGAGAGCGCGGCGGCGGCGGCGCTGCTGGCGAAGCGCACCGGCAACGCGGAATACTGGGACTGGTACGAGCGCCTCTGGGCCTACAGCTGGACCCATTTCGTCGACCACCAGTACGGCGCCTGGTACCGCATCCTCGACCGCCAGAACCGCAAGCTGAGCGACGAGAAGAGCCCGGCCGGCAAGGTCGATTACCACACCATGGGCGCCTGCTACGACATCCTGACCGTGCTGGGGAAGACCGATGATGAATGAGGCTCCGCTGATGCTGTGCGCCGGCGAGGCGCTGACCGACATGATCGACCAGGGCGGCGAGCACTGGGTGAGCCGCGTCGGCGGCTCGGTGTGGAACGTGGCGCGCGCGCTGGCGGTGCTGGGCGAGCCGACCGCCTTCGCCGGCGCCATCAGCCGCGACCGTTTCGGCGACGCGCTGTGGAGCGCCAGCGAAGAAGTCGGCCTGGACCTGCGCCTGCTGCAGCGCGTGGACCGTTCGCCGCTGCTGGCGATCGTGGAAAAATGCGAGCCCCCGCGCTACTTCTTCATCGGCAACGACAGCGCCGACCTGCACTTCGACCCGGCCGCGCTGCCGGCCGGCTGGGCGGATTCGCTACGCTGGGCGCACTTCGGCGGCATCAGCCTGGCGCGCGAGCCGCTGGCCTCGAAGCTGGTCGCGCTGGCCGCACAGCTCAAGGAGAAGGGCGTGGCGATCAGCTACGACCCGAATTACCGCAACCTGATGGACGAGCGCTACACGCCGGTCCTGCAGCGCATGGCGACGCTGGCCGACGTGATCAAGGTCTCCGACGACGATTTGCGCGGCCTGTTCCCCGGCCTTGGCCTCGACGAAGCCCTGCAGCTCGTGCGCGCCTTCAATCCCGATGCCTGGTGCCTGCTGACGCGCGGCGGCCAGGGCGCCAGCCTGTACCACGGCGCCCAGCGCTGCGATGCGCTGGCGCCGAAGGTGGCGGTGGTGGACACGGTGGGCGCCGGCGACGCCAGCGTGGCCGGTCTGCTGCACAGCCTGGCGCGCCATCCCGGCCGTCCCTTGCTGTCCCACCTGCACGCCGCGCTGGCGGCCGGTTCCGCCGCCTGCCTGCAGGCCGGCGCCACCCCGCCGCCGCCCAGCGCCATGCAACGATTGTTCGAACTGCTCCAAGGAGAGACGACGCGATGAGCCGCACCCGAATCCCCCTGTTCCTGCTGGCGGCCTTCATGCTGCCGCTGGCTGCGCAGAGCGCCTCAGCGCCGAACGCCACGCCGGTCAACACCTTCATCGGCACCCAGGATGAAGGCAATACCTTCCCCGGCGCCTCGGCGCCGTTCGGCATGATCCAGGTCGGCCCGATCACCGACCATTACGCCGGCTACCGCTACAGCGACAAGCGCATCCGCGGCTTCGGCCACTCCTTCCTGTCCGGCGCCGGCTGCTGGGAGCAGGGCGGCCAGCTCTCGGTGCTGCCGGTGACGGGCAAGATCGGTCCCGGGGGCGATTTCGACACGAAAAAGGCCGACAGCTTCAACCACAAGACCTACGCCGCCGAGTACAGCCACGACGGCGAAGTCGGCCAGGCCGGCTATTACAAGGTCCAGCTCACCAGCTACGGCGGTATCACGGCCGAGTCGACCGCGCTGACCCGCGCGGCGGCCGAGCGCTATACCTTCGCTCCAGGTGCCGGCACCGGCCACGTGCTGCTCAACCTGGGCCAGGCCAACGAACGCCATTCCGTGGTCGGCAGCGAACTGCGGGTGCTGGACGACCACAGCGTCGAGGGCAAGATCGTCACCAAAAGCTTCTGCGGCGGCGCCCAGTACGCCACCTGGTTCCGCATCGTGTTCGACCGGCCCTTCGCCGCCCACGGCGTGTGGAACGAACGCGGCGGCTTCCCGGGCGCGAACGGTCCCAGCCAGCAGGGCGACAGCCGCCCGCATGGCGCCTGGCTGAGCTTCGACCTGAAGAACGGCCGCGCCGTCACCGCGGTCAGCGCGATCTCCCACGTCGACCTGGAGGGCGCGCGCGCCAACCTGCGCGCCGAAGGCATGGCGGCTGGCCGCCCGATGAGCTTCGATGCGATGCGCGACAAGGCCCAGGCGGCCTGGCAGCGCGAGCTGGGCAGCGTACGCATCGACGGCGGCAGCCAGGACGACCGCACCGTGTTCTACACCGCGCTGTACCACGCGCTGCTGCAGCCGCTGACCGGCAGCGATGCCGACGGCCGCTACCGCGGCTACGACGATGCGATCCACACCGCCAGGGACTGGACCTATTACGAGTTCTTCTCGCTGTGGGACACCTACCGCGCGCAGAACCAGCTGCTGGCCCTGCTGCGCCCGCAGCGCGCGCGCGACATCGCGAATTCGGTGCTGAAGATCCGCGAGCAGAACGGCTGGCTGCCGCGCTGGGGCTACGCCAACTTCGAGACCAACATCATGACCGGCGACCCGGTCACGCCCTTCCTGGTCGACCTGTGGCGCTTCGGCGCGCTGAAGGGCCGCGAGCGCGAAGCGTATGCGGCGCTGCGCCAGAACGCGTTCGGCGTGCCGCCGGCGCTGGTGCGCGCCCAGGGCCGTTCGGGCAACCCGAGCTACCTGAGGCAGGGCTTCGTGCAGTACGACCGCGGCTTCGTCTCGAAAGGCATGGACACCGACCCGCACCACGGCGCCTCGGCGACGCTGGAATATGCGGTGGGCGACGCCGCGCTGGCGACCATGGCCTGGGCGCTGGGCCAGGAAGACGACGCGCTGACGCTGTCGCAGCGCGCCCTCAACTGGAAGAAGGTGTGGGACCCGGCAGTGACCGACGCCCAGACCGGCCTGCGCGGCTTCCCGCGCCCGCGCCTGCTCGACGGGGCCTGGTTCAACGATGTCGACGGCACCTACGACCCGCGCAGCGAGAGCGGCTTCCACGAGGGCACGGCCTGGCAGTACCAGTGGCTGGTGCGGCAGGACATCCCGGGCCTGGCCGCGGCGATGGGCGGCCCGGCCGAGGCCCTGCGCCGCCTCGACCTGTTCTTCGACTACGACGCCCTGGTGGCCGATCCGCAGGCGGTGCGCAAGTCGTGGGTGGTCGGACCGTACAGCTATTACAGCCAGTTCCGCTACAACCCGAACAACGAGCCGGACCTGCACGCGCCCTGGGTCTACACCCTGATGGGCCAGCCCTGGAAGACCACCACCGTGCTGCGCGCCGCGGAGACGCTGTTCGGCAACGGCCCCAGCGGCGTCACCGGCAACGACGACCTCGGCACCATGTCGGCCTGGTACATCTTCAGCGCGCTGGGCATGTATCCGGACATGCCGGGCAGCGGCCGCTTCCTGCTGCATGCGCCGCGCTTCGCCCGCGCCGAGATCGACCTGGCGAACGGCCGCACCCTGCGCATCGAGGCGCCGCAAGCCAAGGTCGGCGAGCACAGCTTCGTGCAGTCGGTGAACTGGGCCGGCAAGCCGGTCTCGCGCGTGTGGCTGGACTGGGAGCAGCTGCAGGCCGGCGGCAAGCTGGAATACCGCCTCGCGCCGCAGCCGGACACGCAAGGCTGGGGCACGCATGCAGGGGACCTGCCGCACGCGCCGGCCGGGATCGCCCGGTAACACGGCAACACACATAACGACAGGCTGGCACCAGCCACAGGAGACTCGCATGGAACACATTTCGCAGCCGTCGCTACGGCCGCAATCGCACTCGGAAACCGGGAACACCGGGCCGCTGATCATCGTCACCACCCTGTTCTTCATGTGGGGCCTGCTGACCGCGCTGAACGACGTGCTGATCCCGCACCTGAAGGCGCTCTACACGCTGAGCTACGTGCAGGCGATGCTGGTGCAGTTCTGCTTCTTCGGCGCCTACTTCGCGGTGTCGCTGCCGGCCGGCATGCTGATCAAGAAGATCGGCTACCAGAACGGCGCCGTGGCCGGGCTGATCGTCGCCGCCGGCGGCTGCGCCCTGTTCTACCCGGCCTCGAACAGCGGCTACGGCCTGTTCCTGCTGGGCTTCTTCGTGCTGGCGTCCGGCATCACCATCCTGCAGGTCGCGGCCAACCCCTACGTGACCGTGCTGGGCGACGCCCGCGGCGCCTCGAGCCGGCTGACGCTCACCCAGGCCTTCAACTCGCTGGGCACCACGGTGGCGCCGGCCCTGGGCGGCATCCTGATCCTGTCGGAGAACGTCACCGACCGCGCGGCCCAGGCGGCCAGCGTGCAGGGTCCGTACCTGGTGCTGGCCGGCGCGCTGCTGGTGCTGGCGCTGCTGTTCGCCTTCGCCCGCCTGCCGAAGATCGAGCATGCCGACGACGGCGCGGTGCAAGCCTCGGGCGTCGAGAGCGCCGGCAGCGTCGGGCAGGTCGACAACGCGGCCAGGCATTCGCTGATGGCCTACCCGCACCTGGTGATGGGCGTGATCGGCATCTTCCTGTACGTGGGCGCCGAGGTGAGCATCGGCAGCTTCCTGATCAACTTCTTCGGCGAGCCGCACATCGGCGCCCTGGCGCCAGCCGCCGCCGCCCACTACGTCAGCTACTACTGGGGCGGCGCGATGGTCGGCCGCTTCATCGGCTTCGCGGTCATGCGCTACGTCAGCCCGGGCAAGGCGCTGGCGTTCAACGCCGCCATGTCGATCGCGCTGATCCTGTTCGCCATCTTCGGCCACGGCCAGGCCGCCATGTGGGCGATCATCGCGGTGGGCCTGTTCAATTCGATCATGTTCCCGACGATCTTCAGCATGGCCCTGTACAAGCTCGGCAAGTTCACCGGCCAGGCCTCCGGCATCCTGTGCATGGCCATCGTCGGCGGCGCCATCGTGCCGTTCGCCCAGGGCCTGCTGGCCGACACCTTCGGCCTGCAGTGGTCCTTCCTGCTGCCGGCGGCCTGCTATGGCTTCATCCTGTATTTCGGCATGAGGTTCGCGCGGCTGTACAGCGCAGGCGCGCAGCAGTGAAGCGCAGGCGGCTCCTGCCGGCGCTTGCAGGAGCCGGCCTGTCCGCCGTGCGCGCCATCGAAATCATTGACGTGCTCGCTCCATAAAGCCGCGCCGGAACCAACGCCCGGGGCGGCAGGTCTGACGCTTGTTGGCTTCAACAGGAGTTGGCAAGCATGAGCCCGGGTGTTCGTGACGACACCATTTCGTCGGAACTGGAGCGTACCTGCGCCCAGGAGCCGATCCACCTGCTGGGCACCGTGCAGGCCTACGGCTTCCTGATGGCGGTGGACCTGGCGAGCCGGTGCATCGTGCAGGTATCGGCGGGTATCGTGCGCCATTGGCCGGGATTGCAGGATCCCGGTGTGCTGCTCGGCAGGCCGCTGGCCGAGTGGGCTGCCGCCGTGCAGGACTCCGCGGATGGCGCCGCTGCCGTGGCCGATGCGGGGGACGGACTCGCGGCGCTGCCCACGGCCCATCCCGTGGCCTTGCCGTGGCGCCCGCGCTTCGAACAGACCAGCTTCGGACCGATGCAGCCTGTTGCGCTGGAATGGGAATGCCTCGGGCACCGCGCCGGCGCGGTCGCGATCATCGAATGGCTGCCCGTGAACGCCAGCGCGGAGGAGATGCGGCGGCAGAACCAGGTCTTCGCCGATTTCGGCGCCACCGTCGCCCGCTTGCGCAGGGCGGAGGGCCTCGACGGCTTCTTTGGCGAGTGCGTCAAGGTGATCCAGGAAATCAGCGCCTTCGACCGCGTGATGATCTACCGTTTCATGCCCGATGGGGCCGGTGAAGTCGTGGCCGAGCACACCTCGGCGGCCTACGAGAAAAAATACCTGGGCCTGCGCTTTCCCGCTTCCGACATTCCCAGCCAGGCGCGCGCGCTCTACCTGACCAACAAGCTGCGCGTGCTGGCCGACGTGGAAGCCTCGATGGATGCGCTGGTGCCGCCGGCGCTGCCGGATGGATCGCTGCTCGACCAGAGCCACGGCATGCTGCGCGGCCTGTCCCCGGTCCACCTGTCCTACCTGCGGAACATGGGCGTGCGCGCCACGCTGACCCTGTCCATCGTCTGCGACGGCAAGCTGTGGGGGCTGATCGCCTGCCATCACCATCGCCCCCGGACGCCGCCGTACCAGCTCAGGGAAGGCATGCGCCAGCTGTCCGAACTGCTGGCGGAAATCGCCAACATGCGCATCGAGGCCTTGTCGCACCTGGAATCGGTACGCCATCGCCTGACCCTGGACCGTTTGCTGGGCCAGTTCCACCAGGCCCTGATCAAGGATGGCGACATCACCACCGTGCTGGAACTATGGATGCCCCGGCTGCTGCCGGCTTTCAATGCCAGTATCCTCGGCGTGCAGATCGGTACGCTGGCCTCGGTCGGCGGCCCGGGCAGGCGCCAGGGTTCCACCCACCAGATACTCGACGAGGTCGGCGCGCGGCTGGACAAGCATGCCGCCAGGCCGATGGTCAGCACGTGGGACGACCTGCTGGCGTCGCCCGGCAGGACGCTGGCCTTCCTGCCGGAAGCCGCCGGCCTGATGGTGGCGCAACGCCATGAAGAGGACGTCATTTTCTGCTTCATGACCCGGCCGGAAGTGGTGCGCAAGGTGCGCTGGGGCGGCGAGCCTGTGAAGGACATCGTGTCCCTGCCGAATGGACGGGTGCGGCTGGAACCGCGGCGCTCCTTCGCCGCGTGGCAGGAATCGGTGCGCGGCCATGCGGATGCCTGGCTGAAGTCGGATGCGGAGGCGCTGCAACAGCTGCTGCAGATCCTGAGCGAGGTGAACAAGCTGCAGGTGAACCGGAAGATGCAGGAGACCCTGCACTGGCGGGCCCACCACGATCACCTGACCGGGCTGTACAACCGCCGGGCCATGGAGGACGAGGTCTCGCGGCGCCTCGAGGATGGCGAATACAACACCGCCCTCATGCTGCTGGACCTGGACCATTTCAAGAAGATCAACGACACCTATGGCCACGAAACGGGCGACCAGGTGCTGCAGCAACTGAGCATGCGGCTGAAGGCGGTGATGCGCGAA
Organism: Telluria sp. Soil_C_11; assembly: GCF_057657395.1. NCBI lineage: Bacteria > Pseudomonadati > Pseudomonadota > Betaproteobacteria > Burkholderiales > Oxalobacteraceae > Telluria > Telluria sp. Soil_C_11. Next base: position 48,299 of record NZ_JBDGIN010000006.1, on the reverse strand, counting down.
TTCGACCTGCTGGCGCGTCTCGGCGGCGACGAATTCATGCTGCTGCTGCAGATCCCGCATCCGAGCGCCGCCACCGCCCTGACCTTTGCCGAGCGCCTGCACCAGGCCGTCGCTACGCCGTTCGACATCAAGGGCCAGCAATTCCGCCTGGGGATCTCCGTGGGCATTGCGATTCCGCCCGGGCACGGCCGCACGGTCAGCGAACTGCTGCGCCACGCCGACCTCGCGCTGTACCAGGCCAAATCCCGCGGCCGCTCCCGCAGCGTGGTGTTCGAACTGGCGATGGCGGCCGACCAGCGCGATTATTACCTGCTCGAGCGCGACCTCGACGAGGCGGTCGAGCGCAACCAGCTGGCGCTGGTGTTCCAGCCGAAGGTGGATCTCATCAGCCGCAAGGTGGTCGGCCTCGAGGCGCTGGTACGGTGGAACCACCCGACGCGGGGGCAGAACAGTCCCGGTGCATTCATTCCGATCGCCGAGAACAGCGACCAGATCATCCGCATCGACCGCTGGGTCATGCGCAGCGCGATCGCGCAACAGGCCCGCCTGCAGAACGATGGCCTGGCGATGCTGCCGATCGCGATCAACCTGTCGATCGCGGACATCCTGTCGCCGAACCTGGTCGACTACCTGACCCAGCTGCTGGAGGAATACCGGGTGCCGCCGGGTGCGCTGGAAATCGAGGTGACGGAGTCCTGCTTCATGCGCGAACTCGGCGAGACCCAGAGCGTGCTGCGGGCGCTGAACGAGCGCGGCATCGCCACCGCGCTGGACGATTTCGGCACCGGCTTTTCCTCGCTGAGCTACCTGCGCCAGTTGCCGCTGCAGTGCCTGAAGATCGATCAATCCTTCACCCGCAGCATGCTGCAGGACCCGAACGCGGAAAAGCTGACCCAGGCCATCGTCGCCATGGGCAATGCCTTGAAGATGACCATCGTGGCGGAAGGCGTGGAAACCCGGGAGCAGATGAACTGGCTGCTCGCGCATGGCTGCCACATCGGCCAGGGATATTTCTTCAGCCCGCCGGTGCCGCCCGAAGACGTGCACCAGGTGATCGAACGTATCGAAGTGCGCTTGAGCGGCTGATCGCCGGATCGTTGGATCTTCGCACTGAAAGCTAAATGAAGGGGAGGCGCGGTTAGAGTGCAGTCATATTCATCAGCACGATTACTGGTATTCATGAAAAACGCTAACCGACTCCCGCTGGAACAGACCCAGCCGCACACTCCCGCAGCCGCCGCCGCCCCCGCCCAGTCCAGGCCCCATCCGTTCTGGAAACTGATGGACATGCGCCTGGGCATCGTACCGCTGCCGGTGTATGTCCTCCTGCTGGCGCTGATCGCCGGCTTCGTCGCGACCGGCAAGGTGCCGAACGACATCTGCGTGTCGATCGCCATCCTGACCGTCGGCGGATTCTCGTGCGCCGAGCTGGGCAAGCGCCTGCCGTTCTTCCGCAACATCGGCGCCGCCGCCATCTTCGCCACCTTCATCCCGTCCTACCTGGCGTTCAGCCACCTGATCCCGGCCCCCGTGCTGAAGAACGTGGTGGACTTCACCAAATCCACCAACTTCCTCTACCTGTTCATCTCGTCGATCATCGTCGGCAGCATCCTGAGCATGGACCGCTCGGTGCTCATCAAGGGCTTCATCAAGATTTTCGTGCCGCTCGCGATCGGCTCGGTCGTGGCCGCCGTCGTCGGCACGGCCGTCGGCGTGGCGCTGGGCCAGGACGCCTTCCACACTTTCTTCTATGTCGTCGCGCCGATCATGGCCGGCGGCGTCGGTGAAGGCGCGATTCCGCTGTCGATCGGGTATGCGGGCATCCTGCACCAGGAGCAGGGCGACGTGTTCGCCCACGTGCTGCCGGCGGTCATGCTCGGCAGCCTGACGGCGATCCTGCTGTCGGGCATGTTGAACGCGGTCGGCAAGAAGCGACCGCACCTGACCGGCGAAGGCCGCCTGCAGCCGGGCGAATCGGACGACGCGAAGCCGCTGGCCGAAGTCATCCCCCTGCACATGGACATCGGCCACATCGCCGCGGCGGGCATCACCTCGATTTCGCTGTACATGGTGGGCATGCTCAGCTTCAAATTGTTCGAGTTCCCGGCGCCGGTGGTCATGCTGTTCGTGGCCGTGATCTTCAAGCTGTCGCGCGCCGTGTCGCCCCAGCTGCAGCAGAGCTCCTACGTCGTGTATAAATTCTTCTCGACGGCCGTGACGTATCCCCTGCTGTTCGCGATCGGCGCGTCGATGACGCCATGGGACAAGCTGGTCTCGGCCTTCAATGCCGTCAACCTGACCATCATCGTCTCGACGGTGGTCAGCCTGATGGCCACCGGCTTCGTGGTGGGACGCAAGATGAACATGTATCCGATCGAGGCGGCGATCATCAACGCCTGCCACAGCGGCCAGGGCGGTACCGGCGACGTCGCGATCCTGACGGCGGCCAACCGCATGCAACTGATGCCGTTCGCGCAGATCGCGACCCGCATCGGCGGCGCGATCACGGTCACCCTGACCCTGGTGGCGATGGCGAAGCTGTACTGATCAATGCCTCCTGCCGGGCATCCGTGCCCGCACGAAGTCCCAGCCCTGGCGCACCGCCTGCTTGATCCTGCTCCAGGCAGGGAACTCGCCGCGCGGGTGCCGGCGCTCCCAGCCGATCTTCAGGCTGGGCTCGGCCTCATCCCAGGTATGCTCGCGGTAGGCATCGCTGGCGCCCATGTCCTTGCCGTAGCGATAGGCCATGTCTTCGGCTTGTTGCCACGGCATCCCGCTGCCCATCGAATCCTGGTAGGTGTCGCCGTGCGGCGGCGAGTTGGCGCCCTGGGTGCCCAGGTAGCGGCCCTCCCCGAGGGAACGGAATTGCAGTGAACCCGGTTCGGTGCCCGGCGGATAGGCGCTGCTGAGCGCGGCGACGCCCGGCAGGTAAGCATCGGCGCTGAACTGGTCCGACTGCTCATGGTGTTCCTCGATGCCGGCCGGTCCGAAGCGCCCGATGATGCCGGCGGCGCGCTCGGCTTCCGGCTCGGATTCGGTGGAGAACATGACGATGTGCTGGCCGTGCACGGCCTCGCCGGACGGCTGCGCCGCATCGTCATGGTGCTTCGATCCGAACAGCCTGTCGAAGGCATGCCTGACCGAGGCGCCCAGGCCTTCGTGGTGTTCGGCGCCAGGCGTGTCGCCGGGTTCGTCCGACATGCTGACGTCGGCGTGCGTATATCCCGAGGCGAGCAATTCTTCCAGCACGTGCTGGGCATCGCTCCGGTTCGCGAAGACTGCTTTCAAGGTATGTCGCATGATGTCCCCCTGTCATCGTGGCGAGCGGGACGCGTGGGGATGCCGGAGCCCCGGCAGCGATCGCACGGTCCCCCTGGTATTCATCCTACTCCGAATTTGGCCCTGTGTAAGGTGGCTTTACGGCCATGCGCTGGCCTGGCGGGTCTCTACTGCGCGGTGGCTTCCAGTATAGTGTCTGCATCCCTGAACATTGATGCTCCGTGGCAGCAAGGTGAAGAACCCATGAAGACAATCGATCGCGACGCTACCCGGCAGGCGCTGCCGTTCGACGCACTGATCGAGGCGATCGCCCGCATGTTCGCGCGCGGATGCCAGGTGCCGCCGCGCCATGTGCATACGGTCAGCGATGGCAAGGGCGAAGGAGGGACCGTCCTGATCATGCCGGCGTGGCATGGCGATTACATGGGCATCAAGACCGTCAACATCTTTCCCGGCAACGCGGCGCACGGCCAGCCCGGCCTGTATTCCACGTATATCCTCTACAGCGCCGCGACGGGCGAGCCGCTGGCGCAGATGGACGGCAACGAGATCACGTCGCGCCGCACCGCCGCCGCCTCCGCGCTGGCGGCGAGCCACCTGGCGCGGCGCGACGCGCGGCGGCTCGTCGTGGCCGGCTCCGGGCGCGTCGCCAGCCTGGTCCCGGAGGCCTACCGGACCGTGCTGCCGATCGACGATGTCACGATCTGGAGCCGCAACCCCGGGGCGGCGCAGCGCCTGGCCGGCGGGTTGCACCTGGCGGGATGCGCCGTACGGTCCAGCACCGACCTCGAACAGGCGGTGCGCAGGGCCGACATCGTGTCCTGTGCAACCCTGGCGACAGCCCCCATCGTCCATGGCGAATGGCTCGCTCCCGGCAGCCACCTCGACCTGATCGGCGGCTTCACGCCGGCGATGCGGGAAGCGGACGATGCCTGCTTTACCGGCAGCAGCCTGTATGTCGATACGGTGGAAGCCCTGCAGAAATCGGGCGACCTGCTGGGACCGATGTCGCGCGGCGTGTTCGGCCCGGAAGATATCGCCGGGACCCTGGAAACGCTCTGCCGTACGCAGGCCGGCGGAAGGGGAGGGGCGCAGGCGCGGACCGTCTTCAAGTCGGTCGGCACGGCGCTGGAGGATCTGGCGGCGGCGATCCTGGTGTACGAAGGATCGCTTGGCTGCCCGGGAATGCGGCCTGGTTCAGTTGACGCCGTCCAGCCTTGACCGGACGGCATCGACCCGAAGGCGGCGCTGCTGCCTGAAGCCGCCATTCACCGCTTTACGAGTCCGTCTTGCGGCCGCGCCGGGACGCCAGCAGGCCCGCGCCGCCGGCGACCATCAGGAGCCAGGTGGCCGGCAGCGGCACGCCGGTCGGCGGCGGATTGCCCTCGACCGCCGTGCTCTCCACGCCGACGGTGAAGCCGTTCCAGTACTCGCTGGTCATGCTGCGCCAGGTCAGCGTGTCGAACGACCCGGTGAAGCGGATCGCGCCATGCGGTTCGCCGGTGCCGATCAGCCGGTATTCGATGTTGCCGCCGCCGAGATCGACCACCTGCTTGGACACGCTGCCGCAGCCCCAGTAGCCGCAGCTGTTGTTGCCGGGCGCGGCGGCGCCAAGGCCCGCACCGAAACTGAGGATGTCGAAGTCCTGGTTCAGGAAGGCGTAGCCGTTGCCGTTCAGGCTGACGAACGCGAATACCGGGTTGACCACCGTCTGCGAGAACGTCAGCGTCTGGTTGCCGGCGTACTGCAAGGCGATGATGTCGGTGCCGGTAGGCGGGTTGTCGACCTGGCCGCTGGTGTAAGGCGAGTTCGTCACCGGACTACGCGGCGTCCAGTAGTCGATGCCGCCACTGGGCTGGTAAAAGCCGACGCCCGCGGCATTGGTGTAAGTGACGTTGACGGTCTGCGTCTGGGTGGTGATGGTGCCGTGGCCGGTGAACCCCGGTCCGGGGTCGGTGTCGGAGCCGGTCCAGTCGGTCCAGTAGACGGGATTGGCGCTCGCCGCGGTGCCGGCAAGCATCAAGGCTAAAGCAGGGATGGCACGAAACAGCGTTGCGGTAAGACATTGCGTGGTCATGAGTTCCCCCTTGGTTGTTGTCGACCGCCTGGGTGGCAGTCGGTAGGCCGGTGCTAGCAACCTTTGTGCCAAAAAAATAAGCAGTTGATTTTTAAGGAATTGATGAGCTGGCGAACAGGGGGGCGTCAGTTTTCTCGACAGTGGCGGGTAGCTGGAAAGCAAAAACGCCACCCGAAGGTGGCGTTTTTGCTTTGAAACTTTGGTGGCCCGGGGCGGAATCGAACCACCGACACAAGGATTTTCAATCCTCTGCTCTACCAACTGAGCTACCAGGCCAAGGCGGCGAATTATAGCACGTCGCCGTACCTCTTCAATAGTCTCACGAACGCGACGCCTGCCGCTCGGCATGCTGCCGGTCCAGCGCCAGGCGCAGGTCCTTGCGGCCCTTGGCTTCCTCGAAGCGGCGCAATTCGTCCGGCGTGGACGGTTGCAGTGGCGGCACCGGCACCGGTTTCTTGTCGTCGCCGACCGCCACCATGGTAAAGAAGCAACTGTTCACGTGGCGGACTTCCTGGGTGCGGATGCTTTCGGCCAGCACCTTGATGCCGATCTCCATCGAGCTGCGCCCGGTGTAGTTGACGGCCGCCAGGAAGGTCACCAGTTCGCCCACGTGGATCGGCTGGCGGAAGGTGACCTGGTCGACGCTCATCGTCACCACGTAGGCGCCGGCGTAGCGGCTGGCGCAGGCGTAGGCGACCTGGTCGAGCAGCTTGAGGATGTGGCCGCCGTGGACGTTGCCCGAAAAATTGGCGGTGTCCGGGGTCATCAGCACCGTCATGCTGAGTTGATGGTTGGGGAGATTCATCAACGCGTCCCCACCATGCCGCGCACCGAGGCATTCAGTTTTACCGGATCGTAGCCCACGCCATCCTTGAACACGATCTCCACGTTCTCGATGTCCTGGATGCGGCGGGACGGGTCGCCGTTGACGACGACCAGGTCGGCGTTCTTGCCGGCTTCGACGGTGCCGATGCGGTCCAGCTTGCCGAGGTAGCGCGCGCCGTTCGCGGTCGCGACCTGGATCGCTTCCACGGGGCTGAAGCCCGCTTCGACCAGCAGCTCGACTTCACGGTGGTCGCCGAAGCCGGGCAGCACGCCGCCGTTGCCGGTGGGGTCGGGGCCGGCCAGCAGCATGCCGCCGGCGCGCACGAAGGCCAGCTCGAACGCCATCTCCTTCTTCAGCGCCGCCTCCAGCTTGGCCGCGCGCGCCGGTGACGAGGCGGCCGCGGCGCGGGCCGCCAGGTGGCTGCGCAGCGATTCGGCCGACATCATCGCCTGCTGCTTGCGCGAGAGCACCGGCCGCGTGGCGACGAAGGATTCGAACACCGGCAGGGTCGAGGTGATCGCCACCTTGCGCGCCACCAGTTCGCGGATCAGCTCCTGTACCTGCGGGCTCGACACCTCCAGCTTTTCCCACGAAGCCGAGACCTCGGCGCCGGATGGGCACACGTCCTTCTTGCGGTTGGGGACGAATTCCGTGTCGGTGAAGATGGGGCCGTGCTCGAGATTGTCGATGCCGATGTTCGCCGCCTGCCGGTAGTCGACCGAGCACAGGTGCCCGGTCAGCTTCGTGCCGTGCTTGTGCGCCTCGTCGACGGCGGCGGCCAGCACGTCGGCCGGGATGTTCATGTAGGCCTTGAACGAGGTCGCGCCTTCGCCGGCCCAGAAGGCCACCGTGCGGCGCGCCTGCGCGATTTCGTCCATCGCCGTCATCTGCGGGAAGTTGCTGGCCTTGCCTTCGAGGTAGGGGCCGGTCACGTCGATGTGCGGACCGGGGATCTTGCCGGCGTCGACCAGGCGGCGGATGTTCAGGTCGGTATACGGTTCGATGCTGCCGGTGGTGCGCATCGTGGTCACGCCGGCGGCCAGGTACATGCGCGGCGCCGAGAAGGCGATTTCGGTGACGAAGAAGCCCGGCGGCGGCAGCTTGTCGTCTTCGTCGAGGTTGAGCGAGGCCGTGTACATCAGGTGGTTGTGCATGCCGACCAGGCCGGGCAGCACGGTGCGGCCGCGCAGGTCGAGCACCTGGGCGCCGGCCGGCGGCGCGACCGAGGCGGCGGTGATCGCTTCGATGCGGCCGCGGCGCACGATCACGGTGCGGTCCTCGGCGGCCGGCGCGCCGGTGCCGTCGACCACGCGCACATGGGTCAGCGCCATCACGGGCGCGTCGTGGGTGATGAACTTGCGGACTTCCGCCGAGGGGGCCGGGGCCTGGGCCTGCGCCGCAAGGCCGAGGAAGGCGGCCAGCAGGGCCGGTATGTGCCTCATTCGCATGGGGTCTCCTTGTGCATGACACCGCATGCTGACATGGAAACCCCGGCGAGGCAACCGCGGGCCGGCTCGGACTTCGGCTCAGAACTCTTCCCAGTCCCCGGCCACGGCGCTGGCCGCACCCTTGCCCGAGGCCGCGCCCTTGCGCGCACGCGCGGCGCGCGGGGCCGGCGCCTTGGCCGGCGCGGCCGCGGGCTTGCCTGCGGCGACGGGCAGGGCGGGGCGGGCGGCGGCGGGCGCGGCTGCGGCGCCGACCTGGAACAGCGCCACCAGCCCGGACAGCCTGGCCGACTGTTCCTGCATCGCCAGGGTCGCGGCGGCCGATTCCTCGACCAGGGCCGCGTTCTGCTGGGTGGCGCCGTCCATCTGGGTGATGGCCTGGTTGACCTGGGCGATGCCGCTGGCCTGCTCGCGGCTGGAGGCGACGATGTCGTTCATGATGGTGCTGACGCGGTCGATGCTGGCGACGATGTCCTGCATGGTCTGGCCGGCCTTGCCGGCGAGCGCGGAGCCGTCCGCCACGCGCCCGGTCGAATCGTCGATCAGGGCCTTGATCTCCTTGGCCGCCGCGGCCGAGCGCTGCGCCAGCGCGCGCACTTCGCCCGCCACCACGGCGAAGCCGCGCCCCTGTTCGCCGGCGCGCGCCGCTTCCACGGCCGCGTTCAGGGCCAGGATATTGGTCTGGAAGGCGATGCCGTCGATGACGCCGATGATGTCGGCGATGCGCGCGGAAGACTCGTTGATCGCGCCCATGGTGTCGACCAGCTGGCCGACCATCGCGCCGCCCTGCTGGGCCACGCGGGACGCCTGGGCGGCCAGCTCGTTGGCCTGTTCGGCGTTGTCGGCGCTGTGCTGGATGCCCTGGGTCAGCTCCTCGATCGAGGACGCGGTTTCCTCGAGCGCGGCGGCCTGGTTTTCGGTGCGGCGCGACAGCTCCTGCGACTCGCTCGACATCTCCGCGATCGTTTCGCCGATCGCCGCGGTGCCCTGGCGGACCTGGCCGACGATGCCGGCCAGGCTGTCGCGCATGCGCTTCAGGCCGGCCATCAGGCTGGTCTGGTCGCCGTCCGCCACCGCCACCTCGACGCGCAGGTTGCCGGCCGCGATCTCGCCGGCCACCGCCGCCGCCAGCGCCGGCTCGCCGCCGAGGCGGCGGAACAGGGCGCGCGTGAACAGGCTGCCGGCGGCGATGCTGAAGGCCAGCGAGGCCAGGCTGAATCCGGCCAGCGCGGTAGCGCTGTCGTGGGCGCCTTCCAGTACCTGCGCGTACAAGGCCTTTTGTTCCGGCCTGTCGAGCCGCCGGGCCAGCTCGCTCGCGTCGTTCGACAGCAGCTCCAGGCGCCAGGCGGCGATGGCGGTCGACAGGAAGGAGAGGGTGATCACGATGGCGAACGCGAACCGGAGCTGGTTCCGTACGCTGGCGGTGAAGGTCGTCGGCACGTCTTTTCCTTTAGTGAGGGAAAAGGTCAATTTAAGGATGCGGAGTCCACCAGTGCCCTGAGATGGCGCAACGAATCTGCTAGGATGATTCCATGTCTGTTCTGCTCGTTCCCGGCTTCATGGCCGATGAAACCCTGTGGCGCGACCTCGAGGCGCCGCTGGCGCGCTTCGCGCCGATCCACTACGCCGACCTGCGCCACGACGCTTCGATCGCCGCGATGGCGCGCCGCGCGCTCGACGCCGCGCCGCCTTCGTTCCTGCTGATTGGTTTTTCGATGGGCGGCTACGTCGCGCGCGAGATCGCCCGCCTGGCGCCGGAGCGGGTGCGGGCGCTGGTCCTGATCGCGACCTCGACCCGGCCCGACACGCCGGCGCTGCAGAAGCGCAAGGGCGCGATCGGCAATGCCGCGCCCTCGATCGCCTTCAGTGGCCTGAGCCGCATCGCGGTCGCTTCCTCCCTGCATCCGAAGGAGCGCGGCAACGAGGCGCTGATCGAGCGCGTGCGCGCGATGGGCGCGCGCCTGGGAGGGGAAGTGTTCCGGCGCCAGTCGATGCTGGAGCGCCCCGGCGACCTGGATCGCCTGCACGAGATCCGCTGCCCGACCCTGGTGGTGGCCGCGGCCCAGGACCAGCTGCGCAGCCTGGAGGAGGCGCGCGAGCTGCAGGCCGGGATTCCCGGCGCGGCGCTCGAGGTCATCGAGGACACCGGGCACATGATCCCGATCGAGGCGCCGCAGCGGCTGGCCGGGGTGATCGTGCCGTGGCTGGAGCAGCACACCTGATACCCGGCGTGGCACGCTTGATGCCCGTCGTTCCCGCCTGCGCGGGAACGACGGTTTTATGCCGGAAACGACGGGCTTAAGCCGGAGCGAGAGCCTTAAGTCAGCGATCGTTGTCCAGGCGGTGAATCGCCTCCGCCACCCCATGCCCGTAGGCCGGGTCGGCGCGCAGGAAGTGCCCGATCTGGCGGTCCTGGGTCGCGGCATCGGCCTGGCTCAGGGAACCGGCGATGTTCTCGACCAGGTTGCGCTTGCCCTCTTCACTGAGCAGGCGGAACAGGTTGCCGGCTTGCGTGTGATGGTCGTCGGTGGCGCGGGTGTCGTAGCGGCCCGCCGCGCCTTCGAGCTGCCAGCCGGCGTCGCCGTGGCCGAAGCCGCCGGCCGCCGGGCCGCCGGCATGCACCGGGTCGTAGTTGGCGGCCGCGCCGCCGTTGGCGATCGCCATCGCGCCGTCGCGCTGCTGATTGTGGAAGGGGCAGCGCGGACGGTTCACCGGCAGGTGCTGGTGGTTGGTGCCGACCCGGTAGAGCTGGGCGTCGTGGTAGGCGAACAGGCGCGCCTGCAGCATCTTGTCCGGGCTGTAGCCCATGCCGGGAACGATGTTCGACGGCGACAGCGCGGCCTGCTCGACATCAAGGTGGTAGTTGTCCGGGTTGCGGTTCAGTTCCAGGACGCCGACCGGGATGCGCGGGAAGTCGCCCTGCGGCCAGACCTTCGTCAGGTCGAATGCGTCCCAGCCGGTCTTCGCTTCCCAGGCGGCGCGCTGCGCGTCGACCATCACCTGGATCTCGACGCTCCAGCGCGGATAGTCGCCGCCGGCGATGGCGTTGAACAGGTCGCGCTGGGCATAGTCCGGATCGGCGCCGGCCAGGCGCACGGCCTCCGCCGCGCTCAGGTTCCGGATGCCCTGCAGGGTCTTGAAGTGCCACTTCACCCAGACACGCTCGCCCTGTTCGTTGACCAGGCTGTAGGTGTGGCTGCCGAAACCGTCCATGTGGCGGTAGCCGTCCGGCGTGCCGCGGTCCGAGAACAAGATCGTCACCTGCTGCAGGCTTTCCGGCGCCTTGCTCCAGAAGTCCCACATCATCTGCGCCGACTTCAGGTTGGTTTGCGGGTCGCGCTTCTGGGTGTGGATGAAGTCGGGGAACTTGATGCCGTCCTTCAGGAAGAAGGTCGGGGTGTTGTTGCCGACCAGGTCCCAGTTGCCTTCCTCGGTATAGAAGCGCACCGCGAAGCCGCGCGGATCGCGCTCGGTGTCGGCCGAACCTTTTTCGCCGCCGACCGTCGAGAAGCGCAGGAAAGTCTCGGTCTGCTTGCCGACCGCGCCGAACAGCTTCGCCTTGGTGTAGCGCGTGATGTCGTGGGTGACGGTGAAGGTGCCGTAGGCGCCCGACCCTTTTGCGTGGACGACGCGCTCGGGGATGCGCTCGCGGTTGAAGTGCTGGAGTTTTTCGATCAGGTGGAAGTCCTGCAGCAGGACCGGGCCGCGCGGGCCGGCGGTGATCGAGTTCTGGTTGTCGGCGACGGGGATGCCGGATGCGGTGGTGAGGTCGGTCATGTCAGCTTTCATGTCGGGGTTGTTTGCTATCGATTTCTTTGAACCGATAGAGTTTTTGTTCACGAGCATGGTATGACGGGTCAGGAATTTATACAAACTATCTATTTATATGAGATCAATAGGAAAAATAAATTGATCCCTTGCGCTTGTATGGCAGTACTCTATTTCTCTAAATCATCAAATATTGCCCCTCCCAAAGCTATGAATGCCGACATCCTGCCCGCAAGCCAGCTCAAATTATCGGAACTGATTGCCTCCCTGAGCTATGCCCTCGACATTACGGAGGGACAGCCGCCCGGCCATTGCGTGCGCGCGTGCTGGATCGGCATGCATATCGGGCGCCAGATCGGCCTCGACGAACGCCAGCTGTGGGAGCTGTACTACACCCTCTTGCTGAAGGACCTGGGCTGCAGCAGCAATGCCGCGCGCATCTGCGCGCTGTACCTGACGGACGACCTGGACTTCAAGCGCGACTACAAGACGGTCGGCGACAGCCTGCCGCAGGTGCTGGGCTTCGTGCTCAAGCACACCGGCCTGAAGGCGGGCCTGGCCGAGCGCTTCCGCAGCGTGATGACGATCCTGCGCGACGGCCCCGAGATCGCGCGCGAGCTGGTCGCCACCCGCTGCCAGCGCGGCGCCGACATCGCACGCCTGCTGCGCTTTCCGGAGGCCGTTGCCGAAGGTATCTATTCGCTGGACGAGCATTTCAACGGCAACGGCAAGCCGGCGCGGCTGGCGGGCGAGGCGATTCCCCTGTATTCGCGCATCGCCCTGCTGGCGCAGGTGATCGACGTGTTCCATACCGAGAGCGGCCGCGCCGGCGCGCTGAAGGAAGCGCGTGCGCGTTCCGGCCAGTGGTTCGATCCGCGCCTGGTGCAGGCCTTCGAACGGGTGGCGCACAGCGCCGGATTCTGGGCCACCCTGGCCGGTGGGGATATCGACGGCGCGGTGGCAGGCATGCAGCCGGCGGGCGAGGGATGGCAGCACGCGCTGGACGACGATTACCTGGACGATATCGCTGCAGCCTTCGGCCAGGTGGTCGATGCCAAGAGTCCGTATACGAGCGGGCACAGTGCGCGCGTGGCGCTGTACACGGACATGATCGGTGAAATGCTGGGGCTGTCGATGGCACGCCGGCGCTGGCTCAAGCGCGGCGCGCTGCTGCACGACGTCGGCAAGCTGGGGGTCAGCAACAGCGTGCTGGACAAGGCGGGAGCGCTCGACCGCGCCGAGTGGGACGCCGTCCGGCTGCATGCCGAGTTCACGGAAACCATCCTGGGGCGGATCGGCGCGTTCCGCGAACTGGCGGCGATCGCCGGCGCCCACCACGAACGCCTGGATGGCAGCGGCTATCCGCGCGGGCTGGCGGCGGAGGAGATCCGCATCGAGACGCGCATCATTACCACCGCCGACATCTTCGACGCGATCACTGCCTCGCGGCCATACCGCGGCGCGATCCCGATCCCGCAGGCACTGGAGATGATGAAGAAAACGGTGGGGACGGCGCTCGACCCGGAATGCTACGGCGCCCTGGTGCGGGCGGTCGAGCGCGTGCCTTTTCCCGAAGCGGCCTGACAGGACGCTCCGGCAGGGTCTTACACGACAGTCAGCGTGACGTCGATATTGCCGCGGGTGGCGTTCGAGTACGGGCACACGCCGTGGGCCGCTTCGACCAGTTCCTGTGCCTGTGCGCGGTCCATGCCCGGCAGGCTGACCGCCAGCTCCACGGCCAGGCCGAAACCGGCCGGGATCGGGCCGATCGAGACGCTGGCGTCGACGGCCGCGTCGGCCGGCACGGCGATCTTCTTCTGGCCGGCGACGAATTTCATCGCGCCCATGAAGCAGGCCGAGTAGCCGGCGGCGAACAGCTGTTCCGGATTGGTCGCGTCGCCCTTGCCGCCCATTTCCTTCGGCGGCGCCAGGCGCACGTCCAGCAGCTTGTCGCTGGAGATGGAACGGCCTTCGCGGCCGCCGGTGGTGTGTGCTTTCGCGGTGTACAGGACTTTGTCGAGCTTGGTGGTCATCGCGTTACCCTTTCCTTTGTTTGTTGATCCAGCCGATGTTACGTTAAAAATCTTGTGCGCCCCGCCCGTTACCGTCGAGGCCGCTGTGATGGAAAGGATAATAGCGTGCAATTAAATAGCGCGCTATTTAATTCTTCCGATCAGCCCGATAGACGCGGGCAATGCCTTGAGGGGGCTTCAGGGACCGCGCGGCCTGCCGAACATCTGGGTCCAGTACAGCGTGCGGCTGTCGCTGGCCGGGTTGACGGCATAGGCGGCGCCCATCTCCGTGACCGTCGGATTCATGATGTTGGCGCAGTGTCCCGGGCTGTCCAGCCAGCCCGCGACCGCTTCCGCCGCCGTGCGCTGGCCCGACGCGATGTTCTCGCTGATCCGGCTCCATTGGTAGCCGGCCTGGGTGGCGCGTACGGACGGCGTGCTGCCGCCCGGTTCCTTGTGGTTGAAGTAACGCTTTTCGGCCATGTCGCGGCTGTGGCCCAGGGCGGCGCGCGCCAGGGTCTCGTTCCACGTCAGCGGCGGGGCGGCGCCGAAGGCTTGCGCGCCGCAGTTGCGCGGGGTGGCGCGCGCCTGGTTGACCAGCGCCAGCAGCTCCGGACCCAGCAGCGCGGGATCGGGCAGGGGAGGGAGCACGTGCGGACGGGCGAGGACGACCTGCCATTCCTTGCCGCGGTGCGCCGTCCCGATGGCCGTGAACTCTTTGCTCAGCAGTTTGTCGCAGTATTTTTCGCGCAGCACCGTCATCGCCGCCTGTGCGTCCGGCGGCCCGGTCACCGAGATCGATTCGGCGCGCTCGGCGGCGTAGCCGGCCGTCTTCAGGGCCGATTCCAGGAAGGTGCCGAAGCCGATGCGCACGCCGGACAGCGCCACCTCGGGCTGCAGAGGCGCAACGGGCGTGGCGGCGCGGCCGGCGCAAAGGCCGGGCGCGGCGCGGTAGGCATTGACCAGGGCGGCGAGTTCGTCGCCGTCGCGCGCGCGCGCGGACGGCGCGGCCACGGCGGCGGCAAGCGCGGCGGCGAGCAGGCAAGCGGGAGCGGTTCTGGGCAGGCGGGGCAAGGCGGGCATGAAGTGGAGGGAGGAATAGCTTCCGATATGGCACCGGCGGACCGGAAATCAAGCCACTGAGCAAGCCACCGAGCAAGCCACCGAGCAAGCCACCGCGCAAGCCGGGCGGCCACTGTACGGGCACCCATATGCATCGAATTTAATCGCCCGGGCTGTGGCGAAAACCATGATGGTACCTTGGCATGGAGAAAGGTTTAGCTTAGCATCGGGCACCCGGTTCATCCATGGAGAGACAAATAATGAAGCGTACCCTGTGCAGCGCCCTGATCGTGGGCGTGTTCGGCGGCCTTGCCTACGCCGGCGCACCCGCCGCCAACCCGGCGGCAGACACTTCGGCCGCCCAGAACGCGGCCGCTGCCAGCGCCCGTTCCGGCGTCGACGTCGGCGCACTGGATCCCGCGGTACGCCCGCAGGACGATTTCTTCCGCTACTCGCAAGGCAAGTGGCTGAAGGACGTCGACATCCCCAACGACCGTTCGAGCTGGGGCGCCTTCAACATCGCCCAGGACAATGTCGAAACCCAGATCCGCACCCTGATCGAGAAGGCCGCGCAGGACCGGAACGCGAAAGCCGGTTCCGACACCCAGAAGATGGGCGACTTCTACGCCAGCTACATGGATGAAGCGCGCCGCAACGCGCTCGGCCTGGCCCCGTTGAAGAGCGAACTGGCGCGCATCGATGCGCTGAAGGACAAGAAGGCCCTGGCCATGCTGGCCGCGCGCTTCGAACGCCTCGGCGCCGGCTCGCCGCTGAACATGAGCGTCCACCAGGACAACAAGGATTCGACCCGCTACATCGTCGACATCTCGCAGTCCGGTCTGGGCATGCCCGACCGCGACTTCTACCTGCAGGACGATGCCCGCCTGGCCGACACCCGCGCCAAGTACCAGATCCACGTCGAGAAGATGCTTGCCCTGGCCGGCCACAAGGACGCCGCCGCCGAGGCGAAGGCCATCGTGGCGCTGGAAACCGAGATCGCCAGGGCGCAGTGGAGCGCCGTCGAGAACCGCGACCCGGTCAAGGGCTACAACAAGATCAAGGCCGCCGACCTGAAAAACCTGGCGCCGGGCTTCGACTGGGCCGCCTACCTGAAGGATTGCGGCGTGGCCGGCAAGGCGCCGGAAGTGAACGTCAGCCAGCCGTCCTACCTGCAGGGACTCGACAGGATCATCGCCGCGACCCCGGTCGAGACCTGGAAGTCCTACTTCGCCTTCCGCCTGATCAGCGCCTACGCGCCTTACCTGTCGCAGCCTTTCGTCGACGAGAGCTTCGCCTTCCGCGGCACGGTGCTGAGCGGCGCCAAGGTCAACCGCCCGCTGCAGAAGCGCGCGATCGCCGAGATCAACCGCGACCTGGGCGAAGTGGTCGGCAAGGTCTACGTGCAGAACTACTTCCCGGCCGAGCGCAAGAAGCAGGTCGAGGAGATGGTGCAGAACTTCCTGCTGGCCTACAAGGAGCGCATCGAGACCCTGGACTGGATGACCGACGCCACCAAGCGGCAGGCGCAGGCCAAGCTGGCCAAGATCTCGGTGAAGGTCGGCTATCCGGACAAGTGGCGCGACTATTCCTCGCTGAGCGTCAAGCGTAACGACCTGGTCGGCAACGTGATGCGCTCGCGCGAGTTCAGCCACAACTACGGCGTGAACAAGCTGGGCAAGCCGGTCGACCGCGGCGAATGGCACATGACCCCGCAGACCGTGAACGCCTACTACAGCCCGGAGATGAACGAAGTCGTGTTCCCGGCCGCGCGCCTGCAGTCGCCGCTGTACGATGCGGACGCCGAGCCGGCGATCAACTACGGCGCGGTCGGCATCTCGATCGGCCACGAGATCAGCCACGCCTTCGACGACCAGGGCGCGCAGTACGACGGCGACGGCAACCTGCGCAACTGGTGGACGAAGGAAGACGGTGAAAAGTTCGCGGCCAAGGGCAAGGTGCTGGTCGCGCAGTACGGCGGCTACAGCCCGGTCGAGGGCTACCGCCTGAACGGCGAGCTGACCCTGGGCGAGAACATCGCCGACAACGCCGGCGCCATCATGGCCAGCCGCGCCTACCGGATCTCGCTGAAGGGCAAGCCGGCGCCGGTGATCGACGGCTTCACCGCCGAGCAGCGCATCTTCATGGGCCTGGCCCAGGCACGCCGCGGCAAGGCTCGCGACGCCGCCCTGATCTCCCAGGTGAAGTCGGACCCGCACTCGCCGGCCGAGTTCCGCGTCAACGGCAGCCTGCGCAACCACCCGGGCTACTACGAGGCCTTCGACGTCAAGCCGGGCGACAAGATGTACCTGGCGCCGGAAGAGCGCGTGATCTTCTGGTAATCACTTCCGTCGTTCCCGCGCAGGCGGGAACCCAAGTGTCCGCCGTCGTCCCCGCGCAGGCGGGGACCCAAGTTTTCAAGCGCTGTCGAAACGCATGCAGAACTTGGGTCCCCGCCTTGCCGGGAACGACGTTTTGGCGCGCGGGCATGACGTTGGTGCGCCCTTATGTCGAACGATTGTTACGTCATGCGTAACGAACAATCCCCTCCACCGCTATTTTTCCCTTCGATGCCGGCAATTACCATTTGCCTGTCAGAAAAACGCTCACAACAAAGCGACTGACGTGCCACCGTCGCCAGGTGGCACACCAGAACAACGCGCGGCGCGATGGCGGCGCCGCGCACATCGAACGGAAACCACCATGAACACCAAGCTGCTTCTTCCCGTCCTGACCGCCATGACCCTCGCCGCCGCCGGCAGCGCCCTGGCCGCCGCCCAACCGTCGGACTTCCGCGGCAATGCCGCGCCGGCCCAGGCCGCGGTCGACCAGGTCATCGTCATCACCGGGGCGACCCGCCACGTCAACGTCACCGGCGGCTCGACCGTGCGCTTCGTCGTCGGCGACCGTTCCTTCAGCTGGAGCTTCCAGAACGGCAGCGCCCACGTCATCCCCTTCGACCTCGCCCAGATCGCGCCGAAAGGCCTGCTGGATCATCCGGTGACGGCCTACGTGTCGGACAACCCGCTCTACCAGACCAACTGAGCGGCATACCGGATCGCCGCCGCTGCGGTAACATGACCGGCTATGCGCAAGGATCTCGATTACGGACTGCTGCATGCCATGAACGCCTTCGTGCATGTCATGGATGGCGGCAGCTTCACCGCCGCCGCCGAGCACCTGGGCATGTCCAAGGCGCAGGTCTCGCGCCTGGTGACCCTGCTGGAAAACCGCCTGCAGACCAAGCTGCTGCACCGTAGCACCCGGCGCATCGCCGCCACCGAAGCGGGGGAGCGCTATGCCGCCCGCTGCAAGGCCATCCTCGACATGGTCGCCCAGGCCGAAGGGGAGGTCGGCGGCGGCGCGCGCGTACCGATCGGCCGCCTGCGCGTGATGAGCATGACCGCCTTCGGCAACCGTTACGTGACGCCGCTGGTGTCCATGTATTGCGCAGCCAACTCCCGCGTCACCGTCGAATACAGCTCGTCGCAGAGCCCGCCCGACCTGCTGGCCGAGGGCATCGACGTCAGCATCTACCTGGCGCAATACCTGCCCGATTCCGCCCTGGTGGCGCTGAAGCTGGGCCGCATGTTCTCGGTGCTGTGCGCGGCCCCCGGCTATCTCGCGCGCTGCGGCACGCCCCAGCATCCGCAGGACCTGGCCCGGCATACCTGCCTGCGCCTGGTGAACTCTTCCTTTACTTCCAGCTGGCAGCTCGACCGCGGCAGCGAGCGCGCGACCATCGACCCGGAAGGGCCGCTGGTCGGGAACACGACCGAGGTGCTGCTCGACGGCGCGCTGAGCGGGCTGGGCATCGCCCTGCTGCCCGCCTACAGCGTGGTCGACGACCTGCGCAGCGGACGGCTGGCCCAGGTCCTGCCCGGATGGCGTTCGCCGGAGATCGGCATCTTCGCGCTGCTGCCCTCCGGCCGCTTCGTGGATGCAAAGACGCGGGCCTGGATCGACCTGTTGAAGGAACAGCTGCCGCCGGCCATCGAGCGCGACATGGCGTATTTCGCGGAGCCGGCCGCCGATTCATGACTGCCAGTCACAAATAAGGCGCCGGCAGCGCTGCGGGAGGCCGTACGGATTACAATCGGTCATCCCATCGAAAGGCAAGCCCATGCGTCCACAGATTTCCGTCCGTCCCGCCGCCATTCTCTCCTGCCTGCTGGCCCTGGGCGCCCCCGCCGTGCAGGCCCAGACCGAGGTCAAGATCGGCAGCGTGTCGCCGCTGTCTGGCACCGGCGCCCACCAGGGCAAGGACATCGAGAACGGCGCGCGCATGGCGATCGACGACCTGAACGCGAAAGGGCTGACGATCGGCGGTAAAAAGATCAGGTTCGTGCTGCAGGCGGAGGACGACGGCGCCGACCCGAAGATGGGCACCGCGGCGGCGCAGAAGCTGGTCGACAACGGCGTGGTGGCGGTGGTCGGCCACCTGAACTCGGGCACCACGGTGCCGGCTTCGAAGATCTACAACAGCGCCGGCATCCCGCAGATCTCGCCGGCCGCGACCACCCCGCTGTACACCCGCCAGGGCTACAGGACGGCGTTCCGCGTGGTGGCCAGCGACAGCCTGGTGGGGCGCACGCTGGCGGCGTATGCGATCAGGACGCTGAAGGCGAAGAAGATCGCGGTGATCGACGACCGCACCGCCTTCGGCCAGGGCCTGGCCGACGAATTCACGAAAGGGGTGAAGGCGGTGGGCGGCGCGCAGCTGGTCAGCCGCCAGTTCACCAACGACAAGGCGACCGATTTCAACGCCATCCTGACCCAGATCCGCGCGCACAAGCCCGACGTGATCTTCTACGGCGGGATGGATGCGGTGGCCGGCCCCATGCTCAAGCAGATGAAGGCGCTCGGCATCGACGCGGCCTTCGTGTCGGGCGACGGCGTGTGCTCGGAAAAGCTGCCGCAACTGGCCGGCGATGCGCTCGGCAACGGCAAGGTGATCTGCGTGGTGGCCGGCGGCGTCACCGGCCCCAGGGAGGAGGCGGAATTCGCCGCCTTCACCGAGCGTTACCGCCAGCGCTACAAGATCCCGCTGCAGACCTATGCGCCGTATGCCTACGACGCGACGATGGTATTTGCACAAGCCATGCAGCAGGCGAACTCGACCGATCCGGCGAAGTTCCTGCCGGCGCTGGCCAGGATCAAATACCACGGCGTCACCGGCGACATCGCCTTCGACCCGAATGGCGACCTGCATGACGCCGCGCTGACCCTCTACACCTACCGCGAGGGCAAACAGGTCAAGCTGCAGGTGGTGCGCTAGACCTGTCCAGCCGCATGATGCAATGTTGATAAGGGCGACGCAGATACATTTGTACGAATATAATACCGGGTTCTCGAAGTAAAAGAGGACTCTCAATGCAAATGTTTTTATCGGCAGGATTCATCCTGCTCGTCGTCCTGTGGGGCATCCTGGCGCCGGACACCATGGCGTCCGTGCTGGACGACACGCTCGCCTCGCTGACCCGCAATTTCGGCTGGCTGTACCTGTGGGTCGTCCTGGGCCTGGTGCTGTTCGCCGCCTTCGTCGCCTTCAGCCGCTACGGCAACCTGAAGCTTGGCGGCGAAGACGAGGAACCCGAGTTTTCGGTCGGCAGCTGGTTCGCGATGCTGTTCGCGGCCGGCATGGGCATCGGCCTGGTGTTCTGGGGCGTGGCCGAGCCGGTCTCGCATTACGTCACGGCGCCGCCGGGCATCGCATCCGGCACGCCGGAAGCGGCGAATGCCGCGATGCGCTACGTGTTCTTCCACTGGGGCCTGCATCCCTGGGCCGTGTACGGCATCGTCGCCCTGGCGATCGCCTTCTTCCAGTACCGCCGCCAGGGCGACGCCCTGATCAGCACCGCCACCAGCGCCTTGCCATGGACCCCGGTACGCCGCATGGGCGGGCTGTTCAATGGACTGGCCGTGGTGGCCACCGCATTCGGCGTCGCCGCCTCGCTCGGCATGGGCGCGCTCCAGATCAACAGCGGCCTGCAGGCGGTGTTCGGTGTCCCGGTCGACAAGAGCTGGCAGGTGGGGATCATCGTCGTAACCACCGCCATCTTCGTGGCCTCGGCGGTGAGCGGCGTCGAGAAGGGCGTCAAGCTGCTGTCGAACTTCAATATGGTGCTGGCGGCGCTGCTGGCCCTGGCCGTGTTCCTGCTCGGGCCGACGGTGGCGATCATCGACACCTTCAGCAATACGCTGGGCAACTATTTGAGCGATATCGTCCGCATGAGCCTGCGCGCCACGCCTTTCCGCGACGGCAACTGGGTCGGCAGCTGGACGATCTTCTACTGGGCCTGGTGGATTTCCTGGTCGCCGTTCGTGGGCCTGTTCATCGCGCGCGTCTCGCGCGGGCGGACGATCCGCGAGTTCATCATCGGCACCGTGCTGGCGCCCTCGCTGGCCGCCTTCCTGTGGTTCTCGATCTTCGGCGGCAGCGCCCTGACGATGCAGATCTGGCAGCACGTGCCGATCGCCGCGGCGGTCAAGAGCGATGTCGCGACCGCACTGTTCACGATGTTCGGGGCCATGCCTTCCGGGGTCGCGATGTCGGTGGTCGCCACCCTGCTGGTGCTGGTGTTCTTCGTCACCTCGGGCGATTCGGCGGTGCTGGTGCTGGGCATGATGAGCACCGGCGGCAACCCGAACCCACCTGCCCGCGTCAAGCTCGTCTGGGGCGCGCTGGTGGCGGGGATCGCGGTCAGCATGCTGCTGGCCGGCGGCCTGCAGGGCCTGCAGACCGCGACCATCGTGTTCGCCCTGCCGTTCGCGCTGGTGATCGTGCTGATGGTGATCTCCCTGTGGCGTGCGATGCGCGAGGACTGGATCGCGCAGGAGCAGAACGAGCGCGCCATGCGCCGGCGCCTGCGCGAGCTGGCCGCCAAATAAGCGGCGCCAGCGCGGCCGGATGTTCGGCCGCGAACGTTGCCCGCGCCCGAACGCGGCTAGACTGGCGCTTCGACGACATCGAACGCGAGGCACACGTGCGCACCATGGATTTCAGTTCCTGGCATGCGGTCCTGACGACCTTTCTCGGACTCGCCATCGTCACCCTGGTCGGCGTCGGCATCCGGGTGCTGATGATGCAGACCATCCAGCAGCGCCGCGAGCGCATGAACCGCCAGATCAACGAGCGGCTGCGGACCCTGATCGCCGCCTACCGGACCCTGGGCGGCTCCTTCACCGGCGAGCTGACGGTCGACCCGACCCACCTGCGCGAGCTGCGCGCGGCGGCGCCGAGGGAAGGGGCGCTGCCGTCCGGCGGAACCGCGGCGGCAGTGCCGGAGGCCGGTGCGCAGTCCGACCGCGCACGGCGCATCCGCGACGCCGTCGAGGCGGCGCTGGCCGACATCCTCCTGCTGGGCACCGAACAGCACTGCCGCCTGGCCGGCCAGGCCGCGAGCGACATGGCGGCCGGGCGCCCGATCCACACGGCGGAACTGGTGATCTCGCTGCGCGACTTCATCCGCGAAGCGCTCGACATCGGTCCGATGCCGCAGGGTGTCGCGATTCCGCTGCAGGGCCCGACGCGCACGCAGGGCGGCGGCGGGGCGCGCGGCAGGGGAGAAGGCAGTGGCGGCGGCGGTAAAGGCGGTGGCGGTGGCGCCGGCGAAGGCGGCGGCGGCATGGGGATGGGCTTCGGCATGGGGCTGGGCAGCTCCCATGCCGATCACGATCACTAGTTCACGGCTTCATCAGTCGGTGACGACGTGCCACATGTCCTTGACCTTGTCGCCGGCCTTGTCGCCCGCCTTCTTGTCCTTGCCGAAGGTGTACAGCGGCTTGCCCTTGTAGGCCAGCTGTTTGCTGCCGTCTTCGCGGGTGACGGTCGAGTAGGGAGCGGAGAGCGGGGCGTCGCCCGCCATCACCGGCGGCCAGTTGGTCGCGCAAGGGCCGGTGCAGGCGCTCTTGCCGCTGTTGGCGGTGTCCTTGTCGAAGGTATAGACCGTCATCCCCTTGGAGTCGACCAGCATGCCGTTCATTTTCTTGACCGGCGGATCGGCCGCGTGTGCGGACAGGGAGAACAGGGCGAGCAGGATTGCAGAACCAAGGCTGACTGATTTCATGGACGTCTCCTGTGAAGGTTTCAGTGCGCGAATCGGTATGAACTGCCCGGCCATTGTAGCCCTGTGCGAAAACCCGCGCGTTTCCGCACGCGCGCATCGTGTATTAGCGCACGGACGATGGTGCGCGCCCAAGGCACGATGGAGCCGTACTCAACGACAACCTTGAAAGGAGCACGATCATGGGCAAATATTTCCTGGCGTGGATTCTCGGCGTTCCGGCCATCGTCCTGGTACTGATCTACCTGTTCTTCCATTGATCAGCATTAGTTGCAGGAAAAAACGTCACCAAACGATCAATGCCAGTCAGCCAGCTGACTGGCATTTTTCTTTGGTACATAAATCTTGCGGGGCATGCGAAGTCGCAGCACCGAGAAAAAGAATTCCATCTGGAAGATGGGCGCCCGGTGTTATCAGCAACGAATAAAAATCTATCCAAATATAACTTATGTCGCCAATCCCTGCGATGGCCCATGCAACCCGATCCAAGTATTTACAATATTTTTTGAATTCCGTGGAAAGTCGGTCGCCGTGTAAATGTGTCGTTAAATAAGTTGATCGTTAGAATAATAATCTGTGGCAATTTGGAAATAAATTGTTCATAATATAATTATTATATTAACGGTCGGAGTTGAAATTGGCGCTTTCTTATACGGATGGACTCGGCAATAAATGGGATGTCGATAACTACGGTAACCTGACCAGTGCCCAAATGGCGGGAACCTGGCAGGATGCGCTCGACACTCCCTCGTTCGGCCTGTATATCGCAGGTTCATCGAATGCTGCGTATATTTCCTGGGGCGCCGCGGTCGTTTCCGGTAATACGCAAAGCGTCACCGGCACGATTGCAAGCGACGGCATTTCGGTGACGCGCAAGACCTATATCGAGGGCGGATTTGTCCGCGTACTTGAAATCGTGTCGAATACCGGCACGTCGGCGAAGACGGTCCGTCTCGCGGTGGGCACCGATATCTACTACGACAGCAGCACCCAGATCATTGCCACATCGAGCGGAGACAGGACCCTGACTGCCGCCGATGATTGGGCGGCATACGGCAACGCCTATAACACTTCCGCTCCGAAACTGGTGCATGTCGTCGCCGGCGGAGCCGGCTCTCCGGCGCTGGCGACCCAGGGCAGTATCGACAAATCCGAGACATCGTTCAGCCTGAGCCTTGCTGCTGGCCAGACCAGGACGATCATGCATTTCTATGCCTTGTCCAGCGATACGGCCGGCGCCACCGCCATCGGCAATTCCCTGGCAAACCTGGCTGCGCCAGGCTATCTGGCGGGGATGTCGCCTACCGAACTGAATACGCTGGATAATTTCACTGTCGACGTCTCGGCATCGGTCACGACGACGCTGCTGGCCTATCAGCGCAATTTGACCCTGACCGGAACCGCTTCCATCAACGGGACTGGTAATGCAGGCGACAACGTTATTACCGGTAATTCAGGAAACAATGCGCTGACCGGTCTCGAGGGCAATGACACCCTGAACGGTGGTCTCGGCGCCGACCGGATGGCAGGCGGCCAGGGTGACGACACCTATATCGTCGACAACGCGGGCGATATCGTCATCGAGAACACGAACGAAGGCGTGGACACGGTCAAAAGCAGCATCAGCTACAGTATTGCGTCCGCTCCGTATATCGAAAACATCACGCTGCAGGGCAGTGCGGCAATCTCCGCGACCGGCAACGGGGCCGGCAATATCCTCGACGGCAGCCTGAATTCGGCGGCCAACACGCTGACCGGCAAGGCCGGCAACGACACCTATATCGTTGGCGCCGGCGACGTCGTGGTCGAGCTGGCGAATGAGGGCGTCGACACCGTCGTCGCAAGCCAGAGCCTGGCGCTGGGCGCGAACCTGGAAAACCTGGTGCTGACCGGTAGCGCGAACCTGAACGGCTCCGGCAATGCGCTGGACAACCGCATGACGGGCAACAGCGGGCTGAACATCCTGAGTGGCGGCGCCGGCAACGACACCCTCGACGGCGGCGCCGGCGCCGACAAGTTGATCGGCGGCGTTGGCAACGATACCTACCTCGTCGACGACAGGGGCGATGTGGTCACCGAAGCCGCGGGCGCGGGCACGGACACCG
The DNA here is from genome assembly GCF_057657395.1 of Telluria sp. Soil_C_11. Lineage (NCBI taxonomy): Bacteria > Pseudomonadati > Pseudomonadota > Betaproteobacteria > Burkholderiales > Oxalobacteraceae > Telluria > Telluria sp. Soil_C_11. The sequence continues at coordinate 23,662 of NZ_JBDGIN010000006.1, read as the reverse complement.
TCATCGCATCGATCGACTACAGCCTGGGCAGTAACCTTGAAAACCTCACGCTGTCCGGGACCGCATTCCAGGCTGTTGGCAATGCGCTCGCAAACAAAATCAGCGGCAACGCCAGCGACAACCTGATCGATGGCGGCGCCGGCGCCGATACCATGACTGGTGGCCTCGGCAACGACATCTATATCGTCGATAACACTGCCGACGTGGTCGTCGAGGCGGCAAACGCCGGCATCGATACCGTCCGGACGGGGCTCGCCAATTACACCCTGGGCGCGAACGTCGAAAACGGCGAAATGCTGGGGACAGCCCTGGGAATGAGCGGCAATGCACTGGACAACCACATCGTCGGCAACGGTGGAAGCAATACGATTGCCGGCGGCGCCGGCAACGATACCCTGATGGGCGGTGGCGGCAACGATACCCTGAACGGTGGCGACGGCGATGACTTGCTGATCGGCGACCAGGGCGGACCTGAAGCGCAGATCGGCTCCGCGCAGGCGTTTGTCGATGGCCAGTCTGTCGTCCTGAACATGTCCGCACCCGAGTCGGCGACCGGCACGGTAAAAATCAGCGGCACGATCAGCTCCCTGAATGCCGCACAGGGCGGCATCAACCTGGTATATGTCATCGACCACTCGGGCAGCATGGATGGCAGCTTTGCCGGGAATGTGAATATCCCGGACATGAACGGCGACGGCATCAGCAACACGACGATGGACGCCGCCATCGCGTCCTTGCAAAAGCTGAACCAGTCGATCGTCGCGAGCGGCCTGGGCAGCCAGATTCATGTCTCGCTGGTGCAATTCGACGATACCGCCGAGACGATCTACTCCGGCGCGCCGGGGCTCGACGGCAACGGAAACGGGGTAGCCGATCTTGCCGATTGGCTGCAGACGATACGCCAGGACGGCGCAACCGCCTACGACATGGCGCTGACCGAGGCGAAGAAGCAGTTGGCCCTGAGTGCCGGCAGCCAGAACATCGTCTTCTTCATTTCCGACGGTGCGCCGACCGACGGCGACGCCTACCTGGCGACTGCCGCGGAAATCCGGGCGATGGGGCACGGCGGGACCGTCATCCGGGCCGTGGGCACCGGCTCCGGCGCCTCGGAAAATCCGCTCGACCTGCTCGACGACGGTATCGACAACGATTCCGCGATCATCGTCATGAACCCGGAAGAACTGGACGCTTCGCTGCTGAACACCTCCGTACTGCGCGTCGCCGAGGTCGGCTGGGTCGAACTCTACAAGAACGGCGAACTGGTCGACCTGATCGGCTCGGACCGCTTCACCATCGGACCGCTGGGCGTGCAGTTCGAGTCGACGCCGATTGCCCTGAACGCCTCGGGCACGGACCGGATCACGGCCAAGCTGATGACCCAGTCGGCAACCGGCACGATGCTGGAAACCAGCCTGCCCATCACGATCGGAAACTTCGTGTCCAACGACAGGCTGCTCGGCGGCGCGGGCAACGACATGCTCGACGGCGGGTCGGGAAGCGACTACATGGTCGGCGGCACTGGCGACGATACCTATGTCGTCGACAATGCGGGCGACGCGGTCATCGAATATGCCGGCGAAGGGACGGACAAGGTGATTTCCAAGCTGGACACCTATACCTTGACAGCCAATGTCGACAACTTGGAATTGCTCGGCAAGGCAGTCACGGGCATCGGCAACGTGCTGGACAATATTATTGTAGGCAATGCCGGCAACAATGTACTCATCGGTGGAGCAGGCAATGACTCGCTTTCCGGCGGCTTGGGCAACGATACCCTGAACGGCGGCACGGGCGACGACGTCATGGTCGGCGGCGCCGGCAGTGACGTGTATTACGTCGATTCCGTCAACGATCGCATCACCGAAGCAACAAACGATGCCGGCACCGACACAGTGGTGACGGTTTTCAATACCTCCCTTGGCGGCTATGTCCCGAACATCAGCTACCCTGCCTATGTGTATGGCGTCGAAAACCTGACGCTGGTGGAGGGCTCTTCCGCCACGCTGGCCGTGGGGAATGATGTTAACAACGTCCTGATCGGGAATTCCAGCGCAAACAAGTTATACGGCCTCGGCGGGAACGATACACTGAACGGCGGCGCCGGTGCCGACATGATGGACGGCGGCGCCGGCGACGATACGTATTACGTCGACAATGCCGGCGACGTCATCGTGGATGCCTCCGGCACGGATACGGTGATCAGCTCGCTCAACGGGTTCAGGCTTGCGGCCGACCAGGAGAACCTGGTGCTGTCCAACCTGTCGACCGTTCTCGCAGGCACCGGGAATGCGTCTGCCAACAAGCTGACGGGCAATAACTACAACAATGTCCTGGATGGCGGTGCAGGCGCCGACACGATGGCCGGCGGCCTCGGCAACGATACCTACTATGTCGATAGCGCATTCGACAAGGTCATCGAAGCGGCCAACGCCGGCGTCGACAGCGTGAATTCGTCGGTCAGCTACATGCTGACGGCAAACGTGGAAAATCTGCAGTTGACCGGCACGGCCTCGATCGGCGGCGCCGGGAATGCGCTCGCCAATTCCCTGATTGGCAATGCGGGGGCAAACCGGCTGCTGGGCGCGGGTGGCAATGACATCCTGAAAGGCGGAGCCGGCGACGACACGCTGCTCGGCGACACTGGAAACGACACCTTGTATGGCGGTACCGGCAACGATGCCCTGACCGGCGGCAGCGGCCAGGACCGGTTCGTGTTCGATACGGCGCTGAACGGCAGCTCGAACGTCGATTCCATCACGGACTTCGTTGCCGCCGACGACACGATCATGCTGGAAAACGCGATTTTCACCCGGCTGGCGACGGCGGGAACGCTCAACGCCGCCAATTTCAGGATCGGCAGCGCTGCGGCCGATGCCGACGACTACATCATCTACAACGACCAGACCGGCGAACTGTTCTATGACGCGGACGGGTCGGGCGCAGGCGCTGCGGTCAAGATCGCCGTACTCGCCGGCACGCCGGTACTGAGCTATGCCGATTTCGTGGTGATTTAAGCTGCCTGCAGCCCGGGAGCCGGGTTTAGAAATGAAAAAGGGCTTGGCCGAGGCCAAGCCCTTTCGCATTCCGGGTGTATGCGTTCAACTCTTCCGGACGAATTCCGACTTCAGGCTCATCGCGCCAAAACCGTCGATCTTGCAGTCGATGTCGTGGTCGCCCTCGACCAGGCGGATATTCTTGACCCTGGTGCCCTGCTTGACCACACCGCCGCCGCCTTTCAGCTTGAGGTCCTTGATGACGGTGACGGAGTCGCCATCCTGCAGCAGGTTGCCGGCCGCGTCGCGCCACACGCGCACGGCTTCTTCCGCGGCCGCATCAAGCTTGACCGGCCATTCATGCGCGCATTCCGGGCAGACGTAGTTGCCGGAACCGTCTTCGTAGGTCAGTGCGGAGCCGCAGGAAGGGCAGGGAGGGAGGGTCGTCATGTCAGTCTCCGGATGAAAGCGCGGGCCAAAAACGAAAACGCCAACCCAGGGGTCGGCGTTTTCATTTGAATCTTGGTGGCCCGGGGCGGAATCGAACCACCGACACAAGGATTTTCAATCCTCTGCTCTACCAACTGAGCTACCAGGCCAAGAGAGGCATGATTATAGCCAGTGGTTTCCAAGGCCGCAAGTCCCGGCCGGCAATTTTTTCACCGCCCCCAGGGGACCCCGGCACAGGCCGGCGGAGCCGCCGGAAATCAAAGGGATATAATGTCCACATGACTACACAGACCTCTTCCTCCGCACCATACCGTGCCGACGCCCGCCGTAGCGACGTCTGCATCGTCGGCAACGGCGCGATCGCCAAGACCGCCGCCCTGGGCTTTTCGCAGGCCGGGCACAGCGTCACCCTGCTGGTGCCGCCCGCGCGCCCTGGCGCCGAAGAGTCGTCCGCATCCGCCGCTTCCGGTGGCGAAAAACCCTGGGACGTGCGAGTGTACGCGCTCAACCATACGGCGCAGAAGCTGCTGTCGTCGCTGAAGGTCTGGGGCGCGCTCGACATGGCGCGCGTGGCCCCGGTCGACGCGATGGACGTCAAGGGCGACGGCGAGCAGGGCGGCCACCTGGGCTTCGATGCCTTCGGCGCCCACACCGGCACGCTGGCCTGGATCGTCGAGGACAGCAACCTGAACAGTGCGCTGGACGCGGCCCTGCGCTTCGCGCAGAACGTCGACGTCGTCACCGGCCGCGCCTGCAGGCTCACCTGCAGCCCGCTCGGCGCGAAAGTCGAGCTGGAAGAGGGCGCGCCGATCGAGGCGCAATTGCTGCTCGGCGCCGATGGCCGCGAATCCTGGGTGCGCGGCCAGTGCGACATCGGCATCGACTACCGCTCCTACCACCAGCGCGCCATCGTCGCCAATTTCTCCTGCGGGAAGCCGCACCACAACGTGGCCCACCAGTGGTTTACCTGCAAGGAGGGCATCATCGCCTTGCTGCCGCTGCCGGGCGACCGGGTGTCGCTGGTATGGTCGGCGCCGGAAACCCTGGCCGACACCATCATGGACGAGTCGCTCGGCGAACTGGCGATCCGCCTCGGCGAGTATTCGGAACAGCAGCTCGGCCTGCTCAAGCCGCTGCAGCCGGAAGCGGTAAAGGCGATCCCGCTGGCGCTGGTGCGCCCGCATGCGATCGTCGCGCCGCACGTGGCCCTGATCGGCGACGCCGCCCACGCCGTACATCCGCTGGCCGGGCACGGCATGAACCTCGGCTTTGGCGACATCGTCGACCTGCTGCGGGTCGTGAACGAACGCGAAGCCCACAACGGCATCGGCGACGAGCGCGTGCTGGCGCGCTACGCCCGTGCGCGCAAGGAAGACGTCCTCCTCATGCAACTGGCAACCGATGGGCTCGAACGTTTGTTCGGCGCCAATCTCGAGCCCGTACGCGCGATCCGCAATTTGGGATTAAACTTGCTGGATAAGTTGCCGCTCGTTAAGCGCAGGCTGATCGCCCACGCGATGGGTAAATAATCTTTTAGGGAATACATTCATGGTCAAGACCAAACTCGCCGTCCTGCTGGCGACCGGCCTTATCGCGTCCTGCGTCGGCGCACAGAATTCGGTCGAGGCGACCATCAAGAAGAACATCGAGCCGCGCCTGGGCGGGGCCAAGATCGAGTCGATCAAGGAAACGCCCTATGGCGGCCTGTACGAACTGCGCGTCGCCGGCGACATCCTGTACACCGACAAGAAGGGCGAATACCTGATCATCGGCCACGTCTACGACGCCAAGACCACGCGCGACCTGACCCGCGAGCGCATCGACGACATCAACAAGATCAAGTTCTCGGACCTGCCCTTCGATTCCGCGATCAAGCAGGTCAAGGGCGACGGCAAGCGCGTGATCGCCGTGTTCGAAGACCCGAACTGCGGCTACTGCAAGCGCCTGCGCCAGACCGCGCTGAAGGACCTGAACAACGTGACCATCTACACCTTCATGTACAACATCCTGTCCGAGGATTCGTTCGTGAAGTCGAAGAACATCTGGTGCTCGGCCGACCGCAGCAAGGCCTGGGACGACTGGATGATCGGCGGCAAGCCGGCGCCGGCAGCCCCGGCCAGCTGCGAGACCCCGAACGAGAAGATCCTGGCGCTGGGCCAGAAGCTGAAGATCCAGGGCACGCCGGCGATCTTCTTCGCCGACGGCTCGCGCATTCCGGGCGCGGTCGACTTGCCGACGCTCGAGAAAAAACTCGAATCGATCAAATAGCAAGAACCTGTAGTGCGCGTGGGCACCCCGTGCCCACGCGCACAATAAAAAGCAGCACTCGTCCAAAACTAGGGAGTAGCACTTGGTCACTCTGAACATCAACGGGCGCGACCAGCAGGTCGACGCCGATCCCTCCACGCCCATCCTCTGGGCGCTGCGCGACAACCTCAACATGACCGGCACCAAGTTCGGCTGCGGCGCCGCCCTGTGCGGCGCCTGCACCGTGCACCTGAACGGCGAGGCGATCCGCTCCTGCATCACGCCGATCTCCGCCGCCGCCGGCCAGAAGATCACCACCATCGAGGCGATGGAAAGCGACAAGGTCGGCAAGGCCGTGCAGGACGCCTGGGTCAGGCACGACGTGCCGCAGTGCGGCTACTGCCAGAGCGGCCAGGTGATGAGCGCCACCGCGCTGCTGCGCGTGAACAAGGCGCCGACGGATGCCGACATCGACAACGCGATGAGCGGCAACATCTGCCGCTGCGGCACCTATCAACGGATTCGCGCGGCCATCAAGGATGCCGCCAAGACCATCGCGTAAGGAGTGCACATGCGACCAACCTGGTTCAAGAACGCGGGCTCGCCCGGCGCCGCAATGGGCGCCGCATTTTCCACGACCTCGCGCCGCGGTTTCCTGAAGGCCGGCGCGCTTGCTTCCGGCGGCCTGGTGCTGGGCTTCATGCTGCCGGGCGGCGGCCGACTGGCGCGCGCCGCGGAAGGCAAGCCTGCCGTCTACGCACCCAACGCCTTCCTGCGCGTGGCGCCGGACAACACCGTCACCGTGATCGTCAACCGCCTCGAATTCGGCCAGGGCGTGCATACCTCGCTGCCGATGGTCATCGCCGACGAACTCGACGCCGACTGGAGCCAGGTGCGCGCCGAGCTGGCGCCGGCCGGCGAGCCGTACAAGGACCCGGCCTTCGGCATGCAGATTACCGGCGGTTCCGGCACCATTGCCCACTCCTTCACCCAGTACCGCGAAATCGGCGCCCGCGCCCGTGCGATGCTGGTGGCCGCCGCCGCCGGCCAGTGGAAGGTGAGCCCGGGCCAGTGCCGCACCGCCAAGGGCGTGGTCTACGGCCCGGCGGGCCAGAAAGCGAGCTACGGCTCGCTGGCCGATGCCGCGATGAAGCAGCCGGTCCCGGAAACGGTCGCCCTGAAGGATGCGAAGCAGTTCCGCTTCATCGGCAAGCCGATGAAGCGCCTGGACGCGCGCGCCAAATCCAGCGGCCGCCAGCAGTTCGGCCTCGACTTCAAGCCGAAAGGCGGCAAGCTGGCCGTCGCCGTGGTCGCCCACCCGCCGGTGTTCGGCGGCAAGGTGGCGAAGTTCGACGCCGCGAAAGCCAGGGCGATCCGTGGCGTGCTGGAAGTGGTCGAGATTCCGGTGGACCGCGGCGGACGCGGCATCGCCGTGATCGCCGAGGGCTACTGGCCGGCCAAGCAGGGCCGCGACGCCCTCGAGATCCAGTGGGACCTGAGTAGCGTCGGCAAGCTCGATTCCGCGGCCCAGCTGGCCGCGTTCACCGAGCTGTCCAAAACCCCGGGCGCGGTCGCGCACCAGGCCGATACCTCGAAGCTGGGCACGGCCGCGAAGAAGATCTCGGCGGTCTATGAATTCCCCTACCTGGCGCACGCACCGATGGAACCGATCAACTGCACGGTGGACCTGAAGGATGACAGCTGCACGCTGTGGGTCGGTTCGCAGTTCCAGACCGGCGACCAGGCCGCGGCAGCGAAAACGGCCGGCCTGAAGCCCGAGCAGGTGACCCTGCACACGATGATGGCGGGCGGCGGCTTCGGCCGGCGCGCGGTGCCGACCTCGGACTTCGTGGTCGAGGCGGTCAACATCGCCAAGGCCTGGAAGGCGGCGGGGCACGGCGGCCCGGTCAAGATGATCTGGAGCCGCGAGGACGACATCAAGGGCGGCTACTACCGGCCTTCGCACGTGCACCGCGCCGAGATCGGCCTGGACGCCCAGGGCCGGATCATTGCCTGGGACCACGTCATCGTCGGCCAGTCGATCGCCGCCGGCACGCCCTTCGAAGGCTTCATGATCAAGGGTGGCGTGGACAGCACCATGGTCGAAGGCATGGGCGCGCCCTACGACGTGCCGCTGCACCTGTCGGCCCACATCGCCACGGCCAACGTGCCGGTGCTGTGGTGGCGCTCGGTGGGCTCGACCCACACCGCCTTCGTGATGGAGACCCTGATCGACGAGGCGGCGCACATCGCCAGGGAAGATCCGGTCGCCTACCGCAAGAAGCTGATCGATCCGAAGCACGCGCGCCACCATGCGGCGCTGGACCTGGCGGTCGCCAAGTCCGGCTACGGCAGGAAGACCCTGCCGAAAGGCCATGCCTGGGGCGTGGCCGTGCACGAATCCTTCAACACCGTGGTCGCCTACGTGGTCGAGGCGTCGATCAAGGACGGCACGCCGCGCCTGCACAGGGCGGTCGCCGGCGTGCACTGCAACCTGGCCGTGAACCCGCTCAGCATCGCCGCCCAGGTCGAGGGCGCCGCGCTGATGGCGCTGGGCACCACGCTGCCGGGCGCCGCGATCACGCTGAAGGATGGCGTGGTGCAGCAGCAGAACTTCGGCGACTACACGGTGGCGCGCATGAACGACATGCCGCAGGTCGAGGTGCACATCGTGCCGTCGAACGACCCGCCGACCGGCCTGGGCGAACCTGGCCTGCCGCCGCTGGCGCCGGCCTTCGCCAACGCCCTGTTCAGGCTGACCGGCAAGCGGCTGCGCAAGCTGCCGTTCGACCTGGCCGCGGCGTAAGCCATGGGCGCCCGGGTCGTCGGCATGTTGCTGGCAGCCGGCCGGGGGCGCCGCTTCGATCCGCTGGGGCAGCGCAACAAGCTGCTCCAGCTCCTTCCCGGCGGCGAGCCGGTGGCCGTCGCCAGCGCGCGCAAGCTGCTTGCCGTTCTCGATACCGTGATTGCGGTGGTGCCGCCCGATGACGGCGGCGTCGGCAAGCTGCTGGCCGCCGCCGGCTGCGACGTCACCGTCTGCCCGGATGCCGACAGCGGCATGGCGGCCTCCCTGGTGCACGCGCTGCGTGCATCCCTGCCATATGAGCCCGACGCCTGGCTGGTGGCGCTGGGCGACATGCCCTGGGTGGATAGTGTTACCTTGCGGCGGCTTGCCGATGCGCTGGCCGGCGGCGCGCCGATCGCCGCACCCCTCATGCACGGACGGCGCGGCAACCCGGTCGGATTCGGGCGCGTCCACCTGGACGCCTTGCTGGCGCTGAGCGGCGACCAGGGCGCGCGGCGCCTGCTGCAAACCTGCCCGGTCACCGAGGTGGCGGTCGAGGATCCCGGCATCTTCCGGGATATCGACACCCTTACCGATTTGTAAGCGGGTTTGAACACCTCTCTCCAGCGAATCCGATTACACTACGGCGGATGAGAGAATGATTGTTCACGCCATGAAAAAAACAAATCAGAAGAAGCAGGCCGCGGTCCAGTACACCATCGTGCCGAAAGACCTCGCGGGCCACCTGTTCAACGTCAGCGTCACCGTGGCGGCGCCCGCCGCCGAAGGCCAGGTGTTCGCGCTGCCGGCCTGGATCCCGGGCAGCTACATGATCCGCGAATTCGCGCGCAACATCGTGCGCATCCGCGCGGAATCGGGCGGCCAGCCGGTCGAACTGACCAAGCTCGACAAGCACACCTGGCGCGCCGCCCCGGCCGCGGGGCCCCTGACCCTGCACTACGAAGTGTATGCCTGGGACCTGTCGGTGCGCGCCGCCCACCTGGACCAGACCCACGGCTTCTTCAACGGCACCAGCGTGTTCCTGCGCGTGCTCGGCCAGGAGGCGAACCCGCACCAGGTCGACATCCAGCGCCCCGGCGACCCCGCGGCATCCGGCTGGCGCGTGGCGACCTCGCTTCCGGAACTGGGCGCGAAACGCTACGGCTTCGGCACCTACCTCGCCGCCGACTACGACGACCTGGTCGACCACCCGGTGGAGATGGGCGATTTTGCCCTGGCTTCCTTCAAGGCCCATGGCATCCAGCACGACATCGTGGTCACCGGCCGCGTGCCGAACCTGGACATGGAACGCCTGCAGCAGGACCTGAAAGCCATCTGCGAAACCCAGATCGCCTTCTTCGAGCCGAAGACCAGGAAGGTGCCGATGGACCGCTACGTGTTCCTGACGATGGCGGTCGGCGACGGCTACGGCGGCCTGGAGCACCGCGCCTCGACGGCCCTGATCTGCTCGCGCGCCGACCTGCCGACCACCGCCGCGCCGAAGACGGCCGAACGCAGCGAAGGCTACGTCACTTTCCTTGGCCTGTGCAGCCACGAATACTTCCACACCTGGAACGTCAAGCGCATCAAGCCGGCCGCGTTCGCACCCTACGACCTGCAGACCGAAACCTACACACCCCTGTTGTGGCTGTTCGAGGGCTTTACCAGCTATTACGACGACCTGATGCTGGTGCGCAGCGGCATCATCAGCGAAGCGACGTATTTCAAACTGCTCGGCAAGACCGTCGGCAGCGTCCTGCGCGGCAGCGGCCGCACCAAGCAGAGCGTGGCCGAATCGAGCTTCGACGCCTGGACCAAGTACTACCGCCAGGACGAGAACGCGCCGAACGCCATCATCAGCTACTACACCAAGGGTTCGCTGGTCGGCCTGGCCTTCGACCTGACGATCCGCGCCAAGACCGGCGGCGCGAAGTCGCTGGACGACGTGATGCGCGCGCTGTGGGAACGCTACGGGCGCGATTTCTACGCCGGCGCGTCCGGCAGTGGGCGTGGCGTGACGGAAAAGGACGTGGAAGCGCTGTTCGACGAAATCAGCGGCGTGCGCCTGAAACCGCTGTTCGACCGCTACGTGCGCGGCACCGAGGATATCCCGCTGGCCAAGCTGTACGCCCCCTTCGGCATCAAGGTCAGCGATGAGCGCAAGAACAGCAAGCCCTCGCTGAACATCGGCGTCGGCCGCGACCCGCTGGGCGCCAAGCTGAACCAGGTGCACGAAGGCGGCGCGGCCCACCGGGCCGGCCTGTCGGCGGGCGACGTCGTGATCGCCGTCGATGGCTTGCGCGTGAACGGCAATCCGTCGAACCTGGACCAGTTGTTTGCGCGCTACCGCGTCGGCGACACCGTGCCGGTGCACGCCTTCCGCCGCGACGAGCTGATGCGCTTCGAGGTGACCCTGCAAGGCTGCGTCGCACCGGTCGTCACCGTCGGCGTGGCGCCGGGCACGCGCAAGACGGCGACGATCAAGCGGCCGAGCGCGAGCTGAGCGGCGTTCTTATTCGCACGTCGAGGTAAATCCGGCCACCAGCGCGACGATTTCCTGCGTCCGCTCTCTGTGCGGGACATGATGCGTGTCCGGCAGGATGCGAAGCCGTGCCGGACCGCTGCAATGTCCCGCAATCGTCTCCGGGTGCCTGGCCGAGCCGTATTCGTCGAGCGCGCCGTGGATCGCCAGCACCGGACACTTCACCGCGGGCAGCACGTCGCGCAGCGACCATCCCGCGAATGCCGGATCGAGCCATGTGCCGATCCAGGCATCGAGCACCCAGCTGGCCTTGTCGCCGTGGTATTTCTCCAGACGCGCCAGCTGGTGTTCGCCTGCGAACAGCCGTTTGGCTTCCAGCAATCCCTCGCGTGTCTCGTCGCCGACGAAGGCTTGCGCGGACTCGGTGACGAGGGCGACGCAGCGCGGTGCATGCTGCGCCGCGCAGTGCACCGCCATCCCGCCGCCCACGCTATGGCCGAAGGCGATGAAGCGGTCCAGCCCGAGCTGCCCGGCGACGGCCGGAAACCAGCTTGCCGCTTCGTCCGCGATGAAGTCCAGCGGGAGCTTGCCTTCGCGCCGATCGGAATGTCCGAACCCCAGCCGATCGTAGGCCACGACATCCCGTCCGGTAGCGGCGCAGAGCCGGACCGGGAAGTCGCGCCACAGATCGACGCACCCGAGAGAGTCGTGGAAAAGGACGATCGGCGCTTTCTTGCCGGCCGCTGGATCTTGCTGGAGGCTATGCCAGCGCCGGCTGAACAGGCGCCCGTGCGGATGGCCGATCCAGGTGTCGCTGGCCAGGATGCTTGATGGTTCCAAGTGGATGATGCATGTGTTGTCGGAGTGTCCGATTATGCCGCATCGCGGGCGCTTTATTCCGACGCCTGCGGCCCGGCCAGGCTGCGCAACTGGTAACGGTCGCGGTCGGCGAACAGGAAGGTTTCCGAGAACGTCAGCTTGCCGCTCGCCAGCGCCAGGTGCTGCGGGCGGGGCAAGGGTGTGCTGCGCCGCACCGCCGCCAGCGCGACCTGGGAGGCGCCGGGGTCGCGCGAACGCTGCACCTGCACGTTCGTCAGCTGGCCATTTTCATCCACGGTGATCTCGAGCACGACGATGGCCGGCAGCATCGGCGGCAGCCGGCCTTCGTAGCTGTGGCCGGGGTCGTGCTGCACCACGTGCTGGGCGACCCGGGTCTTGTAGTCGTCCAGGCCGGCAGGCGCCGGTCTGGATGCGGGGGCGGGGGAGAAGGGGTGGACGATGCGCTCGGCGACGCGCTCGATCGAGGAACCGACCGTCGCCGCCGCCGTCTTCACGCTCGCACATCCGCTCAAGCCTGCCAGCATTACCGAGATGGGAACCAGGCTCAAGCGGATGATCGTGTTCATGATCTAGTCGAACAGTCGTTGCAGTTCGGTGCCGGGATCGGGCGCGCGCATGAAGGCTTCGCCCACCAGGAAGGCATGCACGTTGGCGTCGCGCATGCGCTTGACGTCGGCCGGCGCCAGGATCCCGGACTCGGTGACCACCAGGCGCTCCGCCGGGATGTTGGGCAGCAGGCCGATGGTGGTGTCGAGCGTGACCTCGAAGGTACGCAGGTTGCGGTTGTTGATGCCCAGCAGCCTCGTCTTGAGGCGCAGCGCAGCGTTCAACTCGTCGCCGTCATGTACTTCGACCAGCACATCCATGCCGAGTTCCTGGGCGCAGGCTTCCAGTTCCGCCATCAGGCCGTGGTCCAGCGCCGCGACGATCAGCAGGATCGCATCGGCGCCCATCGCGCGCGCTTCGTACACCTGATACAGGTCGACCATGAAATCCTTGCGGATCACCGGCAGATCGCAGGCGGCGCGCGCCTGTTTGAGGTAGTCGGCGGAACCCTGGAAGAACTGGACGTCGGTCAGCACCGACAGGCAGGAGGCGCCGCCCCTGGCGTAGCTCTCGGCGATGGCGGCCGGCTGGAAGTCCGGGCGCAGCACGCCCTTCGACGGCGAGGCTTTTTTCACCTCGGCGATCACGCCGGCGCGCCCCGCGTCGATGCTGCGGCGCAGGCCGGCTTCGAAGCCGCGCAGCTTGCCGCGCAACTCGCTGTCGCCCTCGACTTCGCGGCGCAGGCTGTACAGGTCGCGGTGTTTTTTGGCGGCGGCGACTTCGTCGGCCTTGACCGCCAGGATCTTGTTCAGGATGTCGGACATGGTTTTCTTCAGGGTTGGTTCGCCGCGCCCAGCTGGCGCGTGACGCTGACGAACTGGTCGAGCTTGGCCAGCGCCGCGCCCGACGCGATGGCCGCACGCGCCTTCTGCAAACCTTTCTCGATCGAGGAGGCGACGCCGGCCGCGTACAGCGCGGTGCCGGCGTTCAGCGCCACGATGTCGTGCGCCGGGCCGGGTTCGCCGCGCAGCGCTTCCAGCACGCGCGCCTGCGATTCGGCGGCGTTCGCGACCTTCAGGTTGCGGCTGGAGATCATCGCCAGGCCGAAGTCTTCCGGGTGGATCTCGTATTCGCGGATCTCGCCGTTGACCAGCTCGCCGACCATGGTGCCGGCGCCGAGCGAGACTTCGTCCATGTTGTCGCGGCCCCAGACCACCACCGCGTGTTCGGCGCCGAGGCGCTGCAGCACGCGCACCTGGATGCCGACCAGGTCGGGGTGGAACACGCCCATCAGGATGTTCGGCGCGCCGGCCGGATTGGTCAGCGGGCCCAGGATGTTGAAGATGCTGCGCACGCCGAGTTCGCGGCGCACCGGCGCCACGTTCTTCATCGCCGCATGGTGGTTCGGCGCGAACATGAAGCCGATGCCGGTCTGGGCGATCGACTGGGCGATCTGTTCGGGCTTCAGGTCGATCTCGGCGCCCAGCGCTTCGATCAGGTCGGCGCTGCCGCTCGACGAAGACACGCTGCGCCCGCCGTGCTTGGCCACGCGCGCGCCGGCGGCGGCGGCCACGAACATCGAGGCGGTCGAGATATTGAAGGTGTGCGCGCCGTCGCCGCCGGTGCCGACGATGTCGAGCAGGTGGGTGGTGTCGGCCATCGGCACCTTGGTCGAGAACTCGCGCATGACCTGGGCGGCGGCGGTGATCTCGCCGATGGTTTCCTTCTTCACGCGCAGGCCCACGGTGATCGCGGCGATCATGGTCGGCGAGAGTTCGCCCGACATGATCTGCCGGAACAGGTGCAGCATCTCGTCGTGGAAGATTTCGCGGTGTTCGATGCAGCGCAGGAGCGCTTCTTGTGGGGTGATCATGTCAGCGCTCCAGAAAATTCTTCAACATCGCATGTCCGTGCTCGGACAGGATCGACTCGGGGTGGAACTGCACGCCCTCGATGTCGAATTCCTTGTGGCGCACGCCCATGATCTCGCCGTCGTCGGTCCATGCCGTCACTTCCAGGCAGGACGGCAGCGAGGCGCGTTCGATCGCCAGCGAGTGGTAGCGGATCACGGTGAAGGGGCTGGGCAGGCCCTTGAACACGCCTTCGCCGGTGTGGGCGATCTTCGAGGTCTTGCCGTGCATGACCTGCTTGGCGCGGATGATCCTGCCGCCGAAGGCTTCGCCGATCGCCTGGTGGCCCAGGCACACGCCCAGGATCGGCTTCTTGCCGGCGAACTCCTTCAGTACCTCGACCGACACACCGGCATCCTTCGGGCTCTTCGGGCCCGGCGAGATGCAGATGCGGTCCGGGTTCATGTCGGCGATCTGTTCCAGCGAGATCTCGTCGTTGCGCACGGTGCGCACGTCCTCGCCCAGCTCGCCGAAGTACTGGACGATGTTGTAGGTGAACGAGTCGTAGTTGTCGATCATGAGCAGCATGTCAGATCTCCCCATCCAGTCCGTCTTGCACTTGCTCGGCCGCGCGCAGCACGGCGCGCGCCTTGTTTTCCGTTTCCAGCCACTCCATCTCGGGGATGGAATCGGCCACAATGCCCGCCGCCGCCTGCACGTACAGGTTGCCGTCCTTGATCACGCCGGTGCGGATCGCGATGGCGACATCCATCTCGCCTCCGAAACTCAGGTAGCCGCAGGCGCCGCCGTAGATGCCGCGCTTGACCGGCTCCAGCTCGTCGATCACTTCCATCGCCCGTACCTTCGGCGCGCCCGTCAGGGTGCCGGCCGGGAAGGTGGCGCGCAGCACGTCCAGGTTCGACATGCCTTCCTTCAGCTCGCCCTCGACGTTGGAGACGATATGCTGCACGTGCGAGTATTTTTCGATGACCATCCGGTCGGTGACCTTCACCGTGCCGGTCTTGGCGATGCGGCCGATGTCGTTGCGCGCCAGGTCGATCAGCATCACGTGCTCGGCGATCTCCTTCGGGTCGTTCAGCAGTTCGTGGGCCAGCTCGGTGTCGCGTTCCGGCGTCGAGCCGCGCGGGCGGGTGCCGGCGATCGGGCGCAGCGTGACCTTGCGGCCGCCTTCCGCCTGTTGTTCGTTGCGGACCAGGATCTCCGGCGAGGAGCCGACGATCTGCATGTCGCCGAAGTTGTAGTAGTACATGTACGGCGACGGGTTCAGCGAGCGCAGCGCGCGGTACAGCGAGAGCGGCGAATCCACGTAGGGCTTGCGGATGCGCTGGCCGATCTGCACCTGCATCAGGTCGCCGGCCATCACGTATTCCTTGGCCACCGCCACCGCCTTCAGGTAGTCCTCCTTGCTGAAGTCGCGCACCGCTTCGGTACGCACCGAGGACGAGGTCACCGGCGCGTCGACGCTCCGGCGCAGCATCACGCGCAGGTCCTTCAGGCGCTGGCGCGCCCGCGCATAGGCTTCCGGCTGGGACGGGTCGGCGTAGACGATCAGGTAGAGCTTGCCCGACAGGTTGTCGATCACGGCCAGCTCTTCGGTCTGCATCAGCTGGATGTCCGGCAGGCCCAGCTCGTCCTTCGGCGCCTTGCCGGCCAGCTTCTTCTCGATGTGGCGCACGGTGTCGTAGCCGAAGTAGCCGGCCAGGCCGCCGCAGAAGCGCGGCAGTCCCGGACGCAGCGCGACCTTGAAGCGCTGCTGGTACTGTTCGATGAAGTCGAGCGGGTTGCCGTCAATCGTCTCGACGATCTCGCCGTTCTTCTCGACGGTGATGCCGTTCCCGTCCTGCGTTGCGCGCAGGATGGTCTTTGCCGGCAGGCCGATGAAGGAATAGCGGCCGAAGCGCTCGCCGCCGACCACCGACTCCAGCAGGAAGGTGTTCCTGCCGGCGTCCTGGCTCTGGGCCAGTTTCAGGTACAGCGTGAGCGGGGTTTCGAGGTCGGCAAAGGCTTCCGCGATGAGGGGGATACGGTTGTAGCCTTGCGTGGCGAGCGATTTGAATTCGAGTTCGGTCATGCTTTTCTCCGGGCCGGCCCGAGGAGGAGGGAGGTCGGGACGGCGTTTTCTTCAAAAAACCTGCCGGTGTGTGTGCACGCGGGAGCGTGCGCCGGCAGCAATCAACGGGGGTTAGTCAGCCCAGGATTGCCAGCGTCGCCACAGCCAGGCCTCGAGGGCGCCGGTTTGGTTGACGGTGTGTTTTTTGGTGAAAAACATGTATAGATAAGTTAGGTTGAGGTGCTGTTGTGCGCAG
This sequence comes from Telluria sp. Soil_C_11, assembly GCF_057657395.1. Classification (NCBI taxonomy): domain Bacteria; kingdom Pseudomonadati; phylum Pseudomonadota; class Betaproteobacteria; order Burkholderiales; family Oxalobacteraceae; genus Telluria; species Telluria sp. Soil_C_11. The sequence goes on along the minus strand of NZ_JBDGIN010000006.1, from coordinate 7,142 downwards.
ATATCAGCTTCGCTGCATCGAGCAGCGAATCAACTATACCATCGGAATTAATACTTTGCACAGGCATTCCGTGGTTATAACCATATGGCACTGTGAGCACAAAGCAACCGGCCGCGCGCGCCGCCTCGGCGTCGTTGCTCGAGTCGCCGATCGCCACCACGCTTGCCGGCGCCAGCGCGAAATCGCGGCAGACCTGCTGCAGCGGCAGCGGATCCGGCTTCTTCTTCGGCAGCGAATCGCCGCCGTAGACCAGTTCGAACCAGTGCGCCAGGCCCTTCCTCTCCAGCAGAGGTAAAGTGAAAGCAACAGGCTTGTTGGTGACACAAGCGAGGCGCAGGCCCAGCCCCTTCAGCGCGCGCAGGCCTTCGATCACGTCGGGGAACAGGGTGGCGCGCTCGCCGTTGATGGCCAGGTAGTGCCGCTGGTAGGCGGCCATGGCCTGGTCGAACACGGCGTCGATGCGGGCGCTGTCGTAATCCAGGGCCAGCACGTCGCGGATCAGCTTTTCCGATCCCTTGCCGACCATCGGTTCGATGGTCTGCTGGTCGATCGGCGCGAGGCCGAATTCGGCGCGCATGCCGTTCAGCGCCAGCTCGAAGTCCGGCACCGTGTGCAGCATGGTGCCGTCGAGGTCGATGATGGCGGCCTGGATCGCCGCAGCGCCGGCCCGCATTTATTGCGCCTTGACGCCGGCCAGTTCGGCGCGCATGGCGTCGATCACGGCCTTGTAATCCGGCTTGCCGAAGATGGCGGAGCCGGCGACGAAGGTGTCGGCGCCGGCGGCGGCCACCGCGGCGATGTTGTCGGCCTTGATGCCGCCGTCGACTTCCAGCATGATGTCGCGGCCCGATTCATCGATCAGGCGGCGCGCCTGTGCGACCTTCTTCAGCGCTTCCGGAATGAAGGACTGGCCGCCGAAGCCGGGGTTGACCGACATGATCAGGATGATGTCGATCTTGTCCATTACGTGGTCGAGGTAGTGCAGCGGCGTGCCCGGGTTGAACACCAGGCCGGCCTTGCAGCCGTTATCGCGGATCAGCTGCAGCGAGCGGTCGATGTGTTCCGACGCTTCCGGGTGGAAGGTGATGATGTCGGCGCCGGCCTTGGCGAAGTCGGGGATAATGCGGTCGACCGGCTTGACCATCAGGTGCACGTCGATCGGCACCTGCACGTGCGGACGGATGGCCTGGCACACCATCGGACCGATGGTCAGGTTGGGGACGTAGTGGTTGTCCATCACATCGAAGTGGATGATGTCGGCGCCGGCGGCAACGACGTTCTTCACTTCCTCGCCCAGGCGGGCAAAATCGGCGGACAGGATGCTGGGAGCGATGCGGTAGGTGGTCATGGCGTTTTGCAAGTATCAGGGACCGCTATTGTACGACGCCGCGCTTTTCGCCAGCGTTGTATGATGGCGTCTTAGAAAAAAGGAAAGCCATGCCCGCCTACGATTTCGCGATCAATGTCAGGACCCAATACCTGCCGGAACAATCCAAGCCCGAGCGGACGCTGCACGTATTTACCTACACGATCACGATCAAGAATACCGGCTCCGTGCCGGCCCAGCTGATCTCGCGCCACTGGGTGATCACCGACGCCAACGGCAAGACGCAGGAAGTGCGCGGCCTGGGCGTGGTCGGCCACCAGCCGCTGCTGAAGCCGGGCGAGGAATTCGAATACACCAGCGGCACCCAGCTGGAAACGGTGCAGGGCTCGATGGTCGGCGAATACTTCTTCGTGGCCGAGGATGGCCACCGCTTCGAAGTGAACATCCCCGAATTCGTGCTGTCGCTGCCGCACGCCCTGCACTGATCGATATTATTTTCTTCCGGAAAACATCGTCCACCAGACGATGAAGATCAGCAGCAGCAGCGCCGCCCCCGCTTCCAACACCAGTATCCACATAACGGTTCCTTATGTTTTCGACACGCCGAAGTGTACCCGCCCGCAGCGCCGGCGGGTTGGTTTTCATTGCCGCCTTCCTGGCCGCCTGCACCACCACGCCGCCGCAGCCGGCGCTGCAGCCGAAGCCCGTGCCGCGGCCGCAGCCACCGATCAAGATGCCACCGCCGGCCGCGCCCGTGCCCTCGGCGCCTTCGCAGCAGCCGCCGCAGCAGCCGCCCGCTGCACCGCTGTTCACCCCGGTGACCTTCGACGTGCTGCCGGGCTGGCAGCAGGACGACCTGCGCCAGGCCTGGCCGGCCTTCCTGGCATCCTGCCGTGCGCTGGCCGCCAGGCCGGACTGGAAGATGCCCTGCGCCACCTCGAAACTGGTCGACGCCGGCGACGGCGTGGCAATCCGCCAGTTCTTCGAAACGAATTTCGTGCCCAACCTGGTGCGCGCCGCCGACGGCGCCGACACGGGTTTGATCACCGGCTATTACGAACCGATGCTGCACGGCTCGCGCAAGCGCGGCGGCGCCTACCAGACCCCGCTCTACAAAGTGCCGGACGACCTGGTGACCGTCGACCTGGCGAGCGTCTATCCGACCCTGAAAGGCATGCGCCTGCGCGGCCGCCTGGTCGGCAAGACCGTGGTGCCCTACGGTACCCGTGCCGAGATCGAGCGCGCGCGGCTGCCCGGCAAGGAACTGGTCTGGGTCGACGATCCGGTCGAGGCTTTCTTCCTCGAGGTCCAGGGTTCGGGCCGGGTCCAGCTCGACGATTCCGGCGACGTGGTGCGCATCGCCTACGCCGACCAGAACGGCCATCCCTACAAGGCGATCGGGCGCTGGCTGGTCGAGCAGGGCGAACTGACGGTGGGCGAGGCCTCGGCCCAGGGCATCAAGGCCTGGATTGCCGCCCATCCGGAGCGCCGCCAGGAACTCTTCAACGTCAATCCGAGCTATATCTTCTTCCGCGAGGAGCGCCTGCCGGATCCGGGCGTCGGCCCGAAAGGGGCGCTGGGCGTGCCGCTCACGCCGAGCCGTTCGGTGGCGATCGACCCATCCTTCCTGCCGCTGGGCGCGCCGATCTTCCTGTCCACCACCGAACCGGCCAGCGACCTGCCCATGCAGCGCCTGATGATGGGGCAGGATACCGGCGGCGCCATCCGCGGCGCCGTGCGCGCCGACTTCTTCTTCGGCTTCGGCGGCCAGGCGGCCGAGAATGCCGGACGCATGAAGCAGCGCGGCCAGCTGTGGGTGCTGCTGCCGAAGCCGGCGACGATCCAGGCATCGCGCTGAGGCGTTTCCGGCTCAGGCCTGGATGCGGTGCAGGCGGGTGCCGAACAGGGTGCCCGCCGTCAGCAGCAGGGCGCCCGCCGCCACCACGCCCAGGCCGCCGCGCACGCCGATCCGCTCCGCCAGCAGCCCGGCCCCGGCCGCGCCCAGCGGCGCCATGGCCACCGTCATGAAGCGCATCGTCGAGGTCATCCTGCCGAGGAAGGCGTCCGGCGTGACGCGCTGGCGCAGGGCAAGGTAGGGCAGGAAGAATAGGGTCGCGCCGCAGTCCAGCCAGAACACGACCACCGCATATGCGCCCGCGCTGGCGGCGCTGCTGCCGAACAGGTCGCGCGGAATCGCCGGCATCAGCACGAAGCCGATGCTCGAGGCGCACAGCCCGATCGCCACCGTGCCGCCCGAGCCGAAGCGCCTGGTCAGGGGTTTCAGCAGCACCGAGCTGGCCAGCACGCCGACCCCGCCCAGCATCTGGGCCGTACCCATCATCCCCGGCGACATCCCGAGCACGCGCGTCGCAAACAGCACGTACAGCGCCATGTAGCCGTAGAACAGCAGGTGCCAGCAGGCCGAGGTCCAGGCCAGCAGGCGCAGCACCGGCTGGCGCCAGACGAAAGCCAGGCCGGCCAGCATGTCGCGCAGGACGTGCGATTCGGGCGGGATCGGCTGCGGTTCGCGCGCCTTGACGCGCTTCAGGTTCCAGATCGAGACCGTGAAGCCCGCCACATTGCAGAGGATGGCGAAGGGCGCGCCCAGCGCCTGCACCAGTACGCCGGCCAGGCCCGGGCCGAGCAGGCGCGACGCCGATTCGGTGGCCGCGAACTTCGACTGCGCATCGATCAGGCCATCGCGCCCGACCAGGAAAGTCACGAAGATCTGCTCGGCGCCGCCGCCCACCACATAACCGGTGCCGAGCACGAACTCGACCGCGTACAGCCAGTGGATGCTGAGCCAGCCCTGCCACCAGGCGAGCGGCACGCTGGCCAGGCTCAGCGCCACCATCGCATCGCTGCACAGCATGACGGGCAGGCGCCGGCTGCGGTCGAGCAGGACCCCGACCGGCAGTCCGAATAACAGGAACGGCAGGGAGCCGAGCGCCGCCAGGGTGCCCATCTGGGCCGGCGTGGCGTGCAGCAGCAGGGCCGCGCAGATGGGCAGGGCCAGCAGCGTGATCTGGGTGCCGAAATTGCTCAGGATGCTGCTGAACCAGAAGCGGCGGAAATCGGGGTTGCGCAGCTGCCGGTCGCTGCCCAGTTTGCGGAAGAAGGTGATCATTCTTGTTATTTAAGCCATCGCAGGCGCTACAATCGCAGGGTTATCTTATATGAGGGGTGTCCCATGGAATATTCTGACCTGCTGATCGAGAATCATGGCAAGGTTGTCGTGATCCGCCTGAACCGCCCGAAGGCGATGAATGCCCTGAACGACAACATGATGAACGAACTGGGCGACGCGCTGTACAAGTTCGACGCCGACCCGGCCGTCAACGTCATCATCCTGACCGGCAGCGAGAAGGTGTTCGCGGCCGGTGCCGACATCGCCGCCATGGCGAACTACACCTATGCCGATACCTATCCCGGCAACTACATCGGCCGCAACTGGGAGCACATCCTGAACGTGCGCAAGCCGGTGATCGGCGTCGTCTCCGGCTATGCGCTGGGCGGCGGCTGCGAGCTGGCGATGATGTGCGACTTCCTGATCGCGGCCGACAGCGCGAAATTCGGCCAGCCGGAAATCAAGGTCGGCGTGACTCCGGGCGCCGGCGGCACCCAGCGCCTGCCGCGCACGATCGGCAAGTCGAAGGCGATGGACATGCTGCTGACCTGCCGGATGATCGATGCGGCCGAGGCCGAGCGCACCGGGCTGGTGTCGCGCGTGATCCCGGCCGACAAGGTGATGGAAGAGGCGCTGGCGGTGGCGAACACCATCGCCGCGATGCCGGTATCGGTGGCCATGCAGATCAAGGACTCGGTCAACCGCGCCTTCGAGACCACCCTGACCGAAGGCGTGCGCTACGAGCGCCGCTTCTTCCACGCCGGCTTCGGCACGCCGGCGCAGAAGGAAGGGATGGCCGCGTTCCTGGAAAAACGCAAGCCTGACTTCGAAGGCATGTAATCAGAGGCAGTTCCCCGGTACCCGCGCGCACAGGGCGTTGAAGATCCCGACCCAGCGGTTGTCGGGGATCGACGCGCCCTGCACCTTCGGATCGCTCGGGACGTAGATGTAGGAAGTCACCCCGACCACGCGGTTCGAGCCCGTGTTCGAGCCGGTACCGCCGCCGGCCTGCAGCAGCTGGAAGTTCTGGACCCACGGTCCGCCGCTGGAGCCGCCCAGGGCGTCCGAGCCGTACTCGACATTGTTCGGCGCGACGTTGCGGAAGGCGGCGCTGGTAACGATCTGCATTTTCTGGCATTTATCCAGGTTGCAGGGATAGCCGAGCTTGGACGTGTGGTTGGCCGACAGGCTCAGGGTCTGCCAGCCTAGCCAGCCGGTCACGTCGCCGAGGGCGCGAGTGACGCCGCCGATGGGCTGGTCGGCGAATTCGATCATCGCGTAGTCGGCCGCATTCGGGACCGTGCCGCCGCCGAACGCCCAGGTACCGGTCACGATGGCGGCGCTCCAGTTCCAGACCAGCAGCGGCGCGGTGCCGTCGCGATAGGCCGGCACGAACACCCAGTTGCTGTGGAAGCCGTCCGCGGTACCGCTGTGCACACAGTGGCCGGCCGTGGCGACGATGCGGTGCTGGATCGCCGAAGCCGAGCAGCGGTAGGGGACGCCGCGGATCGAAAAGAACAGCGCGCCGGTCGTGATGTAGGGGTAGGCCCGGTCCGCGGAGAACGGGGCCGCCGAGGCGGTGAACTGCGGGAACACGCGGCTGCTGGTGAAATGCGCGCCAAACGTGCCGACCGCGCCCGGTGATGCGACTTCACCGTTGCGGTCCTGCCCGGCGTCCGGCCTGGCGCCACCCGGCGCGAACAGCCGTTTTGCAGGCGGAGCGCTGCGCAGCGAGGGGACGCGGGCGTCGCTGCTTTCGACTTGCCCGTCCAGGCGCGGCGCTTCCTGCGGCTGCGCAGCACCCGGCGCGACCTGCGGCATCGGCAGCGGGCGTGCGGCCTTGAACCGTTCGGGAGTCCAGTAGGCGGCAACTGCCCTGGCGTCCGGATTGGTCAGGACCACCATATTGTCGTTCTGCTTCTTGTCTTGTTGCTGCTCTTGCGCCTGGCTCGCCGGCGCGCTGAACAACAACAGCGCGAGGACGGGGACGTAAGTATGCGCGAGGTTTTTCATATTGCCTCCAGATAGAACTCATCGAATGGCTCGGGAAAGTACTGCGAGCTCAGCTTAAGAGCGCAGGCGGAGGAAGTTCGGTGGATTTCGCTGTCTGCTGAGGAGTGTCAATACAAACGGGCGGCATGGTTTTGGGCAATATCTTCCGCTCAGCATTTAAGTAGGGAAAACTTCGGCCGAAGTTGCGTCGGCGCGTCAGATCCGCTTCGTAGACCCTTGCGCTTTCGCATACTGGTTTGCTATAGTTCGCGTCCTGCTTCTGCAGCGCACAAATGGTTCAAACAAATGTGCACACTGCAAAAACGGATGAGTTGACGAGTTAAACGAAACACTGCATAATCTCGCTTCTCTGCTGCTGACGAACACAACGATTCGCAAATGCGGCAAGGCAGTACCGAATACGATCTTTAACAATCAACAGTCGATAAGTGTGGGCGTTTGATGAAGTGCCAGCAGCTGCGAAAGCGCTGCTGAATGCTTAAATTATCAAATGTTCACAAAAAGTATAACGTTGCTCAGCAATGAGTAACGGTCAGTATTTTGAGTGAGCGAAATCGATCCAGTGGATCGATTTCGGGGCCGCAGCGATGTGGCTTCGACAAACAGAGATTGAACTGAAGAGTTTGATCCTGGCTCAGATTGAACGCTGGCGGCATGCTTTACACATGCAAGTCG
>NZ_JBDGIN010000005.1:0-321550 GCF_057657395.1 Telluria sp. Soil_C_11 | reverse complement strand
ATTTCAAGATCCTTGATGCGCTGCTCTGGCGTCTGTGGTTTGGCTTGCTTGCTCACGGGATCGCTCCTGTGCCGGTTCGGTCCTTTGAGACTACTCCAATCCTGTCGCCCATGCTTACGAAGCCAGACCAGCACTGTCGATCGCCCCTGGATTCCATAGCGTCGTTGTGCCTGTCTGTATGTCAGTTCGCCTCTTTCAACCTCATCGACCACTGCCAATTTAAAAGCCAGCGTGTAGTCACGCTGGGTTCGTTTTTCCCTGGTATCCATTGAACACTCCTCAGAAGTGTCAACTTATTCCAGGACGGGTCATCACAAATAAAAAAAGGACGCCGCGGCGTCCTTTTTTGCGTCGAATCCGCGGATTACACGCGGTTCAGGAGGAAGGTCGTCAGCAGCGGCACCGGACGGCCGGTCGCGCCCTTGGCCGCGCCCGATTTCCAGGCGGTGCCGGCGATGTCCAGGTGGGCCCAGGTGTAGTTGCGGGTGAAGTTCTCCAGGAAGCACGCCGCGGTGATCGAGGCGCCGCCCGGGGTGCCGATATTCGCCAGGTCGGCGAAGTTCGACTTCAGCTGCTCGTTGTACTGTTCGCCGATCGGCAGGCGCCATGCGGCATCGCCTGCCTGGCGGCCGGCGTCCATCAGTTCTTCGGCCAGCGCGTTGTGCTGGTCGTCGTGGCGGGTGAACAGGCCCGAGGTGTGGTGGCCCAGCGCCACGATGCAGGCGCCGGTCAGGGTCGCGATGTCGACCACCGCGGCCGGCTTGAAGCGCTCGGCGTAGGTCAGGGCGTCTGCCAGGATCAAGCGGCCTTCCGCATCGGTATTCAGGATCTCGATGGTGGTGCCGTTCATCGCGGTGACGATGTCGCCCGGCTTGGTCGCATGACCCGAGGGCATGTTCTCGCAGGCCGCCACGATGCCGACCACGTTCAGCTTCAGGCCCATCTCGCCGATCGCGCGGAAGGTGCCCAGCACCGAGCCGGCGCCGCACATGTCGTACTTCATTTCGTCCATGTTCGGGCCCGGCTTCAGCGAGATGCCGCCGGTGTCGAAGGTGATGCCCTTGCCGACCAGGACCACCGGCGCTTCGTTCTTCTTGCCGCCGTTGTGCTTCAGGACGATGAACTTGGGCGGTTCGTCGCTGCCGCGGGTGACCGACAGGAAGCTGCCCATCTTCAGGGCTTCGAGCTGCTTGCGCTCCAGGACTTCGATGTCGAAGCCGTAGTCGCCGGCCAGCTTCTTGGCGGTGTTGGCCAGGTAGGTCGGGGTGCAGACGTTCGGCGACAGGTTGCCCAGTTCCTTGGTCAGGTTCATGCCGTTGGCGATCGCCTGGGCCTGGGCCAGCACGGCCTTGACCTGCGGGGTGGCCTGCGGGACGGCCAGCGCCAGCTTGCGCACGCCGGTCGGTACCGGGTCCTTCTTGCTCTTTTGCGCGTCGGTGCGGAATTCCGCTTCGCCGGCGGCGACCACGATGCTGCGGATGGCCCAGGCCAGATCGCGCTCTTTCACATTCTCCAGCGGGAATGCGATAATGGCATCCTGCGCGCCCAGCGTGGAGAAGGCCTTCAGGGCGGCGGTGACGGCGCCGGCGAAGTTCTTCTCGCTGACCGCTTCGTCGGCGCCCATGCCCACCAGCAGCACGCGGGCGGCGTTCACGCCGGCCACGCCGCGCAGCAGCAGGGTGGTGCCGGCCTTGCCGGAGATGTCACCCGACTTGACGGCGGCCGCAATCTCGCCGTTCAGGTCGAGGGCTTTGGCGGCCTCCGACAGTTTCTTGTTCTCGAACACTGCGACTGCGATGCAGCCGGATTTGGCTGCCGCCAGCGTGTTTTTTGTGTCGAATGCTTTTATGCTAAAGTCCATTTGGTTCTCCGTTTGTCTATTCGAGGCCGAGGCATCCGCGTGATCGACGCCTGCCTGTCTGCCCAACCTGCAATTATAACTATCGAATGATTTTCCGACGCGCCCTACAGCGTGAATTGGCCAGCGTCGCCGGCGCAACCTTCACCGTCCTGTTTTCCATCCTCGTCACCTGGACCCTGATCACCATCCTGGGTAAGGCGGCGGGGGGCAAGGTCGCGTCCGGCGACGTGCTGGCACTGATCGCTTTTGCGGTGCTGAATTATCTGCCAACTATCCTGATCCTCACCAGCTTTATTTCGGTGCTGGTGGTGATCACGCGCAGCTACCGCGATTCCGAGATGGTCGTCTGGTTCGCCTCCGGCCAGTCGCTGACGCGCTGGATCGCGCCGGTGCTGGTGTTCGGCCTGCCGCTGGTGATCCTGGTGGCGGTCATCTCGCTGGTCGCCATTCCCTGGGCCCAGCTCAAGAGCAACGAGTTCACCGAGCGCTTCGAGAAGCGCGAAGACCTGCAGCGCGTGGCGCCCGGCCAGTTCCGCGAATCGGCGGCCGCCGACCGCGTGTTCTTCGTCGAAAGTTCGGCCGCGCGTTCCACCACCGTGGTGCAGAACGTGTTCGTGAATACCATCGACCAGGGCGTGAACACCACCGTGGTCGCCAAGGAAGGCCAGATCGAACCGGACGGCAAGGGCGGCCAGTACCTGGTGCTGAAGAACGGCCGCCGCTACCAGGGCACCCCCGGCAAGCCGGACTTCCAGTCGATGGAGTTCGAACGCTACCGCATGCGGGTCGGGAGCCAGGCGCCGGTGATGGGCGACCTGAAGGTCGAAGGCATGTCCACGGCGGCGCTGCTGGCGATGCCGCGCAACCAGTACGCCGACGCCGAACTCCAGTACCGCATCACGTGGCCGATCATGTGCGTGGTGCTGATGCTGCTGGCGATCCCGCTCGGCTTCGTCAATCCGCGCGCCGGCGCCTCGACCAACCTGATCCTGGCGCTGCTGATCTTCTTCACCTACCTGAACCTGACCAAGACCGCGGAACAGGCGGTCAAGCAGGCCAAGCTGGGCTTCGGCGCCGCCTGGTGGCCGCTGCACGCGCTGGTGCTGCTGGCCGCGCTGGGCCTGTTCGCCTGGCGCCTGAACATCCACCACCGCTGGCACCCGCTGCTGCTGGCGAACGCCTGGAAGCGCCGCCGCCTGCTGCAAAGCGCGGCCGCGAAGGAGGGCGCGAAATGAAGATCCTGCAGCGCTACTTCTTCGTCAGCATCGCCCAGGCGGTGGCCTTCGTGCTGGTGGCCTTCCTGGCCCTGGCCGCCTTCATGGACCTGACCGGCGAACTGCCTTCGGTGGGCAAGGGCGGCTACATGATCCAGCACGCGCTGCTCTATGTGCTGTTGCTGGTGCCGGGTAATATGTACCGCGTGATGCCGGTCGCCGCCCTGATCGGCACCATCTACACGATGGCGCAGTTCGCCCAGAGCTCGGAATTCACGATCATGCGCGCGTCCTCGATGACGACCCGGATGGCGGCCTGGATGCTGTTCAAGATCGGCATCGTGTTCGTCGTCCTCACCTTCATCTTCGGCGAACTGGTCACGCCGCGCACCGCGCCGCTGGCCGAACGCCTGCGCCTGTCGGCCAAGGGCGCCACGGTGTCCGCCGAATTCCGTTCCGGGATGTGGACCAAGGACACCATCCACGCGGGCGGCCCGAAAGGCCCGGTGACGGGTTCGCGCTTCTTCAATGCGCGCCAGATCAGCCCGGACGGCCGGCTGGTCGACGTGCGGCTCTACGAGTTCGACAACAATATGCGCATGCGCGCCCTGATCACGGCCGCGCGCGCCGACTTCGGCGGCAACCACACCTGGCGCCTGCAGGACGTGACCGAGACCCAGTTCACCAACAGCCGTACCCTGCCGGCGCCCGGCGCGCCGCTGCCGAACGGCCAGAGCATCCAGAACAGCTTCGGCCAGGAGACCGCCGCGGTCAGCACGCGCAAGCTGCCGACCCTCGACCTGGAATCGGAAATCACGCCGAAGATCCTGTCGGTGTCGCGCTCGGATCCCGAGCGGATGTCGGCCAACGAATTGGCGGTCTACACGCGCCACCTGGCCGAGAACCGCCAGGAGACGGAACGCTTCAAGATCGCCTTCTGGCGCAAGCTGATCGACCCGCTGTCGATCTTCGTGCTGATGGCGCTGGCGCTGCCCTTCGGCTACCTGCAGGTGCGCAGCGGCGGGGTCAGCTTCAAGATCTTCATCGGCATCATGATCGGCGTGAGCTTCCTGCTGATTAATAACCTGTTCTCGCACATCGGCATGCTGTCGACCTGGCCGGCCTTCATGACGGCCGCCGCGCCCAGCGTGCTGTTCCTGCTGCTCGCGCTCGGCGCCCTGCGCTGGGTCGAGCGGCACTAGGAGACCTCATGCAACGCGCCCTGATCCTGTTCGCGCACGGCGCCCGCGCCGCTTCCTGGGCCGCGCCGTTCCAGCGCCTGCGCGACCTGACCGCGCAGCAGCGGCCCGACGTCGCCGTCTCGCTAGCCTTCCTCGAGCTGATGACGCCCAGCCTGCCCGATGAAGTGGCGCTGCTTGCCGCGCGCGGGGTGCGCGAAGTCACCATCGTGCCGATCTTCCTGGGGCAGGGCGGGCACCTGCTGCGCGACCTGCCGAAACTGGTCGACGAACTGCACGCCGCCTATCCCGACATCGCGTTCTCGACCGTGCCCGCGGTCGGCGAGGACCCGGGCGTGCTGGCGGCGATGGCGGCGTATTGCGTGGCCGCGCTTCCTGGTTGAGGCACCTGGAATGTTCGTTAACTGAGTTGTTACCGCTGCAATGGTTTATGCCAACTGAGTTATTTCCAGGCTAATCTTTTGTTGCTTTCCGACGTAATTCTCGCGCGCGAAACAATTTCCTCGTTGCATTTGAATTTTCCATGGGGAATCATAATGTCCTATGACGACCCCATCGACCAATATCTACGTCCACCCCGGCTGGGCGAGCTATACCTGGACCTATGCCGGCACCAGCATGCCGTCGGGCGCCGCATCGAGCGCGGTGACCGCGGTCGCTTTCGACGTCTCCAGCGCGGCCGGCCAGCAGTTTTCGCGCGGCCAGCTGCAGTACAGCTTCGATAACGGCAAGACCTGGAACGTGTACAGCGTGCCGGTCGACGGGCAGGGCGCCTATGTCCAGGCCACCGGTACGCTGTGGCGCTTCCTCGACGCCGCTACCGGCGACGTAACGACGCCGAACACCTTCGGCGCCCATTACAAGCTGGCGGACGGCAGCGTGGTCTCGCAGGACAACACGGTCATCGTCGATAACCCGCCGGCCAGCCTGACCGGCGAGAACGACACCATGTTCTCGACCCTGCAGGCGGGCGCCGTGGTCGACCAGCTGTCCCCGGTCGACAGCGGCTCGCTGACGGGCGGCCGCTGGGTGATCGACAGCCAGTCGCAGCCCGGCCTGTTCTCGATCGCCTACAACCCGGCGACGGACACCAGCGCGCGCCTGGTGATCGCCGACGCCGGCAAGCTGCCGCCGCCCGGCCTGTCGGCGGCAGTGACGATCCACTACTACGACCGCTACCAGCTCGACACCAACGGCAACCCGATCGCCGGCCAGGGCGTCACCCGCACCCTGTCCTACACGGTGGAAGACGGCGTCACGCACGACCTGCCCGGCTTCGGCAACGACATGAAACTCGGCGCAGCCAGCGACGCCTGGAACGCCAACCCGGCGATGGCGACCCTGTCGAACGGCGGCTTCGTCGCCGTCTGGCAGGGCAGCGCTCCGGTCGCGGGCGGCGCCAGCGCAGGCCTGTGGGCCCAGTTGCGCGACGCCGGCGGCGCCGCCACCGGTGCGGCGTTCGCGCTGACCCCGAACGGCGATGCGAAGATCGAAGGCGAGCCGGCGGTGGCGGCGCTGTCGGGCGGCCGCTTCGTGGTCGCGTATTCCGTGAGCGATGGCAGCGCCACCCGCATCGCCTACCGCGTGGTCGACGCGAACGGCGGCGCCGGCGCCGAGCACGTGCTCGACGGCGGCGCCGCCGGCGATGCCGCCATGCCCACTGTCGCCACCCTGGCCGACGGTTCCTTCGCGGTCGGCTGGCGCAGCGGCGGCATGGTCCACGTGCAGCAGGCGGCCGCCGACGGCAGCCTGGCCGGTGCGCAGAAGGACTACGGCGCGCTGGCGTCGGCCTTCAGCCCGAGCATCGCGGCGCTGAAGACTGGCGGCTACGTCGTGTCCTGGGGCGAGATCAACGACGGCAACGTCTACGCCGCCACCAGCGGCTCGGGCCAGCCCTTCGTCGTCAACGGCGACGGCTACGCGGCCAGCATGGCGACCGCGGCGCCGCTGCCCCACGTGACCACGCTCGCGAACGGCAACTTCGTGATCGCCTGGGACAGCTACGTCAACGCGCCGTTCGGCTTCGCCAGCAGCGACATCTTCTTCCAGGTGTACGACAGCACCGGCCACGCCCTGGGCGGCCCGGTACAGGCCAACCTGGCAGGCGGCAGCGGCAACTACGACGCCGCGGTGACGGCGCTCTCCGACGGCGGCTTCATGGTCGCCTGGCAGTCGCAGACCGGCGACTACGACGGCAGCGGCATCTTCGGCCGCCGCTTCGGCCTTGATGGCAGCGCGGTCGACCTGCAGGAATTCGAGATCAACCAGATGCGCGCCGGCGACCAGTCCGGTCCCGACGTGGTGGCGCTGGACAACGGCGGCTTCGCCGCGGCCTGGGTCGACAGCCAGGCGGGTGGCGTGTCGATCGAGGCCAGGGTCTTCACGAATGCGGAGGTCGCCCCCGAGCCGGTCCAGGGCGGCACGCAGGAATCGAACGCGGGCAGTGGCAGCGGCAGCGGTGCAACGGCCCCGGTGACGACCAGCCCCAGCGTGCCGGCGCCGGTCTACCTGGCCGGGACGGCCGGCGTCGACACGGCGGTGTTCGGAAGCCTGCGCGCGCAGTATGCCTTGTCGAACGACGGCAGCAAGGTGTCGGTCGTCGACTCCGCGAACGGCGCCACCACCGTGCTCTCGAACGTCGAGCGGCTCCATTTCAGCGACCAGAACGTGGCGCTGGATATCCACGGCAATGCCGGCGAAGCCTACCGCCTGTACCAGGCCGCGTTCAACCGCACCCCGGACAAGGCGGGCGTCGGCTACTGGATCGATGCGCTGGACAAGGGCCAGAGCCTGAAGAGCGTGGCGGACGGTTTCATCCACAGCGCGGAGTTCGCCAGCATGTACGGCGCCAACCCGACCGATACCCAGTACGTGCAGGCGCTGTACCACAACGTGCTGCACCGCGAGCCGGATGCCGGTGGCTACGACTACTGGCTGCATACGCTGGCGGTCTCGCCGCGTCCCGAGGTGCTGGTGAATTTCAGCGAGAGCGCGGAAAACCAGGCCCAGGTGATCGGGGCGATCGAGAACGGAATCGGCTACATTCCCTGGGGTTAAAAACCCCGATGGCGGCCCTGAGGGTTGTTAGTCGGGCGCCTGGTGGGGGCGGCGCTGGAGGGCCTCCCCGATCATCACCAGCACCGGGCCGCTCGCCGTGTCGAGGCCGTGCGCCAGGTCGGATAGGGTCAGGCGCAGGATGCGCTGGTCGGGACGGCTGCAGTTTTCGATCACCACCACCGGCAGCTCGGGCCGGCGCCCGAGCGCGAGCAGGCGCTCGGCGGTGGCGGCGGCTTCGCGCCCGCCCATGTACTGCACCATGGTGTCGGTTTCCGGCAGCGCGGGGTGCTCCGGATGGTCAGGCGCCGTGCTGGACGTGAAGAAGGCGACGCTGCGCGCCACGCCGCGCTTGGTGAGCGGCTGCCTGGTCGCGGCGGCGGCGGCCACCGCGGTGGTGATGCCGGGGACGACTTCGACCTCGATGCCGGCTTCTTCGAGGGCGCGCAATTCTTCGTCGGCGCGCCCGAACAGCATCGGGTCGCCACCCTTCAAACGCACCACGTTCCTGAAACGCCGGGCGCAGTCGACCAGCTGCTGGTTGATCAGGGTCTGGGCGGTGGAGCGCTGGCCGGAGCGCTTGCCGACCGAGATCTTCTCGGCCTGCGCGCACAGTTCCAGCATGTCGGGAGTGACGAGGGCGTCGTACAGCACGACGTCGGCCTGCGCCAGCAGGCGCGCGCCGCGTACGGTGATGAGATCGGCGGCGCCGGGACCGGCTCCTATCAAATACACTTTTCCCAGCACTGCCATATCTTCCTTTCACATACGCGTCGTCCGCGCGCAGGCGGGGACGACGTAGTACTTATTCGCCCAACCGGATCATACCCGCAGCCACGGTCTGGTGGGTCACTTCATCGATCAGGATGAACGCCCCGGTCGCGCGGATGTCTTCGTAGGCGTCGGCGGCCAGCGGCTGCTGCACGGCCAGTTCGATGCGCGCGATGTCGTTCAGCTTCAGGCCGTCGGCGGGGTTTTCCAGCGGCCTGCGCTGCTGGGTGTTCACGTCCAGGATGGACTCGATCGCCTTCACCTTGGCCATGGTCTGGCGGGTGCCGTGCTTGATCCAGTACTTGCGGCGCACGTCCAGCGGCTCGTCGGCCATCCAGCAGACGTCGGCCTTGACCTGCTTGAGCAGGGTGGCCGGTTGTGCGGCCCCGGCCAGCACGTCGCCGCGCGAGATGTCCACGTATTCGTTCAGCAGCAGGGTGATCGACTGGCCGGCCACCGCGCTTTGCAGGGAACCGTCGAAGGTCTGGATTTCCTTGACCGTGGCTTCGACGCCGGACGGCTGCACGACCAGCTTGTCGCCGACCGATACCTTGCCCGACTCGATGCGGCCCATGTAGCCGCGGAAATCGTTGGCTTCGTGGCCGTTGTGGCGCGCCACCAGCTGCACCGGGAAGCGGAACGGCGCGTCGTGGGTCTCGTCGTACACGCTGATCGATTCCAGCAGTTCGATCAGGGTCGGGCCCTGGTACCACGGCATGTTGTCGGTCTTCTCGACCACGTTGTCGCCGGCCAGGGCCGACAGCGGGATCGCGGTGATGTCCTGCAGGCCGAGGCTCTGCGCGAACCCAGTGTAGGCTTTGATAATGCGCTCGTACACCGTGCGGTCGTAGTTCACCAGGTCCATCTTGTTGACGGCCACGATCACGTGCTCGATCTGCAGCAGCTTGGCGATGGTCGAGTGGCGCTTCGTTTGCGTGAGCAGCTCGACGCTGCCGTCGTCGTTCAGCTTCACTTTCGACACGTCCACCAGGATGATGACGGCGTCCGCGGTCGAGGCGCCGGTCACCATGTTGCGGGTGTACTGCTCGTGGCCCGGCGTGTCGGCGATGATGAACTTGCGCTTCGGCGTGGCGAAGTAGCGGTAGGCCACGTCGATCGTGATGCCCTGTTCGCGCTCGGCTTCCAGGCCGTCGGTCAGCAGCGACAGGTCGATCGTGTCGCCCACGGTGCGCTTGTGCTTCGAGCGCGACACCGCCGCCAGCTGGTCGGCGAAGATGCCCTTGCTGTCGTACAGCAGGCGGCCGATCAGTGTGCTCTTGCCATCGTCGACGGAGCCGGCGGTGATGAAGCGCAGCAGGCTGGCCTGGCCGGACTGGTCGGCGGCGTGGTTCAAGTCTTTGTCAGAGGTGACGATGCGGGCGTTCATCAGAAATATCCTTGTTTCTTGCGTTTTTCCATCGACGCTTCCGAGGTCTGGTCGTCCATGCGGGTCGCGCCGCGCTCGGTGATCTGGGTGATCGCGGTTTCGGCGATGATGTCGGCCGGGGTCGAGGCGGTCGAGGCCACCGGGCAGGTGCAGGAGATGTCGCCGACGGTACGGAAGCGCACGGTGCGGGTCTCGACCTGCTCGCCTTCGCGGGCCGGGGTCAGCGGGGTCAGCGGCACCAGCAGGCCGTTGCGCGGGATCACCTGGCGCTCGTGCGCATAGTAGATCGGGGGCAGGGCCAGCTTTTCGCGGGCGATGTACTGCCAGACGTCGAGCTCGGTCCAGTTCGAGATCGGGAACACGCGCATGTTCTCGCCCGGGTGGACGCGGGTGTTATACAGGTCCCACAGTTCGGGGCGCTGGGCTTTCGGGTCCCACTGGCCGAATTCGTCGCGGAAGGAGAAGATGCGCTCCTTGGCGCGGGCCTTTTCCTCGTCGCGGCGGGCGCCGCCGATGCAGGCGTCGAAGCCGTGCTCGGCGATGGTCTCCAGCAGGGTCACGGCCTGGGCTGCGTTGCGCGAGTCGGTTTGCGGATTGCGCAGGCGCACGGTGCCCTTCCTGATCGATTCCTCGACCGAGCCGACGATCAGGCGCTCGCCCAGCTCGGCAACGCGGGCGTCGCGGAAGGCGATCACTTCGTCGAAATTGTGGCCGGTATCGATGTGCACCAGCGGGAACGGGAATTTACCGGGGCGGAAGGCCTTTTCGGCCAGGCGCAGCAGCACCACGGAATCCTTGCCGCCCGAGAACAGCAGGGCGGGATTCGCGCACTCGGCCGCCACTTCGCGCAGGATGTGGATCGCTTCCGATTCGAGGGCGTCGAGGTGGCGCGCATTCACGTCGCCGAGTGCGCCAGGGCTGGACGCCGCCGGGATATCAATAAAATTCGTCATGGTGACTGTGCCTATGGATGTCTTGTGTTCGTCCGTCCCGCTCAGGCGGCCACGGATTTGATACGGATGAGTTTGCCGTCGACCAGGTGCAGGCCGCATTCCTTGGATTCGGGGTTTTCCCACCACCAGCGGCCGGCGCGGATGTCCTCGCCCGGCTGGATCGCGCGGGTGCAGGGTTCGCAGCCGATCGACGGGTAGCCGCGCTCGTGCAGGCTGTTGTAGGGCACGTCGTTGGCGCGGATATATTCCCAGACATCCTGCTCGGACCAGTCGGCGAGCGGGTTGAACTTGGCCATGCCGTGCGCCGCGTCGTCTTCCTGCACGGCCAGATCGGCGCGGGTGGTCGACTGGGCGCGGCGCTGGCCGGTGATCCAGGCCTTCTTGCCGGCCAGGGCGCGCCCGAGCGGCTCGACCTTGCGCACATGGCAGCAGCCCTTGCGCATCTCGACGCTGTCGTAGAAGGCGTTCAGGCCGTTCTTGCTGACGTATTCCTCGACCAGTTCCGGCTGCGGACGGTACAGGGCGATGTCATGGCCGTAGTGGGCCTTGACCTTGTCCAGCACTTCCAGGGTTTCCTTGTGCAGGCGGCCGGTTTCCAGCGAAAAGATGGAGATCGGCAGGCCGGCTTTCAGGATCAGGTCGGTCAGGACCATGTCCTCGGCCGCCAGGCTCGATGCGAACACGGCCGGCGAAAAATCGCGCGCGATGCGCTCCAGGATGCCGCGGGTTTCTTCTACCCGTGCGTGCAGGTCGCTCATGGTTTCTTCCTGTTACCTGATTAGATACCGGCGCCGACGTCGCTGTGCTCCAGCGGAACGTCGCGCTGATGGCGGCGGAACAGCGGCAGCGGCTGGTCGATTGACGCCTGGTAGGTTTCCGAAAACACGGTCAGGCCCTTCAGGGCGTCGTGGATCGAGCGGTCCTGGCGCGTCGCATAGGCATCGAAGCCGCAGCGCTGCATCTGGAACAGCTGGTCGCGCAGCACGTCGCCGATCGCGCGCAACTCGCCCGTGTAGCTGAGGCGCTTGCGCAGGTTGAAGGCGATCGAATAGCCGCGGCCGTCGCTGAACTTCGGGAAGTCGACGGCGATCAGCGCGAACTTGTCGAGGTCTTCCTTGACGCTCGCCGCCAGTTCGTCGGAAGCGAACCAGATGCCGATCTGGCCGGCGCGGGCGAGCAGCGTGTCGCGCTGCGCCTGCCAGACCTTCAGCGGCACGATGACCTTGCCGGCCCGGACCTCGATGCTCTCGGGCACATCGCCCTCGTCGAGGCGCAGCACGCTCCAGTCGTCGGCGACGACCTCGCGGCCCTTGATGATCTGGGCGTGTTGTTGAATATTAGGCATATTGGTCTTCTCCGACAGCCAGTTCGCCGGTCGGAATCGGCGTGGCATACACATGTTCCTTGAATGGCGCGATGCCGAGGCGCTGGGCGACGTCGACGAAGCGCTCGCCCTCGACGCGCTCGCGCAGGTAGACGTCGAGCAGGCGCTGCACGACTTCCGGCATCTGCGAGGCCGAGAACGAGGGGCCGATGATCTTGCCGAGCGCCGCCTGGTTGCCCTGGGCGCCGCCGATCGACACCTGGTACCACTCGGCGCCGTCCTTGTCGACGCCCAGCACGCCGATATGGCCGACATGGTGGTGGCCGCAGGCGTTGATGCAGCCCGAGATGTTCAGTTCGATGTCGCCGATGTCGTGCTGGTAATCGATGTCGTCGAAGCGCTGGGCGATGGCGGCCGCGATCGGGATCGATTTCGCGTTCGCCAGCGAGCAGTAGTCGCCGCCCGGGCAGGAAATGATGTCGGTCAGCAGGCCGATGTTCGGCGTCGCCAGGCCTTTCGACTTGGCCAGCTGCCAGACCTCGAACAGCTTCGATTGCTCGACATCGGCCAGCACCAGGTTCTGCTCGTGGGTCACGCGCAGTTCGCCGAAGCTGTAGCGGTCGGCCAGGTCGGCCACGAAGTCCATCTGCTCGGCGGTGGCGTCGCCCGGCGGCACGCCGGTCTTCTTCAGCGACAGCACGACCGAGGCATAACCCGGGATCTTGTGCGGCTTGACGTTGCGCTGGAGCCAGTTGGCGAAGGCCTTGTTGTCTTCATGGCCGGCGCGCGGATCGATGCTTTCCAGCTGCTCGTACGGCGGCGGGTTGAAGTAGGCGGCGACGCGGTCCACTTCCTCGCGGGTCAGGGTCTCCGGGCCGTCCTTGAGGTCGGCGAATTCCTGCTCGACCAGGCGTGCGAATTCCTCCGGACCGGTGGCTTTCACCAGGATCTTGATGCGGGCCTTGTACTTGTTGTCGCGGCGGCCGAACTGGTTGTACACGCGCATGACCGCCTCGAGGTAGGTCAGCAGGTGCTGCCAGGGCACGAACTCGTTGATGACGCTGCCGATGATCGGGGTACGGCCCAGGCCGCCGCCGACCATGAACTTGAAGCCGACTTCGCCGGCGTCGTTGCGCACGGCGGTCAGGCCGATGTCGTGCACGGCGATCGCGGCGCGGTCCGCGACGGCGCCGTTGACGGCGATCTTGAATTTACGGGGCAGGGCGATGAACTCGGGGTGGAAGGTGCTCCACTGGCGGATGATCTCGCAGAACGGGCGCGGATCGATGATCTCGTCCGCGGCCACGCCGGCGAACTGGTCGGTCGTGGTGTTGCGGATGCAATTGCCCGAGGTCTGGATCGCGTGCATCTCGACCGAGGCGAGGTCGGTCAGGATGTCCGGCGTCTGCTCCAGCTCGATCCAGTTGAACTGGATGTTCTGGCGCGTCGTGAAGTGGCCGTAGCCGCGGTCGTAGGTGCGGGCGATGTGGGCAAACATGCGCAGCTGCTTGGTGGAGAGCAGGCCGTAGGGCACGGCGATGCGCAGCATGTAGGCATGGCGCTGCATGTACAGGCCGTTCTGCAGGCGCAGCGGCAGGAATTCTTCTTCGGTCAGCTCATCGTTGAGGCGGCGCTGTACCTGGTCGCGGTATTGGGCGATGCGCTCGCGTACGATGAGGTGGTCGTATTGGTCGTAACGGTACATGGCATGGATCCTGGTTACGGCCGCCCGCCTCATGAAACGGCGAGGGGCCCGGTAGACTATGCGGAATATTAATAAAATGGCGTCTTATTCCAAACTACTGAGAATTTATTTGCTTATATGAGCCAGCGGCATAAGCAAGCTTGTAAAATGCGGATACCGCTGTTATCAATACAAAAAGGGCAATGAACCTACATCAATTGCGCTTCGTCCGCGAAGCGGTCCGCCAGAACTTCAACCTGACCGACGCCGCCAAGGCGCTGTTCACGTCCCAACCCGGGGTCTCCAAGGCCATCATCGAGCTCGAAGAAGAGCTCGGGGTCGATATCTTCACCCGCCATGGCAAGCGCATCCGCGGCCTGACCGAGCCGGGACGGCTGGTGCTGGAATCCGTCGAGCTGATCATGCAGGAGATCGAAAGCCTGAAGCGGATCGGCAAGGAATACGCGGCCCAGGACAGCGGCAGCTTCACCATCGCCACCACCCACACCCAGGCCCGCTACATGCTGCCGAAGGTGGTGCAGGCCTTCATGCAGCGCTTCCCCAAGGTCCGGCTGTCGCTGCTGCAGGGCAATCCGCGCCAGATCGCGGAGATGGTCAAGAACGACCAGGCCGACCTGGCCATCGCCACCGAATCGATCGCCGCCGTCGACGGCCTGATCACGCTGCCGTGCTACCAGTGGGAACACGTGCTGGTGCTGCCGCACGAGCATCCGCTGACCCGGTCGAAGGCGATTTCGCTGGAAGAGATTGCGAGTTATCCGCTGATCACCTACGATGCCGCCTTCGCCGGCCGCAGCAAGATCGACCACGCCTTCGAACTGCGCAACCTGAAGCCCGACGTGCTGCTGGAAGCGATCGACGCCGACGTCATCAAGACCTACGTCGAGCTGGGCATGGGCGTGGGCATCATCGCCGGCATGGCCTTCGACCCGGAGCGCGACCGCAACCTGCGCGCGATCCCGGTCGGCCAGCTGTTCGGGATGAACGTCTCGCGGGTGGCGGTCAAGCAGGGCGCTTATTTGCGCAGCTATATTTATACTTTCATCGAGCTGCTCGCGCCGACGCTCAACCGCAAGATGGTCGAGTCGGCGATGCGCGGGACGGCCGACAACTACGAGCTGTAACATGGATCACGACGATTACGAAGACTACGAAGACGGCGACGAGGACATCTCCGACCGCGAGATGGACCTGGAAGACGTGCGCGAGCAGGTTGCCGAGCTGACCGACGGGCACGAAACGCTGACCCTGACCGGCGAGGATGGCGCGGTGCCGCCGATTCCCGACGACGCCAGCGGCTACGGCGCGGTGGTGGCGGAATTCTGCTGGTCGCGCCTGAAGCGCGAGGAGCAGGACGCTTTCCTGGCCAAGGTACGCAAGGCGGCCGGCAAGAATGCGCTGCTGGTGCTGCTGGACGACGTGTATGTCGAAGGGACCAGCAATCCGGTGGCGCGCACCGATGCGCAGGGCAATACCTATGAGATGGTGAACGCGCCGGATGGCGCGCGGGTCGAACGCCCGATGAGCTATCCGACCGACAGTGCGCTGCGCAAGCGCCTGGCGAACGTGGCCAAGGAAATCAGGGTCGCGCGCTGGGAGTATTTCTGGGTGCTGACCTGCCGGTTGAAGTAAGGGCCGGGTTGCTGATCAGTTCTGAACCGTCGATTCTTCGGCGGTTTTTTTTCGTTTGATCTGCTCCTAGCCACGCTTTTTTGGCCACAAGGCAAGCGCAGCCAGCCCAGCAAATCCCCGATGCTCCGCGCGCTACCTGAACACGACCCGCGCAACGACCGGAAAATGATCGGATGGATATCGACGATCGAGCGAATCGCTCAAGGCCCCATACTTGAGAACATCGAAATGCCGGTCGACGAAAACATAGTCGATGCGCTGGGTCGGCACCTCGTCGACATGGAAGCCGTTGAAGGTGCCGGCCGGTCCGTACGGAGGCGCCTTGCTGGCCTGGTAGGCGTCGCGCATCGCCTTCGACATCGTCTGGATCTGCACCGTGTCCGGCGTCGAGTTGAAGTCGCCCACGCAAATGGCCGGTTCGCCGCGGGCGATCTCGGCGATCTTGCGTAGCATCAGATCGGCCGAGGCGCGGCGCGCCACTTCGCCTTCATGGTCGAAATGGACCGAGAAGACGAACAGCACGCGCGAATTGCTGCGGTCGCGCAGGCGCGCCCACGATGCGAGGCGGTGGCAGCACCTGGCGTCCCAGCCGAACGAGGGACGGTCGGGCGTTTCGCTGAGCCAGAAATCGCCCTTGTCCAGCAGCGCAAAGCGGCTCTTGCGGAAGAAGATCGCGGAATGCTCGCCGGCGTCCTTGCCATCGTCGCGGCCGACGCCGACATGGTCGAATTCTTCCATTTGCGCCAGGTCGGCGATCTGGTCGGGAAGTCCTTCCTGCGTGCCGATAATGTCGAACTCGTGATAGCGAATCAGCGCTTTCACCATTTCCTTGCGGGCAGGCCAGGCGTTCGGCCCATCTCCAGCGTGGTTCAGGCGCAAGTTATACGTAGCGACATTGATCGGCGCCGATGCATGGGGGGCTGCCGATGCGGCAGGGGTGAAGCCCACGCCAAGCAGCATCGCCATCGCGAGGACGGACGTGAGAAGGGAAAGGATTCTTTTCATTGGAGTGGTCCTGAAAACTTGTGCCTGATCGGAACAAGGTTAATCATAAGCCACTATCCATCTTGCGCAAATGAAAAAGGGCGCGCGAAGTGCCGCGGAAGCAGGCGATGCCCGCCTCCGCGATGCCGTCAGCCGGAGCGGCTTAGAACGTGTGACGCAGGCCCAGCGAGAACACGTCCGGATCGGCGCCCAGCGCGGTCGCGGCCGGTGCGATGGTGACCGACGACGAGCTCAGGCCGAACGCGCTGCTGCCGTTGTTGTCCAGGCTGGCGTAGCTGGCGTAGAGATTGGTGCGCTTGGACAGCGAGTAGGTGTAGGCCAGCGCCCAGGCGTTGCCCTTGGCGGCGCCCTGTTTCTGCTGCTGGAAGTTGGCGTACACGCGGTGCGGGCCGAACGGCATCGAGCCGCCCAGGTTGACTTGCTTGTACTTCGCGGCCGTGCCTTCGCGGTCGGCTTCCATCCAGTTGGCCTTGACTTCGAAGCCGCCCAGCTGGTCGAACTTGTAGGCGGCGCCGATCGCCGATTCCTTGTCCTTGTCGGCCGCCACGCGGTTGATCTCATGGTAGGCCGCACCCAGGTACAGGCCGCCCAGCGTGTACTCGACGCCCACGCCCTTCAGGTCGCCAGAGGGGGTGTTGGCGGCGGTGACTTCGCCGGCCGCGTAGGCCGCCAGCACCTTCAGGCCGTTCCACGAGGACGACTTGTAGTTGACCGAGTTCGCCAGGCGGCGGGTCAGGCGGTTAGTGGTGAAGGCCGACAGGTTGCTGCCGTAGAAGCCCTGGCCGAAGGCGTCGGTGGCGCCGGCGACGGAGGCGATCGGCGAGTATTCGCGGCCCAGGGTCAGGGTGCCGAAGCCGCCTTCCAGGCCGACCACGGCGCGGCGGCCGAACAGGGCCGAGTCGCCGGCGCCGGTATCGATCGCGGTACCGGCTTCGAGGTTGAAGATGGCTTTCAGGCCATTGCCCAGGTCTTCCGTGCCGCGGAAGCCGACGCGGCTGCTCGACTGGTTGCCCGAGTTGACCACGGTGGTGCGGCCGCCCAAGCCGCCGGTGTCCTGGGACGAGATGGCAGCATCGAGGATGCCGTACAGGGTCACGTTGGTCTGGGCGGCGGCGAACAGCGGGGTAAGGGCGACCAGGGTGGCGGCCAGGCGTTTGGCTTGCATTCAGAACTCTCCAGGTAGATGACGAAACAGATCGTGAAACGAGCTGCATCTTATTGAAGAGATATTTCCTGTTGATGACAAAAGGAAATCAGACGAGGTGCTCATGCACCGGCAGCACGATGTCGATCCGGGTGCCGGGCGGTTCGTCGGCGCTGACGCTGATCTCGCCGTTCATGGCCCAGACCCGTTCGCGCATGCCGATCAGGCCCAGCGATTCGGCCTTTTCCATGTCTTCGGGACGGATGCCGCGGCCGTCGTCGCGGATCGTGACCAGCAGCTCGCTGTTCGAGCGGAACAGGTTCATGGTGACGCTGCTCGCCTGGGCGTGGCGCGCGATGTTGGTCAGCGCCTCCTGCACGATGCGGAAGATCGCCGTGCTGGCGGCATCGTCCAGGCGCAGCTCGGCCTCGTCGGCCAGCAGGGTGCAGGAGATGCCGTAGCGCTCCACGAAATCGTCGCGCAGGCCCTTCAGGGCGAAGTACAGGCCGCCTTCGTCGAGGGCGCGCGGGCGCAGGTTGGTGGCGATGCGGCGCAGCGAGGCGATCGCCGTCAGCAGGTTCTGTTCCATGCCCGCCATCAGGTGCAGGCTGTCGCCGGGAATGCCGTCGGTCTTCTGCAGCAGGTTCAGGTCCATGCGCAGCGAGGCCAGGATCTGCCCGAGGTCGTCGTGCAGCTCGCGCGCGATGTGGGTGCGCTCTTCCTCGCGGATGGTCTGCAGGGCGGCCGACAGCTGGCGCAACTGGTCGTGCGAACGGGTCAGCTTTTCCTGCACCCGCTTGCGCTCGGAGACGTCGCGCATGATCACGGTGTAGAAGGGCGTGCCTTCGTTCGCGCGCGAAATCGAGCCCTCGATGGGAAAGCGCTGGCCGTCGGCGCGCAGGCCGGTGACGGCGTAGTCGGTGGCGCGGCGGCCGGCGCGCCCGCTGCCGGCGCGGAACATGTCGGGCGGCCCCTCGATGTCGGTTTCCGCTTCGGCCGGCTCGATGTAGCGCGTCAGCGGGCTGCCGACCATCTGCTCCACGGTGGTGCCGAACAGGACGGCCGCCGCCGGATTGGCCATGACGATCCGGTAGCTGCCGTCGGTGGAGACGATGGCGTCGTTGGCGTCGTGAACGATCTGGCGGCTGGCCGGCACGGTGTCGAGGTCTCCGGGAGACAGGCGGCCCAGTCGACGGCCCGCAGCGAACCCGGCCAGGAACCAGATCGCGGCCCAGGCGGTCGAGCGAAGGCGCTGTCGTTTCATGGATGCGGTTGGAAAACGACCCGCAAAGCGGGTCCGGCATCTACCTTACGCGGCGGCGCCCCGGCGTGGCTTGATTTACATCTGTTTGAACAAATGCAGGAAGCTGCGGCTGACCTCGAGCTTGTCCGAGCGGCCCTTGATGAGGACAAGGTGGCGGCCGCGGATGTCGCGCGTCACGCCTTCGATCGCGTTGACGTTGACCAGGGTCGCACGGTGGATCTGCCAGAACAGGGACGGGTCGAGTTCCTCGGCCAGGTCGCGCACCGGCTTCCTGATCAGGGCCTCGAACTTCTCGGTCTGCACGCAGGTGTACTTTTCGTCCGAGCGGAAGAACAGGATTTCCTCGACCGGGATCATGCGCAGGTCCTGGCCGATGCTGGCCTGGATCCATTGCAGGTACTTCGGCTTCGGCGCGGCGATCTTCTCGGCCAGCTGCGACAGCATGGCGGTCACGGTGTCGCTGGCGTTGGCGCTGGCGGTCGCCTGGCCGGCCGGCGTCGCCAGGCGCTCCTTCAGGCGCTCGACGGTGATCTGCAGGCGCTCCGGCTCGGGCGGTTTCAGCACGTAGTCGACGGCGCCGCGCTCGAAGGCCTCGACCGCGTACTGGTCGTAGGCGGTCACGAACACGACCTGGCTGGCGCCGCCGATGTCGCGCGCGGCCTCCATCCCGGTCTTGCCCGGCATGCGGATGTCGAGGAAGGTCAGGTCCGGCTTGAGCGCGGACACCAGCTGCACGGCTTCGTCGCCGTTCTTGGCTTCGCCGACGATCTCCAGTTCCGGCCATACCTGCGACAGGCGGGTACGGAGCAGGTCGCGCATCAGTCTTTCGTCATCGGCAATGATTGCAGTAGGCATGGCAAAAAGGATAAGTGGCAGAGTGACGATTATTCAACGAAATCGCCCGCCAGGCAATCATTTCGATGCCAGTTGATAGGGCACTTCGATGGTGGCGATCACGCCGCTCGGGATGTTGGCGGCGATGTGCAACTGGCCGGCCTCGCCGTGCAGCAGCTTGAGGCGTTCGCGGATGTTCGACAGGCCCAGCCCGGTGCCCTTGCTGGGCATCACGCCGAAGCCGACGCCGTCGTCAGCCACGGTGACGCGCAGCTTGCTGTCGGCGATCTCCGCCTTCACCGCCAGGTGGCCGCCTTCGGGCTTGCATTCCAGGCCGTGCTTGATCGCGTTCTCGACCATCGACTGCAGCATCATCGGCGGGAAGGCGGCGCTGCGCAGGCCGTCCGGCACCTGGATGTCGACCGTCAGCCGCTCTTCCATGCGCATCTTGAGCAGGTCGAGGTAGGAAGTGACCATGTCGACTTCGCGCCCGAGGCTGGTGGTGAGGTTGGCGTCGCGCATCTGCGGGATCACGGCGCGCAGGTACTGGATCAGGGTGCGCTGCATGGCCGAGGCGCGCGGCGGGTCGGTCTCGATCAGGTGCTCGACCGAGGCCAGGGTGTTGAACAGGAAGTGCGGCTCGACCTGGGCCTGCATGGCGGCCATCCTCGCTTCGGACAGCTGGCGCTGCATCGATTCGCGCTCGGCCACCGCGGTGGCGCTCTGCATCTCGGCTTCGGCGCGCTTCTTGCCGCCCATCAGGGCCTTGGTGCCGAACAGGGCCATCACCAGCAGCCAGACGAAGCTGGTGAACCAGGTCGAAGCCTGCTTGTGGTAGCTCCTGGCCTTGGCTTCGGCGGCATCGTCGACCGCCGCCTCGATCGCGTCGGACAGTTCTTCGCCGATCTGCGGCGGCAAATCAATGTGGACTTCCTCGCCGTTCGCACCGCGGATCAGCTTGGCGCCCGGGCGGGCATCGCCCTTGCCGCGCACTGCCGGCGGCTGGGGCGGCTGCGGCGGGCTGGCCCCGTCCGGCGCCTTGCCGCCGGCCTCGGCATTCGCACCGGCTTCGGCGGCGTTCTTGCCGGCCTCTTCGGCGGACTTGCCGGCCTCTTCGGCGCGCTTGAGCGCGTTCTCCGCGATCCGTCCGGCGGCCTGGGCCGCCTTGTCCGCCTTTTCCGCATCTTCCTCGTTGCCGCGGCGCTGCTTGGCGCGCGGATTGATATGGATGCCGCTGTCGTCGATCGTGATGGCAGGCTCGGCCTTGCGTGCGTTACGTTCCGTGCGGGTGATTTCTTCCTCGCCGCCGGAGAACAGCTCGTCCTGCAGGATTTGTCCGGCAACCAGCATCAGCGCGGCGAACAGGAAGAACTTCCACCACGACAGCTGCGTCACCCAAGTCGCGACCGCGTCGAACGCGTGGTACAGCCACGACAGGGTGTTGGAAAAAGTCTGCTGGGTCGAACGCCGGGTCTGCATGGAGCTCTTCTTGAGTAAACGGTATCGAATCGGCGAGTGTAACTGCTAGCACCTGTACCGGCAGGAAAACCCGTTCTTTCCCCCATCATCACTGTTGGGATGTTGCAACTTTAATTCCTCGCCGCCGCCAATGCCAGCGGAATGCGACAGCCTGCAGGAACGGGGGAGTGGATTGCAGATCAGGTGCAATGGCGACTATGAAAGATGCAGTTGATTCGACGGATTTACGTCGGAAGGCTAAAAGGTTTTTAACCGAAGTTGTAGGGTTGTGCTCGGAAAGCGTAGCGCGCACCGTAGGCCGCGCCCCGGGCTGCGCAGTAGCTTTACGAGCACAACTATGCTGGCTGGCGGGTCTTCACCATTTGCTGCGCCGCGTCCGCCGCCAGCGGCTCGCTGAACCAGATGCCCTGCAACTGGTCGCAGCCATGCGATTTCAGGAACTCCACCTGGCTGCCGTTCTCCACGGCCTCGCCGACCACTTCCATGTTCAGGTTGTGCCCGATGTCGATCAGGCTCTTCACCAGCGCCCGCGTGCCGTCCGTGATCCCGTGCACGGTGCTGCGCGACAGCTTGATCTGGCCGGCTTCGAGCTGCTGAAGGAAGGCCAGGTCGCACAGGCCGGCGCCGAGTCCGTCCACCGACAGGGGGATGCCGAGCGTGCGCAGCTGGCGCGACAGGTCGCGCCCGAGCCCGGGATTGCGCAGCAGGGCGTCGATCGGCAGGTCGAGCTGCAGGCTGTCGGCCGGCAGGGCATGGCGCGCCAGCATGGCCGACAGGTTCTCGACGAAATCGTTCTGGCTGAATTCGCGGTAGCACACGTTGACGGTGACCGGCACGTCGCGCACGTCGAGCTGGCGCAGCTGGGCGGCGAAGGCGCAGGCCTGGTCGAGCACGCGCTGGCCGATCGGCACGATCACGCCATGCTCTTCCGCCTCGGCCAGGAAGCGGCCCGGCGCCAGCACCCCGTGGTCCGGATGGCGCCAGCGCAGCAGGGCCTCGAAGCCCATCACCCTGCCGGTGCGCAGCGAGACGCGCGGCTGGTAGAGCAGGAACAGCTCGTCGTTCCCGAGCGCATGGTGCAGGCCTTCTTCGATCTTGCGCCTGGCGTCGCTGCTCGAGCGCATGTCGGCCGAGAAGAAGTGCACGTCGTTGTGGCCCTTGCCCTTGCCGTGGTACATCGCCACGTCGGCGGCGCGCACCAGTTCGGTAGCGGTGCTGCCGTCGTGCGGATAGAGCGCCACGCCGACGCTGGCGCCCACCGGGATCTCGCGGCCGTTGAACGACACCGGGATCGCGAAGCTCTGGCGCAGCCGCTCGACCATGCGCAGCGTGAAGCGCAGCGAGGGCTGGTTCGCCAGCACCAGCACGAATTCGTCGCCCGACATGCGCGCCACCGTGTCGCTGTCGCGCACCGAGGCCTGCAGGCGCCGCGCCACCACCTGCAGCACCACGTCGCCGGCTTCGTGGCCCAGGGTGTCGTTGATGGTCTTGAAGTTGTTCAGGTCGATCAGCACCGTCGCTACCAGCGACTTATGCCGCTGCGCCACGTGCACCGCCTGTTCCAGCCGGTCCCACAGCAGGTTGCGGTTGGCCAGCCCGGTCAGCGCGTCGTGGTTGACCTCGTGCTCGAGGTGGGCGGTGCGCTGCATGGTCGCGGTGACGTCGTTGATGACGCCGATGAAATGGGTCACCGTGCCCTGTTCGTCATGGACCGGGGTGATGTTCAGGTCGTTCCAGAACAGCTCGCCGTCCTTGCGCAGGTTGCGCAGCACCACGTTGACCGCGCGCCGGGCCGCGATCGCTTCGCGCAGCTCGGCGCGTTCGGCCGTATCCATGCCGGCGGCGGCCATGAAGCGCGGATCGCGCCCGACCGCATCCGCCGCGCTGTAGCCGGTAATGCGTTCGAAGGCCGGGTTGACGTATTCGATCGGGTTGTCCTTCCCCTCGGCGCGGGCGATCACGATGCCGTTGCTGGCCGCGTGCAGGGCCCGTTCGCGCAGGCGCAGCTGTTCCTCGCGCTGGCGCCGTTCGCCGATGTCGATGCCGATGCCGAACACGTATTCGCCGCCGTTGCAGTGGACCCGCGTGCCGCGCAGCAGGACCGGGATCTCCTTGCCGTTCCTGGCGACGAAGTCGAGTTCCAGGCGCATCTCCGCGCCTTCCTCGAACACGCGGCGGATGGCCTTGGCCAGCAGCGGGCGCTGGGCCAGGTCGAGCAGGTCGGGCGCGCGCGAGGCCGCGAGTTCTTCCGGCGTCATGCCGGTGAGGCGCTCCACGTTGTGGTTCCAGAGCACGAAGCGGCCCTCGCGGTTGAGGGCGTAGAAGGTGCCGGGAAAGAGGTCGACGACGGCCGACAGCGGCGTGCTCGCCACGTGCTCGGACTCCGGGGCGCCGCGCTCGAAGCCGGTGGTGACGGCAATGGCGCAGCCCAGCGGCTTGCCGGCGGCGTCGAACTGCGGGGCCAGCGCCAGGGTGGCGGAGAAGATGCGGCTGTCGCTGCAGCGCAGGTCGGCGTTGATCTGCGCGCCTTCGGGATGCTGGGCGAGGGCGGCCCAGCCTGCGGTCCAGGCGTCGCGTGCGCTGGCGACGAAGAGGCCGGTGACGGGGCGGCCGAGGGCGCCCTCGGCGGGCATGCCGAACAGGGCCTCGCAGCCCCTGTTCCAGGTAATGATGCTGCCCGCGTCGTCCGTCATGAAGACGGCGCGGGCGGGAGGATCGGTGTCGAACATGCGGTTCCCCTGTGCAAGGCCACCGCTATTGGACAGCAGTTCCGGAGAACTGTTCCGCCTGAACGTCAGGCGGCGGCTTCCTCGCGCGGCGGTAGGGCGATCTGGTTGTCGATGCTGAACTGGTAGTCCTTGAACACGTGCTCCGCGGACAGGATCTGGTAGCTGCCATCGGCCAGCTTGTGGGTCGTGTCCTTCAAACGGTGGGTCATGGCGCCGCAAGTCCAGCAGTTGAAGTTGCGCATGTGCGTGCACAGGCAGGTCTTGTCGAACACGCGGATGTTCTTCGAGTCCGGGTTCGCCTGCACCTCGCGGTTGTACGAGTTGATGTAGGCGCAGTTGCCGGTGGCGTCCAGCAGGTAGCCGTAGGATTCGCAACCCGGGCGGATGCCCGAGCCGATCGCCGGGGTCTGCTTCAGCATGCGCATCGGATAGCCGGTCGGCGAAACGCCGTTGACGATGATGTCTTCCTCGCTGGCGCGGTAGTACTCCTGCTTGACATCGTCCGGCAGGCCGCACTCGTGGGTCACGGTGAAGCGGGTCGCCACCTGCACGCCGCCGGCGCCTTTTTCCAGGAAGCCGGCCGCGTCCGAACCGGTGAAGATGCCGCCCGCGGCGATCAGCGGGATGTTCAGCTGCTCGGCGCGCATGAAGGCGTGGATCTCGTCCATGATGGTGTGCAGGTCGTACTGCTGCCAGTCGTCGATGCCGAAGCCCAGGTGGCCGCCGGCCAGCGGGCCTTCGACGATGATGTAGTCGGGCAGGCGGTCCAGGCGCGAGACCTTGCGCAGGAACAGCTGCAGTGCGCGCACGGACGAGACGATGATGCCCAGCTTGGCGTCGCGGAAGCGCGGGTGGTCCTTGATCAGTTCGAACGAGCCGAGGTGCAGGCCGGCCGACATCGTGATGCCGTCGATGCCCGCGTCGAGCGCGGCCGACAGGCGGGTGCGCAGGGTTTCCTTCGGCGCGTTCATGGTCAGCTTTTCCATGCAGTTCACGAAGATCAGGCCATCGCCTTTCTTCGCCTGCATGGTCGCGCCCACGTGCAGGCGGGTGGCTTCGGCCAGGCGGTCGAGGTCGAACTGGACCACCGACTTGTCCATGTTGTTGATGTTGAACTTGTAGAGCTTGGTCTTTTCCTTGACGAAGCTCGTATCGAACTTGCGGTCCGAGACATCCGGAACCATTGCGTCGGAAATATGGCCAATGCCGCCGAGGCGTGCCGCCTCCAGCGCCAGTTCAGACGTCGAGATATCGACCCCCATTCCGCCGATCATGATGGGCACATATTCCTTGTTGCCCAAACGCAGGCGGAAATCATCAACACGTTTCATTGCATTCCTTACCAACCAAAGACTAATCGCCCGCCATTCTACCTTAGGAGAACGCGGGCGGAGAGGACCATTTACCGCACGGTCGTGCGGTAAGGGTGACCTTTAATCGCGGAAATTGTTGAAGGCCAGCGGCAGGTCCGTGACGTCCTTGCGCAGCATGGCGATCGCTTCCTGCAGGGTATCGCGATCCTTGCCGGTGACGCGCACGGATTCGCCCTGGATCGAGGCCTGCACCTTCATCTTGCTTTCCTTGATCAGCTTGGTGATCTTCTTGGCGTCTTCGCTCTCGATGCCGTTGCGCACTTTCAGCACCTGCTTGACCTTGTCGCCGCCGATCTTCTCGATCTTGCCTTCGTCCAGGAAGCGCACGTCGACCTTGCGCTTGGTCATCTTGTTCAGCAGGACGTCCTTGACCTGGCCGATCTGGAAGTCGGAGTCGCCGAACAGCGTGATTTCCTTGTCCTTCTGCTCGACCTTGGCCGAGGTGCCCTTGAAGTCGAAGCGGGTCTCGATTTCCTTGCTCGAATTTTCGACGGCGTTCTTGACTTCAACCATGTCTGCTTCGCAGACCACATCAAACGATGGCATCTTGTGTTCCTTTTGTTTTACCGGGGTGTAGATAACGATATTGTAACGGACGACACAGGCGCCTGGCGTCCGGGCGCCTGTTTCCCACTATAATCAGCGGGCCAACTCCGGACCCAGCCATGCACGCACTGCCCATCGAACACGACATCTCTCTCCAGCAATTCAATACTTTCGGCATCCCGGCCCGCGCGCGGCGCTACCTGCGCGTGGAAGACGCCGCGCAGCTGGCCGCCGTGAGCGCCGATCCCACCCTGGCCGCGCTGCCGCGCCTGGTGCTGGGCGGCGGCAGCAACCTCCTGATCACGCATGCCGAGATCGACTTGCTGGTGCTGCACATGGCCCTGGTGGGCAAGGAGATCGTCGGCGAGACGCCGCAGGCCATCCTGGTGCGCGCCCGCGCCGGCGAGAACTGGCACGGCTTCGTGCAATGGACCCTGGAGCAGGGCCTGGGCGGGCTGGAGAACATGTCGCTGATCCCGGGCACGGTCGGCGCCTCGCCGATCCAGAACATCGGCGCCTACGGGGCCGAGGTCAAGGACCTGTTCCATTCGCTCACCGCCTTCGATTTCGCGTCCGGCACGGTGCGCACGATGGACGCCGCGGACTGCCGCTTCGGCTACCGCGACAGCGTCTTCAAGCACCAGGACGGACGCAGCCTGGCCGTGCTGGACGTGACCTTCGCGCTGCCGCGCGCCTGGACGCCGAACCTGCGCTACGCCGAGCTGGCCCGGGAGCTGGACGGCGTCGCGGCGCCGACCCCGCGCCAGGTCTCCGACGCGGTGGTCGCGATCCGCCGCCGCAAGCTGCCCGATCCCGCCGAGATCGGCAATGCCGGCAGCTTCTTCAAGAACCCGGTGGTCGCGGGCGAGCACTGCGCCCGCCTGCTGGAAACCTGGCCGAACCTGGTCCACCACCGCCAGCCCGACGGCAGCGAAAAGCTGGCGGCCGGCTGGCTGATCGACCAGTGCGGCTGGAAGGGCAAGAGCATGGGGCGCGCCGGGGTCTACCCGAAGCAGGCGCTGGTGCTGGTCAACAATGGCGGCGCCAGCGGCGAGGAAGTGCTGGCGCTGGCGCGCGCGATCCAGGCCGACGTGCAGGCGCGCTTCGGCGTGCTGCTGGAGCCGGAACCGGTGATGATCTAGGGCGCCAGCGGCGGCAGCCCGTGGCGCGCCCTGGCCTGCAAGCACTTGTCGTCGCCGATCTGCACTTCGCGGCAGGGACCGGGACGCTGCGCATACACGCGGCAGGCGAACGCCCCGTCCGGAGAATGTTCCAGGGCCGCGCAATGCGGCTGCCTGGCGTTGGTGCCGGCCATGCAGGCCAGGTGCGGATTGACCTGTTCGGTCAGGGAGGCAGGCAGGCCACGCTCTTCGGCTTCGGCCCAGTAGAAGGAAACCCGGTAGCTCATGCAGCAGGCGCCGCAGGAGAGGCAGGGGTTGGTGTCGCTCGTGTCGCTCATGTCGGTCGCGGGAAGAAGCGCATATGTTAGCCGCTTCTGATCAAGCCCGCAGCATGCGCAGTCGAGACGCACGCAAACTTGGGTCCCCGCCTGCGCGGGGACGACGGTGTTAAGGCTGCGGGTAATAAAAAAGCCGCCGACCCTTCCGGATCGGCGGCTTTCGCATTCCATCGAACGGTTTATTGACCGCGCTTGGCCTTGGTCTTCGCAGCGATGCGCATGCGCAGTGCGTTCAGCTTGATGAAGCCGCCCGCGTCCGCCTGGTTGTAGGCGCCGCCGTCTTCGTCGAAGGTGGCGATGTTCATGTCGAACAGCGAGTCGGTCTTCGAGTCGCGCGACACCACGATCACGTTGCCCTTGTAGAGCTTGACGCGAACCCAGCCGTTGACGTTCTGCTGGGTGTGGTCGATCAGGGTCTGCAGCGCGACGCGCTCCGGGGCCCACCAGTAGCCGTTATAGATCAGCGATGCGTAGCGCGGCATCAGGTCGTCCTTCAGGTGCGCCACTTCGCGGTCCAGGGTGATCGATTCGATCGCGCGGTGGGCGCGCAGCATGATGGCGCCGCCCGGGGTTTCGTAGCAGCCGCGCGACTTCATGCCGACGTAGCGGTTTTCCACCAGGTCGAGGCGGCCGATGCCGTGCTTGCCGCCCAGGCGATTCAGCTCGGTCAGCACCTGGGCCGGGGTCATCCTGACGCCGTTCAGGCCGACGATGTCGCCGCGCTCGTATTCGATGTCGAGGTACTCGGCCTGGTCCGGCGCCGCTTCCGGCGACACGGTCCAGCGCCACATCGATTCCTCGGCTTCCGCGCTCGGGTTTTCCAGGTGGCGGCCTTCGAAGGAGATGTGCAGCAGGTTGGCGTCCATCGAGTAGGGCGCGCCGCCGTTCTTGTGCTTCATGTCGATGTCGATGCCGGCGTCTTCCGCGTACTTCAGCAGCTTTTCGCGCGACAGCAGGTCCCATTCGCGCCACGGGGCGATGATCTTGACGTCCGGCTTCAGCGCATAGGCGCCCAGTTCGAAGCGCACCTGGTCGTTGCCCTTGCCGGTGGCGCCGTGCGAGATGGCGTCGGCGCCGGTTTCATTGGCGATTTCGATCAGGCGCTTGGCGATCAGCGGACGCGCGATCGAGGTGCCCAGCAGGTACTCGCCTTCGTAGACGGTGTTCGCGCGGAACATCGGGAACACGAAGTCGCGCACGAATTCTTCGCGCACGTCGTCGATGTAGATGTTTTCCGGCTTGATGCCGAACTTGATGGCCTTGGCGCGCGCCGGTTCCAGCTCTTCACCCTGTCCCAGGTCGGCGGTGAAGGTAACGATTTCGCACTTGTAGTTATCCTGCAGCCATTTGAGGATGACCGAGGTATCGAGGCCGCCGGAGTAGGCGAGGACTACTTTTTTAATGTCGCTCATGGGAGTTCCAGTGAATGAGAGAGGGAGGGGATGATGGTCAGCCGGCCCGGATGCCCGGGCCGACGATCAAACTAGATTAGTGTGGTGATGGTGCGGATTACTTGTCCTCGATGCGGCCCAGCAGCAGGTACTCGATCAGCGCCTTCTGCACGTGCAGCCGGTTCTCGGCTTCGTCCCACACCACCGATTGCGGACCGTCGATGACTTCGGCCGCCACTTCCTCGCCGCGGTGCGCGGGCAGGCAGTGCATGAACAGCGCGTCGGGTGCGGCACGCGCCATCTTGGCGCCGTCGACCATGAAGCCGTCGAAGGCTTTCAGGCGTTCGGCATTTTCTTTTTCGTAGCCCATGCTGGTCCACACGTCCGTGTTGACCAGGTGCGCGCCCTGGCAGGCATCTAGCGGGTTCTCGAAGAAGGTGTAGTTCTTCGTCGTGACCAGCGCCGGGTCGATGTCGTAGCCCTTCGGGGTCGACACGTTCAGGTGGAAGCCGAATACCTCGGCCGCCTGCAGCCACGAATACAGCATGTTGTTCGCGTCGCCGATCCAGGCGACGGTCTTGCCGGTGATCGAACCGCGGTGCTCGTGGAACGTGAACACGTCGGCCAGCACCTGGCAGGGGTGGTGTTCGTTGGTCAGGCCGTTGATCACCGGGACGCGCGAGTGCGCGGCGAAACGCTCGATGATGTCCTGGCCGAAGGTGCGCACCATGATGATGTCGCACATGCGGCTCATCACCTGGCCGGCGTCTTCCACCGGCTCGCCGCGGCCCAGCTGGCTGTCGCGCGTGTTCAGGTAGATCGCCGCGCCGCCCAGCTGGTGCATGCCGGCCTCGAACGACAGGCGGGTGCGGGTCGAGTTCTTCTCGAACACCATCACCAGGGTGCGGTCGATCAGCGGATGATAGATCTCGTAATTCTTGAACTTGCGCTTGATGACAGCCGCGCGCTCGATGACGTACTCGAATTCTTCACGGGTGAAGTCGGAGAACTGCAGGAAGTGCTTGATGGGATTCTGGCCAGCCATGTTATGTCGGGGATGCGGGGATCCTATGAATTATATGCCATCAATACAGGGTCTGTTCGGACTCATGTAGCAATTGCGCATAAAGCTCGTGCCGGATGCGTGCGATTTTGCCATCCTTGACCGCCTCCAGGATCGCGCACTGGGGTTCGGCCAAGTGGCGGCAGTTGTAGTACTTGCAACCGCCCAGGAAGGGCTTGAACTCGACGAAGGCGCGTTCCAGCATGCCCTCCGTCAGGTGGTACAGGCCGAATTCCTGGAAACCCGGCGAGTCGATGATCTGGCCGCCGCCGCCGCCGCTGCCGTCTTCCGACTTCGGCAGGCGGTACAGGCGCGTGAAGGTCGTGGTGTGCTTGCCCGTGTCCAGCGCTTCCGAGATCTCGCGCACGGCGATGTCGGCGTCCGGCACCAGCAGGTTGATCATCGAGGACTTGCCCATGCCGGACTGGCCGATGAAGATCGAGGACTGGCCCTTCAGCAGCGGCATCAGTGTCGCCACCGTGCCTTCGGGATCGGCCCTGGCCGAGACCTCGTGCAGCGGATAGCCGAGGCTCGCGTACAGGCCCGCGCGCTCGCGCGCCCGCGCCAGCGGTTCGGTCACGTCGATCTTGTTGAGGATCAGGTGGGCCTCGACGCCGGCCGCCTCGCAGGCCACCAGGGCGCGCGAGACCAGGTCGTCGGCGAAGCTCGGTTCGGTGGCGACGACGATGAACAGGCGCGTGATGTTCGCCGCCAGCAGCTTCGATTTATATTGGTCGGAGCGGTAGAGCAGGGTGCTGCGCTCGGCGATCTTCTCGATCACGGCCTGGTCGTTCGAGGTGCGCTTCAGGTGCACGATGTCGCCGACCGCGACGTTGGTCTTCTTGCCGCGCGTGACGCATTGGAGGAATTCGCCGTCGACGTCGGCCAGGTAATGGCGGCCGTGGGCGGCGACGATGGTGCCGGTCAGTTCAGCCGTCTTGTTCATGCGCCGGCCCGTCCCGCGTACAGCGCGTCGGCCTTGGCCGCGCAGATCAGGTCGTTCTCGCTGATCCGGTTGCCGGCCGAATGCGTGGTCCACGACGCCGTGCAGCGGCGGTAGCCGACCTGCAAGTCAGGATGATGGTCTTCGCGGTGCACCATGAAGGCCAGCGCGTTCACGAATTCGATGGTCTCGTGGTAGTCGCGGAACACGAACTCGCGCACCAGGCGGTGGCCGTCGATGCGCCAGTCCGGCACCTCGGGCAGCAGGGCGGCGAGGGCCGCATCGTCCAGCGCCGGGGCGCCGTGCGTGCAGTGGCGCTGGCCCAGCGGCAGCGCGGCGCTCATGCGGGCTCCATGCCGGCGCCGGCCAGGTTGCCGGCTTCGTGCAGGCGGCGGATCCGGATCGAGGCCGGCGGATGCGAATCGTAGAACGCCGAATGCAGCGGGTCGGGCGTCAGGGTCGAGGCATTGTCTTCGTACATCTTGACCAGGGCCGAGACCAGGTCGCGCGCATCGCTATGGCTGGCGGCGAAGGCGTCGGCCTCGAACTCATGCTTGCGCGAGGTGATCGAGGTGAGCGGCGCGAACGGGAAGGTGAACACCGGCAGCACCAGCATGAACAGCAGGAGCGCCATCGCGTCGTTGTTCTGGCCCAGCAGCGGCACTACGCCCAGGCCGGTGTAGAACCACACCTGGTTCTTCAGCCAGCCGAGCAGGGCCAGGAAGGCCAGCGACAGCGCGAACGCCACCACGATGCGCTTGACGATGTGCTTCAGCTTGAAGTGGCCCAGTTCGTGGGCCAGCACGGCTTCGATCTCGGCAGGGGCGAGTCGTTCCAGCAGGGTGTCGAAGAAGACGATGCGCTTGTTGGCGCCGAAGCCGGAAAAATAGGCGTTGCCGTGCGCCGAGCGCTTGCTGCCGTCCATCACGAACAGGCCTTTCGAGGCAAAGCCGACGCGCGCCATCAGGCCTTCGATGCGTTGTTTCAGGTTGTCGTCGGCGAGCGGCGTGAACTTGTTGAACAGCGGCGCGATGACGGTCGGGTAGATCACCATCAGCAGCAGCTGGAAGGCGCTGAAGGCCAGCCAGGCATACAGCCACCACAGCGCGCCGCTGCGCTCCATCAGGGCCAGCACCACCCACAGGAGCGGCAGGCCGATCGCGGCGCCGAGCAGGGCGCCCTTGAGGGTGTCGGCCAGCCACAGCTTGATCGTCATCTTGTTGAAGCCGAAATGCTGCTCCAGCACGAACTGGAAGTAGTACGTGAACGGCAGGTCGAGCAGCCCGGCGATGACGACGTAGGCCACGACCAGCGCGACCTGGTGCGCCATGCCCGGCCCGAAGGCATGCAGCAGCGCCGTCGACAGCGCCTGCAGGCCGCCCAGCAGCGTGAAGCCGATCAGCACCACGCCGCTGTACAGCGCATGCATCAGGCCGAAGCGGGTCTTGGCGACCGTGTAGTCGGCGGCCTTGCGGTGGGCCTCGAGCGGGATCCTGCCGGCGAATTCGGCCGGCACCTGTTCACGATGAAGCAGGACGTGGCGGATGTGCCGGCTCGCCAGCCAGTACCGCAATACCAGGGTCAGCATGAAAAAAATGACGAACAAAACCGAAAACGCGAATGAAAGCATCGTGTGCCTGTGAGAAAATCCTGTTTTTCGGGGCCGGATTCGGGGTCAGAGCACAACCGTGAGAACCGTGCTCTGACCCCGAATCCATCCCCGACTGCCTAGAGCCACTTATAAAGAACAGATTATGTCACAAGCCAACGAAACCCAAGCCCCGACCACGACCCCGCGCCCCAACGATATGAACCTCGTCTGGCTCGACATGGAAATGACCGGCCTCGATCCGGATACCGACCGCATCATCGAAGTCGCCGTCGTCGTGACCGATGCCGAACTGAACATCCTGGCCGAAGGCCCCGTGTTCGCCATCCACCAGAGCGACGAGACGCTGGACAAGATGGATGCCTGGAACAAGGGCACGCACGGCAAATCGGGCCTGATCGACCGCGTGAAAGCCTCGACCGTCGACGAAGCCCAGGCCGAAGAGCAACTGATTGCCTTCCTGAAACAGTGGGTTCCGGCCAACAAGTCGCCGATGTGCGGCAACTCGATCTGCCAGGACCGCCGCTTCATGGCGCGCGGCATGCCGAAGCTGGAAGCCTTCTTCCACTACCGCAACCTGGACGTGTCGACCCTGAAGGAGCTGTGCCGCCGCTGGAAGCCGGAACTGGCGTCCGGCTTCAAGAAGGCGCAGAAGCACACCGCGCTGGCCGACATCGTCGAGTCGATCGAAGAGTTGCGCTATTACCGCGAACATTTCATCAAGCTGTGATGCGCAAGCTGTGAAATGAACGAAGCCGGCCCGGCACAATGTTGAAAATGTGAATTATTCGGCCATGAAGTGTGGAATAATCCATCCATGGCCGATATTTTGCGTATAACCGCCGGGCTCGGCGACAGCGAGACGCGCCGCCTGCTGGGCGCGCGCGACTGGCGGGCGTCGCCGCTCGGTCCTCCCGAATCCTGGCCGCCCGAACTGGCCACCGCCGTGTCGATGGCCCTCAGCTCGACCTTCCCGATGTTCGTGGCCTGGGGCCCGCAGCGGGTCTTCCTCTACAACGACGCCTACATCCCGGTCCTCGGCGACAAGCACCCGTCCGCCTTCGGCGAGCTGTTCCACCGCGTCTGGTGGGAGATCTGGACCGACCTCGGCCCGATCGCCGAACGTGCCATGGCCGGCCACTCCTCCTTCCTCGAGGACATGCCGCTCATCATGGAGCGCAAGGGCTATACCGAGCAGACCTATTTCACCTTCTCGTATTCGCCGCTGCACGACGGCGCGGGCAGGGTGATGGGCATGTACTGCACCTGCATCGAGACCACCGGCCGCGTGGTGGCCGAACAGCGCGCCGCCTTCGAGCTGGCGCTGGCCGACGCCCTGCGTCCGATCGCGTCCAGCGAGGACGCGATCGCCACCGCCAGCGCGCTGCTGGGCGAGGAGCTGGGCGTGGAGCGGGTGATGTACGGCGAGGTCGACGACGAGCGCAATACCTTCTACGTGCCGCGCGACTGGAAGCGGCACGGCAGCTCTAACCTGTCCGGCAACACCTTCGCGATCGAAGCCTTCGGCGCGGAGGTGGCCAGTGCCGGGCGCGCCGGCGAGATCATCGCCATCACCGACGTGCGCACCGATCCGCGCACCGCAGCCTGCCAGCAGGCCTACTTGATGGCGATGGGCGTGACCGCCAGCCTGCTGGTGCCGCTGGTGAAGCATGGCCGCCTGCTGTCCTTCCTGGCGCTGGGGCACGAGCATCCGCACCGCTGGAGCGAGGCCGAGATCGCGCTGGCGCGCAGCATGTCCGAACGCCTGTGGAGCGCGGTCGACCTGGCGCGCGCCCAGCAGGCCCTGCGCGACGAGCGCGACCGCAGCCAGGCGATCCTGGATTCGATCGCCGAGGGCTTCGGCCTGATCGCCCGCGACTGGACCGTGCTGGAAATGAACGCCGAGGGGCTGCGCCTGGGCAGCCGCACTGCGGCGCAGGTCATCGGCCGCAATCACTGGGAGGTCTGGCCGGAAGCGCTGGATACCGACATGGGCCGCATGTACCACCGGGTCATGCACAATCGCGTCGCCGGCTCCGCCGAGTACCTGCACCGCCTGCCGGACGGCGAGGTGCGCAATTACGAGGTGCGCGCCTATCCGGCCGGCGACGGCGGCATCGTCAGCTTCTTCCTCGACATCACCGAGCGCAAGCAGGCCGAGCAAAAGCTGCGCGCCGCCGACCAGCGCAAGGACGAATTCCTGGCCATGCTGGCGCACGAGCTGCGCAACCCGCTGGCGCCGATCAGCGCCGCCGCCGACCTGCTGAAGATCGGCCGCCTCGACGAAGCGCGGGTGCGCCAGAGCAGCGCCATCATCGGGCGCCAGGTCAGGCACATGACCAGCCTGGTGGACGACCTGCTGGACGTCTCGCGCGTCACGCGCGGACTGGTGACGCTGGCGCGGGCGCCGGTCGCGGCGCGCACCATCGTCGACGAGGCGATCGAACAGGTGCGCCCGCTGTTCGAGGCGCGGCGCCAGGCGCTGGCGGTGGACCTGGCCGATCCCGACGCCACGGTCCTCGGCGACAAGGCGCGCCTGGTGCAGGTGCTGGCCAACCTGCTCAACAACGCTTCGAAGTACACGCCCGAGGAGCGCCGCATCGCGGTCGAAGCCCGCACCCGTGCGGACCGCCTGGTGCTGGCGGTGCGCGACGAGGGCATCGGCATGGAGCCGGAGCTGGCGGTCCGCGTGTTCGAGCTGTTCGCCCAGGCCAAGCGCTCGTCCGACCGCTCGCAGGGCGGGCTGGGGCTGGGGCTGGCGCTGGTGAAGCACCTGGTCGAGCTGCATGGCGGCACCGTGGTGTGCGACAGCCCGGGACTGGGGCGCGGCAGCAGCTTCATCGTGAGCCTGCCGCTGATGCAGCCGGCGGCCCGCGGCGGGGAGGGCGGCGTCGCCATTGCCGCGGCGCTGGACGGCCATGCGGCGCGCCTGCTGGTGGTGGACGATA
The DNA here is from genome assembly GCF_057657395.1 of Telluria sp. Soil_C_11. Classification (NCBI taxonomy): domain Bacteria; kingdom Pseudomonadati; phylum Pseudomonadota; class Betaproteobacteria; order Burkholderiales; family Oxalobacteraceae; genus Telluria; species Telluria sp. Soil_C_11. Next base: position 286,663 of record NZ_JBDGIN010000005.1, on the reverse strand, counting down.
ACGTCGACGCCGCGGCCACCCTGGCGATGCTGCTGGAAGCCTGCGGCTATGAAGTCATGGTGGAGAACGATTCGCTGCGCGCGCTGGAAACGGCGCAGCGCGAACGGCCGGACGCGGCCCTGCTGGACATCGGCCTGCCGGAAATGGATGGCAACGAGCTGGCGCGCCGCCTGCGCGCCGATCCGCGCACCCGGCCGGCGCTGCTGGTGGCGATCACCGGCTACGGCCAGGAGCAGGACCGGCGCGCCGCCCTGGAAGCCGGCTTCGACCATCACATGGTCAAGCCGGTCGACCTGGACAAACTGGCGGCGATCCTCGCCGAAGTCATCGGCTCCTGAAGGCAGGCGCCCGGGTCAGCGCATCTGGGTGTAGTTGACCGGCACCCAGCGGTAGCCCTTGCCCTGGGTCTGCAGGTGGCCGAGGCCGGGGAACTGCAGGTGGGCGCCGCCCACCAGCCAGCCGTTCTTCGCGGCTTCGTCGAAGGCCTTCCTGCGGGCGGCGTAAGCAGCTTTCTCGTCGCTGTCGAAGCCGATCGTCACCTGCGGGTTCTCCATCTGCACGGCGGCCACGTGGATCAGGTCGCCGATCAGCAGCAGCTTCTGGCCATGGCTCTCGACCAGGTAGGTCGTATGGCCCGGGGTGTGGCCGTGTTCCGCCACCGCCGACACGCCCGGCACCAGCTCGCCGTTGCCTTCGATGGCCTTGAACTTGCCGGCCTCGACGTAGGGATTGATCGACGCCATCGCGCCCTGGAAGAAGCCTTTCTTGTCGGCCGGGGCCTTGTCCATGTTCGCCTTGCTCAGCCAGAAGTCGGCGTCAGCCTTGCCGGCGCGCACGACCGCGTTCGGGAACACGCGCTTGCCGTCGCTGACCAGGCCGCCCACGTGGTCGCCGTGCATGTGGGTGATGTAGATCTCGTCGATCTGCTCGGGCTGGTAGCCGGCGGCCTTCAGGTTGTGGAGGAACTTGCCGAGGGTCGGGCCGAACAGGGCGCCGGCGCCGGTGTCGACCAGCACCAGCTTGCTGCCGGTATTGATCAGGAAGGCATTGTCCGAGGTTTCCAGCGGCACTTTCAGGAAGTTCTTTTCCAGCGTGGCGCGGGTCTGCTCCGGCTTCTGGCGCAGCAGCTGGTCGACCGGCAGGTCGACGGTGCCGTCGCTGATCGGGGTGACCTCGATGTCGCCCACCATCACGCGGAAGAAGCCGGGAGCCGGGCTCTTCACCATCGGCGCGGCGGCCTGGGCGGCGGGAGCGAGGGCGGCGGCCAGCGCGAACGTGGACAGCAGGGCGGGCAGGGTGCGCTTGAGCGGTTTCATCATGTTCTTGTCCTCAAGGTGGATAGGCAATCACGCGGATGCGCGGATTGCCTATCGTACATGATTGTTCAGCAAATCGCTCGACCCAGCGCAGGGTTCGGACGCTCCCTCAGGCCCGGCGCGCCAGCGGATTGCGGCGCAGGACCCGGCGCTCGTGCTCCTCGGCGTGCAGGCCGGCGGTGGCCTTGATCAGGTCGCTGCGGCTGACGATGCCGAGCAGGCGCGGTTCGGCCGCGCTGGCCACCACCGGCAGGCGCTCGATGCCGTGCACGGCCAGGCGGGTGGCGACGATGCGGCAGGTTTCTCCGGCCAGCGCGACGGGCGGGCGGTTGATCCCGAACAGGCTGCTTACCGGCGCTTCCGGGGCCCGGCCGCCGAGCGCTTCGCGGTCGAGCATGCCGACCAGCAGGCCGTCGCGCGTGACGGGGAAGGCGCGGTGGCGCTGGTCCGGGCCGAAGTGCGATGCCAGCACGGCCGCCACGGTGGCGCCGGCGTCGACGCTCTGGACCTGCGCCGTCATGACTTCGGCCACGCTATGGCGCTCGAGCGGGTCGATGCCGTACTCGCGGTAGATGTGGTGGCCGCGGCGCGCGATCTTTTCGGTCAGGATCGAGCGGCCCATCGCCAGCACCGTGAAGCCGTAGGCGCCGGCGGCAGCGGCCAGCAGCGGCAGCAGGGCGTTGGCATCGTGCGTGAGCTCGAACGCGAACACCACCGCCATCACCGGCGCGCGCATCATGCCCCCCAGGGTGGCGGCCATGAACACCAGCGGCCACAGGGCCGGTTCGGCGCCCGGCAGCCAGGGCGACAGCAGCGAACCGAGGCCGGCGCCGAGCATCAGCAGCGGCGCCAGCACCCCGCCCGACGTGCCGGAGCCGAGCGCGATCAGCCAGATCACGAGTTTCACCCCGAGCAGGGCGGCCAGCGCGCCCATCGCCAGGTGGTTGTGCAACAGGTCGCCGATCACGTCATAGCCCACGCCCAGGGCGCGCGGCTGGAACCAGCCGCCGATGCCGACCGCCAGCGCGCCCAGCGCCGGCCACCACATCCAGTGGATCGGCAGCCGGTGGAACCAGTCCTCGACCTTGTACAGGGTGGTCGACATGAACCAGGCCAGTGCCCCGCACAGCAGGCCGGCGGCGGCGCAGGACAGCAGGGCGATCGGCGCCACCGGCGCGGTCTGCAGCGGAAACAGCGGCCCCGCGTCCATCGCCAGCGGGCGCAGGAAGCCGGCCACCGCGCACGCCACCGCCACCGGCAGCAGGCTGCGCGGGCGCAGTTCGAACAGCAGCAGCTCGACCGCCATCAGCACCGCCGCCACCGGGGTGCCGAACACCGCCGTCATGCCGGACACGGCGCCGGCCACCAGCAGCGACTTGCGTTCGCCGCCGGTCAGGTGGAAGTGCTGGGCGACCAGGGAACCGATCGCGCCGCCGGTCATGATGATCGGGCCTTCGGCGCCGAACGGGCCGCCGCTGCCGATCGCGATGCCGGAAGCGAGCGGCTTTAGCACCGCCACCTTGGGCGACATCGCGCTGTCCTTGAACAGGATCGCCTCGATCGCTTCCGGAATGCCGTGGCCGCGGATCTGCTCGGTGCCGTAGCGGGCGATCAGGCCGATCACGATGCCGCCGATGACGGGCACCGCGATCACCCAGGCGCCCAGCGTGTGGTGGGCGGGCGACAGGTCGGCCACCGAGAAGCGCTGGTAGAAGAACAGGTCGGTGAAGAAGCGGATCAGGAGCAGCAGCACGTGGGCGGCAAGCACGGCCAGCCCGCCGATGACGGCGGCGATCGCGGCGATCAGGAGCAGCCGCAGGTCGCCGGAAAAGTCGCGGCGCTCGGGTACATGGTGGTGAGTAGGCATCGTCGGTGTAAAGCTGTTTATCAGGACAGGTCGGGAATCGTGAACACGCCTTGCAGGGCGCGCAGTTCGGCGCGGTGGATCTCGGCCAGGCGCGTCAGGATGGCTTCGCCGGCCGGCAACAGGTGCACTTCGACGCGGCGGCGGTCATCGAGGTTGGCGCGCCGCTCGACCAGGCCGGCGTCTTCGCAGCGCGTGACCAGGGCCACCACGCCGTGCTGCTTGGCCTGCAGGCGCTCGGCCAGCTCGCCGATCGTGGCCCACTCGCGGCCCTGGAAACCCTTGATGTGCAGGAGCAGCAGGTATTGCAGGGGCGTGATGCCCTCGGCCTGCACGGCGTTTTCGGAAAAGTGCTCGTAGCGCCGCATCTGGTAGCGGAACTCGGACAATGCGGCAAAGTCGGACTTTGAAAGCGCGGATGTGGACAGCGGGGGTGGACGTTTCACGAACAGGGGTAGTGGCAGAGAGGAGCCGGATAATATATCATATTGTGATGTTTTTTTCGTAGAAGTTTTATCTTGGACCAGACCTTGCAGTGGATGCGCGCCTTCGTGCCGCAACGTAATACCGTCCCGCGCCACGAGCGCATGCGTTCCGTCGCCGGGGCGCTCCTTGGCCTGCTGTTGACCGCGGGCCTCAGCATGCTGGTGCTCGGCACCGCGACCCTGCCGCTGGCCCTGGTGGCGCCGATGGGCGCCTCGGCCGTGCTGCTGTTCTGCGTGCCGGCCAGTCCGCTGGCCCAGCCGTGGTCTGTCATCGGCGGCAACACCATCTCCGCCCTGGTGGGCATCGCCTGCGCCAGGGCGATCGGCAATCCGCTGCTGGCCGCGCCGCTGGCGGGCGCGCTGGCGATCCTGGTGATGTTCCTGCTGCGCTGCCTGCACCCGCCCAGCGGCGCGGTAGCGCTGACCACGGTGCTGGGCGGCCCGGCCGTGCACGCGGCCGGCTTCGGCTTCGCCTTCGTGCCGGTGTGCCTGAACTCGACCCTGATCGTGCTGGTCGCGCTGGTCTTCAACAACCTGACCGGGCGCCGCTATCCGCACACCCAGCAATCGATGCTGCAGAACGTGCACGCGACCCGCGACCCGGTGCCGACCGCGCGCCTCGGCTTCACCAAGGAAGACCTGGACGCCGCGCTGGCGCGCTATGGCCAGGTGCTGGACATCAGCCGCGACGACCTCGAAGCGATCCTGCTCGAGACCGAGGCGCAGGCCTATGGACGGCGCTTCGGCGTCATCACCTGCGGCATGATCATGTCGAAGGATGCGGTCACGGTGCGGCCCGGCATGCCGCTGGCCGAAGCCTGGCCGCTGCTGCGCCGGCATGGCCTGCACGCGCTGCCGGTGCTGGACAAGGCGCGCCGCGTGGTCGGCATGGTCGGCCAGAACGATTTCCTGCACCATGCGGGACTGGACGATTACCAGACCCTCGGCGAGCGCCTGCGCGGCCTGTTCGGCCACCTGCTGGGCATGCGTGGTTCCCGTCCCGGCAAGGTGGTGGAGATCATGCGGCGCCACGTGAAGACGGTGGGGGTGGACGAGCCGATCGCCGAACTGGTGCCGCTGATGACCAACCAGGGCCTGCACCACATTCCGGTGGTGGATGCGCACGGCGTGTTCGCCGGCATCGTCAGCCATTCCGACCTGCTGGCGGCCCTGTACGAAAGCCGGCTGACTGCCGCAGCCTAAGTTTGCGCCCAATCAAACCGGGGTCAGACTCCCGATTTTGGCAATATCACTCAGAATATTTCCAAAAACCGGAGTCTGACCCCGGTTTTTGGCTATGGATTTTGGGAACGTTGCGTCCCCGGCGTGCATCGAATGCGCAAGAACTTTACAGGGAGACTCCCATGCAGCTTGCAGTCGACGACGATTCGGACGCCGCCCTCCGGCAGCGCGTGGTGGGCGGGGAGCAGGCTGCTTTCGCCCTGTTGATGCGGCGCTACAACCGCCGGCTCTACCGGGTCGCGCGCAGCATCCTGCGCGACGATGCCGAAGCCGAGGATGCGCTGCAGGAAGCCTATCTCCAGGCCTACCGTGCCTTGCCGGACTTCCGCGGCGATTCCTCGCTCGCCACCTGGCTGACCCGCATCGTGATGAATGCCGCCCTGATGCGCCGCCGCCGTACCGGGCGGATGGCCGAGGTCATCGAACTGGGCGCCGAGCCGGTGATGGAGCAGCACGGCGGCGCACCGGACCAGGACGCGTCCGGACAGCCGGAGCAGGCCGCGCTGCGCGCCCAGGCCCGCGGCCTGATCGAAGCGAAGATCGACGGCCTGCCGGAAGTGTTCCGCACCGTGTTCATCCTGCGCGCCGTCGAGGAGCTCAGCGTCGACGAGACCGGCAAGCTGCTGGGCATTCCCGAGGCGACCGTGCGCAGCCGCTACTTCCGTGCGCGCGCCATGCTGCGCGAGGCGCTGGCGCGGGAACTCGACTTCGCGATGGAGGATGCGTTCGGCTTCGACGGCGCGCGCTGCGACCGCATCGTCGAGGGCGTCATGCGGCGCCTGGGTGAAGAAAGCGGAGAAACGCCGGGCTGAACTTTCCGGGAACGCGGCGACGGTTTGCTGCATCGAATGGCATGTTCCACTTCCTGTCACCAATGGAGACTGCCATGACCATCAAAAAAACCCTTGCCCCGATGTTGATCGCGCTGCTGGCCGCCAGCCCGCTGGCCTTTGCCAACCCGGCCGGCCCCAACGATGCGCAGATCGCCGCCATCGTCGTCGCCGCCAACACGGTCGACATCGATGCCGGCAAGCTGGCCGAATCGAAAACCAGGAACAAGGAAGTCCGCGACTTCGCCAAACGGATGGTGACCGACCACTCCGGCGTCAACCAGCAGGCCGTGGCGCTGGTGAAGAAACTGCACGTCACGCCGGAGGCGAACGACACCAGCAAATCGCTCACCCAGGGCGGCGAATCGACCCGCGACCGCCTGAAGGGCCTGTCCGGCGCCGATTTCGACAGGGCCTATGTCGACAACGAGGTGAGCTACCACCAGACCGTGCTCGATGCGCTCGACAAGACCCTGATCCCGAGCGCCTCCAACGCCGAGCTGAAGGCGCTGCTGGTCAAGGTGCGGCCGGCCTTCGTGGCCCACCTGGAGCATGCGAAGCACATCCAGGCGCAGCTGAAATGAAGTCCGCGGCGGTGGCGATAGGCTTGTTGTCGTGGGCGGCCGCCGCGCTGGCCGCCGACCACCGCGTGGTCATCGACGGCATGGCGTTCACGCCGAAGGTGGTGGCGGTGCGGCCCGGCGATACGATCACCTGGGTGAACAAGGACATGTTCGTCCACAACGTCACCGCGGCCGCCGCCGGCATCCGGTCGGGCGACCTGAAGCCGGGGCAGAGCTGGCGCCACAAGGTAGGGAAAGGAGAAACCTTCGACTACCTCTGCACCCTGCATCCGGTGATGACGGGCAGGGTCGAGGTCGAGGCGAAGGCGGCTGCCGTCAAGCCTGCTCGGCCCCGCAGCACTTCTTGAACTTCTTGCCGCTGCCGCAGGGGCAGTCGTCGTTGCGGCCGACCTTCGGCTCGTCGCGGCGCACGGTCTCGACCGCGGCCTTGCGGCGCGGCAGCCAGAAGCGGTGGATGGCGGGCAGGTTGGCTTCGATCTCGAGGGCCAGCTTGTGCGCCAGGCGCGGATCCTCGACCTCGGCCAGCTCGCTTTCGTCGATCTCGTCGGCGCCCAGCAGGTAGATCGGGCGCATCAGCGGACCCGCTTCCGAATCCCAGATGGCGTCCCAGGAGCCGGGGCGCAGGTCCATGCCCTCCCAGAAGCCCCAGCACCAGGCTTCGGCGTCGATCAGGGTTTCGCCGTCGACTTCGTGCTCGACGTAGAGCGGTTCGAATTCCTTGGGCGCGACCTCGAAGGTGATCAGGACTTCGTTCATGAAGCGCATGATCAGGTTGACGATGCGCTGCTCTTCCTTCGGGTTCTTCCATTTCGGCGCGGCGCCTTCCTCGCCCCACACGCGCGGCAGCCACTCGGCCGGCATGATGGATTCCGGGCCGATCGCGATCGCGGTCAGGTAGCCGTGCAGCGTGTCCATGGTCATGGCGCCTTCGGGGCTGCGCTCCGACAGCAGGAAGTTGTCGAGATCGTCGAATTCTTTATCGGTGAGGGGCTGTTCGAGTTGCATGTGTGTACCAGGGTGATTCTGTTGGTTGAAGGCGCCAGTTTAACGCCTGCGCCCCTGCGCCGGCGAAAAAAAGCGCCGGACAGCCTCTCGAGCCGTCCGGCGCAAACGGAAAACATGTCCTTTTTGCTCAGTGCTTCGCGTTGAACGCCTTCTTCAGCGCATCGGCGGCGTACTGCTCGGCATCCCTGGCCTTCGGCACCACCGCGCCCATGCCGAAGAATTCGTGGGTCACGCCGGTATATTCCTTGTAGTCGACCTTCACGCCGTCCTTCTTCAGCTTGTCGGCGTAGGCCTTGCCCTCGGTCAGCAGCGGGTCGATCTCGGCGGCCACGATGGTGGCGGGCGGCAGGCCCTTCAGCGAGTCGGCCTTCATCGGCAGGGCGTAGGGATTCTTCGGATCGCCGCCGTAGTACTTGAAGAACCAGGCCATCATCGGCTTGTTGAGCGGCTTGGCATTGGCGTTGCGCTGGTAGGAGGCGTTCTCCATGTCGTTGTCGACCACCGGGTAGACCAGCAGCTGGTGCACCGGCATCTGCGCTTTCTTGTCGCGCGCAATCATCGAGACCACGGTGGCCAGGTTGCCGCCGGCCGATTCGCCGCCGACCGCGACGCGCATCGGGTCGCCGTTGAATTCCTTCGCATGCTGGGTGGTCCACAGATAGGCCGCGTAGGCATCGTTCGGCGCGGTCGGGAACTTGTGTTCCGGGGCCTGGCGGTAGTCGACCGCGACCATGATGGCCCTGGCCATCTTCGCCAGCGCGCGCGGCGAGGCGTCATAGACCTTGGTGTCGGCGATCACGAAGCCGCCGCCGTGGTAGTAGACCATCACCGGGAACGGGCCCTTGCCCTCCGGCGTGTAGATGTGCACGGGGATGCTGCCGCCGTCGACCGACACCGTCATGTCCTTGACCGTGACGCCGGGTTCCGGCTCGGTGCTCTTTTTCATGTCGGACAGCACCTTCTTGACCGCGTCGGCGGGCGTCGGCTGCTTGCGCGCCTCTTCCGGCGTCAGCGTTTCGATCGGTTTGCCGTTCAGCGACTTCAGGGCGTCCAGCACCTTTTGCATATGGGGTTCGGCCTTGGGCGGCTGGGCCGTGTCCGCGGCCATGGCCCCGCTGCAGGCGAAGGCTGCGGTGAGCGCGGTGAGCGTCAGCGTGTTTTTCATCGTCGTTCTCTCCAGAGGGCAGCATGCCGCGCGATCGCGCTCAGGTGCTGAGGTGCCATGAGACCCTGCAACGTTCGATATCTCGGTGCGGCCACACACATTGCGGTGCTCGCGATTGATAAAATCGGCAAATTCCTGCCGATATCGATAACAGCTTGAAATAATTCCCGTGATCACGCTCGCAAAATAAATAAATTCCTCAGAAATGGCGCCGAGGGTGCGCCGCTCCGCCGCGCCCCTTACAATGGCGGCATGAATAGTCCATCGGAATCCCATCCTTTCTCGCGCCTCGATCCGCTCATGGTGCTGGACGCCGTCGAGAGCGCCGGCCTGCACGGCGACGGCCGCCTGCTGGCCCTGAACAGCTACGAAAACCGGGTCTACCGCGTCGGCCGCGAGGAAGGCCAGCCGGTGGTGGTCAAGTTCTACCGCCCGGGGCGCTGGAGCGACGCCGCCATCCTCGAGGAACATGCCTTCACCCAGGAACTCGCCGACGCCGAGGTGCCGGTGGTGCCGGCGTGCGAGCTCGAGGGACGCACGCTGCACGAGTTCGGCGGTTTCCGCTTCGCCGTCTTCCCCAGCCGCGGCGGGCGCGCGCCCGAGCTGTCGGATCCCAAGGTGCTGGAATGGATCGGCCGCTTCATCGGGCGCATCCACGCGGTGGGCTCGGCCAGGGAGTTCGTCGAGCGTCCGGCGCTGAACCTGGACACCTTCGGGCGCGAGCCGCGCGCCTGGCTGATCGGGCACGGCTTCATCCCGCACGAACTGCTGACCGCCTATACCAGCGTGCTCGACCAGGCGCTGGACGGCGTGGCGCGCTGCTTCGACCGTGCGGGGAAGGTCGACATCGTGCGGCTGCACGGCGATTGCCACGCCGGCAATGTGCTGTGGACCGGCGACGGCCCGCACTTCGTCGACTTCGACGACAGCCGCATGGGCCCGGCCGTGCAGGACCTGTGGATGCTGCTGTCCGGCGAGCGCCAGGAGATGGTGCGCCAGCTGGGCGACGTGCTGGCCGGCTACGAGGACTTCTGCGAGTTCGACCCGCGCCAGCTCTACCTGGTCGAGGCGCTGCGGACCCTGCGCCTGATCCATTATTCGGCCTGGCTGGCGATGCGCTGGGACGATCCGGCCTTTCCCGCCGCCTTCCCCTGGTTCAACACCCAGCGCTACTGGCAGGACCGTATCCTCGAGCTGCGCGAGCAGGTGGCGCTCATGGACGAGCCGCCGCTCTGGCCCGTTTGAGGGCGATCCGCTGAACTGACCGGGGTTTGCGCTTCAGTTCGGCGTGACAGGATTTCTAGCCATGGCGCATAATCACGCTGAGCCAAAGTCCGCCCGTATTCAGCGAGTTACCCATGACCGATCGCCCCGCCCAACACGATGACGCCGATTTCACGATCGACCTGATGCCCGCTTCCCCGCAGCACGCCGCGCCCGGCGTCGAGCCGCAGCGCGAACAGCTGGAAAAGCGCGCGATCCAGGAAGGCATCGCCCGGGTCGAGGCGGAAGCCAAGGCGGCGGTGGCGGCCGAGAACCGCGCCCACGCCGAAGCGCGGGCCCGCAGCCTGGCCGAAGAGCGCGCCGCGATCGACGCCGAAGCCGCCGCCGCCGCGCTGGCCAACGCCCAGGCCTCGGAAGAGGCGATCGAGGCCAACCGCGACCGCATCGAGACCCTGCGCGCCGCCGCCAAGGCCGCCGCCGAGCGCCTGGAGGCGATGCGCCAGGAAACCGCCGAGCTGCGCGCCCGCGTCGAAGCCGATACCCAGATCCGCCTGGCCGCCGAGTCGCGCGCCCGCGCCCAGGAAGAAGCGCGCCGCCGCGCCGAAGAGCAGGCCAGGAGCGACGCCGAGATCGCCGAGCGGGCCGCGCGCCAGGCCGAGGAACTGGCCCAGCATGCCGAGCAGGCGCGCCTGCAGGCCGCCGAGCGGGTCGCCGCCATGCACGCGGCGCGCGAGGAAGTCAGCCACAGCGCCAGCGCCGACGCCAGGGTCGCGATCCTGGCGCGCGAACGCGAGCGCGCCGAGAAGGCCGCGCGCCAGACCGCCGAAAAGCTGGCCGAGGCCGAAGCCGAAGCCCTCGAACTGGCCCTGCAGCGCGAGCGCGCCGACCAGGTTGCGCTGGCCTCGAGCTTTGCCCGCGCCGCCGCCGAGGCCAGGGCCCTCGAGGAAGCGCGCGCGCTGGCCCGCATCGAGCAGGAGCGCGAGGCGATCGCCGTGGCCCAGGCCGAGTACGAGCGCACCGCCGCGCAATCGCTGCGCATGCGCCTGCAGACCGAAAAGGAATTGCGCGACGCCGCGCTCCACCGCGAGCGCCAGGAAGAGATGGCGGTGGCCGCCCTCGAAGCGCGGCGCGAGGCGGAAAGCCGGATCCTGGCCGCGACCGAGGCCCGCATCGAGGCCGACCGCAAGCTGCGCGAAGTGGCGCTGGAGCGGGCCCAGGCCGAGGAAGAGGAGGCGGCCCAGGCCCAGGCCCGCCTGGACGCCGAGCGCGCCGCCGCCGAACGGGCGCGAAAGCAGGCCGAAGCCGACCGCCAGGCGCTGCAGGCGGCTGCCGCGGACGCCGAACAGCAGCAACGCGAACGCGCGCTGGCCGAGGAACGCGCCGCCACCGCACGGGCCGCGGCGGAAGCCCGCGCGGCGCAGAACGCGGCCGAGCAGGCGCGCCTGGCGATGGAAGTCGAACAGGCCGGGCTGCAGCGCGAAGCGGCGCGCCTGGCCGAACAGCGTGAGACGGAAGCCGAGGCCCTGCTGGCGGCCGAGCGCGAACGGGTGCGCCTCGAGGAAGAAGCGCTGGCCGCGCTGAACGAACGCCAGGACGCCGAGCGCGCGCTGGCCGCCGCGGCCCAGGCCCGCATCGCCGCCGAACAGGAACAGGCGGCCCTGCTGCGCGCCCAGCAGGGCAGCGAGCAGCGCGCCCTGGCGGCCCAGCAGGCTGCCCTCGAGGCCCAGCGCCAGGCGGCCGCCGCGGCCGGGCAGCAGGCCGCGCACGAGGAAGCGGCGGCGGCGGCCGCGCAGGCGCAGGTGGAGCGCGCCGCCGAGCTGGCCCGCGCCCAGGCCGAGCGTGCCGAATACGAACGCCGCCAGGAGCAGCTGACCAGCGAATTGCTGGCCGCCGAACAGGCCGGCGCCGACGCCGCCCGCGAAGCCCTGCTGCTGCTGGAACAGAAGCTCTCCGCCCAGCGCCAGCAGGCCGCGGCCGACGCCCGCGCCAACGAGGCCGCCGCGGCGCGCCTGGCCGCCGAACACGGCGCCGTCGCCGCCGCCGAAGCGCGCGCCAAGGCGGAGGAAGAGAAGGCGCAGCTGGCGAAGATGCGCGAGCTGGCCGAGCAGGCCGCGGCCCAGGCCGCGATCGACAAGCGCGAGGCCCAGCGCACCCTGCTGGAGCACGCCCAGCAGGCCGCCGGGATGCAGCGCAAGTCGCTTCAGGCGACCCAGGAAATGATCGATGCCAAGCGCCGCCTGGTGGAACTGGAGTCGGTGCGCCAGGAAGAGCAGGTGGCGGAACTGGGCGCGCTGCGCGAACAGATCGACGCGCGCCAGGCCGAGGCCAAGCAGCGCGCCGAATCGGCCGACCTGGCGCGCGAGGTGCTGGGGCGTTTCTCGCAACTGCCGTCGGCCCAGCAGGCGGCGGCGCGGCTGGCCGAAGCCGTCGCCAGGCAGCGCGGCGAGAGCTGAGGTCCGGGCGTTCCTAGTCGCTGAACTGGAAGTCGTCGCCGAGACCCAGCAGCATCGCTATCTCGTCCGTGGTCGGCCGGATCACCGAGGCGTGCAGGTCGCCCCATTTGCCCTTGTCGGCGAACAGCAGATGGGTGTGCATCATCTTCACCAGCTTGCCGTCGACCGGCGCATAGATCACGTAGGTGACCTGTGCGCCGCGCGCGATGCGCTCCACCTGGACCGATTCCTTGACGAGATTGGGAAGGCCGCCGATACGCCGGGTGAAACATGTCACGTTGTCTTCGAGCGCCACGCCGCCCGGGCAGGCAGGGGCTTCGATGAACAGCGACAGGTTGAAGCGGCCGGCGTTGCCGGCGTAATGGTAGGCTTGCGCGCTGCTTTCTTCAGCGACCTTCCTGGTGGCCGGCGCATTGAAGCGCACTTCCCAGCCGAGTTCCGGCATCCGCAGCACGGTGGGTTCGGCGTGGCCGGCGGCGCAAACCAGCAAGGCGAGGGCGGCGATGGCTTTTTTCATGTGGATGGAATTCCGGTGATGGGCGGGGTTCAGCGCGCGCCCGTGACGCGCTTGTCCTTGAAGAAGTTCCACGCCTCTTCGGCCGTATCGACGTCGTGGTTCATATTGCCCACCAGCTTGCGCAGGAGCCACGGCAGCTCCTCGTCTTTCGACGGCTGCACGTGGCCGCCGCCGTCGATGCGCATGAACTGCACCTGCACGCGGGCCGGGTCGGTGCCCCAGACATAGCGCGTGGCGGAGGTCGGGTCCGACGATTGCAGGTGCGGCAGGCGGAAGCTCAGCGGCGTTTCCGGCAGGCCGGCGGCGCGGCGCCAGACCGCCACCGATTCGTCGGCGCTGACCCCGCTGCCGCGGCCGCGCAGCAGCCAGTGGCCGACCTTGCCGCCGTTGAAGGGCGCGATCTGGTCGGCGGTGCCGTGCGCCACGAACACCGAGATCGGGTGGGCCGGCGCCTTGCAGCGGCTCTGCACCGGCATCAGCGCGCTCTGCACGCCGATCGCCGCCAGCCGGGGCGCCAGTTCGATGCCGAGGCGGTAGGCCATGCCGCCGCCGTTCGAACTGCCGTACACGTAGATGCGCTCGGGGTCGGCGCCGAGTTCGGACACGGCGCTGTCGATCAGGGCGGCGATGAAGCCGACGTCGTCGCTGGTGGCGTTGCTGGCGGCGTCGGCGCGGCAATCGTTCCAGGCCTGCTTGCCGTCGCTGCCCTTGATGCCGTCCGGCGCGATCAGCATCACGCGCTCGCGCTCGGCGAGGCGGATCCAGTCCTGGGCCTTGTAGGTGCCGAAGGAGTCGAGGCCGACCATGAAGCCGGCCGACGCGCCGTGGCCGTGCAGCAGGATCACGGTGGGGCGGTTGCTGCGCGCCAGCCGGTCCGGCTCGACCACGATGTAGTGCCGCCGTCCCTCCGGACGCAGCAGGGTGTGGTCGACGATGGTGGAGGCCTGCGCCGCGCCCAGCATGCCTGCCGCCGCCAGCAATATCGCTCCGGTCCGCCGTCTCATCATGCCACTCCGTTTGTTGTTTTCAGGAATGGATGGTGACACAAGCTTGCCACTTTGTCAGCCGTCGATCGATATGCAAAAGTATCGATCGGCCTGCCTGTGATTCTTTTTGGGTATCAAGTGCCGGGATTCGGCGCGACCGGATTGCTGCCGCCGACCACCGCCTTGTCGACGAAATAGCTGGTCTCGCCGAAGCAGCTGGTCGGCAGGCCGACGTGCTGGGAGTAGCTGAGCTGGACGCGCTGGCCCATCGCCGCCTGCAGTTGCTTGACCACGTTCTCGTCGCGCACGGTGAAGGCGAAACGCTCGGGGATGGCGCCCGGCATGCTCGACAGCAGGATCTCGCCTTCCCAGGTCTTGCACAACCAGCCCTTGCGCGACAGCTTCTGCAGGTAGCCGGCGCGTTCGCCTTCCGAATACGACCAGTGCAGCACGAGGGCGGTGTACAGCCCGAACAGCACGATGGCCGCGACGATGACGGAAGCGAGGAGGGCGCTGGCGCGCCGCGGGAAGGTCGAGGGCATGGTCGATGAGCGTTGAATGAAGTCGCGCCCATTCTGCCGATGAGCGCGCGGATTGTCAAAAGCTCATGAACGCGTCACACATTCACGCCGAAGGAACGCGCCAGCGGACCGAGGCCGCCGTTGTAGCCCTGGCCGACGGCGCGGAACTTCCATTCGCTGCCGTAACGGTAGAGTTCGCCGAAGATCATCGCCGTCTCGGTCGAGCTGTCTTCCGACAGGTCGTAGCGCGCGATCTCGCGTTCGCCGTCGGCATTCAGGCAGCGGATGAAGGCGCGCCCGACCTGGCCGAAGTTCTGGCGGCGCTGGTCGGCCTCGTGGATGGTGACCGCGAAGGCGATTTTCTCGACGTCGGCCGGCACCCGGGTCAGGTCGACCAGCAGGCGCTCGTCGTCGCCCTCGCCCTGGCCGGTGCGGTTGTCGCCGGTGTGCTTGACCGAGCCGTCGCCCGACTGCAGGTTGTTGTAGAAGATGAAGTCGGCATCGCCGCGCACCTTGCCGTCGCCGCGCAGCAGGAAGGCGCTGCCGTCGAGGTCGAAGGTGGCGCCGTCGGTCGAGCGCGGATCCCAGCCCAGGCCGATGATGACTTTCTTGAGGTTCGGGTCTTCCTTGGACAGGTTGACGTTGCCGCCTTTTTGCAGACTGATCGCCATGGTGTTTTCCTTTCGTTGGATGGGGTTCGGTTCAGGCCGCGGATTCGCGCTCTTCGCGCCGCTTGTAGCGTATCGAGGACCACAGCGACACCAGGATGAAGGCGATGCCGGACAGGCCGGTGAACCATTCGGGAATCTCGTACTCGACGCTGGCGAACATGATCAGGGCCAGGATGCCGATCGCGTAGTGGGCGCCGTGCTCGAGATAGACGAATTCTTCCAGCGTGCCCTTGTGCACCAGGAACACGGTGAGGGAACGCACGAACATCGCGCCGATGGCCAGGCCCAGCATGATGATGACGACGTCGTTGGTGATGGCGAAGGCGCCGATCACGCCGTCGAAGCTGAACGAGGCATCCAGCACCTCGAGGTAGAGGAAGCCGCCGATGCTGCCCTGCGAGATCAGCTTGCCGACCGCCGGATCCGATTCCTCCTCTTCGAGCAGGCCGCTGAGCCAGTCCACGCCCACGTACACGATCACGCCGACCACGCCGGCGACCAGCACCGGCAGCTGGCGCTCGTGCGGCATCAGGCTCATGCAGCCGAACACGGCCAGCAGGGTCAGCAGGATGGCCAGGCCTTCGCTGCCGAACTGGCCGACCTTTTCTTCGATCCAGCCCAGCCAGTGGAGTTCCTTTTCCTCGTCGAACAGGAAGTTGAGGAAGACCAGCATCAGGAAGGCGCCGCCGAAGGCCGACACTTCGGCATGTTTCGAGGTCAGGGCGCGCGCGTACTCGTCCGGCGTGTTGACCGCCATGTGCCAGACATCGACCAGGCCCAGCCCGGTGGCGATGGAGACGATCAGCAGCGGGAACACCAGGCGCATGCCGAACACCGCCACCAGGATGCCGACCGTCAGGAACAATTTACGCCAGAACTCGTTCCAGTTGCGCAGCACGGTGGCGTTGACCACCGCGTTATCGAAAGAGAGCGACACTTCAAGGACGCCCAGCACCGCCGCGATCCACAAGGCCTGGATCAGGCCGCCGGTGCCGCCGTGGCTGTAGCCCCACCACCCGGCAAGCGCCAGCAGGACTATCGTCACCACGAATGACAGCTTGAAATGTTGCATTAAGTTCTCCGTTGTCTGATAAACCACACTGCAGAGGATTTTACGGGTTTCCGGCTGGGGCAGGCGCATCGCTTCTGCGATAATGCTGGCCGGCATTACTTTGTACTAACACATCGGAACTCACATGGACTTCACTTATCTGCTGACCCCGCTGCTGACCTGGCTGGTGGTCGGCCCGATCAAATTCCTGATCAATAGCGCGCGCCAGCGGCGCTGGGCTTTCAACCTGGTCGGCAACGGCGGCTTTCCCAGCAACCACAGCGCCACCGTGACCAGCATGGCGACCCTGATCGCCCTGCGCGAAGGCATCGGCCACCCGGCGTTCGGCGTCGCCGTGACCCTGTGCTTCATCGTGATGATCGACGCCAACAGCCTGCGCCAGCACGTCGGCCGCCAGGCCGCCGCCATCAACCGCCTGGCCGCCGGCGCGTCCGACGCCGGCCATCGCACGCTGCGCGAGCGGATGGGGCATACGCTGGTCGAGATCGGCGGCGGGATCGTTACCGGGATCCTGATGGGGAACCTGGTGTATCACGTATTCGTCAAGTAAAAAGGCGAACTTGGGCCCCCGCCTGCGCGGGGGCGACGGCGGGAGATCCGTCGTCCCCGCGCAGGCGGGGACCCAAGCCAGTAGCCCGCGCCGGACGTCCGCCACTGTCCGCCAACTGTCCATTTCCGGACGCATTTCATCCCGTCCAGTTGCAGTTCATCCCCCAAAAACGCAGTTCATCCCTCGAAAACCACGCTCTGACTATCCTCGATTGACTGGGATACCAGCCTCACCGATACTGCGCGCTGGCTTTTTCTATTCTTATATTTACAGGTTACGAGTCCACTCGGGAGATCCAAGAAATGCTGCGCAAAACCCTACTCGTCCTTGCCATTGCCTCGGCGCTTGCTGCCTGCGGTAAAGGTTCCAAGGAACCCGCCAAGCCGGAAACCGCGACTGCCCAGGCCGACGCCAAGAAAGACGGCAAGCCTGTCCAGCTGCTGGTACAGCCGGAAGACGTGCTGACGGTGCAGAGCAATGCGCTCGCTTCGGGCCCCGTGATCACCGGTTCGATCCAGCCGGAACGCAAGGCCGACCTGCGCGCCGAGGTGTCCGCCGTGGTCCTGCAGGTGCTGAAGGAGAACGGCGAACCGGTCAAGCGCGGCGACGTGCTGGTCAAGCTCGACGAGACCTCGATCCGCGACAGCCTGATGTCGGCCGAGGAAGCCGTGCGCGCCGCCACCCAGGCCTTCGAACAGTCGACCCGCGCGCTGGACCGCCTGAAGACCCTGCGCGCCTCGGGCATGACCTCGGCCCAGGCCCTGGACGACGCCGAAGTGCGCCGCAACGCCGCCCAGAGCGAAGTCTCGGCTGCGCGCGCGCGCCTGGCGACGGCCCGCCAGCAGGTCGGCCGCACCGTGGTGCGCGCGCCGTTCGACGGCATCGTGTCCGATCGTAAAGTCTCGGCCGGCGACACCGCCGCCATCGGCAAGGAATTGCTGAAAGTGATCGATCCGACCAGCATGCGCTACGAAGGCCGCGTGTCGGCCGACAAGATCAGCACCGTCAAGGTGGGCCAGCGTGTGAGCTACCACATCAACGGCTACGGCGACCGCCAGTTCACCGGCGTGGTCAAGCGCATCGACCCGTCCGCCAACGAAGTGACCCGCCAGGTCGAGGTGCTGGTCGGCCTGACCGGCGAACAGCCGCGCGTGGCCGGCCTGTACGCCGAAGGCCGCATCGATGCCGAAAGCACCGCGGCGCTGATGGTGCCGGAGAGCGCGCTGGTGAAGTCCGGCGACAAGACCTACGCCTGGAAAGTGAACGCCAAGTCGCTGAGCAGGGCCGACCTGACCATCGGCGCGCGCGACCAGCGCACCGGCAACTACGAGGTCAAGTCGGGCCTGGCCGCCGGCGACCTGGTGCTGCGCGCACCCAATTCGAGCCTGAAGGATGGCCAGGCCGTCCAGATGGCGGCTCCCAAGACGCCGCCGCAGGCCCTGGCCAGCGCGGGCACCCCGGGCGCACAAGGGAAATAAGGGAAATCCACCATGTTCCTGTCTAACTTTAGCGTCAAGAAGCCGATCGCCACGATCGTGCTGATCCTGATGATGATGTGCCTGGGCCTGCTCGCGCTCAAGAAACTGCGCGTGAACGAGAGCCCGGACGTCGAGGCGCCATTCATCATCGTCCAGATCCCGTACCCGGGCGCCTCGCCCGAGACGGTCGAGCGCGAGATCGTCAACCGCCTCGAAAAGTCGATGCAGAGCATTCCTGGCGTGCACGAGATGAACTCGTCCGCCAACGAGGGCTCGGCCCAGTTCTGGATCGAATTCGAGTTCAACCGCAACGTGATCGAAGCCTCGGACGACATCCGCAACGCGATCGCCGCGGTGCGCTACAAGCTGCCGATCGAGATGCGCGAACCGATCCTGCGCCGCTTCGACCCGTCGGCCCAGCCGATCATGAACGTGGCGCTGTCGTCCACGACCCAGAGCAAGGCCGAGATCTCGCGCCTGGCCGAGGACGTGCTGGCGGACCGCTTCCGCAGCATCGACGGCGTGTCCACCGTCAACGTCGGCGGTTCGCTCAAGCGTGAACTGTCGGTGCTGCTGCGTGCCGACAAGCTGCGCGAATACAATGTGTCGGTCGGCGAAGTCACCAGCGCGCTGCAGCGCCAGAACACCAATGCCCCGGTGGGCAAGGTGCGCGGCATCCTCGACGAGAAGAGCATCCGCCTGGTCGGCCGCATCGAGCATCCGGAAGACTTCCAGCAGGTGGTGGTCAAGCGCAACGGCGAGCAGATCGTGCGCCTGAACCAGGTGGCCGAGATCAAGGACGGTTTCGCCGACATCGACAGCCTGTCGATCCGCAGCGGCGCCGACAACGTCAGCCTCCAGATCGCCCGCACCCGCGACGCCTCCACCGTGACGGTGGCGGAGAAGGTGCGCAACATGGTCGACCAGATCCAGAAGGAACTGCCGAAGGGCACCCGCATCGAAGTCGTGCGCGACGGCGGCAAGAATGCGCAGAACAGCCTGAACAACGTGATCGAATCGCTGGTGCTGGGCGCCGTGCTGACCATCTTCGTGGTGTATGCCTTCCTGAACTCCTGGCGTTCGACCCTGATCACCGCGCTGTCGCTGCCGACCTCGGTGCTGGCCGCCTTCATCGCGGTCTGGCTGTGCGGCTTCACGCTGAACTTCATGACCCTGCTCGGCCTGTCGCTGGCGATCGGCGTGCTGATCGACGATGCGATCGTGGTGCGTGAAAACATCGTGCGCCATATGGAAAACGGCCAGGACCGCCGCACCGCCGCCCTCGAAGGTACCGCCGAGATCGGCATGGCGGTGGCCTCGACCACCTTCTCGATCATGGCCGTGTTCATCCCGGTGGCCTTCATGCCGGGCGTCTCCGGCGAATGGTTCCGTCCGTTCGCCCTGACGGTCACGGCCTCGGTCGCGGTGTCGCTGTTCATTTCCTTCACCCTCGACCCGATGCTGTCGGCCTTCTGGGGCGACCCGCCGGGCTACCACCATGCGCCGAAGAAGGGCCTGTCGAAGGTGCTGGCGAAGTTCAATACCTGGTTCGACCACCAGGCCGACCGCTACGGCAACGTGATCGCCTGGGCGCTGCACCACCGCAAGTCGATGGCCGTGATCGCCGTCGGCACCCTGATCGCCGCGATCGCCCTGCACATGCAATTCGGCGGCTCGTCCTTCCTGCCGAAGTCCGACCAGCAGAACATCGCGATCGACGTGCGCACGCCGCCGTCGACCTCGGTCGAGTATGCGCGCCTGAAGATGGAGAAGGCGGCCGAGATCGCCCGCTCGATCAAGGAAACCAAGGAAACCAACAGCAACATCACCGCCACCGGCGGCCGTATCTACGTCGACATCGGCAAGCGCACCGAGCGCAAGCGTACCGCCGCCGAGATCGCCGCCGACCTGCGCGAAAGGATCAAGCCGCTGGTCGGCGCCGAATTCGTGGTCCAGGACGACCTGAACAACGGCGGCGGCAAGCCGGTGCGGATCGAATTCACCGGTCCGGATTCGCGCAAGCTGATGGAGATCACTACCGCCTACATGGAGAAGCTGCGCCAGGTGCCGGGCGCGGTCGACGTCGGCCTGTCGCAGCAGGATCCGAAGGACGAGCTGCAGATCGTGCTCGACCGCGGCCTGGCGAACTCGATGGGCATCTCGGTCGGCGACGCCGCCACCGCGCTGCGCGTGGCCTTCGCCGGCATCGAGGTGGGCGATTGGGTCGACCCGACCGGCGAGACCCGCGACGTGGCGGTGCGCCTGCATCCGGCCGACCGGGTGGCGACCGAGAACATCGAGCGCCTGCCGATCGCCGTTACCGGCAGCAACATGATGGTGCCGCTGGACCAGATCGCCAAGATCACCATGGGCAAGGGCCCGTCGACCATCGAGCACAAGGATGGCAAGCGCGTGATCGCGGTGTCGGCCAACGTGCAGGGGCGCTCGAACGGCGAAGTCACCGCCGACGCCATGAAGCTGGCCAAGAGCATGGACTTCCCGCCGGGCTATGGCCTGCAGCTGGGCGGCATGGGCCAGGACCAGCAGGAACTGTTCACCGAGATGATCATCGCGCTGCTGTCGGGTATCGGCCTGATGTACCTGATCCTGGTGATGCAGTTCGGCTCGTTCACCGCGCCGGGCGGCGTGATGCTGTCGCTGCCGCTGTCGCTGATCGGCGTGGTGCTGGCGCTGCTGCTGAGCCATTCGACGATCAACCTGATGAGCCTGATCGGCGTCATCATGCTGATGGGCCTGGTGGCGAAGAACGCGATCCTGCTGCTGGATGCGGCGCGTAGCCGCGAAGCCGAAGGCATGGACCGCGAAGATGCGCTGATGGAAGCCGGCCGCGCCCGCCTGCGTCCGATCCTGATGACGACCTTCGCGCTGATCGCCGGCATGCTGCCGGTGGCGCTGGGCCTGGGCGAGGGCGGCGAGTTCTACCGTCCGCTGGCGATCGCCATCATCGGCGGCACCATCACCTCGACCATGCTGACCCTGCTGGTCGTGCCGACCTTCTACGACAGCATCGAGATCGCACGCGAACGCATGGGCGCCAAGTTCCACCGCCGCGCGGCGCGCTTCACGGCGCTGCCGGCCTTCGTGATGACCTTCGTGGAAGCGATCCTGACCATCGTGCTGGTGCGCTTCGTGTTCCGCATGATCGTCAAGCTGGGCCGCTTCGCAACCGGGCGCAGGGGGCCGGTGACCGCCTGACCGTCACCGTCCTGGCAACAGAAAAGGCCTGCTCGCGCAGGCCTTTTCTTTAATCCGTGCAAAGGACCCGTCGCAGGCCCTTTGCGATGCGGCATCGCGCCGATCGGCCGCGGACGGCTGATCAATGGCCGCTGGTGCCAGTACCGCTGGTGCCAGTACCGGTGGTGCCGGTGCCGGTGGTGCCGGTACCGCTCGTGCCCGTGCCCGAGGTGCCGGTGCCTTCGGTGCCGGTGGTGCCGGTGCCGGTTGCGCCCGTACCGGTGGTGCCGGTGCCGGTCGCGCCGGTGCCGGTATCGCCGGTGGTGCCGGTGCCCGTGGCGCCGGTACCGGTGGTGCCTGCGCCGGTGGTGCCCGCAGCGCCGGTGCTACCGGTGCCGCTGGTGCCCGAAGTGCTGCTCGGCGCGGTGGCCGACGTGTCGCCGGTGCCGGTCGTGCTGGTGGTGTCGTTTTTCTTGCAAGCCGCAAGGCTTGCCATCAGGGCTGCGGCAAACAGGATCTTCGATGCGTTGTTAAGAGCTTTCATTGGTTTTACTCCTCGTTCACGTCTAATCTTTGCCGCCGTCTCCAGGTGAGGCGCTGGAGGGTCGACGACGCCAGGTTAGTTCCAGCAGGACTTGTCAGCCCAGTCAAGGAACCATCAGGGAACCGACGCAATACGCGGCCCCGTTGGTGTACGAATTCGACTCCGCCTGGCCTGCATGGTTCTTGCCAGTTCGCCGAATTGCACACTTCTTTCAGATAAGAGCCGAACCGTCAACGTTCAACCCTTAGCCCCCCGGCGAAATTGCCGGATGGTCGCAGCGCCGCTTCGGCCGGGTCGCCGGCGGCTTGTTCGAGCAGCGCGGGGACCTCGTCCGACAGTTCCCGCGCCAGGTATCCGATTTTTCCCAGCCGCGCCGCGAGGCGTTCGCCGGCCTGCGCATGCAGGACCACGCCCCAGGCCGCGGCCTGGGCCAGGTCGGCGCCGCGCGCCGCCAGGCCGGCCACGATGCCCGCCAGCACATCGCCCGAGCCCGAGGTCGCCAGCCCGATGTTGCCGCCGTCGTGCTGCCAGCGTTCGCCCTGCGGCGTGGCGATCACGGTGCGCGCGCCCTTCAGGGCCACCACCGCGTTCCAGCGCTGCGCCGCGTCGAGCGCGATGCGGTCGGCGCCGCCGGCGATGTCTTCCTTCGCGATGCCGGTCAGGTGCGCCATCTCGCCCGCGTGCGGCGTCACCAGCACTGGAACGTCGAAGCGGAAGGGTGGGTTGACCGGTTCCGGTGGATGCACGATCGCACCCATCGCATTCGCGTCCAGGATGACGCTGGTGTCGGTGCCGTGCAGGCGCGGCAGTAGCGCATGCACCAGGCGCGCGGTGGCTTCCTCGTCCTGCATGCCGGGACCGATCAGGATGGCGTTGATGCGGTCGGCCAGCGGATCGAGCTCGGCCACGGCTTCGACCGTGAAACCGCCGGCCTCGTTCTCGGCCAGGCCCAGCACGCGCGATTCGGGAATCGCCAGCGCGACCAGCTGGGCCACGCTGTTGCCGGTGGCGACCGTCAGCTTGCCGGCGCCGGCGCGCAGGGCGGCGACGGCGGCCAGGATGACGGCGCCCGGCATCTCGCGCGAGCCGCCGAGGATCAGCACGTGGCCGCGTTCTTCCTTGTCGCCTTCGCCCGACGGCACCGGCAGCGGCCAGGTGCGCAGCAGGACGGCATCGAGATCGCGCGGACGGGCGTAGGTATGCAGCGTCATGGTCGAATGCGCCTCAGGCCTTGGCCGCCGTCGGCACGTCCTTGCCGGTGGTGACGGGGGTGCCGGTGTCCTGGAGCGGAGCGACGAAATTGATCAGCCGCGGCGCAAGCTTGCCGCGCTTGCCCAGCGACGGGTCGAAGGCATAGGAGGTAACCGAACAGTTCGGTACGTCGCCCTGGCGGTCCTCCTCGAGGATCCTGGCTTCGTCCATGCGTTCCAGCAGGTAGCGGAAGCAGTTGACGATGACCTGGTGGCCGACGATCAGCACGCGTTCGCGGCAGTATTCGCGGGTGAGGGTGTCGAGCACGCTGCGCAGGCGCAGGATGACGTCGCACCAGCTCTCGCCGCCGGGCGGGCGGAAATAGAACTTGCCGACGTGGCGGCGCTGTTCATACAGGTCGGGAAATTGCTCGGCGATGCCGCGCACGGTCAGGCGGTCGAGGATGCCGAATTCCTTTTCACGCAGGCGTTCGTCGGCGTGCACCGCGAGCAGTTCGTCGCGGTCGAGGCGGCGCATCAGCAGGTCCGCGGTCTGGGCCGCGCGCACATAGGGCGAATACAGGACCACGTTGGGCTGGCTGTGCGCGGGGAGGGACGCGAACCAGGCGCCCAACGCTTCCGACTGGCGCATGCCGAGCTCGGACAGCGGCACGTCGACATCGCGCTCCGCGATATCGACCCGCAACCCGGCCGCCGCTTCGGCGGCATCGCGCGCGACGTTGCCGGCGCTCTGCCCATGCCTGACCAACCAGATTTCCTGAGGCCACTTTTGATCCATCACCCGCCTGTTTGTGATTTTGACATGGGCCGATCATAGACGGATTCGGCGGGACCTTCGCGCACGATTCTTTTCGAAAACGCCATCGAGACGATCGCTGAGAATGCGCATGCCGGGCAGGTCCGGGCTGTCCTAAGCTCGCGTCTTTGCCGATTTCATGGAGATCAGGATGGCTCGTTCCCGCTATGCGCAGTCCCTGTTTGTCGCCGCGGCGCTGGCGCTGCCGGCCGATGCGGGCCCCGGCCGGGAGGCCTGGCTGATGCCGGCGCTGGCGCCGGATCGGGTGCTGGCGCCGGCCGTGCCGGAGCCGCCGCCGCTCGCCCTGCTGGCGGCCGGCCTGGCGCTGGGACTGGCGCGCGGGGCAGGCGTCAGGCGACCTGTTCGTCGCCGTCGAGGTTGAGGGCGGCGTCGCTGTTGAAGATGCGCATGTCGGTCTGGCCGAGCACGCGGCTGGTCAGGGTGCCGGCCGTGATGGAGCCGCTCACGTTCAGGGCGGTGCGGCCCATGTCGATCAGCGGTTCGATCGAGATCAGCAGGCCCGCCAGCGCCACCGGCAGGTTCATCGCCGACAGCACGATCAGGGCGGCGAAGGTGGCGCCGCCGCCGACCCCGGCCACGCCCACCGAACCGATGGTGACGATGCCGACCAGGGTCAGCAGGAAGCTGCCGGTGAACGGATCGATGCCGACGGTCGGGGCGATCATCACCGCCAGCATGGCCGGGTAGATGCCGGCGCAGCCGTTCTGGCCCATCATCGAGCCGAACGAGGCGGCGAAATTGGCGATGCCTTCCGGCGTGCCGAGGCGCGCGGTCTGGGTCTGCACGTTCATCGGGATGCTGCCGGCCGAAGTGCGCGAGGTGAAGGCGAACACCAGCACCGGGAAGATCTTCTTCACGTAGCGCACCGGGTTAAGGCCGAGCGCGGCGACGATCAGCAGATGCACCACGAACATCGAGACCAGCGCGCTGTAGGACGCCGTCACGAAGCCGATCAGCTTGAGGATGTCCTGCAGGCTGGAACTGGCCAGCACCTGGGTGATCAGGGCGAACACGCCGAACGGCGTCAGGCGCAGCACCAGGGTCACCATGCGCATCACGATCACGTGGGCGACGTGCACGAAGTGGCTGAAGGATTCGAACACTTCCGGCTTCTTGCCGGCGATGCCGGTGGCGGAGATGCCGATGAAGATCGAGAACAGCACCACCGAGATGGTCGAGGTCTTGCGCGCCCCGGTCATGTCGAGGAAGGGATTCTCGGGAATGAAGGAGAGGATGGTGTTCGGCAGCGAGAGCTGCTGGGCGGCCGCCAGCTTGCCTTCGAGGTAGGCGCCGCGCGCGACTTCGGCCGCGCTCGAGGTCAGGCCGACCGCGCTCAGGCCGTACAGCTTGGCCATCAGGATGCCGATGCCGGCGGCGATGGCCGTGGTGACCATCAGGGTGCCGATCGTGAGCGCGCTGATCTTGCCCAGCGAGGAGGCGTCGCGCAGCTTCAGGATGGCCTGGATGATCGAGACCATGATCAGCGGAATGATGATCATCTGCAGCAGCTTGACGTAGCCGGTGCCGATCACGTCGAGCCAGGCATTGGTGTCGGCGATGACCGGCGAGCCGAGCCCGTAGACCGCCTGGAAGGCCGCGCCCAGCACGATGCCCAGGCCGAGGCCGGTGAACACGCGCTTGGTGAAGGAGGCATGGCGCTGCTGCATGAGGAACAGCAGGGCGCAGACGGCGAGGGCGATGGCCAGGTTCAGGATCAGTGGGATGCTCATATGCGCACAGGAAATATAACAGACGCATTCTATAGCGATTCATGCACACCGTGCATGGCCGATGTAAATGTTGTTGACAAGTAAATTTAATATTGCAAGACTCAGCAAGGCTTTCACTGGGAGAGGGACAAGATGCGTGGCGTGAGCGTACCGGGCTTGCTGAGATTGCTGTGCCTGCTGTTCCTGTGCTGGTGTCCGGGCGCCCGGGCGGCGCCGACCGGCATCGAGATGTTTGCGCCGGAAGGCACGGCCAGGGAAGTCCGCCAGGCCACGGCGCGCTTTTCCGCGCCCATGGTGGCGTTCGGCGACCTGCGCGCGCCGGCCCCCTTCGAGGTCGATTGCCCGGTGCCCGGCAAGGGCCGCTGGGTCGACGAGCGCACCTGGGCCTACGATTTCGAGCGCGACCTGCCGGGCGCGGTGCGCTGCCGCTTCACGCTGCGGCCGGATGCGCGCGACCTGCAGGGCCAGGCGCTGGCGGGACGGCGCGAATTCGCCGTCGCCACCGGCGGCCCCGCCGTGCTGCACAGCGCGCCGGACGACGGCAGTTCGGCGATCGACGAGCGCCAGGCCTTCGTGCTGGCGCTGTCGGCCCCGGCGGCGCCGGCCAGCGTCGCGGCCCACGCCTGGTGCGAGGCCGACGGCATCGCCGACCGGATCGGGGTCCGCATCCTCGAAGGCGAGGCGCGCGAGCAGGCCCTGTTCGCCAACCGCTGGACCGTGCAGCGTACCCTGGCCGACGGCGACAACGAGGAACTGGGCAAACCCTACACGCGCGCGCGCCTGAAAGCCGACCAGGGCGCCGGCAGGCTGGCCCGTTTCGTGGTGCTGCAGTGCCAGCGCACGCTGCCGGCCGATACCCCGGTCTCGCTCGTATGGGGCGCCGGGATCGCGGCGGCGAACGGCGCCGCCACCGCCGCCGACCAGCGGCTCGCCTATCGAACCCGGCCCGACTTTACCGCGACATTCCGCTGCGACCGCGTCAGCGCGCGGTCCCAGTGCATTCCCTTCCTGCCGATGCGGCTCGAGTTCAGCGCGCCGGTCGCGCTGGCCGATGCGCGCGCGATCTACCTGGAAGAGGCGGGCGGCAAGCGCCACCCCGCGGTGCTGGGCAAGGAGGAGCAGCGCGCCAGCGCGGTCGAGGCGGTCAGCCTGCCCGGGCCCTTCCCGGAAAGCGCGCGCCTGACCCTGCACATTCCCGGTGGCCTGAAGGACGATGCCGGCCGCACGCTGGTGAACCGGGCGCGCTTCCCGCTGCCGGTCCGCACCGGCGAAGCGCCGCCGCTGGTGAAGTTCGCCGCGCCCTTCGGCATCCTGGAAGCGCAAGGAGACCGCCTGCTGCCGGTCACGGTGCGCAACGTCGAACCCAGGCTGGCGGGCAAGCTGGCGAGCACCGGCGTGGCCCTGCAGCTGAAGGCCGGCCGCGAGCAGGACGTGATCGCCTGGCTGCGCCGGCTGGCCAGCCCGTCCTGGGGCTGGACCCCGGAGCAGCCGTCCGGCAAGCAGCTGGAATCGTCCATCTTCGCCGGCGGCGCCGCGCGCGCGGACACGCTGCAGCGCTTCACCTTGCCCAAACCGCACGGCCGGCGCGCCTTCGAAGTGATCGGCATCCCGCTGCGCGAACCCGGCTTCTACGTGGTCGAGCTGGCCAGCCCGCGCCTGGGCGCCGCCCTCAACCCGAAAGGAGGCACCGCCTATGTGCGCAGCAGCGCCCTGGTCACCAACCTGGCGGCCCACTTCAAGCTCGGCGCCCAGTCCTCGCTGGTGTGGGTGACGTCGCTCGACAAGGGCAGGCCGGTGGCCGGCGCCCGGGTCGAGGTGCGCGACTGCGCCGCGCGCCTGCTGTGGAGCGGAACCAGCGACGCGCAGGGCATCGCGCGCATCCGCAAGGAATTGCCCACGGTGAACTGCAGGGGGATGGAGGGCTACTTCATCACGGCGCGCAGCGGCGGCGACTTCACTTTCACGCTCTCGAGCTGGCACGACGGCATCGAGAACTGGCGCTTCAACCTGCCCACCGGCGGACGCTTCGAGGACAGCCGCATCGCCGCTACCGTGTTCGACCGCACCCTGCTGCGCGCCGGCGAGACGGTCCACATGAAGCACTTCCTGCGCCGCCACACGCAGGCCGGCTTCGCGCAGGTCCGGGCCGGCGACAAGGCGCCCGATGGCGCGCGGGACTGGCGCACACGCGAAGCCGGCGCCGACCGGAGCGCGCGCCCGGCCCGCGGTTTCATCATCCACCAGGGCACGGGCGAGAAGACCGAGATCGCGCTCGACTGGGACGCCGGCGGCGCGGCCCAGGGCGAATGGAAGATCCCGCAGGACGCCAGGCTGGGCGTGTACGAGGTGATGCTCGCTGGCCAGGTGTCGGGCTCCTTCCGCGTCGAGCAGTTCCGCGTGCCGACCATGAGGGCGCTGCTGAAGGCACCGCCCGACGCCCAGGTCGCACCGGGCGCGGTGGTTTTCGATGCGCAGGTGAGCTACCTGTCCGGCGGCCCGGCCGCGGACGCCCCGGTCAAGTTGCGCAGCGTGGTGCAGGACACCGGCGTGCAGTTTCCCGGCTACGAGGAATTCAGCCTGGGCCAGGGCGACGTCAGGGAAGGCGTGGAGACGCAGGGCGGCGGCGAAGAGGACGAGGGCAGCGAAGCGGAAGGCGGCGCGGGCAACGATGAGCGCGGCGCCCGGCTGGAGGCCGCGCGCACCCAGTCGCTGAGCCTGGACCGCGCCGGCGGCGCGCGCATCGCGGTCGACCGGCTGCCGCCGGTCGACAAGCCGAAAAGCCTGCTGGCCGAACTCTCCTACCAGGATGCGAACGGCGAGACCTCGACGGTGGCGGCGCGCGTGCCGTTGTGGCCCTCGGCGTATGTGGTCGGCCTGAATCCCGATGGCTGGCTGCTGGGCAAGGATGCCGTGAAATTCCAGGCCGTCGTGCTGGACGCCGCCGGCAAGCCGGTGGCGGGCGTGCCGGTGAACGTCGACTTCTTCGCGCGCCAGACCACTTCGCACCGGCGCCGCCTGGTGGGCGGCTTCTACGCGTATGAGCACAGCAGCGAAGTCAAGCGGCTCGGGGAAGCCTGCGGCGGCGTCACCGACGCGCGCGGCCTGCTGTTGTGCGAGACCCGCGCGCCGGGCGAAGGAGACCTGATCCTGCGCGCCCGCGCCAGCGATCCGCAGGGACGGGTGGCGGCGACGAAGCGCGAAGTCTGGATCGGCGGCGGCGAGGACGAGTGGTTCACGGCGGGCGACCACGACCGCATCGACCTGCTGCCGGCGAAAAAGCGCTACGAGGCCGGCGAGACCGCGACGCTGCAGCTGCGCAGCCCCTTCCGCAACGCCACCGTGCTGGTGACGGTGGAGCGCGAGGGCATCCTCGACAGCTATGTGCGGCGCGTGTCCGGCCGCGACCAGACGGTGCGCATCCCGGTCAGGGCCAGCTATGCGCCGAACGTCTTCGTCTCGGCCCTGGCCGTACGCGGGCGGGTGGCGGGCGTGCAGCCGACCGCGCTGGTCGACCTCGGCAAGCCGGCCTACAAGCTCGGCATCGCGCCGCTGAAGGTCGGCTGGGGCCCGCACGAGCTGAAGGTGAGCGTGACGGCGCAGCAGCCCGTGTACAAGGTGCGCGAGCAGGCGAAGGTCGATATCCGGGTCGAGGCGCCCGGCGGCGCCAGGCTGCCGGCCGGGACCGAGGTGGCGCTGGCGGCGGTCGACGCCGGCCTGCTGGAGCTGATGCCGAACACCAGCTGGAACCTGCTGGAAGCGATGATGCGCGAACGGAACCTGCAGGTCGAGACCGCGACCGCGCAGATGCAGGTGATCGGCAAGCGCCACTTCGGCCGCAAGGCCTTCCCGCATGGCGGCGGCGGCGGGCGCAGCGCCAGCCGCGAGCTGTTCGACACCCTGCTGCTGTGGAAGGGCAAGGTGGTCCTCGACGCCAGGGGCGAGGCGAGCGTGCGGGTGCCGCTCAACGACACCCTCGGCAGCTTCAAGATCGTCGCCGTGGCCAGCGGCGGCGCAGGGCTGTTCGGCACCGGCGCCACCGAGATCCGCACCACCCAGGACCTGATGCTGCTGTCCGGCCTGCCCGCCAGCGTGCGCGAGGGCGATGCCTTCCGCGCCGGCTTCACAGTGCGCAACGCCTCGCAGCGCGAGCTGGCGGTGCGCCTCGATGCGAGCGTGACCGTGGACGATGGCAAGGGCCAGCCGCTGGCGCCGCTCGACCTGCGCCTGGCGCCGGGCGAGGCGCGCGAACTGGGCTGGACCTATGGCGTTCCGGCCGGCGCCGGGAGCCTGCAGTGGGAGGTCCGGGCCAATGCCGGCGAAGGCGCGCAGGACCGCCTCCGCATCCGCCAGCAGGTCGGCGTGGCGGTGCCGGTGCGCACCCTGCAGGCGACGCTGCTCCAGCTCGACGGCGAGAAGACCCTGCCGGTGCAGCGGCCCCTCGACGCGCTGCCGGGACGCGGCGGCATCCAGACCGTGCTCACGGCGCGCCTGGGCGGCGAACTGCCGGGCGTGCGCGACTACATGCGCGCCTATCCCTACACCTGCTTCGAGCAGCGTACCTCGCGCGCGGTGGCGCTGCGCGACCAGGCCATGTGGGAGTCCACGGTGGCGCTACTTCCGGCCCACCTCGACGCCGACGGCCTGGTCAAGTATTTCGCGCCGATGGAGCGGGGCAGCGACACCCTGACGGCCTATGTCCTGTCCGTCACCGCGGAAGCCGGCTACGCCATTCCCGACGGGCTGAAAGCGCGCATGGAAGCCGGCCTCGCCGCCTTCATCGAGGGCAAGGTCGCGCAGCCGTTCCTGCTGGCCAGCGGCGAACTCACGGTGCGCAAGCTGGCCGCGCTGGAAGCGCTGTCGAGGAGCGGCCTGGTGAAGCCGGCCATGCTCGAATCGATCACGGTCGAGCCGAACCTGTGGCCGACCTCCGCCGTCCTCGACTGGTACCAGGTCCTGGAACGCACGCCGGGCCTGCCGCAGCGCGACCAGCGGCTCGCGCACGCGCGCCAGGTGCTGCGTGCGCGCCTGAACCTGCAGGGCACCACGATGGGCTTTTCGACCGAGCGCAGCGACGACTGGTGGTGGCTGATGGCCTCCGGCGACGTCAATGCCAACCGCCTGCTGCGCGCCGCCATCGACGATCCGTTCTGGCAGGCCGACATCGGCCGCCTGGCGCGCGGCGCGCTGGGCCGCCAGCGGCACGGGCGCTGGAACACCACCACCGCGAATGCCTGGGGCGTGGTGGCGATGGATGCGTTCTCGCGCAGGTTCGAGGCCGAGCCGGTGGCCGGCAATGCCAGCCTGGTCCTGGGCAGCGCCTCGTGGACCGGCACGGTGCCGTCGACGGTCCTGCAGGCCTGGCCGGAAGGGCAGTCGACCCTGAAGCTGAAGCAGCTCGGCAGCGGCAAGCCGTGGGCGACCGTGCGCAGCCTGGCCGCGGTGCCGCTCATGGCGCCGCTGTCCTCGGGCTACCGCATCGTGCGCAGCGTCACGCCGGTCGAGCAGAAGACCAGGGGCCAGTGGTCGCGCGGCGACGTCTACCGCGTGCGCCTGGACATCGATGCCCAGGCCGACATGACCTGGGTCGTGGTCGACGATCCGATCCCGGCCGGCGCCACCATCCTCGGCAGCGGCCTGGGACGCGACAGCCAGATCGCCGCCGCGGGCGAGCGCTCGCGCGGCTGGGTGTTCCCGGCCTTCCAGGAGCGCACCCAGTCGGCCTTCCGTTCGTATTACGAGTACGTGCCGAAGGGCGGCTTCAGCGTCGAGTACACGGTGCGCCTGAATAACGAAGGGCGCTTCGCGATGCCGGTCACGCGCGTGGAAGCGATGTACAACCCGGAGATGTTCGGCGAACTGCCGAATGCCGGGGTGGCGGTGGGGCCGTGAACGGGCCGGCAACGCTCGTCCTCGCCCTGGCGCTATGTACGCCAGCGGTGCCGGCGGTGCCGACGCCGCAGCAGGTCAAGGCGGCCTGGCGGCCTTCGGACGCCCAGCTGCTCGACCGCCATGGCGTGCCGCTCGAAAGCGTGCGCGTCGACATGGCGGCGCGGCGCCAGCCCTGGGTGGCGCTGGCCGACATCTCGCCGACCCTGGGCCGCGCGGTGATGCAGGCCGAGGACCAGCGCTTCATGGAACACGGCGGCATCGACTTCAGGGCAGTCGGCCAGGCGGCCTGGGACAACCTGTTCCGCACCGGGAAGGCGCGTCCGCGCGGCGCCTCGACCATCACGATGCAGCTGGCCGGCCTGCTCGATCCGGCCCTGGCGGCGCGCGCGGCAGGCCGCAGCTGGAGCCAGAAATGGGACCAGGCGCTCGCCGCGCGCGAGCTGGAGGCCGGCTGGAGCAAGCAGCAGATCCTCGAGGCCTACCTGAACCTGGCCAGCTTCCGCGGCGAACTGCAGGGCGTCGGCGCCGCCGCGCGCAGCCTGTTCGGCAAGGCGCCGTCCAGCCTGGACACCGGCGAGTCGGCGATCCTGGCCAGCCTGCTGCGCGCGCCCGGCGCCCCCGCGCGCGAGCTGGCGCGGCGGTCCTGCGCCCTGGCGGCCGAGCTGAAGGCGGCGTCGAGCTGCGCGACCATCGAGTGGCAGGTCGAAGTGGCGCTGAACCGCCCGGCGCCGCCCGGTACGCCGCCGCAGGTGGCACGCCTGCTGCTGGACGGCGGTGGTGAACAAAGAGTGCTGCGGAGTACCCTGGATGCGGACCTGCAGCGCTTCGCCGCCGCGACCCTGCGCCGCCACCTGGCCGAACTGGCCGAACGCAACGTCGGCGATGGCGCCGTGGTGGTGCTGGACAACGACAGCGGCGAGATCCTGGCCTATGTCGCGAACACGGGCGCGCGCGAAGTCGACGGCGCCGCGGCCCTGCGCCAGGCCGGCTCCACGCTCAAGCCTTTCCTGTACGAGCTGGCGATCGAGCGCGGCATCCTCAGCGCCGCCTCGCTGCTGGACGACACCCCGGTCGACATCCCGACCGTCGGCGGCCTGTACGTGCCGCAGAACTACGACCGCCGCTACCACGAGGTGGCGAGCGTGCGCACCAGCCTGGCCGGCTCGCTGAACATCCCGGCGGTGCGGACCCTGATGCTGACGGGGCTGGAGCGCTTCCACGAGCGGCTGCGCGAGGTCGGCCTCTCCAGCCTGGTCGAGGCGGCCGATTTCTACGGCTACTCGCTGGCGCTGGGCTCGGCCGACGTCAGCCTGCTGGAACTCACGAACGCCTATCGCACGCTGGCCAACGGCGGGATGCAGGGCAGCGCCACCCTGCGCCCGCGCGCGCCGGAAAGCAGGCGCCGGGTGCTCGATGCGCGCGCGTCCTTCATCGTGGCCGACATCCTGTCCGACCGCGGCGCGCGCAGCGTCACCTTCGGCCTGCGCAACGAGCTGGCCACCAGCTTCTGGAGCGCGGTGAAGACCGGCACCAGCAAGGACATGCGCGACAACTGGTGCGTCGGCTTCACGGACCGCTACACGGTCGGGGTCTGGGTCGGGAATGCGGACGGCAGCCCGATGTGGGACGTGTCGGGCGTCTCCGGCGCGGCGCCGGTGTGGCGCGACGTGATCGACTACCTGCACCGCGGCCGCCCCGGCCGCGCGCCCGCGGCGCCTCCCGGCCTGGTGCGGCAGGCGGTCGCCTTCACGCCCGCGGTGGAGCCGCCGCGCAGCGAATGGTTCGTGCGCGGCACCGAAACGGCGTCGGTGGAACTGCTGGCGCCTGGCCAGCGCCAGCCGAAGATCGTGTACCCGGCCGATTCGAGCCTGATCGCGCTCGATCCGGACATTCCGGAAAAGCTTCAGCGGGTACGCTTTGCGGCCCAGGGCGCGCAGGGCCTGGCCTGGCTGCTGGACGGGGAGGAGCTGGGAGCGTCCGCGCTGGACGCCGGCTGGACGCCGGCGCCGGGCAGGCACGAACTGAAGCTGGTGGGGAAGGACGGGCGCACGCTGGCGCGCGCCCGGTTCGAGGTGCGCGGCGAAGCTCAGGTTTCGAGCTTCTCGACCAGCAGCGGCGGATCGTCGGCCAGTCCGAGCCCCGGCAAGGGCGACGACATCGGCAGGTACAGCGGCGAGTCCGAGCGGTAGGGCACGCGGCCGGACGGCACGTGCTTGGCGGCCGGGTCCAGGTGCAGGTCCTGGTCGTCGAAGAAGATGTGGGCCCGGAAGGCCTTCACCACCTTCGACTTCGGCACGCCGCCGAGGAAGAAGATCTCGTTCGCGTAGACGCCCCAGTGGCGCAGGGTATTGATGACCCGCATCTCGGCCGGCGCGCTGCGCGCGGTGACGATGGCGATGCGCACCGGCGACGCGTCCGCGCCGAAGGGCAGGCGCTCCTGCAGTTTGGCCAGCTTGCGCAGCAGGACCGCGTAGGGCCCGTCCTTCATCGGCTCGTTCTGCTTTTCGTCCTCGACGCTGTGGAAGCGGCCCAGGCCCTCGGTCTTGTAAACCAGTTCGCTGGAATCGTCGAACAGCACGGCGTCGCCGTCGAAGGCGATGCGCACCTGGTCTTCGAGCGGCGCCTCGCCCGAATGCGGCGGCGGCTTGAGCACGGCCGCGGCGCAGGCCTGGGCATCGATGATGCGCTGGGCATCTTCGACGTTCGTGGTCAGGAACAGGTCGACCGAGAACACATCCAGGTAATCGACCACCGACTGCCCCCCGGTGAAGGCATGGCGCGAGATCTGCAGGCCGCGCGAACGGATGTTGTTGAAGACGCGGACCCCGGTCTCGGGACTGTTGCGCGACATGACCACGACCTCGACCAGCGGCTTCGATTCGGACGGCGCAAAGCGGTTCAGGCCGAGCAGGGCGCGCACCAGCGGCATGCCGGTGCCGTCGCGCAGCGCTTCGTTTTCGCGTTCCAGCATGTAGGCGCGGTATTCGTCGAGCGCGCTCTGCGGGTTCTTCGCGTACTTGGCTTTATAGACGGCATCCGCTTCGGCCAGGTCGAACAGGGCGGTGGCGGAAATACCGACGACGAGGGTGTCTGTAAGGTCGAGGGCCATGGCAGCTGAATGGTTGAGTGAGTACTGATCGGATCTTACCCGACAGGAAGGCCGGGATGACTGGGCCTGACAAGAATATTCCAAGGGGAAATGAATGGACGAGAATCTCCGGCTCTGTTGAGGTCGAGCAATGGGCGCATGCGCATCGGCTGTCCACCCATCGCGCATGCGCCTGAGCGAGCGCAAGGGCCAGCCCGCGGCCCGGCGCGACCATGGACCCGATGGGTGCGCAAGGAGCGGGACATGGATAAACAGGCTGGCTCCACGGTGGAGCGGGGCTCGGCCCCGGGCAACGGCACGTCCGCGGCGCCGGACGAACAGCTGGCGCGCCTGCGTGCGATCAGGAAGCTGGTCGAGGAAAACAACCAGTCCTGCCTCGGCACCGACATGATCGTCTGCCAGATCTATATGGAATCGCGCTTCGACAAGGGAGCGGCGGCGGAGGGCAGCAGCGCGCGCGGGCTGATGCAGTTGCTGAGGGTAGCGAACCGCGAGCTGTTCCGGCTCGACAACCTGCGCAAGCCGCCGGCCGCACGCCAGCCCGAGGCCGAGCTGTACCGGGAAGCGGATGCCTTCCACGCCAGCCCCGCCTTCATCGACGAGGCGACCAATATCCGCACCGGCACCCGTTACCTGCAGGCGCTGATCGACAAGGCGAAGCGCGAGGGATGCGCGGACCCGGTCGCGGAAGCGTACAAGGATTATCGCGGGGTCAGGAACGGGATCTATTACCGGAAGATCAGGGCGGCGGCCGAGAGCCTGAAACGGCACCCGGATTCGCTGGCGGCGCTGAGACTGCTCGAGGGTTAAGAAACAAAAAAGGCGTCACGATCACTCGTCACGCCTTCATTGCTGCTGCTGAATTCTGGTAGGCCGTGCTGGGCTCGAACCAGCGACCAACGGATTAAAAGTCCGCTGCTCTACCAACTGAGCTAACGACCCGAAAGAAGCAAGATTATAGGTTCAATCTGCCGGGCTGTCAAACGTGCACGGAGCGGTTTACTTCAGCGCCGCCAGGCGGTCCTTGGCGGTGGCGGCGGCCGTGGTGTCCGGGAACTTCGACACCAGCTGCTGCAGCACCTTCCTGGCGTTCTTCTTGTCCTTCAGCTCGATGTAGTTGCTGGCGATGTTGAGCATCGCGTCCGGCGCCTTGCTGCTGGTGCCGTAGTTCGAGACGACCGCTTCCTGGGCCGCGATCGCATTCTTGTAGTCGCGCTGGGCGTAGTAGGCGTTGCCGAGCCAGTACTGGGCGTTGGCGGCGTAGGCCGAGCTCGGATAACGGCGTACGAAATCCTGCAGGGCGCCGGCGGCGGCCTTGTAGTCGCCCGACTTGAACAGCTCCATCGCGGTATCGTAGGACTTCTTCTCGTTCGGCATCACCTCGGCGGTCTGGCCGTCGACGGTTTCCTGATGCGGCTCGAGCTTGCGGATGCGGGCGTCGAGGTCGGCGTACAGGTCTTTCTGGTTCTTCTGCGAGGTGGCGATCTGGTTTGCCAGGACTTCGAGCTGGCCGCGCAGGCGGGCGATTTCCTGCATCGTCTGCTCTTGCTGGTTCAGCATCTCGAGGGTGGCGTTCTTGTCCGATTTGGTGTCGATGCGCGCGTTGAAGTCGCGGGCCAGGGCGTCGACTTTGGCGCGCAGGTCGAGGATGGCGCGGCGCGCTTCATCGTCGTCGAGCAGGCCGGCGCTCGCGTGCAGGGGCAGCCAGGCGGCAAAGGCGAGGGCGATGGCCGCAAGGCGGGACTGGGACGATTTGATCATTGTCTGACTCTTCCTAAGCAATACGGGGCGGGATGCAGTCTGCACTGCATCCCGCCCCATTGTCAATTAGCCGCGGGCGGCGAGCCGTTCGCGACGGCGTCGACAGCGTCGAGATTACTGATAGACGATGTCGGCGCGGCGGTTTTCAGCCCAGGCCGCTTCGTTGCTGCCGGTTGCCTTCGGCTTTTCTTCGCCCAGCGAGACGGCTTCCAGCTGGCCGTCCGACACGCCCAGGGCGACCATGGCCTTGCGCACGGCTTCGGCGCGCTTCTGGCCCAGGGCCAGGTTGTATTCGGTGCCGCCGCGCTCGTCGGTGTTACCCTGGATCAGCACTTTGCGCTCTTTGTGCTTGGTCAGGTAAGCCGAGTGGTTCTCGACGACCGGCTTGCCGTCGTCACGCACGACGTAGCTGTCGTAGTCGAAGTAGACGCTGCGGTTTGCCAGAACGCCTTTCGGGTCGTTCAGCGGATCGACGGTGCCGGTTTCGACCGGACGGATGTCGCGGCTGGTGTCGGCCGGCGGGGTGGCCTGGGCGACCGGGGTCTTCTCGACCACCGGGGTCTCTTGCAGTTTGGTCGACGAGCAAGCCGACAGCAGGGCGGCAGCCGAAACGATGAAGGCTACAGTTTTAACGTTGCGCATGGTTTTCTCCTGGTCAAAAAATATTTACTTCATAAAAGGGCCCCAGCTGGGCTCCTTGATGTTTCCCGCCTGGGTCGACAAACGCTGTTTCACACGTCCGTCGACGGACACCACGGCCAGCGAGGCTCGCCCGCCGCCCTTGTTGGCATACATGATGTATTTGCCATTCGGCGAAAAACTCGGTTCGGTGGCCCCATCGGCCAGGCGTTGTTCCTGGCCGCTCGCCAGGTCCATCGCATAAAGGGAGAAAACCCCATCGCGTTGCGAAATCCACGCCAGCGTCTTGCCGTCCGGGGATACACGAGGGCTGATGTTATAGCTGCCTTTGAACGTGACACGGGCCGGCTGGCCGCCGTTCACGCTCATC
The DNA here is from genome assembly GCF_057657395.1 of Telluria sp. Soil_C_11. NCBI lineage: Bacteria > Pseudomonadati > Pseudomonadota > Betaproteobacteria > Burkholderiales > Oxalobacteraceae > Telluria > Telluria sp. Soil_C_11. The sequence continues at coordinate 249,435 of NZ_JBDGIN010000005.1, read as the reverse complement.
CTGTAAATCTGCGGGCCGCCGCTGCGGTCGCTCACGAAATAAATGCTCTGGCCATCGGCCGAGAACTGCGGTTCGGTATCGATGCCGGTGCCGTTGGTCAGGCGGTGCATGCCGCTGCCGTCGGCGTTCACGATGAAGACCTGGGTATTGCCGGTCTTCGACAGCGACAGGGCCAGGCGGGTGCCGTCGGGCGACCAGGACGGGGCCGAGTTGCTGCCTTTTTCGTTCGCGATGATGGCGCGCTGGCCGGTCACCAGGTTCTGCACGTAGATGATCGGCTTGCGCTTCTCGAACGAGACGTAGGCCACCTTGGTGCCGTCCGGCGACCAGGCCGGCGAGATGATCGATTCGCGGCCGTAGGCGGCGACCTGTTCGTTTTCGCCGTCGGCGTCGGCCACCACCAGCTCGTAGCTGTGGTTGCCGCCGCCCGGGTTCACTTTCACATACGAGATGCGGGTCGAGAAGATGCCGCGCACGCCGGTCAGCTTTTCGTAGACGTCGTCGGCGATGCGGTGCGCCTCCAGGCGGGTGTTGCGCGCGCTGACCGCGTCCGACAGTTGTGAAAGCTGGGTCTGCTTGACGGTGTCGAGCAGCTTGTAGCGGACCTGGAAGCGGCCGTCGGCCAGGCGGCTGACCGAGCCGACCACCAGCGCGTCCGCGCCGCTGGCCTTGAAGGCGCCGAGGTCGACGCTGGCGGTGTCGGAAATGGACTGGCGCGCATCGATCACCTTGAACACGCCGCTGCGCTCGAGGTCGGCGCGGATGATGGCCGAGACCTGTTCCGGGGCCACCGATTCGTCCGCGAAGGCCGCCACGGCGACCGGGATCTGGGTGCCGCTGACGCCGGCGATTTCGACGCGCACCTGGGCATGCGCGGCCACGCCCATCAGCAGGGTGGCCGAAAACAGCAGGGAATGTAGTTTCTTCATGAGTGTCTCAGCTAGGGTTGAGTCGAACGATTCAGTTCAGGTCTTTCAGTTTGAAACTGACCGGAAGAGATCGCTCTACCGTACCATCTTTTTTCTTCGGTAGCGGTGACGATTTGTTAATACCACGCTCCACGGCATCGTCGAATGCCGGAATGCCGCTGCTCTTGGTCTTGCGTACCGAAAGGATCTCACCGGTCGGCAATTGCTCGACCTGGAAGACGACTTCCGGATTGCCGGGCACGTCCGTGCTGCCAGGGTAGGTCGTATTGCCCTTGATCTTCGCCGCGATGCTGGCGATATAGCCCTTGTCGATGCGCGGCGCGGTCGATTTCTCGGCCGAGCCGCTGCTGCCCGGATTGCCGGCGCCGGCCATCATGCGCTTCAGTTCGTCGTTGCGCAGCTTCTCCAGCTTGGCGGCTTCGGCCTTCTCGGCCTTGGCCTTGGCGAGCTTCTCGGCCTTTTCCTTCTCGGCCTTTTTCTTCTTCTCGGCTTCTTCTTCCTTCTTCGCCAGCTCCTGCTCTTTCTTCTTTTCTTCTTCGCGCGCCTTTTTCTCGGCCAGGGCTTTTTCTTTCTTTTCCTGTTCGCGTTGCTTGGCGATTTCCTGTTCGCGCTCGATGCGTTGTTCTTCCTTGCGCTTCAGTTCTTCCTTGCGCTTCTTCTCGCGTTCCAGCGCGATGTCCGGCTGCCTCAAAGGGGCCGGCTCTTCGACCGGCGGCGGCTCGGCCACGCGCGGGGTCGGCGCAGGGGTTTCCGGCTCCGGCTCGGGTTCCGGTTCGGGCTGCGCCGGCGCCGGCGGGGCGGCCGTCTGCACGGTCGTGTCCCAGACTTCGGCCTCCACGGCCACCGGCTGGTTGTTGGTCCAGTTAATGCCGATCACCAGGAAGGCCAGCAGCGCGGCGTGCACACCCACCGCCAGGCCGATCGCGGGCCAGCGGTTCGGTTCGGGCGGCACCCGGTACTGCGCGCCGCCGATGCCATTGCTGTTGTGCTTCGTTGCCGACATCGACTCTTCTTTTTCTTTACTTGGTAGCCAGGCCGACCCGGTTGATGCCCATCTTCTTGGCTTCCGAGATCATCTGGATCACATCGTCGTACTTGCTCTCGCGGTCGCCGGAAATCATGACCGGATAGTCCGGGTGCTCGGCGTGGGTCGCGCGCAGGCGCTCGATCAGGGCCGCGCGGCTGGACACGTCTTCGAGGGCGCGCGCCTGCTTGCCGGTAATGCCGATCTGCAGCTGGGCATTGCTCTTGACCGCGATCTGGATGTAGTCGTCCGGCGGCTGGGTCGAACGCTCGGCGCTGGGCAGCTTGATCTCGCTCGGATTCTGGGTCGGCGGCACCGCCATGAAAATGATGAGCAGCACCAGCATCACGTCGATGTACGGCACGACGTTGATCTCGGACTTCAGCTTGCGGCGTCCGCTGCGCAGGTTGCTGTTGAATGCCATGGTCGTCCTCTATCTCCCGGCGATCAGCGCGACTGGCGCTGCAGGATGTTCGAGAATTCCTCGACGAAGCTTTCGAAGCGGATCGCGAGACGGTCGATATCGTGGGTGAAGCGGTTGTACGCGACCACGGCCGGGATCGCCGCGAACAGGCCGATCGCGGTGGCGATCAGCGCCTCGGCGATGCCGGGAGCGACGGTGGCCAGGGTGGCCTGCTGCACGTTGGCGAGGCCGCGGAAGGCGTTCATGATGCCCCACACGGTGCCGAGCAGGCCGATGTACGGCGACACCGAGCCGACCGAGGCCAGGAAGTTCAGGTGGGTGTCCAGGTGGTCCAGCTCGCGGTGGAAGGCGGCGCGCATGGCGCGGCGGGCGCCGTCCAGCACGGCGCCGATGTCGAGCGCGTCGCGCGAAGCCTGCTTGCCCTTGATGAACTCGCCCATGCCCGCTTCGAAGATGCGGGCCAGCGGACCGCTCTGGTCGCGCTGTGCGCTCGCGCTCTGGTGCAGGGTGTGCAGGTTGCCGCCGGCCCAGAAGCTGCGCTCGAACTGCTCGGTCTGGCGGCGCGCCGCGCGGATCGCGAACAGTTTGCGGAAGATGTAGGTCCAGCTCATAAGCGACACCGCGAACAGCAGCGCCATGATCAGTTTGACCAGGACGTGCGCGTTGGCGATCAGTTCAATGAAGGAAAGGTCTTGGACTGCGTTCATCAGTATATTTGATCAAATGTTTTCACGCGGCACGCATTTTAACAGCGGCAACGTCAGGAAGGGAGCGTGGGCGCATGGTTTTCTTATCGACGCAGCCCACTTTCACGTTCGCAGTCGACAGCAGGGTCTCGCCGCACCAGGCTTGCTGCGCGAACTGGACCGAGGCGCGACCGAGTTTTTCCACGGTCAGGCGCAGGGTCAGTTCATCGTCCAGGCGTGCGGACGACAGGTACTCGACGCTGGCGCTGCGTACCACGAAAGCGGCGCTTTCCTCGTCGAGCAGGGTTTGCTGATGAATGCCGAGCGAACGCAGCCATTCGGTGCGCGCGCGTTCGAAGAACTTCAGGTAATTGGCGTAGTACACGATGCCGCCGGCGTCGGTGTCTTCGTAATAGACCCGTACTGTCCAGGTGAAAACTGAAGGCATTTCAGCTGCCATAAATGAAAATGGGAAACATTTTACGCGATTTTCATCTTTCATATGTACGGTAGTGAACATATGAACCGAAATGCGCTCCGGCCCAATGGCAGGGCCGTTGATAAATGGGCAGTAGTAGACGTGAGCCATGCACACTCAGCCAACGACTGTAACACTTTCTAACAAACCCTGTCGCTACCGTTACATTGCTGATCCAACGCAAACCGGGGTCAGACTCCGATTTTTGGAAAGATCTCATGGGCCATTTCCAGAATCCGGAGTCTGACCCCGGTTTGACGTTTCTCAAGCCTGGGTGCGTTTGATGTTGAAAGGGGCGAAGCCCTGGCAGGTCGGCATCATCTCGATCAGGTTGATGTTGACGTGCGGCGGCATGGTCGCGATCCAGTAGGCGGTCGCGGCGATGTCTTCGGCCGTCAGCGGCTGGGTGCCTTCGTAGACCTTGGCGGCGGCCGCGTCGTCGCCCCTGAAGCGCACGTTCGAGAATTCGGTGCCGCCGCACAGGCCCGGCGCCAGGTTGGTGGCGCGCACGCCGGTGCCGACCAGGTCGGCGCGCAGGTTCAGCGTGAACTGCTCGACGAAGGCCTTGGTGGCGCCGTACACATTGCCGCCCGGGTAGGGATAGTGGCCGGCGACCGAACCGAGGTTGATGACCAGGCCGCTGCCGCGCTCGACCATCGAAGGCAGCACGGCGTGGGTCATCGTCACCAGGCCCTTGACGTTGGTGTCGATCATCGTATTCCAGTCTTCCAGCGGGACTTCGTGCGCCGGTTTGGTGTTCAGGGCCAGGCCCGCGTTGTTGATCAGGACGTCGATCTGGCGCCAGGATTGCGGCAGCATCGACAGCGCTTCCTCGATCGAGGCCTTGTCGGTGACGTCCATCGCGACCGGCAGCGCGGATTCGCCCAGTTCCCCGGCCAGGGCTTCCAGGCGCTCCTTGCGCCGTGCCGCCAGCACCACCTGGTGGCCATTCTTGACGAAGGTGCGCGCCATTGCGGCGCCGAAGCCGGCCGATGCGCCGGTAATGAATACGATCATGATGGATCCCGGAAGGTGGAAAGTGAACTGCGAGATTGTAGCCGAAATGATCATTGCGCGAAGGGTGGGGCCTGGCGGGCTCTTGCAAGGCCGTCATCGCCTTTCTTGCTTACCAGGCGCTACTTCCCTTACAATCGGGAGTTCCATTTACGTCTCACGTAACTGGCGAAAGCCGCCTGCCTGCGGCGAAGGTGGAGATCCACCGTGGAGCGTGAGATGTCGTTTGCCGTTCGCCTGGGCAGCCTTCGACCGGTACGTTCGTATCGCGGCTGCCTATGTTCCGGCTCCCGCCTTAGTTCAGCGCTGCCTGTTGCCTGGTACTCTTATCGATTGGAGTTTTTTCATGTTTGCAAAAGATCACACGCTCGCCAACGTCGACCCGGAACTGTGGGATGCGATCCAGAAGGAAAACACCCGCCAGCAAGACCACATCGAGCTGATCGCATCCGAGAACTACACCTCGCCGGCCGTGATGCAGGCGCAGGGCTCCCAGCTGACCAACAAGTACGCCGAAGGCTACCCGGGCAAGCGCTACTACGGCGGCTGCGAATACGTCGACATCGCCGAGCAGCTGGCGATCGACCGCGTCAAGCAACTGTTCGGCGCCGAAGCCGCCAACGTGCAGCCGAACTCGGGCTCGCAGGCCAACCAGGGCGTGTTCTTCGCCATGCTGAAGCCGGGCGACACCATCATGGGCATGTCGCTGGCCGAAGGCGGCCACCTGACCCACGGCATGGCGCTGAACATGTCGGGTAAATGGTTCAACGTCATCTCCTACGGCCTGACCGAGCAGGAAGACATCGACTACGAGCAGATGGAACGCCTGGCGCGCGAGCACAGGCCGAAGCTGATCATCGCCGGCGCCTCCGCCTTCTCGCTGCGCATCGACTTCGAGCGTTTCGCCAGGGTCGCCAAGGAAATCGGCGCCTGGTTCATGGTCGACATGGCCCACTACGCCGGCCTGATCGCCGCGGGCGAATACCCGAACCCGGTGCCGTACGCCGACTTCGTCACCTCGACCACCCACAAATCCCTGCGCGGCCCGCGCGGCGGCATCATCCTGATGAAGGCCGAGCACGAGAAGGCCATCAACTCGGCCATCTTCCCGGGCATCCAGGGCGGTCCGCTGATGCACGTGATCGCCGGCAAGGCGGTCGCCTTCAAGGAAGCGCTGTCGCCGGAATTCAAGGAATACCAGCAGCAGGTGGTCAAGAACGCCAAGGCCCTGGCGGACGCCCTGATCGCACGCGGCCTGCGCATCGTGTCCGGCCGTACCGAGTCGCACGTGATGCTGGTCGACCTGCGTTCGAAGGGCCTGACCGGCAAGGAAGCGGAAGCGATCCTGGGCCAGGCACACATGACCTGCAACAAGAACGGTATCCCGAACGACCCGCAGAAGCCCTTCGTGACCTCCGGCATCCGTCTCGGCAGCCCGGCCTTCACCACCCGCGGCTTCAAGGAAGAGGACGCGACCAAGGTCGGCAACCTGATCGCCGACGTGCTGGACAACCCGCACGACGCCGCGACCATCGAGCGCGTCAAGGCCGAAGTGAAGAAGCTGACCGACAAGTACCCGGTCTACGCAGCGTAAAGCAAGCATCGAGCAATCAGCGCAGCAGCCCCGGCGACCATGAAATGCCCTTTCTGTCAGCATGAAGACACCCAGGTCCTCGATACCCGCGTATCCGAGGAGGGCGATTCCATCCGCCGCCGGCGCCGCTGCGCCCAATGCGACAAACGCTTCACCACGTATGAGCGCGTCGAGCTCTCGATGCCGATCATCGTCAAGAAGAGCGGCAGCCGCACCGAATTCGAAGCCTCCAAACTGCGCGGCAGCCTGATGCTGGCCCTGCGCAAGCGCCCGGTGGCGGCCGGCGCCATCGACGCCGCCATCGCCTCGATCGAGGAAAAGCTGCTCACCAGCGGCCGCCGCGAAGTCGACAGCGTCTACGTCGGCGAACTCGTGATGCAGGAACTCAAGCGTCTCGACAAGATCGCCTATATCCGCTTCGCGTCCGTCTACAAGAACTTCGAGGATTTGTCCGAGTTCCAGGAAGCGATTGCCGAAGTCGGCCAGCCGCGTAAGTAAACTCCCCATTTAGTTCCGTTGCCACGCTTGAGCCGCCACACTGCTGGCCTGAGCTCGCCTGATAACTTCTGGTCTTCCTGAACCGAGACCGGAGGTGTCGCATGCGCGGCTGTCGTGCCTTTCGCAAAGGCGCTGGCTTCACGCTGGCGGAAGTGCTGGTGGCCCTGTTCGTGGTCGCCCTCGGCGTGGCCGGCGCCGCAGCCGTGCAGGCGGTGGCCGTGCAGGCGGCGGGCGAGGCGGCGCGCCTGTCCGACGGCACGCGGCTGGCCGCGTCGCTGGCCCAGCGCATGCGCGCGAATCCGGCCGCGATGGCGCTGCCCGATGCCGCCAATCCCTATCTCCAGTTCGACGCCCGGGCCGGCGCGGCCATCGCCGCGTCCTTGTCCTGCTACGCCGGCGCGGACTGCTCGCCGGTTCAAATGGCGGACTTCGACCTGGCCGACACCGCCGAGGCGCTGGCCCGGCGCTTTCCCGGCGGACGCATGCGGGTCTGCCGCGACGCCCAGGCGCCCGACCCGTCCGGCCTGCTGTCGTGGAGCTGCACGGACGATCCCGGCGCCCCGGTCACGATCAAGCTGGGCTGGCCCGCCAGGCAGGGCGCTCCCGACGTTCCGCTCGTGTTCCTGACGCTCGGAAAGGGGACGCCATGAGCCGGCCGCCGCATCTGCATCCCCGTCTGCGCCCGCATTTGCGCCAGGCAGGCCTGACCCTGCCCGAGATGATGGTGGCGGTCGCGATCGGCCTGGCGGTCCTGCTGGCCGCGGCCCGGCTGCTGGAGCTGGCCAATGGCGCCTACGCCGCCCAGACCGAAAGCGCGGCCCTCGACGATGCCGGCCGCTACGCCCTCGAACTGGTCGGCCGCGCGGTGCGGCAGGCCGCCCATGCCGATCCGCTGCAGCTGGACCTGTCGGCGCCGGTAGACGTGCTGCCGGCGCGCCTGGCGGGCCTGGATGCGCGCTCGCTCGGCGGCGCGACGGCCGGCATCGGCTCGCCGCTCGCGGCCGTCGCCAACGGCAGCGACGTGCTGGCCGTGCGCTTTCCCGGCGCCGGCGCAGGGCCCGGCGGCGATGGCAGCCTGCTCGACTGCGCGGGATTCGGCGTCGGCGCAGGCGAAGAGGGTTGGAGCATTTTTTACGTGGCAAAGAACGCCGATGGCGAAGCCGAGCTGCGCTGCAAATACCATGGCGCCATCCACTGGAGCGCGGACGCGGTGGTGCCGGGCGTGGACAGTTTCCAGGTCTTGTACGGACTGGACACCGACACCCCGCGCGACGGCGCCGCCAACCGCTACGTGAACGCCGACGCCATCCGTGCGCTCGACGCGGCCCTGGGCGCCGGCCTGGCGCCCCAGGAATTCAACCGCCGCACGTGGTGGAAACGCGTGGTCAGCGTGCGCATCTCCCTGCTGCTGCATGGCGCCCGGCCGGCCCGGAACGACGGCAGGGGCCAGGAATTCCAGTTGTTCGGCCCGGCGTACGCGGCCGGCGCGGCGCAGGGCGACCAGGGCACGGTGCTGCGCGAGGACGCCTTGCCGGAGGGATTGCGGCGGCGCGAGCGCAGGCTGTTTTCGGCGACGGTCGCGCTGCCGGCGGGGGCCTTGTGAACGGCCGCGTCCGATGCCTGGCCGTCGTGCGGGCGCACGCGCGCACGCGCGGCGCGGCCCTGGTCTGCTCGCTGCTGCTGATGATGGCGGCGATGCTGGTCGCCGTCTCGATCAGCCGGACCGTGTTTGCCGCGATCGCTTCGGCAGGCGCCGAGCGCGAGCGCAGCCTTGCCTGGGAGACGGCCGAAGCGGCGCTGCGCGATGCCGAGCGTGACGTCGCCGGCGGCGCCGATCCGGCCCGCGCCGCCCAGTTCACGGCGGTCGGCGCCGCTGGCTTCGTCGACGGCTGCGGACGCGGCGGCGCCGGCCGCGGACTGTGCAGTGCGACCTCGCCGCCGGCCTGGCAGGTACTCGACCTGGCCGAGGCCGGCAACCCGGCCCTGGTGCCTTACGGATACTTCACCGGCGCCAGCATCGGCGGCGGCACGGGCAGGGGCCTGTTGCCGGCGCAGCCGCCGGCCTACCTCATCGAACGCATTGCGCCGCCGGGCGCCGGCGCGTCCCTCGGCAACTTCTACCGGATCACCGCGATCGGCTTCGGCAGCAATGCCGCGGTCCGGGTCGTGTTGCAGTCCGTGTACCGCAAGCCGGCGCCGCCCGGAGGCGCTCCGCCCGGCAGTGCGGACACTCCTCCGGGCGAGGCTGCGCCGGGTGGGGCCGGGCCACCGGGCGGCGAGGGCGTGCCCGGCTGGCCCGGCGTACAGGAACCGGCCGCGCCCGATCCGCCTGCGGGCGGGCAGGGAGCGGAGCCCGGCACCGGCAGCGACGCCGCAACGCCCCCTGCCCAGTTGCCGGCGGGACGCATCGGCTGGCGCGAGATCGCCAACTGGCCGCGGCTGCATGCCGAGGCCGTGCAGTGAACGATGACATCGACTACAGAAAGGAACGGGAACCATGCAGGTGCGACGCGGCTTTACCCTGATCGAAATGCTGGTGGTGCTGGCCATCCTGTGCATCCTGGCGGCGGCGGCCTGGCCGAGCTATGCCGGCTATATCGTGCGCACCCGGCGCACCGAAGGGCAGATCGCCCTGATCGACACGATGCAGCAGCAGGCGCGCTACCGCCTGCAGCACAACACCTATGCCGAATACACGTCCGAGGATGAAGCGGTGGAGTCGCTGGGCTTCCGCTGGTGGTCGGGCGCGACCCCGGCCGCCAGCGCCTACGAGCTGGACGCGCACGCCTGTCCGGGACAGGACATCGCCGTGTGCGTCGAACTGCGCGCCCGTCCCGGCACGAACCGGGTCGACAGCCGCTTCCGCGATCCGGATTGCGGCGTCCTGACCCTCGACAGCGTCGGCGTGCGCGCGGCCCAGGGAGCGGGGCGGTGCTGGCCATGAGCCGCCCCTGGCCGCAGCCGCGGCGAAGCGGCTTTTCGATGATCGAGCTGCTGGTCGTGCTGGCGGTGGCCGGCGTGCTGCTGGCGGCAGGCGGCCCGGGACTGCGCGACCTGGTCCGGACCCAGCAATTGAAGACCGCCACGAACGACCTGTACGCCGCCATCGGCCTGGCGCGCGCGCAGGCGCTGGCGCGCGGCGAGATCGTGATGCTGTTGCCGAAGGGCGCCGGGGGCGCCGACTGGCGCCGCGGCTGGACCGTGTTCCTCGACCGCGACGGCGACCGCCAGCCGGGACCGGGCGACACCGTGCTGGCCGAGCATGGGCCGCTGGCGCAGGGCCTGGCAGTGGTCTTTTCCTTCACCAGCCCGGCGCCGCCTTACTATATCGCCTACAATGGCGCCGGACGCAGCTGCCGCGACAGCAATCCGGCGGCGGCGCGCTATGGCACGCTGTCGCTGTTCCATGGCGCCGGCATCCGCCGTATTAAAATCAATATGCTGGGCCGGGCCCGCAGCTGCAACCCGGCGCGCGACGCTTCCTGCGACGGTCCCGCCGCGCCGCCATGAACGAACGAACCGACAAGACATTGTGCTGATACTGAGCGATACCGAAGGCATGGCCCTGGCCCTGGAATGGGCCGCCAAGGGCATGTACATCACCGCGCCGAACCCGCGCATCGGCTGCGTGATCGTGCGCGACGGCGAAGTGATCGGCGCCGGCCACACCCAGCCGGCCGGCCAGGCGCACGCCGAGGTGCAGGCCCTGCGCGACGCCCAGGCGCGCGGCAACGACGTGCGCGGCGCCACCGCCTATGTCACGCTGGAGCCCTGCAGCCATTACGGCCGCACGCCGCCATGCTCGAACGCGCTGATCCAGGCCGGCCTCGGCCGCGTGGTGGCGGCGATGACGGACCCGAACCCGCTGGTGGCCGGGCGCGGCCTGGCGAAGCTGGAAGCGGCCGGCATCGCGGTCAGCTCGGGCATCATGGCCGACCAGGCCTGTGAACTGAATATCGGCTTCTTCCACCGCATGCGCTTCGGGAAGCCCTGGGTGCGCCTGAAGACGGCCGCCAGCCTCGACGGCACGACGGCGCTGGCGTCGGGCGAGAGCCAGTGGATCACCGGTCCCGAAGCGCGCGCCGACGGCCATGCCTGGCGCGCCCGCGCGCAGGCGATCCTGACCGGCATCGGCACCGTCAAGGCGGACGATCCGCAGCTGACCGTGCGTGGCATCGAGACGCCGCTGCAGCCGCGCCGCGTGATCGTCGACAGCCGCCTCGAGATCGACACCGGCGCCCGCATCCTGCAGGGCGAGCCGTGCTGGATCGTCGCGGCGCAGGCGAACGCCGAAAAGGAAGCCCGGCTGCGCACCGCCGGCCATGAGGTCATCCTCCTGCCCAACAGCGCCGGCAAGGTCGACCTGCCGGAACTGATGCTGGAACTGGGCAGGCGCGAAATCAACGAGCTGCACGTCGAGGCGGGAAGCAAGCTGAACGCCTCGCTGGTGCGCGAAGGCTGCGTCGACGAGCTGCTGGTCTACCTGGCGCCGAGCCTGATCGGCCCGGGGCAGGGCATGTTCGCGCTGCCGGCGCTGGCGCAGCTGAACGAGAGGCTGGCATTGCGCTTCCACGGCGTGCAGCAGGTCGGCTCCGACCTGCGCATCCTGGCGCGCTTCAATCATCAAGAAAAGGAATAGGGATGTTTACTGGAATCGTCGCTGCCGTGGGCAGCATCCAATCGGTCAAGCCGCTCGAAGGCGGCTCGTTCGCGGGCGTGCGCCTGCAGATCGACGCCGGCGGCCTGGGACTGGACGACGTCGCACTGGGCGACTCGATCGCCATCAACGGCGCCTGCATGACCGTGGTCGAGAAGACCGGCAACGCGTTCGCGGTGGACGTCTCGCGCGAGAGCCTGAACCGCACCGCGGGCCTGGACCAGCCGGGCGAAGTGAACCTGGAAAAGGCCCTGACCCTGGCCGAGCGCCTGGGCGGCCACCTGGTCTCCGGCCACGTCGACGGCCTGGGCACCGTGCACAGCTTCGAGCCGATCGGCGAATCCTTCAAGCTGGTGATCGACGCGCCCGTCGAACTGGGCAAGTACCTGGCCTACAAGGGGTCGATCGTGGTGAACGGCGTGTCGCTGACCGTCAACAGCGTCGAAGACCTGGAAGCCAACGGCGCGAAAGTCTGCCGTTTCTCGATCAACCTGATCCCGCACACGATCGCCGTCACCACCCTCAAGCACCTGCACGCCGGCGCCCGGGTCAACCTCGAGATCGACCTGATCGCGCGCTACGTCGAGCGCATGCTGACCGCCGCCAGGGCGTGATCGACGTCCGGCCCCGGCCGGACAAAATCTTCTCCGTTTCTCTGCCGTTTGGCGTAGACTTCCTGCTGGCAATTCGTCCAGTAGGGAGCGCATTCGCCCGCCTGTATTTACCAAAGAATAAAAGCTAAGAAGGGGACCCAAGTTGAAGCACAAGGAATCGATTGAACTGAAGACAGTTCTCCGTAGCGCAGCCCTGGTCGCGCTGCTGGGCGCCGCCGGGCTGAGCTCGGCGGAGAGCATGCGCAGCTACCGCTCGCTGGCGATCTCCGGCAATGGCGAACGGATCGCCGCGCTGGAATCCGTCGAGGGCGAACCGAAGACCGGCCCGCGCATCGTGGTGCGCGACACCGCCACCGGCAAGGTGGTCTCGACCTTCGTGCAGTCCGATTGCGCGCAATGCCGCATCGAGGCGCCGGTGTGGTCGCCGGACGGCAGCGCGATGGCGCTCATCAGCACCGACGGCAAGGCCGGCACCGCCACCGTCCACGTGCTGCGCGATGGACGCTTGAGCCCGGTCGCCACCGTCAAGGGCGTGGCGAACACCGTGCGCTGGTCGCCGGATGGACGCCAGCTGGCCTTCCTCGCCACCGTCGGCGCCAAAAAAATGACCGGCGCGGTGGAGGCGGGCGCGCGCCAGATCGGCGAGATCGGCGTGGCCGAGCAGGAAGACGAGCAGCGCATCGCGGTGGTGTCCCTGTCCGGCGGCGACTTCAAACTGGTGTCGCCGGCCGATACCTTCGTCTACGAATACGACTGGACCCCGGACGGCAAGGGCTTCGTCGTCACCAGCGCGAAGGGCAACGGCGACAACAACTGGTGGATCGCCACCCTCGGCCACGTCGAGCTCGCTAGCGGGAAGCTGCGCGTGCTGGCGGCGCCGAAGATGCAGATGAACATGCCGCACGTGTCCCCGGACGGCAAGACGGTCGCCTTCATCGGCGGCCTGATGAGCGATTTCGGCTCGGTCGGCGGCGACATCTACACGGTCTCGATCGACGGCGGCGAGCCGGTCGACGTGACCCCGGACTTCGCCGGCACCTTCAACGGCATCGCCTGGCGCGGCCAGCAGATCATGGCCTCGGTGCTGGCCGGCGCCGATGCCGGGGTGGTGGCGGTCGACCCGGCGGCGCGCAGCAGCCGCGTGCTGTGGAAGGGGCCGGTCACGGCATCGGCCTCGCGCGAGGGCCGCTTCGTGTTCAGCCTCGATGGCAAGGTGGCGGCCTCGGTACACGAGGACTACGAGCACGCGCCGCGCATCGTCGCCGGCCGCCTGCCGGAAATGCATGCGATCACCCGCGACAACGACTCCTTCGCGCCGGTGGTCTCGGCCCAGAGCGTGAGCTGGACCAACGACGGCTACAAGGTGCAGGGCTGGCTGGTCGGGCCGCGCAAGGTCGACGCCGGAAAAAAATACCCGATGATCGTGCAGGTGCACGGCGGCCCGGCGGCCGCCGCGACCCCGCGCTACATCTCCGGGGGCGAGGGCGGCAACTCGCTGGTGCGCGACCTGGTCAACCAGGGCTATTTCGTGTTCATGCCGAACCCGCGCGGCAGCTACGGCCAGGGCCTGGCCTTCACCAACGCCAACAAGAAGGACTTCGGCGGCGGCGACTGGCGCGACATCCTGGCCGGCGTCGACGCCGCCATCAAGCAGGCGCCGGTCGACGGCAATCGCCTGGGCCTGATGGGCCACTCCTACGGCGGCTACATGACGATGTGGGGCGTGACGCACAGCCAGCGCTTCAAGGCCGCGGTGGCCGGCGCCGGCATCGCCAACTGGATCAGCTACTACGGCCAGAACGGCATCGACCAGTGGATGGTCCCGTTCTTCGGCGCCACCATGTACGACGACCCGGCCGTCTACCGCGCGGCGTCGCCGATCGAGTCGATCAAGGCGGCCAGGACGCCGACCCTGATCTACGTCGGCGAGCGCGACGTGGAATGCCCGCCGGCGCAGTCGCTGGAGTTCTGGCACGGCCTGAAGGCGATGGGCGTGCCGACCACGCTGGTGATCTACGAAGGCGAGGGACATGCGTTCCGCAAGCCGGAACACCAGAAGGATTTGCGCAGCCGTGAGATCGGCTGGTTCAACAAGTACTTGAAGTAAGCACAGATGAAAAAGTTCTTACCGGCCGCCTGCCAGGCCATGCTCGGGGCGGGCGGCAGCGCATTTGCCCAGGACCAGTCATCCGTTCCCGTCGAGGCCAGGCCGGCCGCCAAGCCGGACGCCAAGCCGGACGGCAAGGTGCAACAGGTGAATGTCAGCGGCACCCGCGCCGACGATACCGAAACGCGCCGCCTGTCCACCGCATCCACGCTGGTGGTCGGGCGCGAGGAACTCGACCGCAACGGCGACACCAGCCTGGGCGAAGTCCTCAAGCGCCTGCCCGGCGTGACCATGAGCGGCGCGCCGGGCAGCGCCGGCAGCGTCCAGATGCGCGGCCTCGGCAATGGCTACACCCAGGTGCTGGTAAATGGCGAGCGCCCGCCGCAGGGTTTTTCGGTCGAGTCCATCCCGCCCGAGCAGGTGGAGCGCATCGAGATCATGCGCGGCCCGGTCGCCGAGCACAGCACGCAGGCGATCGCCGGCACCGTCAACGTGATCCTGCGCCAGGGATACCGGCAGAAGGACACGCAGCTGCGCATCGCCGACAACATCGTGCGCGGCCGCCATGGCGCGAACGTGTCCGTGACCGTGCCGGGCAAGAGCGGCAACCTGGGCTGGCTGCTGAACGCCACCGCGTCGGAAACCAGGCCGCACACCGACCTGACCGCCACCGACGCCGACCTGCTCGCCGACGGCACCGTGCAGCGCCTGCAGCTGATCCACAGTGTCGGCGACGCCAGGACGCGGGCGCTGAACCTGGCGCCGCGCCTGACCTGGAAATTCGACGATGGCGACACGCTGAACTTCCAGCCCTTCGTCTCCGCCAGCCGCAACACCAGCGTGAACGACGCCCCGGTCGACCAGGTGATCGGCCTGACTCCGCCGCCCCTGGCGCTGCAGCACGCGGTGTCGCATACCAACGGGACGATGGCGCGCGGCCTCGGCGACTGGACCCACAAGATGGAGGACGGCGCGAAGCTGGAGATCAAGTTCAGCGCCGGCATCAACCGCAGCGACAGCGACAGCCTGCGCAACAACTACGGCGCCGGGGGCGAGCTGCAACGCGTCCTGACCGACATCGATACGGAACGCCAGCGCAGCGTCTCCAACAGCGGCAAATACAGCCGCCCGCTGGGCGAAGGCCATCACTTCGCGGCCGGCTGGGACGGCGAGGCCGGGCACCTGGCGCTGGTCCACGTGGCCGAAGGCGACAACGATCCCCTGTACGACGCCTCGGGCGCGAACCTGAGCGCGGACACCCGCCGCCTGGCCCTGTTCGCGCAGGACGAGTGGGATATCACCAGCCAGTGGTCCGGCTACCTGGGCCTGCGCTGGGAAGGCATCCGCAGCACCAGCGACAGCCCGGGCTACGCGGTGAAGAACACCAGCAGCGTATGGAGCCCGGTGCTGCACACCGTGTACCGGATTCCGGGCTCGAAGCGCGACCAGCTGCGGGCCAGCCTGACCCGCAGCTACAAGGCCCCGGCCCTGGACGACCTGGTCGCCGCGCCGTCCTTCGTCAGCGACAACCACCCGACGCGTCCGGACCGCACCGGCAATCCGCACCTGAAGCCGGAGCTGGCCACGGGCATCGACGCCGCCTACGAACACTACCTGGGCAAGAGCGGCCTGCTGTCGGCCAGCGCCTTCGTGCGCGAGATCGACAACCTGATGCGCCGCCAGACCGCGCTGCAAGCGACCAGCATCGGTCCGCGCTGGGTGTCCACGCCGACGAACATCGGCCATGCGCTTACCCGCGGTGTCGAGCTGGAGGCCAAGTTCCAGCTGGCCGAACTGCACGCCGGGGCGCCGGACCTGGACCTGCGCGCCAACTACAGCCGTTACTGGTCGAGCGTGGACGATATCCCGGGACCGGACAACCGGCTCGAACAGCAGGCCAGGCAGACCGCCAACGTCGGCCTCGATTACCGGGTGAAGGCGGCGCCGCTGACGGTCGGCGGCAACCTCAACTGGACACCGGTGACCCTGGTCCAGACCAGTGTGAACGAACGTCTTGCCACCGGCATGAAACGCCAGCTCGACCTGTACGGACTGTGGAAGTTCAGCGCCAACACCCAGCTGCGCATCTCCGGCAACAACCTGCTGCCGCGCCGCTACGAAAGCGCGCGCGTGGTCGAGACCGACGGCATGGTGCAGGCGCTGGAGACCTGGAGGCGGACTTATACGACGCTGGGGCTGCGGTTGGAAACGAAAATTTGATGGCGCGAAGAGGGCGTATGATGGCGCCTTCTTCGACTACCGCCCGGACCCGGCCGCTGAACGACCATGGATAGCCAGACACACAGGAAGCAGATTCACTGGGAACCGCGGCCGCGCAGCCGGCCAGGCCTGCATCTGAAAACGGAGAAGCTGCCGCACCAGCGTCCGGTCATCAGCCAGTCCCAGTTCAGCGCGCGCGCGATCATGGTCGCCGAGCGCATCGACGTGAAAGCGATTTCCGGGTTCGAGGTCATCGCCAAGTCGCCTTCGCTGGTCAGGCTGGGCGAGGGCGGTATCGCCGCCATCTTCCGCTATGGCGCGATCGTGCTCTTCAATGCGTCGGCGGACGAGAGGGCGCGCCTGTTGCAGGCGATCGGCGCGCATTCGTCCGGCTTCGGCGAGCTTGGCAGCGAGGAAGCCGCGCTGGTCGACGTCGATCCGGCCGAGCAGGAAGGGCCGTCGGGGCAGTACATCAAGATCAAGAACGCGGACCGGCTGCGTTTGCAGCTGATCGCCGAGGTGATGGCCAAGGCGACCATGCTCTCGTTCCAGGAGCGCCAGGCCGCGCGCGACTTCGACCGCAGCGAACCGCTGGCGCGCGACCTGGCGGAAGACGGACGGTTTTCCGCAAAGCCCGCGGAGCTGTTGAAGGCCGTGGGCAGCATGCTGCTCGCCGAGAGCCGCCTGAACGGCAGGGCGGGCGTGCTCGATCGCCCCGACCTGCTATGGGACAACCCCGGCCTGTCGGGTCTCTACGCCAGGCTGGAAGGCGACTACGAACTCGAAGACCGCGCGATCACCCTGGACCGCAAGCTGACGACGCTGTCGCATACGGCCGAAACCCTGGTCGAAACGATGCGTTACCACAGCTCGCACAGGCTGGAGGTCGCGATCCTGCTGCTGATCTTCGTCGAGCTGTGCCTGGCCGTGTACGGGCACTTCAGGGCGTAGCGTGGGCACCATGGGCCCACGCGTGACGCCAGGGTGTCAGCGCGGCGCCTGCTGTCCCGCCTCCACCGCCTGTACCGGCGCCGGCGCCTTCTCCGGATTCAGCACCACCTGCACGTAGTTGTCCGGCTTCAGGTAACGCTGCGCCGCGAGCTTCAGGTCGGCCACGCTCAGCTTCTGCACTTCCTTGTCGAAGGTGAGGATGGTGGCCGGGTCGGTGCCCTCGGTCAGCGAGGTTTGCAGCGCGGCCAGCCAGTAGCCGTTTTCCTTCAGCGATTTGCGGTAGGTCTGGAGCCAGTTGGTCTTCACCTTGTCGAGGTCGGCCTGGTCCGGGCCCCGGGTGCGCATGCGTTCGATTTCGGCGAACGTCGCGCTGACCACCTTGTCGACGTTGTCCGGCCCGGTCGGCAGGGTCACGCCCACCGTGTAGTGGCTGTAGGGGATGCGCGTCATCGACGCTTCCATGCCGCCGCCGTAGATCAGGCCCAGCTTCTCGCGCAGCACGTCGATGATGCGGATGTTCATCACCTCGGCCAGGGCCGACAGGCGCAGCTCTTCCAGTTCGTTGACCTCGGCGGCGCCGGTGAAGGTCAGCGAGACCGTGCTCTTGTCGTCGAGGCCGCTGTTCACTTCGCGCTTGACCACGCCTTTCACGGGGCGCAGGCCGAGGTCGCGGTAGGCCACCGGGATGTCGGGCGTCGGCAGGCTGGCGAGGTAGGTCGCCAGCAGCGGCTTGATGGCGGCGACGTCGAAGCTGCCCACGAAGATGAAGGTCAGGTCCCTCGCGCTCGAGAAGCGCTGGCGGTAGATGGCGATCGCGCGGTCCAGGTCGATGCTGGCGAAGTCCTCGGGACGCAGGGCGCGCGGGGCGCGCGGATTGTCGCCGTACAGGGTCGACACCAGCACGTCGCCGAACCGCGCGCCCGGCTGGCTGGCGCGGTTGCGCGCCAGCTCCATCTGCTTGCCGATGAAGGACTTATACAGGTCCTCGTCGCGGCGCACGCCGGCGAACTTCAGCCACACCATCTGCAGCATGGTGTCGATGTCGGTGGCGCCCGCGGTGCCGGCGACGACGTCGGTGTTGTTGCCCAGGCCGGCGCTGACGGCGGCCGCCTTGCCGGCCAGGATCTTGCGCATGTCGAGCGGCGAGAAGTCCTTCAGGCCCATCGCGGCGACGATGGTGTCGGCGTAGCGGGCGTTGTACATGTCCTGGGTGTCGAACAGGCTCTGGCCGCCGAAGCGCGCGGCGCTCATCAGGACCTGGTCGTTGCGGAAGCTGGTCGGCTTCAGGATCACCTTCACGCCGTTCGACAGCAGCAGGCGCGTGATGCCCAGGCGTTCGTCGCGGTTCTCGCCGACGATGCTGCCGGGGGGAGGCGGCTTGTCCATCAGGCGCGCCGCCACCGCCTTCTCGTCGTGGGCCTTGACGTCGCGGCGTTCGGCGGCGGCGACCGCGGCCAGCAGCTGCTCGCCGGTCGGCACCGGCGCGTCCTGCTTGGCCGGGCCGGTGTAGACCACCAGCTTGCCGGAGTCCGCGGGAATCGTGCGGCGCGCGTAGGCGTTGATCTCGTCCAGCGTGATGCCGGGCAGGAGTTCGCTCACGTAGCGGTATTCGTTCTCGATGCCGGGAATCGATTCGCCTTCCAGGAAGTTGCGGATGTATTCGGCGGCGTGGGCGGCGGAATCGGTCTTGTCGCGCTCGTTGTAGGCGCGCTCGTAGGTGCGCATCACGCTTTTCTTCATGCGTTCCAGCTCGGCGGCGCCGAAGCCGTAGCGGCGCGCACGTTCGTTTTCCTGCACCAGGGCGTCGATGGCCGGGGTCGCGCCGCCTTCGCCCAGCGCCGCCGCCGCGTTGTACGAGCGGTAGCGCGGCGTCAGGCGGCCGAGCGCGCTGCTGGCGCCCATGAAAGGCGGCGAGGGCAGTTGCGCCAGTTCGGACAGGCGCTGGTTCAGCATCCCCGCGAACAGGGCTTCGATCAGCTGCTCGCGGTAGCCGCCGACGGTGGCGCGCTCGCTGAAGGGCATCACCGGATAGCGGATCAGGACCGAGGCCGGTCCCGCTTCCTTGTCGGTGACCACCAGCGCCTCGGTGCCGGTGCGCGGCGGGATCTGCGCGTAGCTGCGCGGGCGCGGCGCGGCCGGGTTTTTCAGACCGCCGAAGTGGCGCCTGATCAGCTGTTCGGCTTGCGCCGGATCGATGTCGCCGACCGCCACCACGGCCATCAGGTCGGGACGGTACCAGTCGCGGTAGAAGCGGCGCAGGGCCTCGGGCTTGAAGTTGCGCAGCGTGTCCGCCTTGCCGATCGGGAGCCGGTCGGCATAGCGCGAACCGTTGTAGATCTTCGGCATCAGGACCTTCTGCATGCGGTTGCCCGCGCCTTTGCCCAGACGCAGTTCCTCGAGCACGATGTCGCGTTCCTTGTCGATGTCGGCGTCGTTCAGGGTCAGCCCTTGCGCCCAGTCCTGCAGCACCTGGAAGGCCTGGTCGAGGTCCTGCCTGCGCTCGGCGGGCACCGGCAGCACGTAGACGGTTTCGTCGAAGGAGGTGTAGGCGTTCAGGTCGGCGCCGAACTTCACCCCGATCGACTGCAGGTAGGACACCAGTTCGTGCTTCCTGAAATGGGTCGAGCCGTTGAAGGCCATGTGCTCGGTGAAGTGGGCCAGGCCCTGCTGGTCGTCGTCTTCGAGAATGGAGCCGGCCTTCACCACCAGGCGCAGTTCCAGCTTGTGCTCGGGCTTGCGGTTCTTCTGGATGTAGTAGGTGAGGCCGTTCGGCAGCTTGCCGACCTTGAGCTGGGGCGCGACCGGCAGCGCGGCATTCAGGTCGAGCGGCGCGGCGTCGGCCAGCGAGGCGGCGACCAGGATCGCGGCGAAGAGGGTGGTGCGGGCAAGGCGGACGATCATGCGAACGTGCTCCGGTTGAGCAATAAAAAATCATTTTACCTTGCGCACTGAGCCGCACAGTTGTTGTCGAACACCATCGTTGCACCGTAGGCGTGCAGCTGTCGTTGTCAATGTGCAACAATTTCGTGCGTCCGCCGGCCAGGCCCGCCATCTCCCTTCGCGATTGCCGGAATCCGGTCCAGTGAAGGACTGGCAAATCCATTAAAATAACGGGTTTCAGCACAGGACTTCGCATGCCTATCTCTACCACCCAGGAAATCGTCGACGAACTGCGCGCAGGGCGCATGGTCATTCTGGTCGACGAGGAAGACCGCGAGAACGAGGGCGACCTGGTGCTCGCCGCCGAACACGTCACGCCCGAAGCGATCAACTTCATGATCCGGCACGCGCGCGGCCTGGTTTGCCTGACCCTGTCGGAAGAGATCTGCGACCGCCTCGAACTGCCGATGATGACGACCCGTAACGGCACCTCGTTCGGCACCAACTTCACGGTCTCGATCGAGGCGGCCGAAGGCGTCACCACCGGCATCTCGGCGGCCGACCGCGCCCGCACCATCCAGGTGGCGGTGGCGAAGAACGCGAAGCCGGAAGACCTGGTGCAGCCGGGCCATATCTTCCCGCTGCGCGCGGTCAAGGGCGGGGTGCTGATGCGCGCCGGCCATACCGAGGCGGGCTGCGACCTGACCGAGATGGCGGGCCTGACCCCGGCCTCGGTGATCTGCGAGATCATCAAGGAAGACGGCACCATGGCGCGCCTGCCGGACCTGCTCGAGTTCGCCGAGGAGCACGGCCTGAAGATCGGCACCATCGCCGACCTGATCCACTACCGCAGCCAGACCGAATCGCTGGTCGAGCGCGTGGCGGAGCGCCAGCTGTCGACGGTGCACGGCGAATTCCGCCTGGTCGCCTTCCGCGACAAGCCGAGCGGCTCGGCCCACCTGGCCCTGGTGCACGGCGATCCGGCCGGCAAGGAAACCCTGGTGCGCGTGCACCAGCCGGTGTCGGTCGTCGACCTGCTGGACAACCGCGCCACCTCGCACTCGTGGAACCTGTCGTCGGCGATGCAGGCGATCCAGGCCGCGGACTCCGGCGTGATCGTGCTGCTGAACTGCGGCGAAACGGCGGACGAGCTGTTCGCCCAGTTCGCCGACAAGTCGGCGCCACGCCCGGCCGGCCGCGCCGCCAACCTCGACCTGCGCACCTACGGCATCGGCGCCCAGATCCTGAAGCAGGTTGGCGTGTGCAGGATGAAGCTGCTGGCGAACCCGCGCAAGATGCCGTCGATGGTCGGTTTCGACCTCGAAGTCACCGGATATCTGCCAAAGCCGGAAGCGTAAGCACGCAAGCGTATCAGGCGCGATCGGCGCGCCCGACGCGCTACCATTCAACTATTCATTTACAGTAAACAGAAAAAGAGGCAGCCATGACGGTAGGAACTTTTGAAAGCAATATGCAGGGTGAAGGCCTGCGCATCGGAATCGTGCAGGCACGATTCAATGCCGACGTCGGCCATGGCCTGCTGTCGGCCTGCCTGGCGGAACTGAAGCACCTGGGCGTGGCCGACGAGGACATCCTGCACGTGACCGTGCCGGGCGCCCTGGAAATCCCGCTGGCCCTGCAGAAGATGGCCGAGACCCAGCAGTTCGACGCCCTGGTCGCCCTGGGCGCCGTGATCCGCGGCGAGACCTACCACTTCGAGCTGGTCTCGAACGAGTCGGGCGCCGGCATCACCCGCATCGGCCTGGACTATGGCATGCCGATCGCCAACGCCGTGCTGACCACCGAGAACGACGAGCAGGCCGAAGCGCGCATGGCCGAGAAGGGCACGGACGCCGCCCGCGTCGCCGTCGAAATGGCCAACCTCCTGCTCGGCCTGGAAGAGCTGCAGGCCGAGGAAGAATAAGTCTCATCAAGGTAAGAACATGACTGACAATAGCACGCACGCCAACCCGAACAAGAACCGCACGCCGCGGCACCGCGCGCGCGAGTTCGCGCTGCAGGGCCTGTACCAGTGGCTGCTGAACAATGAGCCGGCCTCGACGGTCGTCAACCACATCCGCGCCGCCCACGGCTTCGACAAGGCCGACAGCGAATACTTCACCGAGCTGCTGAACGGCGCGATCGCACAATCGGTCGAGCTGCGCGAGACCCTCACCCCGACGGTCGACCGTCCGATCGCCGAGCTGTCGCCGATCGAGCACGCGGTGCTGCTGCTGGGCGCCTGGGAGCTGAAGAACAAGATCGAGATCCCGTACCGCGTCGTGATCAACGAAGCGGTCGAGCTGACCAAGTCCTTCGGCGGCATCGACGGCCACAAGTACGTCAACGGCGTGCTGGACCGCCTGGCCGGCAAGCTGCGGCCGGACGAAGCGGCGGCGGACGCGAAGCGCTGACCGGCCCGCTACTATATATATAGATGAGTGAAAACCGCCCCGGGAGACTGGGGCGGTTTTTTTATGTGTTGGCATATGAACGTCGTCCCCGCGCAGGCGGGGACCCAAGTTAGGTCCGCAGGTACGCGACGTACTTGGGTTCCCGCCTGCGCGGGAACGACGGCGGAATAAAAAAGAAGGCCACTGCGGCTCCCGCCAACAGTGGCCTTCGACCAGGGATCGGTACTCAGAGGCCGGCGACCGTTTCGCCAGCCTGGCTCGCGCCATGCGCGGCTTCGGCGGTGAGGCTGTCCGCAGGCGACGGCGCAGGCGCGGATTTCTGCACCAGTGTCGCGGTCGGGACCGGGGCAGGGGCCGATGGCGGGGTAACGATCGGCACGTTCTTGCCGCTCGCGACCTGCTTCAGGCGGCGGTACTCGGCCAGCACCTTGTTGCCGTAGCCGGAATCGTTCTCGAAGGCGCCGGCGCCGACGTAGGTCTTCAGGCCGCCTTCGACGGAACCGGTGCGGGTCACGTAATCCTTCAGGATCTGGGCGCCGACACGGATGTTGGCAACCGGATTCAGGGCGGCCTCCTTGCCGCCGACTTCCTCGAACTTGTCGCTGTGGACCTTGGACATGACTTGCATCAGGCCCTGGGCGCCCATCGGGCTTTCCGCGAACGGATTCAGGCCCGATTCGATCGCCATCACGGCCAGGATCAGCAGCGGGTCGAGCTTGATCTCGTGGGCGGTGCTGTAGGCGGTGGCGACGAACATGTTGGCGGCGTCGCCGGCGACACGGTAGCGGCGCGACAGCCACTCGGTCACGTACTTCTGCTGGCGCGTGGAATGCGCCGTTTGCTTGTCGTTGCGGCTGGCGACCTCGACGGCTTCGGGGCGGGCGGCGGGCGCCTGCACCGGGGCAGCGACAACCTGGGCAGTTTGTTGCGGGCTCAAAAAGTCCGATACCCGTTTTGCCAGATCGGGACGGTTGTACAGCAAAGCAAGTACTGCTACTGCGGAAAGACCGAATACGGTCAGCGTATGTTGTGCGGTGGTCAATACACCACGTGCCGCTTTTGTCACGGAAGACCACGTGACTGGCTGGCTGGCCATGTGTTGGACGAGCCTTGCGCTCGTGCCGATGAAGCGATGAATCATCGTCTCTCCTTTGTCGCGGAAAAAGCGGCCCCATGCTGCGCAAAAGCGCTGCTTTTTTAGGGTACTAATGCCGTGCATCAGAAACCGTCCGTCGCCGCTTGCTGCGGTCGAGGAACGCCGTCATTGCTTGCTACAGCTGGGTCGCGCTGCGATGGAGGCGCCCAGTGGCTAACAACTGTCTCGGGGTTGGTTGGGCAGACGCCCAGTGAAAACACTCCTACAATGTCGTTGGGGCCCCGACCCCGTGAAAGAATGAGACCGGCTAAAATCACGTCCTGGACGGGCCTGTCTCACTTGGTAGCCGGATTGTAGAAGCTGGTTTATATCAAGTCAATACTAGCACGATAGCGCGTTATTACTTTTAAATCTAACTTTCTTTTCATAGCTCATCAATTCTTTGGCAAATCAACCACTTGCCGCCGATTGTTAGCCAAGCTCAAAAGATGTAAAAAAGAATGAAAAACTAGATGAACTATTCAGATTTACGAGATTTTATTGCCAAGTTGCAAGATATTGGCGAATTAAAAGCTATTTCGGTGCCGGTTTCGCCGAATCTTGAGATGACGGAAGTCTGCGACCGCACCCTGCGGGCTGGTGGACCGGCTCTGCTGTTCGAGCGTCCGACCGGGTATGAAGTTCCCGTGCTCGGCAATCTGTTTGGCACGCCGCGCCGGGTGGCGCTGGGCATGGGCGCCGACGACATCGGCGAGCTCAGGAAGATCGGCCATGTGCTGGCGCGCCTGAAGGAGCCGGAACCGCCCAAGGGCTTCAAGGACATCATGAACCTGGGCTCGCTCGTCAAGTCCGTCTGGGACATGTCGCCGAAGGAAGTGAAGGGGGCGCCCTGCCAGGAGATCGTCTGGGAAGGCCAGGACGTCGACCTGGCGCGCCTGCCGATCCAGCACTGCTGGCCCGGCGACATCGCGCCCCTGATCACCTGGGGCCTGGTGATCACCAAGGGGCCGCACAAGAAGCGGCAGAACTTAGGTATATATCGCCAGCAGGTGCTGGGGCCGAACAAGGTCATCATGCGCTGGCTGGCGCACCGCGGCGGCGCCCTCGATTTCCGCGAGCACTGTATCGCCCATCCGGGCCAGCCGTACCCGGTCGCGGTGGCGCTGGGCGCCGACCCGGCCACCATCCTCGGCGCGGTGACGCCGGTGCCGGATACCCTGTCCGAGTACCAGTTCGCCGGCCTGCTGCGCGGCCAGCGCACGGTGCTGACCAAGGCCATCGGCAGCGAGCTGCGGGTGCCGGCGTCCGCCGAGATCGTGCTGGAAGGGCATATCTATCCGGACCAGAACCATCCAAGCGGCTTCGAGCATGCGCTGGAAGGCCCGTATGGCGACCACACCGGCTATTACAACGAGCAGGACTGGTTCCCCGTGTTCACGATCGACCGCATCACCATGCGGCGCGACCCGATCTACCACTCGACCTATACCGGCAAGCCGCCCGACGAGCCGGCCGTGCTGGGCGTGGCGCTGAACGAGGTCTTCATTCCGCTGCTGCAGAAGCAGTTCCCGGAGATCACCGATTTCTACCTGCCGCCGGAAGGCTGCAGCTACCGGATGGCGGTGGTGCAGATGAAGAAGCAGTACGCCGGCCATGCCAAGCGCGTGATGTTCGGGGTCTGGAGCTTCCTGCGCCAGTTCATGTACACCAAGTTCATCGTCGTGGTGGACGAGGACGTCGACGTGCGCGACTGGAAGGAAGTGATCTGGGCCATCACGACGCGCGTCGATCCGACCCGCGACACGGTCCTGGTCGACAACACGCCGATCGACTACCTCGACTTCGCCTCGCCGGTCAGCGGCCTGGGCAGCAAGATGGGCATCGACGCCACCAACAAGTGGCCGGGCGAAACCAACCGCGAGTGGGGCACGACGATCGTCATGGCGCCGGAAGTGAAGGCGCGCGTGGACGACATCTGGCAGCAGCTCGGCCTGTAAGGGACGAGAAAGCGGCATCCGCGCCGGGTACCCACTATATATATAGAGGGCTGAATATAGTTGGTGCGGATCATCCTCTCCCGCGGTTTGCCGCGGACCGCATGGTCGGTTATAATGACTGCTGGCGGGCCCCTGCGCATTGCGGCTTGGTTTACCTGGTCAGGTCGGGAACGAAGCAGCCAAAGCCGATCACCGCAAGTGCCGCAGATCAGGCTCGCCTCTTAATTCTCATGAAAACAGCTGCCTCGGCAGCTGTTTTTGTTTCTGCGGGCGCCGTCGCAGCCGCGCGGCGAATGTTGCCGCGACTGGCCCGGTCTACGGTAAAATCGCGGTATGTCCTATCAAGTCCTCGCCCGCAAATACCGTCCCAGGAACTTCGAAACGCTGGTCGGCCAGGAGCACGTCGTCCGTGCCCTGACCCATGCCTTGCGTACGGGGCGCCTGCACCACGCCTATCTGTTCACCGGCACGCGCGGGGTGGGCAAGACGACGCTGTCGCGCATCCTGGCCAAGTCGCTCAATTGCGTCGGGCCGGATGGGCAGGGCGGCATCACGGCCGAGCCGTGCGGCGTCTGCGAACCCTGCCGCGCGATCGATGCCGGCCGCTTCGTCGACTACGTCGAGATGGACGCGGCTTCGAACCGCGGCGTCGACGAGATGGCGCAGCTGCTGGAACAGGCGGTGTACGCACCGAGCAATGCACGCTTCAAGGTCTACATGATCGACGAGGTGCACATGCTCACCAACCACGCCTTCAACGCAATGCTGAAGACGCTCGAGGAACCGCCCGAGCACGTGAAATTCATCCTGGCGACCACCGACCCGCAAAAGATCCCGGTCACGGTGCTGTCGCGCTGCCTGCAGTTCAACCTCAAGCAGATGCCGCCCGGCCATATCGTCGGCCACCTGGAAAACATCCTCGGCCAGGAAGGCGTGAGCTTCGAACAGCCGGCCCTGCGGCTGCTGGCGCAAGGCGCCCACGGTTCGATGCGCGACGCGCTGTCGCTGACCGACCAGGCGATCGCCTATGCCGCCGGCCAGGTCACCCTCGATGCGGTGCAGGGCATGCTGGGCGCGCTCGACCAGTCCTACCTGGTGCGCCTGCTGGATGCGCTGGCGCGCCAGGACGGCGCCGACCTGATGGCGGTGGCCGACGAGATGGCCAGCCGCAGCCTGTCGTACAACGGCGCGCTGCAGGACCTCGGCACCCTGCTGCACCGGATCGCGCTGGCCCAGACCGTGCCGACCGCGGTGCCGGAAGACCTGCCCGAGCTGGCCGACATCCAGCGCCTGGCGACCGTGTTCGATCCGCAGGAGGTGCAGCTGTATTACCAGATCGCGGTGCATGGCCGTAACGAGATCGGCCTGGCGCCGGACGAGTACGCCGGCTTCACGATGACCCTGCTGCGCATGCTGGCCTTCCGTCCGGGACAGGGCGGAGCCGAGCAGGCGGCCAGCCCGGCCCCGGCCGCGCTGGCGCGTCCGCTGCCGCAGGCTCCGGCCGCGCGTCCGGCCGCCGCTGCTTCTGCCGCCGCCGCGCCGGCCCGCGCGCCGGCGCCGCAGCCGGGCGCCGCGCCGGCCGCCACTGCGCCGTCCGCCCCCCAGGCGCCGGCCGCACCGGCGCCCCAGGCATCCGGCGCCGCCGCGGCCCTGAGCCCGGCCCGCGCCGCCATCAATGCCGCGCTGGAAGCGGCCCGCGCCGCCGCGCGCATGACCACGGGCGGCGGTGGCCGCCGTCCGCCGGGACCGTCCGAAGCGCCGGCCGCGGCCGCGGCTGCGGCCCAGCCGGCCGCACCGGCACCCGCTCCGGCCCCGGCAGCGCCTGCGCCCGGCCCGGCGCCGATGGCCAGCGCCGCACCCGCGCCGGCCGCGCGTCCGTCCGCTCCGGCGCCATGGGACCAGCCGGCCGCGCGTCCGCAGCCGCAGGCCGTGGCCCAGCAGCAGCCGATGGCCCGCGCCGCCGAGCAAGGCCAGGGGTATGACCAGGCGGTGGCCGACGACGAGCCGCCGGCCTGGGTCACCGAGTTTTCCCACGACACCGCCGTCGCCGCCGAGGCGCCGGCATTGGCGAGCGCGCCGCCGGCCGCGCGCGCCCCGGCACCGAGCAAGCCGGCGCATCCGTATGTGATCACGCCGGTACCGGCGATCGGCTGGGACGGCAACTGGCCGGCGCTGGCGGCTTCGCTGCCGCTGCGCGGCGTGGCCCAGCAGCTGGCCTTCCAGACCGAACTGGTCGGCTGTACCTCGGACGGCTCGTCCGCCACCTTCCGCCTGCGCGTGCCGGTCGATACCCTGCGCGCCAGCGGCAACAGCGAAAAGCTGTGCGCGGCCCTGCAGGAACGCTTCCCGGCGGTGCGCGTCAACATCGACACCGAGATCGGGCCGGTCTGGTACACCGCCAGCGCCGAGGCCCGGGCGCGCCGCGAACAGCTGCAGCGCGAAGCCGAGGAAACCGTGGCCGCCGATCCCTTCATCCAGGCGCTGGAGCAGACTTTCGACGCCTTCGTGGTGCCGGGCTCGGTGCGCCCGATCGGCACCTGACACTTTTTCGTTTCACCCGACTTTATTGGAGAACCCCACCATGATGAAAAACCAGCTCGCAGGCATGATGAAGCAGGTCCAGGCCATGCAGGACAACATGAAGAAGGCGCAGGAGCAGCTGGCTCAGATCGAAGTCGAAGGCCAGTCGGGCGCCGGCCTGGTCAAGGTGGTCATGACCTGCAAGAACGACGTCAAGCGCGTCTCGATCGACCCGTCGCTGCTGGGCGACGACAAGGACATGCTGGAAGACCTGGTCGCGGCCGCCTTCAACGATGCGATCCGCAAGGCCGAAGCCACCAGCCAGGAAAAGATGAGCGGCCTGACCGCCGGCCTGCCGATCCCGCCGGGCTTCAAGATGCCGTTCTGATGTTCGTTGTCGCCCTGACTTATACGGCGCCGCTGGCGCGCATCGACGCTTTCCTCCCGGCGCACCGCGCCTTCCTGGAAGAACAGTATGCGCGCGGCCTGTTCCTGATGTCGGGGCGCAAGGAGCCGCGCGACGGCGGCATCATCATCGCCCATGCCGCCAGCCGCGCCGAACTCGATGCCGTGCTGCGCGACGATCCCTTCCACCAGGCCGGCGTGGCGCGCTACGACATCACCGAATTCGTGCCCACCATGACGGCCGAAGCGCTCGCCGCCTGGCGCGCCGAATGAACGCCGACCACACGGAACCATCATGTCCAAATCGCTCGACTTCCTGACCGAGGCCTTGCGCCGCCTGCCGGGCGTCGGGCCGAAGTCGGCGCAGCGCATGGCCTTCCACCTGCTGCAGCACGACCGCGAAGGCGCGGCCATGCTGTCGCGCGCCCTCTACCAGGCGGTCGAGGCGGTGCATCACTGCGCGATGTGCAATACCTTTTCGGAGCTCGAGGTCTGCGAGCTGTGCGCGGACCCGGAGCGCGACCATGCGCTGCTGTGCGTGGTCGAGACCCCGGCCGACCAGCTGATGATCGAGCAGACCCTGACCTACAAGGGCCTATATTTCGTGCTGATGGGCAGGCTGTCGCCGCTGGACGGTATCGGCCCGCGCGACCTGCACCTCGACAAGCTGGTCAACCGTGCGGCCGACGGCATCGTGAGCGAGGTCGTGCTGGCCACCAATTTCACCAACGAGGGCGAAGCCACCGCCCATTACATCAGCGAGATGCTGAAGGCGCGCGGGCTGAAGGTCAGCCGCCTGGCGCGCGGCGTTCCCGTCGGAGGCGAACTCGAGTATGTGGACGCGGGCACGATTGCGCGCGCCATGCTCGACAGGCGAAGTGCATAATGGGCCTCCCCACAAGGGTTTCCCGGCCAATGCATGAGGTCGCGGAACCTTTGAGGTAGCGGGTTACGGTTGACGGTACGCAAACAGCGTACTGGGTCCGCTGCTATCGTGGGCCACACTTTGACCGGAATCGACCATGCACCTTGTCGACATCACGATGTTTTACGCGGCCGAAGGTGGCGGCGTCAGCACTTACCTGAATGCCAAGGCGCACTGGCTGGCAGGCCGCAGCCGTATCCAGCACACCATCCTGAGCCCCAATGTCGAAACCTGCGGCGAGGCGGTGCCGGCCCTGGTGCGGATTCCCGCCGCCAACCTGCCGGGCTTCCACGGCTTCCGGATGCCGCTGTCGGTTTCCGCCCCCGCGCGGCTGCTGGAATCGGTCGGCCCGGACCTGGTCGAGGCGGGCGACGCCGGCCACTGCGCCTGGGCTGCGCTGCGGATGCGCAAGCGCTACGACATCCCCGCCGTCGCCTTCTACCATTCCGACTTGCCGCGCCTGGTGCGTCCGCGCCTCGGGCGCTGGATCGCGCGCGGCACCTGCCATTACCTTGCCAACCTGTACCGCCAGTTCGACCTGGTGCTGGCGCCCAGCCGCGTGATGGTCGAGCTGTTGCACGACATCGGCGTGCATGGCGCCGTGCAGCAGCCGCTGGGGATCGACTCGCGGGTGTTCCAGCCCGCGGCGGAAGACGAACGGCTGGGCGAGACCCTGCGCGAACACCTCGGGCTCGATCCCGATACCCGCCTGCTGGTCTATGCCGGGCGCTTTACGCCGGAAAAGAAGCTGCACGTGCTGATCGAGGCGGCGCGCAAGCTGGGCCGGCGCTACCACCTGATCCTGGTCGGCGCCGGCGACCCGCTGCCGCAGGCGCCCAACGTCACCATCGTCCCCTTCGAGCGCGACCAGCGCCAGCTGGCGCGCCTGCTGGCCAGCTGCGACGTGCTGGTCCATCCGGGCGATTGCGAAACCTTCGGCCTGATCGTGCTCGAGGCCATGGCCTGCGGCCTGCCGGTCGTCGGCACCAACCGCGGCGGCGTGGCCGAGCTGGTCGACCGCGAGACCGGGATCCTGGCCGAGCCGGACAATGTCGACAGCCTGGCCGGGGCGATCGAAGCGATCTATTTCCGCGACATGGCGCGCATGGGCCAGGCCGCGCGCCGCAAGGCGGCCGAGCGCTACGACTGGAACGAGATCCTGCCCCAGGTGCTGGGCCGTTACGATCTGCTGCTGGGCGGCTACCAGCCCGTCCAGCGCGAACCGGAGCGTATCTGTGTCACCGATTGAACGTCAGGGCGAGGCGGCGCCGGGCATGCTGTGCGTGTCGATCCACGACGTCGCGCCCGCCACCTGGCCCGACTGCCTGCGCCTCGTGCAGGCGATCCGCGCGGTGGCGGACATTCCGCTGACCTGGCTGGTGGTGCCGCATTACCACTTCCGCCCGGAACGCTCGGCGGCGATGGAGGCGGGCCTCGACGCGGCGCTGGCGCGCGGCGACGAACTGGCGCTGCACGGCTACAGCCACCTCGATACGGAAAGGAATGGCGGCGGACTGCGCGCGCGCTTCCTGCGCAACGTCTACACGCAGCGCGAGGGCGAGTTCGCGGCGCTGAGCCATGACGAGGCGCGGCGCCGGCTCGAACTCGGGCTGGCATGGTTTTCCGAACGCGGCTGGACGCCGACCGGCTTCGTGCCGCCGGCCTGGCTGCTGGGCGAGGGCGCCTGGCAGGCGCTGCGCGAATCGCCGTTTTCCTACACGACCACTTTCAGCCATTTCCACTGCCTGGGCGGCGGATCGGGGGCGGTCAAACCCTTGAAGTCGCCGTCGATGGTGTACGCGGCGCGCAACCGCGCCGGCCGCTGGCTGTCGCCGCGCGTGGCCGACTTCACCGCCGCGATGCTGGCGGATTCCCCGCTGGTGCGCTTCAGCCTGCATCCGCCGGACGCGCGCTACCCCGAGCTGGTGCGGCATACCCAGCGGGTGCTGGAGCGCCTGCTGGCGCGCCGCAGCGCCGTCACCAAGGCCGAGTGCGCACGGCGGCTGGCCGGCGCGGACCCGGTCACCAGCGGCCCCAGTAGCCGCCGCGCCAGTAGCCCGGATAGTAGCCCGGAGCCGGCCCATAGCGTTGCATCTCGTCCTTCGCGCTGAGGCTCAGGATACAGCTGCGCCACTGGTCGGAGTCGACGGCATAGCCCAGCCGTGAACAGGCCGGGCCGTAGATCGCCATCGTGTTCGCCATCTCGGCCTGTTTCTGGGCGGCGCGTTCCTGCGGCGTGCTGCAGGCGGCGGTCGCCAGCGCCAGCAACAGCAGGGCGCCGGCGGCGGCAGGGGATGGCAGGTGGAGTGAAGGGAAGGACATAAGGCCTCCATGTCAACGGCGCTGTGCGCCTGGATTCAGCATAGCGCAGGCCGGCGGGAGGCGTCCAGCGCCGCCCAATCGGGCGCGGGCGCCCGGGCACTGGACAGGAACGAACTCGCTGCCGGCTGGTTTTTCTGGCAAGATGCTCGCTTTTCCAGAGGGAGACGGGGATGGCGCGACGGGCATGGCGGATATGGAGCCGGCGCATTTTGCTGCTGCTGGCGGCGCTGCTGGCGCTGGCCGTGCTCGGCGCCTGGCTGTTCCTGCGCGCAAGCCTGCCTCAGCTCGACGGCAAGCGCACCTCGCCGCTGCTGTCCGGCACGGTGACCGTGGCGCGCGACGGCAACGGCGTGCCCACCATCAGCGGCGCGAACCGCCTCGACCTCGCGTATGCGACCGGCTTCGTGCATGGCCAGGAGCGCTTCTTCCAGATGGACCTGCTGCGCCGCAGCGCGGCCGGCGAACTCGCCGAACTGTTCGGCCCGAAGGCCCTGCCGCTCGACCGTGCGCACCGCCTGCACCGCTTCCGGGCCCGCGCCGCCGAGGTGCTGGCGCGCCTGAATCCGGAGCAGCGCCAGTTCGTCGAACGCTACGCGGCCGGCGTCAACGATGGCCTGGCCGCGCTGGGCGCGCGGCCTTTCGAATATGCCCTGACCGGCGCCGCGCCGCGGCCCTGGACCCCGGCCGACTCGATGCTGGTGGTGTGGGCCATGTACCTCGACCTGCAGGGCAACCAGGAACCGCACGAGCTGGCGCGCGGCTGGCTGGCGCGTCACCTCGACCCGGCCCAGCGCGCCTTCCTGCTGCCCGAGGCCAGCCAGTGGGATGCGCCGCTCGACGCGCCCGCGGTGGCGCTGGCGCAGGCCCCGATTCCCGCCGCCGCGCCGGCCTGGTGGGGCCGCAAGGATGCAGTGCCGCCGCGCCAGGTGGCGGGCGTGCATTTCGCCGATTCGGTCGGCAGCAACAACTATGCGCTGGCCGGCACGCGCACCGCCAGCGGCGCGGCGATCGTCTCGGACGACATGCACCTCGGCCTGCAGCTGCCGAACATCTGGTACCGGCTGGCGCTGCGCTTCCCCGATGCGCATCGCGCGCAGCGGCGCGTGGCCGGGGTCAGCTTGCCGGGCGCGCCGCCGCTGGTCATCGTCGGCAGCAACGGCCATGTGGCCTGGTCCTTCACCAACAGCTATGCCGACACGCTCGACCTGCAGCGCCTGGGCAGGGACGCCGCCCACGCCGGCCAGGTGAAGCTGCCGTCGGGCTGGGAGACGCCTAGCGAGCATCTCGAAACCATCCTGGTGAAAGGCCAGGCGCCCGACCGCCTGGTCGTGCGCGAGACCAGCCTCGGCCCGATCCGCGAGGCCGGCGGCGAGCTGTACGCCGTGCACTGGGTCGCGCATTCGCCGCTGGCGCTGAACCTCGAGCACCTGAAGCTGGAGACTGCCGGCACGCTGGACGAAGCCTTGGCGGTGGCCGCGACCGACGGTATCCCGGCGCAGAACATCGTGGCCGGCGACGACCATGGCAACATCGGCTGGACCGTGGCCGGCGCACTGCCGCGCCGCGAGGCCGGCGCCGGCGGCCTGGCGCTGACGTTCCCGCTGGAGGAGGACGGCGCCGCGCCGACCTGGCGCGCGCTGCTGCTGCCGGGCGAGCATCCGCGCGTGGTCAACCCGCCGGGCGGCCAGCTGGTCACCGCCAACAACCGCCAGCTGGCGGGACCGGACGCGCAGCTGCTGGGCGACGGCGGCTTCGACCTGGGCGCGCGCGCGCGCCAGCTTGGCCAGGGCCTGCGCCAACTGGGCGACAGGGCCGAGGTGCCCGCAGTGTTCCGCGTCGCGCTCGACGACCGCGCCCTGTACGTGCAGGAGTGGCGTGCGCGCGCGCTGGCGGCGCTCGACGAGCATGCCGTGGCCGGCCATGCGGAACGCGCGGAAGCCCGGCGCCTGCTGCAGGAAAGCTGGGACGGCCACGCCAGTACGGGGTCGGTCGGCTACCGCCTGGCGCAGCAGTTCCGCTGGGCGCTGTACGAGCTGCTGTTCGCCGGCGCCAACGCCGAGATGGAAAAGCTGGATCCGAAGGCGAACATGGCGGTCGCCACCTCGCGCTGGCCGGTCGCGCTGGTGCGACTGCTGGACGAGCGTCCCGCGGCCTGGCTGCCTCCCGGCTACGCGAACTGGCAAGAGCTGCAGCTGGCCGCGGTCGACCGCGCCGTCGCCGAGCTGACCAGGGACGGCACGCCGCTGGCGCAAGCCACCTGGGGGCTGCGCAACACGGCGCAGATCGCGCATCCGATCAGCATGGCGCTGCCGTTCCTGAAGCGCTGGCTGGCCGTGCCGCCGGACCAGTTGCCGGGCGACGCCAACATGCCGCGCGTGGCGGGGCCGAAGTTCGGCCAGTCGGAGCGGCTGACGGTGTCGCCGGGAAGGGAAGAGGAGGGACTGTTCGACATGCCGGGCGGGCAGAGCGGCCATCCGCTGTCGCCCTGGTTCCTGCGCGGGCACGAGGACTGGGTGAAGGGCCGCCCGACGCCGCTGTTGCCGGGGGCGCCGGAGCACACGCTGCTTTTCAGTTCGGCACCCAAAGCTGCTGCAGCATCCCGGTAACGGCATCCGCCGGCGCCGGGCGGCCCAGGTAGAAGCCCTGCACCAGGTCGCAGCCGTATTCTTCCAGCAGCACCAGCTGCTCGCCGGTCTCGACGCCTTCGGCCACCACCACCATCTTCAGCCCGTGCGCCATCGCGATGATGGCGCGCGTGATCGCCGCGTTCTCGGAATCCTGCGGCAGGCCGCTGATGAAGCTGCGGTCGATCTTCAGCGCGCGCACGTCGAAGCGCTTCAGGTAGTTCATCGACGAGTAGCCGGTGCCGAAGTCGTCGATCGACAGGTAGACGCCGATCCCGCGCAGCTGTTCCAGGGTGGCCATGGTCGCCTTGGCGTCGTCCATCAGCGTGCCCTCGGTCAGCTCGAGTTCCAGCAGGCGCGGATCGAGACCGGTATCGTGCAGGGCCGACAGCACGATCTGGCTCAGGTTCTCGTCCTTGAACTGCTTGGCCGACAGGTTCACCGCCATGCGCACCGGGCGGCGGGTCTGCTTCTGCCAGGTGCGCGCCTGGCTGCAGGCGGTGCGCAGCACCCACTCGCCGATCGGCACGATCAGGCCGGTCTCTTCGGCCAGCGGGATGAACTCGGTGGGCGAGACGATGCCGCGCTCGGCGTGGCGCCAGCGCACCAGTGCTTCGACGCCGACGATTTCGGACGAGCGCACGTCGAGCTGCGGCTGGTACAGCAGGTAGAGCTCGTCGTTCTGCAGGGCCTTGCGCAAGCCGACTTCGAGCTTCACGTGGCTCATGATCTGCATGGTCAGCGACGACGAGTACAGCTTGGCGTTGTTCTTGCCGCAGTTCTTCGCGTGGTACATCGCGGTGTCGGCGTATTTCAGCAGCGAGGTGCAGTCGTCGCCGTCCTCCGGGAACAGCGAGATGCCGATGCTGGCGGTGACGAAGATCTCGTTGCCCTCGATGAGGAAGGGGCGGCGCATCGCATCCTTCACGCGGTGCGCGACGTTCAGGGCGTGCTCGACACGGTCGAGGTCCGGGATCAGAATCGTGAATTCGTCGCCGCCCAGGCGCGCCAGGTTGGTGCCCTGGTTCGCATCGCCGCCGTCGCGCGTGAAGGAGTCGCCGCGCGACAGCAGGTCGCTCGGGCGGATCGTCTCGCGCAGGCGGTCCGAGACTTGCCTGAGCAGCTGGTCGCCGACGTCGTGGCCGAGGGTGTCGTTGATGCGCTTGAAGGCGTCCAGGTCCATGAACAGCACGGCGAACTTCTTGTTGCCGATCTTCGAGCGCTGCAGCTCGCGTTCCAGCATCTCCAGGAAGGCCTGGCGGTTCGGGATGCCGGTCAGGCTGTCGCAGTAGGCCAGGCGCCGGATCTGGTCTTCGGCGCGCTTGCGCTCGCTGATGTCGCGCACCAGGCCCAGCACTTCGGAGGGGCCGGTGGCGACCAGGCGCGCCTCGAAGTGCTGGGCCTGGCCGAAGCGGATCAGTTCATACTCGACCGAGCGCACCTGCTGGATCCGCAGGGCCACCTCGACCTGCTCCAGCATGCGCTCGGCGATCTCGCACGGCAGCACCTCGCTCACGTGCTTGCCCACGCATTCGTCGGCGGGGAAGGCTTCGCGCATGCCGCGACGGTCCTGGTCCGGTTGCTCACGGCCGGGTTCATAGTCGAGGTAGATGCCGCCGGCGTTCATGCGGAAGAAGGTGTCAGGGATCGCCGCCAGCACCGCGCGGTTCTGGGCGTCGGCGATGCGCAGGCGCACGATGGCGTCGCTGGCGCGCAGCACGTACAGCACCCGGTGGCCCAGGATCGGCCAGTTGATCGGTTTCGAGACGAAGTCGGTGGCGCCGGCCTCGTAGGCGTTGGTGACCGCTTCCAGGTCGTCGCCGCCGGTGACCATCACGATCGGCACGGTGGCGCCGTTTTCCGAATCGCGGATCGCGCGGCAGGCGGCAAAGCCGTCCATGCGTGGCATCTCGACGTCCATCAGGATCAGGTCGGGGCAGCACTCGCGCGCGAACCGGACGGCTTGCACGCCGTCCTCGGCCTCGATGGCGTCGAGGTTGACGCCCTCCAGCATCTCGAGCATCAGCAGGCGCATCACCGGATCGTCATCGGCGACCAGCACGACGCCGCGTTGGCCGGCGCGTTTGGCGGAGCAGGGGGCTGGCATGTCAGGTTTCCTTCTCAAGGATGGCGGTGAGCGAATCGCGGACGGCCTGGAATTCCTGTTCCATGTTCGTCAGGAGGGAGTCCGCGCCTTCGGTGGTGTCTGCGCGGCCGAGGTGCTCCATCTCCTTGCACAGGGCGGCGAGGGCGTCGGCGCCGACGTTGGCGCTGGCGGATTTCAGGGTGTGGGCGATGCGGCGCACGTTGCCGGTGTCCATGCCGTCGATCGCGCGGCGCAGGGTGCTCAGCTGCTGCGGGGTGTCGTCGACGTAGGCCGCGATCACCTTCTGCACCAGGGCGTCGCCGCGCTCGCGCGACAGCATGCGGATCTTTTCCAGCGCCACCCGGTTGATGACGTCGCGCTGGATCACCTCGACCGATTCGCGCGGCAGGCGCGGCGGCTCGTCGTCGTGGTGCACCGTGGCCGCCAGCGGCAGCGCGATCCAGCGCCCGATCACGGCGGCCAGGTCCTGCTGCGAGAAGGGCTTGGACAGGTAGTCGTCCATGCCGGCGGCCAGGCAGGCTTCGCGGTCGCCCTGCAGCGCGTTGGCGGTGATCGCGATGATCGGGAGCGTCCGTCCGCGCCCGGCCTCGCGCTCGTCGCGGCGGATGGTGGCGGTGGCCGCGAAGCCGTCCATCACCGGCATCTGGCAATCCATCAGCACGCAGTCGTACTGCCCGGCGGTGTCTCCCGCCCGTACCGCGTTCAGGGCTTCCATGCCGTTGCGGGCGCAGTCGACCCGCAAGTCGAGGCTTTCCAGCATCGCCCTGGCGACTTCGACGTTCACCGGATTGTCCTCGGCCAGCAGCACGCGGCGGGCGCGCGCCTTGCCGGATTCGTGGCGCAGCGGCCGGGGCGGCACGAAGCGCGGCGCCGGCGCCACCTGGCCGCGCGGGCGGGTCGCCAGGCAGGCAAACAGGTCGGCCGCGCGGGCCGGCTTGACCAGCTGGTAGGCCACCCCGGCTTCGCGGCGCTGCACCGGGTCGGCCGCCAGCTTCTCGGGGGACAGCAGGATCACACGCGTCGCGCGCGTGGCGGGGTCGGCCTTGATGCCGGCCGCCAGCAGCAGGCCGCCGCCCTGTTCCAGTTCCATGTCGAGGATGGCGGCGTCGTAGGGCCGGCCCGCATGCGCCGCCTCGTGCAAGCGCTCCAGCGCTTCGTCGGCCGAGTCGGCGCCGTCGCATTCGACGCGCCAGGTGGCCAGGTGGCGCTCCAGGCCGACGCGGCCGGTCTCGTTTTCGTCGACCACCAGCACGCGCAGGCCATCGATGGTGTGCTGGTGGTCGCCCGGGGCGTCCGGATCGACGCGGCGCTTGTCGAACGCCACCGTGAACCAGAACACCGAGCCCTGGCTGCGGGCGTTGTCGACCCCGATGGCGCCGCCCATCAGCTCGACCAGCTGCTTCGAGATCGCCAGTCCGAGCCCGGTGCCGCCGTACTTGCGGGTGGTCGAATCGTCGGCCTGGGAAAAGGCTTCGAAGATGCGCCCGCGCGCTTCCCGCGAGATGCCGATGCCGGTGTCGTGCACCTCGAAGCGCAGCATCACGGCCTGGTTGTCCTCGCTGGCGATGCGCACTCTGGCCAGGATCCGCCCCTCGTTGGTGAACTTGATCGCATTGCCCAGCAGGTTGGCCATGATCTGGCGCAGCCGGTTCGGGTCGCCGCAGATCGCCACCGGGATGTCGTTGGCAATCTCGAAGTGCATCTGGATGCCCTTGGCCTCGGCCTGCGGCGTGTAGACGGTGTGGATGTCGTCCAGCAGGTCCCACAGGTTGAAGTTGATGTACTCGACGGTGAGCTTGCCAGCCTCGATCTTCGAGAAGTCCAGGATGTCGTTGATGATCACCAGCAGGTGCTCGCCAGACTGCTTGACCAGCTGGGTGTAGTTGCGCTGGGTCTCGGTCAGCTCGGTCCCGAGCAGCATTTCCGCCATCCCCAGCACGCCGTTCATCGGGGTGCGGATCTCGTGGCTCATGGTGGCCAGGAAGGCGCTCTTCGCGCGGCTGGCCGCTTCGGCCGCGTTCTTGGCCTTTTCCAGCTGCTCGGTGCGCACCGACACCTGGCGCTCCAGTTCGTCGCGGTGGTGGGTCAGGGCCTGGCCACGGCCCTCGACCTGGGCCAGCATATTGTTGAAGCTGTCGATCAGCGTGCCGAGCTCATCGTTGCGCTGGTGGGCGATGCGCAGCGTGTAGTTCTGGCTGGCCGCGACCTTTTGCGCAGTGTTGATCAGCTTGCCGATCGGGTCGGCGATGCTGCGCCGGATGCGCCGGGCCTGCAGCCAGGCCATCAGCATGGCGCAGGCCAGCGCGGCCGCCATCACGCCCATCGCGCGCGCGAGGCGCAGCCAGACCGGGCGCTGGTCGGCCTCGACCATGACCACGCCCGCAGGCTGGCCGCCGGCGTCGGGCGCGACCTGGCGGTAGACGCGCATGCTCGGCAGCCAGAAGCGGCTGGCGGCGCGCGTCGCTTCCTCCAGCGCATCTTCGCCAAGGTCGGGCAGGGAAGCCAGTTCGAGGCGCTCGCTGCCCTCCGCGCGCCAGGCGGCGAACGGACGGCCCCTGGGGTCGTACAGCACGGTCGCCACCAGCCCCGGCCGCGCCGAGGCCGCCGACAGGATCTGGACCGCCAGCTTGCGGTCGTTGAACTGCAGGGCATCCTGGCTGCTGCGCGCCAGCACCTGGGCCAGCGCACTCAGCTCGGCGGCTTCGTTGCGCCGGTGCTCGGCCACGGAGGCCGTCACGAACGTGGCATAGACGACCAGCAGCGCGCTGGCGGCCGACATCAGGCACATGATCGTCAGTTTCTGGCTCAGGCTGGAACGCTCGAATGTCGGCATAGTCGGGGCAAATCCGGCTGCAATCAGGCCGTCAGGCATGGCCCACCATGCAGGAAAGAAGTTTCCCGCAAGAAGGCAATATAGGTGAGCGGGTGTGCGCCGCGTTTGTCTTATGTCAAGACCGCGGGGCTGAGAGGCGGGCGGGGAATGAAAAAGGGACGCACGAGGCGTCCCTTGATGGCGATACGCGGAAAACTCAGCAGCAGCCGCCGCGTTTGCCGTTGCCGTAGCGGGCCTGCTGGCGCTCGCGGAAGAACTCCTCGTAGCTCATGATGGGTTGATCCGGATGGGTCTTTTCCATGTGCGCCACATAGGTGTCGTATTCCGGCAGGCCGACCATCAGGCGCATGCTTTGCCCCAGATAGCGTCCCGCCTGTGCGAGCGTGCTGAACATGATCAGGCCTCGACCGCCGGCTCGACCGGCACGTAGGGGGTTTCCTTGGCGCTCGGACGGGCTTCCTTGTTCGCCTGCAGGGCGGTACGGATGCCGTAGACCAGCACGGCGACGACCACGAACATGAAGAAGCCGCACAGGGTGGCGTCGACATAGTCGTTGAAGATCACGCGGCTCATCTGGTCGAGGCTCTTGGCCGGGGCCAGCACCTGGCCCTGGTCGAGGGCAGCCTGGAATTTCCGGGCGTGCGCAACGAAGCCGACCTTGACGTTGGCGTCGAAGATCTTCTGCCAGCCAGCGGTCAGGGTGCAGATCAGCAGCCAGATGGTCGGCACGATGGTGACCCAGGCGTACTGGCTGCGCTTCATCTTGAACAGCACGACGGTGCCCAGGGTCAGCGCGATACCGGCCAGCATCTGGTTGGCGATGCCGAACAGCGGCCACAGGGTGTTGATGCCGCCCAGCGGATCGACCACGCCCTGGTACAGGAAGTAGCCCCAGGCCGCCACGCACAGGCCGGTGGCGATCAGGTTGGCCGGCAGCGACTCGGTTTTCTTGAAGGCCGGGACGAAGGCGCCCATCAGGTCCTGCAGCATGAAGCGGCCCGCGCGGGTGCCCGCATCGACCGCGGTCAGGATGAACAGTGCCTCGAACAGGATCGCGAAGTGGTACCAGAAGGCCATCATCGCCTTGCCGCCGATCACGTTCGACAGGATGTGGGCCATGCCGACCGCCAGGGTCGGGGCGCCGCCGGCGCGCGAAATGATGGTGTTCTCGCCGACGTCCTTGGCGATCTGGGTCAGCTGCTCAGGCGTGATCACGAAGCCGAGGTTCGACACCGCGGCGGCGGCGCTCTGGGCGGTGGTGCCGAGCAGGGCGGCCGGGCTGTTCATCGCGAAGTAGACGCCCGGATCGATGGTCGAGGCGGCCACCAGGGCCATGATAGCGACGAAGGATTCCATCAGCATGCCGCCATAGCCGATGAAGCGGGCGTGGCGTTCGTTCTCGATCATCTTCGGCGTGGTGCCCGACGAGATCAGCGCGTGGAAGCCGGACACGGCGCCGCAGGCGATGGTGATGAACAGGAACGGGAACAGCTTGCCTGCCCAGGCCGGGCCGGTGCCGTCGATGAAGCGGGTGATCGACGGCATCTGCATCATCGGCGCGACGAACACGATGCCCAGCGCCAGCGCGACGATGGTGCCGATCTTCAGGAAGGTCGACAGGTAGTCGCGCGGGGCCAGCAGCAGCCACACGGGAATCACGGACGCGATGAAGCCATAGCCGATCAGCATCCAGGTCAGCTGGACGCCGGTGAAGGTGAACATCGGGCCCCAGGTCGGCGAATCGTGCACGGCCTGGCCGCCAATAATCGCCAGCATCAGCAGCACGAAACCGATCAGCGAGACTTCGCCGATGCGGCCGACGCGAATGAAGCGCGAGTAGATGCCCATGAACAGCGCGATCGGGATGGTCGCCATCACGGTGAAGGAACCCCACGGCGAGCCGGTCAGCGCCTTCACGACGATCAGGGCCAGCACGGCGAGGATGATCACCATGATCATGAAGGTGCCGAACAGCGCGATGACGCCCGGGATTTCGCCCATTTCGGACTTGATCAGGTCGCCCAGCGAGCGGCCGTCGCGGCGCATCGACATGAACAGCACCATGAAGTCCTGCACGGCGCCGGCGAACACGACGCCGGCCAGGATCCACAGCATGCCCGGCAGGTAGCCCATCTGGGCGGCCAGCACCGGCCCGACGAGCGGCCCTGCGCCGGCGATCGCGGCAAAATGGTGGCCGAACAGCACGTAGCGGTTGGTCGGCACGAAGTCGAGGCCGTCGTTGAATTTGTAGGCCGGGGTCTGGCGCTTGGCGTCGAGGCCCATCACCTTGTCGGCGATGTACAGGCTGTAGAAGCGGTAGGCGATCAGGTAGACGCACACGGCGGCGACCACGACCCAGACCGCGTTGATGGTTTCGCCGCGGTTCAGTGCGACGTAAGCGAGCGCGATGGCGCCCGCCAGCGAAAGCGCGGCCCAACCGAGCCGGCTTGTAAGACGATTCATGGTGACTCCTCCAAGCAGTGACTGCTTATTCTATGAAAGCTATTCTTGCTTACATTCCTGGCAAGCTACCAATCAGTATCTTCCACGACATCGCAATCAACAAGCGCATGATTACGGAGACGCATGCGTAGTATTACGTAGGGGTGTCCGCGTGATCAGGCGTACAATTTCATGTTACGACGAAATCCATGTGCACGGAATGAAGTTACGGCAGAAGTTCATCTTTCTCGCGATCGCCCCGCTGATCGTGGCCCTGTGCGCGATCGCCCTGTTCATCCGCCAGCAGGCCGTTACCCTGGCCCAGCAGCAGCGCGCCACCATCCAGCAAGCCTACCTGTCCACCAAGCAGGCCGAGCTCCAGCACTACGTGGAGTTGGCTTCGCACGCGATCGCCCACCTGACCGCGTCGGGCCGCAAGGACCCTGCCACGCTGGAAGAGGCCAAGCGCCTGCTGGCCTCGCTCAGCTTCGGCAACGACGGCTACTTCTTCGTGTATGACCTCAACGGCCGCAACCTGATGCATCCGCGTCAGCCCGAGCTGATCGGGCGCAATCTGTGGAACCTGCACGACCAGTTCGGCGCGCCGACGATCCAGAACCTGATCGCGGTGGCCAGGAAGGGCGGCGGCATGGTGCGCTACAACTGGGCCAAGCCGTCGAGCGGCGTCTCCGCGCCCAAGCTCGGCTATGTGGTCCTGATTCCGGACTGGGGCTGGATGATGGGCAGCGGCCTGTACCTGGACGACGTCGACGCCGCCCTCGAAAAGGTCGATGCCCAGCAGTCGCGCAACATCCAGACCACGATGTGGTGGATCGCCGGCCTGGCGATCCTGTCGGCGCTGGTGATCGGCGTGTCCGGGCTGGCGCTGAACGTCAGCGAATCGCGGGTCGCCGACGCCAAGCTGAAGGTGCTGGCCCAGCGCGTGGTCGATTCGCAGGAAGCCGAGCGCGCGCGCCTGTCGCGCGACCTGCACGACGGCATCAGCCAGTGGCTGGTGTCGATCAAGCTGCAGATCGAGGCCGGCGTGATCCGCCTGGCCGGCAACCCCGAGCAGCAGCAGCAGGCGCGCGCCAGCTTCGAGCGCACCGCCGAGGAACTCAACAAGGTGCTGGGCGAAGTGCGGCGCATCTCGCACGACCTGCGGCCGACCTTATTGGACGATTTGGGCCTGGCCGCCGCGCTCGAGCACCTGGCCGGGGAATTCAGCCAGCACAGCGGCACGCCGGTCGCGTTCGCATCGCGCGGCAAGGTCGAGCGCCTGCCGCAGGTGGTCGGCACGGTGCTGTTCCGCATCGCCCAGGAAGCGCTGACGAACATCGAACGGCATGCCGGCGCGCACAGGATCTCGCTGTCGCTCGAGCGGCGGCGCCACGAACTGGCGCTCGCCATCGAGGACGACGGCGCCGGCTTCGACACCGAAGACGTGGCCGTGCACCCGCAGCGCGGCATCGGCCTGCGCAACATGATGGAGCGGCTGGACGCGATCGGCGGCACGCTCCAGATCACCTCCTCGGCGGCCGGCACCACGGTGCGCGCGATCGTCGACCTGAGCCACTGGAACCATGACTGACACGAACCAACGACCGGTCCACATCATGCTGGTGGACGACCATCCGCTGGTGCGCGACGGCCTGCGCGCGCGCCTGGAAGCGGTGCCGCATTTCCGCGTGGTGGCCGAAGCCGGATCCGGCGCCGAAGCCCTGCAGCTGCTCGGCGGCGCCCGGGTCGACCTGGTGCTGATGGACATCACCATGCGCGACGGCAGCGGCATCGAAGCCACCGCCCAGCTGAACCGCAGCCACCCGGATATCGCCGTGCTGATCCTGTCCATGCACGACAAGCTCGAATACGTGAGCCAGGCCATGCAGGCCGGCGCGCGCGGCTACGTGCTCAAGGATGCGCCCGGCAAGGACATCGTGCTGGCGATCGATACCGTGATGGCCGGCGGCATCTACTACAGCGCCCCGGTGGCGCGCCAGCTGGCCAGGCCGGCCATGCCGGACAACCAGCTGACCTCGCGCGAGCAGGAAGTGCTGCGCCATATCGCCAACGGCGAGTCGAACAAGCAGATCGCGCGCGCGCTCGACCTGTCGGTGCGCACCGTCGAAACCCATCGCCTGAACATCAAGCGCAAACTCGGCATCGAAGGGCAGGCCGAGCTGATCAGATTCGCGGTCCAGCACGCCTCCTGAAAATGTATCCATAAGGAAACAAATTAAGTTGCTTTCCGATAATGCCTGCACTACTATTAGTGAAACAACCAATCATGCATAATCACTAATCCACTTCGACAAATGGCCGCCGCCACTTTCCCGTTGGTTGAGATCCGTTCCGTCGCCAACGCGCAGAACGAGTGGGTTGCGTTGCTGCTGCGCGCAACCGAAGGCGGTCTCGATGACGCCACCCTGCAGGCCATGTTCGGCGCGCCCGACCTGCTGGCGGCCGTGGCGCCCCTGGATTGCATCGTGCTGCTGGATTCCCCGGCGGCCCTGACACCTCCCGTATTGAAACTGCTGGCGCCGAACCGCGTCGTGCTGGCGGTCCGCGCCCAGGCCCTGGCGGGCGAGGGCGCCGCGCGCCGCCTGGCCGACCTGCAGGTCGACGGCTACCGCGTGCTGCTCGACGGCCCGCTGCCGGACGGCGTGCAGCGGCCGGTGGCGCTGCGCGGCGTCTCGCGCGAGATCGGCGTCGACTACGCGTCGCTGGCCCCGGCCTCGCTGCCGGCCCTGTTCGGCCCGCACCTGGCGCGCGGCGTGGATTCGCTGGATTGCCTGCGCGCCTGCGAGAACGCGGGCTTCGGCTGGTTTTCCGGCACCTATGCGCTCGACGCTGACGAAGACGCATCCAGGGACCCGGGCCGGCAGGACGACGGCACCACGCGCCGGCGCCTGATGACCATGCTCGCGCTGCTGGCCCGCGACGCCGATTCGCGCGAACTCGAAGCCCAGCTGAAGCAGGATCCGGGCTTGTCCTACCACCTGCTCAAGCTGGTGAATTCGGCGGCGTTCTCGGTCGGCACC
The DNA here is from genome assembly GCF_057657395.1 of Telluria sp. Soil_C_11. NCBI lineage: Bacteria > Pseudomonadati > Pseudomonadota > Betaproteobacteria > Burkholderiales > Oxalobacteraceae > Telluria > Telluria sp. Soil_C_11. The sequence continues at coordinate 204,633 of NZ_JBDGIN010000005.1, read as the reverse complement.
CAGATCACCAGCTTCGGCCAGGCCATCAGCCGCATCGGCCGGCGCCAGCTGCAGCGCTGGCTGCAACTGCTGCTGTACGCGCGCCAGCATCCGGACGGTCCGTCGAACCTGCTGCTGCCGGTCGCCGCGCGCCGCGCCGCCTTGCTGGAAGCGCTGTGCAAGCGCGAAGGCGGCGACCGCGACGAACAGGACCTGGCCTTCATGACCGGCGTGTTCTCGCTGCTCGACCGGCTGTTCCATATGCCGATGGCGGTGCTGGTGCGCGACCTCCATCTGCCGGACGAAGTCGAAGCGGCCCTGCTGGCGCGCGGCGGCCGGCTCGGCCACCGTCTGCGCCTGTGCGAGGCGCCGGGCCCGGACGGCGCGATGCTGGAAGCCGCCGGCGTCGACAGCCTGTCCTGGTGGCAGGCCCAGCTCCACGCCTATCACTGGGCCATCCAGGTGGCACGCAATGTCTGAGCCGACGGCTGTCGTCCCGAGCGACCTGTCCGGCAGCAGCGCTGCCGTGTGCCAGGCCGTCCTCGGGCTGCGCGGCTACGCCCTGCATGCCGAGCTGGGACGCATCGCCGGCGGACTGCTCGCATGCCCGGTGGCTGTGTTCGTGGCCGGGCCGGCGCCTGCGGCGGCGGTTGCCGATGCCAAGGATGTGCTGATCGCGCCAGTGGGACCCGACAGCGACGCGCTGGGCCGCTACGAACTGCGCGGACGCACCTTCGGCGACGGGGACCGGCGCCAGCTGGACGCGCTGGCGACGCTCACCGCGACCCTGCTGCAGATGCACGGCCTGGCCCAGCGCACCACGCACGCCTACGCCCAGGTCGAGGCCCAGCTGGCGCACCAGTCGCAGATCCTGGACCAGATCCACGAATCGGTGCTGACCACCGACCGCATGGGCTACATCACCAGCTGGAACCGCGGCGCCGAGCAGCTGTTCGGCTACTCCGCGGTGGAAGCGGTCGGCCGCCACATCCTGTTCCTGTACGTCGACGACAGCCCGGAAGAGGGCCCGGACTTCCCGGACGCCTTCGCCGAGCAGGGCGGGCGCATGATGGAAGTCCGGCGCCGCAAGAAGTCGGGCGAGGTGTTCTGGGCCAGCCTGTCGCTGTCGCCGCTGCGCGACCTCGAGGACAACCCGATCGGCCTGATCGCCTACCTGACCGACATCACCGAGCGCAAGCTGGCCGAGGACCGCCTTCACCACCTGGCCTATTACCAGGAGCTGACCGGCCTGCCGAACCGCACGCTGTTCGCGCGCCTGGTCGACCAGGGACTCATGTCCGCCCAGCGCAACGAGGGCACGGCCTGCGTGCTGTACATCGACCTGAACCGCTTCAAGCTGATCAACGGCACCCTGGGCCGCACGGTCGGCGACGAGCTGCTCCGCCAGGTCGCCCAGCGCTTCCGCGGCGCGCTGCGCGACGAGGACGTGGTGTCGCACCTGGCCGCCGACGAATTCGCGATCGGCCTGTTCGACGTGCGCCAGCACTTCGAGGCGACCACGGTGGCGCAGAAACTGCAGGCGGTGCTGGAAGCGCCGTTCCTGATCGGCGGCCACGACCTGCGCATGGGCGCCAGCATCGGCATCAGCGTGTATCCGCAGGACGGCGCCGACGCCGAGACCCTGCTGCGCATGGCCGACATCGCGATGCAGCGCGCCAAGGAACGCGTCGAGAATTCGGACCAGAACGTCGCCTTCTACCGCCTCGACATGAACGAGGGCATGCAGCAGCGCATGCAGATCGAGTCCGGCCTGCGCCACGCGCTCGGCCACGGCCAGCTGCTGCTGCACTACCAGCCGAAATTCGAGATCGCGACCGGCCGCGTGGTCGGCGCCGAAGCCTTGGTGCGCTGGATGCATCCGCAGCGCGGCATGGTGCCGCCTTCCGAATTCATTCCATTGGCCGAGACCACCGGTTTGATCGTGCAGGTGGGGGAGTGGGTGCTGGAACAGGCCTGCGCCCAGGCCGCGATCTGGCAGCGCGCCGGCCTGCCGCCGCTCCGGCTGGCGGTGAACGTGTCGGCACGCGAGTTCACGTCCTCGCTGCCTGGCCGCGTGGCCGATACCTTGAAGCGCTACCGCATCGACGCGTCGTGGCTGGAACTGGAGATCACCGAGAGCACGCTGATGCACGACATCGACTACGTGATCGGCATCATGGACCGCATCAACGCGCTGGGCGTGGCGCTGTCGCTGGACGATTTCGGTACCGGCTATTCTTCACTGAGTTACCTGAAGCGCTTTCCGATCGATACATTGAAGATCGACCGCTCCTTCACCACCGGCATCCCCTCCGACGTGAGCGACTGCGCGATCGCCAGCACCATCATCAGCATGGGACGCAAGCTGGGGCACCGCGTCATCGCCGAGGGCGTCGAGACCGTGGAGCAGATGGAGTTCCTGCGGCAGGCCGGGTGCGACGAGGTGCAGGGGTATTTGTATGGGAAGCCGCTGCCGGAGTATGAGTTCGAGAAGGCGCTGCGGGAGAATTGGCTGCTGGTGGCCTGAAGCTGTTGAACCGTCGTTCCCGCGCAGGCGGGAGCCCAAGCTTGCTTGAACGCTGACGACGCATCGTTGTACCGATCCTGCCTGTGAGGCAACGATTTATGTATAATGCGGTTCCCCAGGAAGCGTGGCCGAGTGGTTGAAGGCAGCAGTCTTGAAAACTGCCGACGGGGGAACCCGTTCGTGAGTTCGAATCTCACCGCTTCCGCCAAATAAAGTGATAACCACTTGATTTTTATAGGTTTTCACTTATCTCTGCGCCTAAGGTAACAAAAAGGTCGCAAACCAAAGTTCCTTGTCTTGTTCTGTTCGACGTTATGTAGGTAATGGAGAAGCATGCAGGATTTGTCGAAGTGGTCGTATGCGGACGATTTCACCCCGTTCGAGGCAGCTTGTCTAACTGTCGGGTTAGACCCAGTTAACAACCCCGAGGATTCGCGAGTCCTGCTCCTCATGCGCAGGATGGAAAAAGCATACGCAATCACGCTAGGTCAGGTCATATGGGAAGTATGGGGCGTACCCGACAATGAGGATCTGCCAGCCTGGTGCCCGGACTATGCTCCCGACGCAGGCTTCGCGCCATTGCGAAGCCTCAAGCTGGAAGCGTTGCTCTATGCATTGGAAAAGGGTAGCGACAAAATCAAGGATTGGTTGAATGATGAGGATGAGTCATCCTTCCACAACCAACGCTTTTCCTCGCATACTTTCGCAAGCTGGATAGCTAACATCGGACTGAAGAGTGCCTTCGATTTCCAGGGCGGTAGCACCGATCGGGACGTGCAAAGCACCCAAGCGGCCGTCGAGACTCCTAAAACGGACTTGAGTGCTGAAATTGCGTTCGGAAGACACCAGACGCGCTTGCTTCGGAAGCTGGTCGCCGCGAGCCGGAAGTTCTGGGCACTGTATGACCCGGAAGATCCAAGCACCGCAGTCACTAACGAGCAGGTTATCGCATGGCTCGTTGCTGAGGGTGTCACCAAGCGAATCGCGGAGGCGATGGCCACAATACTTCGTCCCGAAGGTATTCCAAGCGGGCGCCGCTGATTGGAACCAGAGCGACTGGATGAAATCTGCCGGCGACACGGCTGCCGGGCTGTACGCAGGCCGACGAGAAGCCGAAAAATCGGCAAAGGGGAGCAAGTAACTTTTGTCGAGACAAGGGTGCGACCCTTTCACCAAATGGGTCGCACCCTTCCGCACCCTTCCGCACCCTTCCGCGCCTAAACAGAATTGCGCTAACGCGGCAGCATGTCTTCGTCGTGCTACGGCACATTTTCGAGGAGTGCGGAATGTCGCGTAAAGTCGTCAGGATCCATGATCTGGCCAGTGTGCCGGCCACATCAACCAAACCGGCTCGCAAGGGCCTGCTCGCAGTGAGCCCCGCTACGATCTGGCGCTGGGTTCGCGAGGGCCGTTTCCCAAAGCCGTTCAAGCTCGGCAAATCCGTAACGGTATGGGACGCAGCAGACATCGACGCTTTCATCGCCAGCCGGGCAAAGGAGGGCGAGTGAAGACTCCTATCTCGATCGGACGTCGTGTGCCACGTCGTCCCGAACTGCGCTTCCAGCGCGATCGTCTGCCCACGCCGACCAGTTATTACACGGCCGAGGGCCTCAAGTTCGTCGATCGCGGTGCATGGCGCTCCGCTATCTGCCCGTTCCACAACGATACCAAGCCCAGTCTTCGCGTCCGGGTCGAAACGGGAGCCTTTCGCTGCATGGCCTGCGGCGCGCATGGCGGTGATGTTCTCGACTTCCATCGCCTCAGATACGGCATGACTTTCGTCGAGGCCGCAGTGGACCTGGGTGCCTGGGGAGCGTAATAGATGGACGAAACTCTCGTAGCCGCTGCCCGTCGCCTGTCTGCTCGCGCCCTCGACATGGGATTTTCGCCGCAGGCGCTGCATAAGTACACCGATCAGGGCGGTCAAATGTCGCATGCCGTAATCCGCTTGAAAAACCGGACGACCGGCGAAAAGTGGATCCGCCCCATGTGGCGGGCCGAATCGGGATACGTCCTGGGTGAACCCTCGCATCCGGGCGGGAAACCGCTATACCGCCTTGATGTCCTGATGAACAGCCCCGGCGAAACGGTATGGATCTGCGAAGGGGAACTGTGCGTCGATGTGCTGACCAAGATGAGGATTGTTTCGACCACCAGTGGCGGCGCAAATTCCGCTGCTGGTGCCGATTGGGGCACTTTGCACGGTCAGACTGTTACGATCTGGCCCGACAATGATCCAGCAGGCCGCAGGTATGCCGAGGATGTGGCGACGGTGCTGCTGTCGATGGGCTGCACGGTGCGTATCGTGGACGTGGCGACCCTCGCGCTGCCTCCCGGCGGTGACGTGGTGGATTGGTACGAGCTCAATCCGCTCGCTACTGCGGTCGACGTGGCCGCACTGCCGACCATCGACGCGGGCGACTACCTCGGCGTGAAAACCTCGTACGGGACGAGTGTCACGGCACGGGGGGCGGAATGGTCCATGCCAAGGCCGATCGAAGCCCCATTGCTGCCTGTCCTGCCGTTCGACGCGAGCCTGTTGCCCGAGGCTTTGCGACGCTGGGTCATGGACGAGGCGCACCGGATGCCGTGCCCCCCGGACTTCGTTGCGGTAGCCGCACTTGTTGCGCTGGGGGCCGTCGTTGGCGCACGTTGTGCCATCAAACCGAAGGCGCACGACTCCTGGCTGGTTGTTCCAAACCTGTGGGGAGGGATTGTTGGTTCCCCGTCTGCCAAAAAATCGCCGGCAGTTGCCACTGCCCTTAGACCACTCGAACGGTTGATTGCCCGTGCGCGTGAAACCTATGAAGGCGAAAAGCGCGATTTCTCGGCGGCGGAAATGGTGTTCAAGGCAAAGAGCGACGCCATTGAAACCCAAATGAAGTCGGCGGCGAAAAAGAACGGCGACCTGGACAGCCTCGCTCAAGAATTCCAACGTCACCAGCACGCCTCCCCACGGCCGCCAATAATGCGGCGATACAAGTCGAATGACTCGACAGTGGAAAAGCTGGGTGAATTGCTACGGGACAACCCAGCCGGCATGCTGGTTTTCAGGGACGAACTGGTCGGGTTGCTAGCATCCTGGGAGCACCAAGGCCGCGAAGGGGACCGGAGTTTTTACCTGGAAGCGTGGAACGGAACTGCCAGCTTCGACACCGATCGTATCGGCCGTGGCTCGATTTTCATCCCGAACCTGTGCCTGTCTGTTTTCGGGGGCATCCAGCCGGACAAGCTGACGGGACTCCTGGAGCAGGCTGCAGGCGCATTGGCGAACGACGGCATGTTCCAGCGATTCCAAATGCTGGTATATCCCGACCACATGCCGTGGGAATGGCGCGACCAAGAGCACGATAAGGGGGCGAGGCAGATGGTCATGGACGTCTTCGACAAACTGGCCGAGTTCACGCCGGATGAATGGGGCGCGCAGCCGGCAGACGAGAACGCGAAGATCCCGTATTTCCGCTTTGACGAAGAAGCCCAAGATTTGTTTATCAAGTGGTCGACAGGCCTGCACCGCGAAATCCTGCCGTATGAGGATCAGCCTCTGGTTGCCCAGCACTTGGCGAAATTCGACAAGCTGCTGCCGGCGCTGGCGTTACTCTTTCACTTGGTGACCTGCGCAGCTTCGGGCCAGCGAGGTCCGGTTGGGACGGACGCGGTCATGCGTGCAATCGGATGGTGCAAGTATCTTGAGATACACGCACGCCGGTGCTACGGCCTGCTGGCTGATGATGGGTTGCGTGCGGCGAAGGCACTGGCTGACAAACTGCGGCAGGGAAAGCTGAAAGATGGATTCACCGCACGGGACGTGCGGCGCAACCAATGGCGCTTCCTGACGACTGCTGATGCTGTGGATGCAGCGTTGGACTGGCTGGAGGATGATGGATGGCTGCGCGTCGATCAGAGCGCTGTTCAGGCAGGTGTCGGTCGAAACACAGCACGATATCTAATCAATCCCCAGGTGACGAACACGCGAACAGATGGATGAGTCAGCGTGACCAGCCGCGTTTCACGTACTGCCAATACTGCCGAAATTTAATTTCGTCAGTATTGGCAGTACCGTTTGAACCCTTCCAGTAAAAATTCCGGACGTTCGCTTGCTCGGGGAAGCCAGCAACGTCCGTGTCGCTCTTACTTTATTTCACGCTTATACAAAGTCCCGGGGGTACACCGGTGTCGCTGCAGATGGCGAATTCTTGATTACTCATCATCTGAACTCACCTGACAGCGCTACTGCGCGATAAGATGTTGGCTGTAGGTTATGTTTTCTCACCGATGATTCTCGTAGTCAATCAAAGAAGGGAGTTCTCATGCGAACGGTCGCTGCGTGTCCAGTATGTATGTCAGAACAGTCCATGAGCAGAAAACAGCCAGAATTTCGGCCTATCGAAGGCGAGTTGGACGACAACGGAAGCATTCACGTAGATTGCGGCAAAGGCCATCACGGCATGGTTGTGTATAACGCTCGCAGGTACGAAGTTCTAGTTCGATCAGCGGCGAGTGCTTTCCTGGACGGCTATACAAACGAAGTCGTAGCAGTAATGTCCTCAGCTTTAGAGAGAATGTACGAGTTTTATATCCGAGTTTCATGCCGGGCAAAAGGGATCGAGCAGGATCTCGTAACTTCGGCTTGGAAAACTATATCGGCCCAATCTGAACGACAGTACGGCGCGTTTTGCTTTTTGTATCTTTGCGATAATCATCGCTCTTTTAAGCTTGATTCAGTTATTACCGAGACACGCAATAAGGTTGTACATCGTGGAAAGATAATCCGCGAAACAGAAGCTCTGGAATTTGCGGAGGCCGTGTACTCGGTAATTTCCAACATTGAAATTGCAATGCAAGAAAAGTTCGGGTCACATGTTGCTGAAGAAGCTGTTCGTGAAGTTGAGTCTCAGGAAAAGCTCATACCGGCTGGAGTCCAACATTTCCGCTTAGACGTATACACCGTTAGGGTGAATCGGACAGACAACAAGGTTGTTGGCCACGCAGGAAAGTTTATTGACTTTGTTGCGGCAGAACATCAAACACGTAGCCGCAGCCTGTCTTGATCGCTATTTTAGAATGACATGCCAAGTCTTCAATGACTTTGGAGACAGAAATTCGTGGAGGTAGTGCCCGTAATACGTTGTATTGGGAAGCAGGTTATCCGCTTTCTGAACTCCAAGTGGAACCGGGTCATCTTCGTCTTCGAAGTGCACAGTCGTTAAAACTTCGGCTCGCGTTGCCCAAGTGCTCACCTCGCAGACGTACACAACGTTCCGCTTGGCTGGAGCATGGAGGGAATACTCTTTGTCGCGTGGCCGCACAATTACCTGTTTTGACGTTCGGGCGACAATGGATCTTCGATCAGGGATGCTGCTTTCAATGCTTAACGTTGAGAAGGGTAAAGTGAAGCGATTTACGCAGAGTGTCGGGTATCCTTCGGAGAACGCAATCCCGAGTTCTGAGTGGGTTTCCTTATCTCTGCCAGCCACAAATACAGTTTGAATTCCAATCTGTGGTGTCCACAAAAATATCTGCTCAAAAGGGTGTTCCACCATCTTGGCGCCATGTCGGAGGGCCGAGAGAATCCATTCCTTCGACCCGTCAAGGAAGAATTGTCTGGGTTCGAATGGGGAATGCAATAGTAACCATGGCAACTGTGCACCTGTGGAGGCGCGATAGCTCGGCCAAAGGCGCGCCTTTTTACTAACTGCCTCTGCAACCCATTGATGGGGTTCATTAGGCCACATGAAAGAGAGTATCTCTTTGCCCTCCCATGCGCTCGGCTGATACAAAGTGTGATTGGACTTATAGATGTACTCAGGCGGAATTTGAATGCATTCGCATGCAATGCGAACGCCACCAACTTCTAGAAGCGCATCGGGCTTGTCCTCAACAGTACGCGGGACTCGGTTGGCGGCATGTCCGTCATTTTGAAATGCTTTCACTAACGCGGCAATGCTCGCGTCTTCGGCAGGTGTCGGATTCTTGCGCATGAATTGAGTAGCTGTGATTTCGAGTAGCCAAACTTCAAACTTTAGCCGCGCCGGAGGCGTTGGCTTGAATGCATTGTTGGGGCACTGTACCCAAAGTCGCCGATGTGAAAAATTTGAATGCGCTCTGGCAAAAAATCGTATATCGCATATTTTTTGCCTAATGAATTGAAACGACCGATTCTGCCGATTGGAGATGTCCGGAACGGCTCAGTGCATGCCCTTATGTCCTTGGCAACAATAACAGGTATTGTTAGGCGCTGTTAGTATCATCTAAAGCCAAGCTGGAAAACGCTTCACCAATGGTATATTAAATATTCTTTCGAATAAGAGTGAAGTTACATAAGCCGAATCAATTGCAGCCTTGAATTTAATGTCGCTTAGTTCATGCATCCAGTTGTTCCGCGCCCGCCTTGCTGCCTCTATTCGCTTATATTCGTCTTGGGTCAGCATTTTCGTAACCGCTAACATTTCGGTTTTTATGGCCGCGGTGAAGGAATTTCCGCTCCACTTCCTCTTTCTCTCCCCAGTAATCTGCGGGTCATTTTTATCCATTAGTTTTTTCCATAAGATACTCAGCATATTTTCGATAACCGCCCAAGAGGTAATTAAGCTTCTCGAATAATCCCCATCCTCATGTGAAGAAACTGCCAAAGTAAACATAGCAGCAAGTTTGAGCGCGTCAGCATTTGAATCTTTGACTAATGCATTTAAGTTCTCTGCAGCATTTTTCAAAACTTCGACCGAAATTACATGAGATCGGAGATTCTCATTTCTCATATAAGGAGGGAATGTCGAGGAGTCCAACTGCCTTGCCGTAATATGCCTAGCAGTTGCCCATGACCTTGTCGTGCCGAGGGAAAAATCGTTGTTTGCTTCCTGAACACGATTCATTGTCATATGGCCGAGATTCAAGGCTAGTCCGCGAGCATGCAGCGCCCCTCCCAAGCAGGCAATAAAAGCGTTCATAGCCTCGACATAAGGCGCCCGGTGCTTTACTGCTTCGGCAGCATAGTCATCCGATGTCGGATTGGGCATATTGGGTGGAATTGCCTCTTCCGCATACCCTGTAACGCCTACAAATTTTAATAAGACTAGACCATCACAAGATACTCGGACCGTCAGCCCCGATTCGAAGGATTCTTCGAAGACAGTCTCAGCTAAAGACGTAATATCAAATAGCTCCGCATTTCCCGGATCGCCACCGAAGTGGGCTCCCTGTGGAGCGCCCCCACACCATGCCCGTGCAGAATAAGGAATAAAAAATCCAAAGCAAGCCATGAGTCTTCTCGCAATCTTAATTTATTTTTTAGCTAAATCTTCATAATGAAGGCTAGAGTGCCTAATAAAACCCTAGTGTTGCTCTGGAGGTAACGCCCGCGTACACTGAGCCGTTCTGAACCTTCGCTATCAACCCATTGCAGACGTTGGTCTACTTGGCTTCGCGTGACTTACCGTGTCCTCAATCATTTTGAGTGTTAGAAAGCCGTTGTGGTGCGTAATGGATTGCCGTTCCTTGGAAGAGAGAGGCCGCCCAAGTTTCTCCTCACAGGTTTCAATGATCTTGCTATGCCACTTAACTACGATTTCTGCATCACCCATAACGCGTTTTCCAGTGTGTTCGCCGATGAAAAGCCCGACCAGCTAACGACCGCGCCCGGCCGTTCCCAGTCGCTCAAGCCAGCATAGCATCTTGTCGAGAAAAAGATTTCATGAAGCGTCATTAATGACCGGGGCTGACCCATAGCAGCCCCTTTGACAGTTTAAAGAAGTCGACTACTGACCGTAAAGTACCGGTTCTGATCAGCGTTGATAGCGAAGTGCTTCGGCTACTAGCGACAGCGCTGGCGACAATTGACTTCGACTGGCAAGGAAGATGTGAAAGTCGGGGAAAGTCGGCCACCGAGCTTTTAGAACTGGTACCGCGGCCGCACTAGATATGGGGAGCGCCAATTCCTACGGTGGCTGGACGACATGCGAGGTATCGGGCATATCGGACCTGCTGAACATGTTTCAATCCACCCCACTCGAAGATCATACGAAACGGCCGACCATACGTGCTGATTCCTTCAGTGTTTGGCTTCAAGCCGCGGCTAACCCGAAGGCCGAACGACACCTGGACCATCTTCGCACGACGCAGCACGTTCATGTTTTAATCCAGGCCCAACGCAGGGGCTGGACGGTACGTCACCCATAAAAGGCTTGCCCTGCAGCAGGTTATTTCAATCCATGCGCGACCCTGAGGCCGGGCGGGATATTTATGTTCTAACGTCCAGTTCCGGTCAAAAGCAAGTTTAAATCCACACCCGACTCTGAGGTCGGGTGACACATCTGCCGCAGCACCGGATCCACCCAGGTCTCCACGTTTCAATCCACACCCGACCTGAGGCCGGGCGACAGACGCCATCGCTTACGCTTCCGATTGAATGCCGATGTTGTTTCAATCCACACCCGACTTGAAGCCGGGCGACACACACGGACGCCGACACGCAGACATCGCGGACACTATCGTTTTAATCCATACCCGACCTAAGACCGGGCGATGCATACATACGATTGTGCCGTTCCGCGGCATACTCCTGCTTCAATCCACACCCGACCCGAAGGCCAGGCGACACTTCCGCCGCATAAACTCATTTGCGAACGTGTATTGGTTTCAATCCACGCCCGATCGAAGATCGGACGACACGATAAAGGAAGTTGTACGTCTTGGGCGTGCCAATGTTTCAATCCACACTTAACCCTAAGGCTTGCCGGCACTGATCTAGCGTGCCCACAGATTCATCACGGTCACGTTTCAATCCACGCTCGACACTAGGCCGTGCGACACTTGCGGTTGACTTTAGCTCCGCAGGTGTCGCAATTTTTCAATCCGCGCCCAACCTATAGGCTGGACGACACGCACAAGTGCTTACAGGTGGCCGCAAAGCGCATGCAGTTTCAATCTACACCCGGCCCGAAGGCCGGGCGACACCGACGGTCTTGATCTTGACTCGCGTCGCACGGACGTTTCAATTCACACCCAACCTGCGGCCGGGCGATACAAATTGATGTAGTCGTTCATGAAGTGTATTGGCACGTAATTTCAATCCACGCCCAACCCGAAGGTCGGGCGATGCCTTTATCGCCTGCATCAGGTCGTTATCCGTAAGGTAGTTTCAATCCACGCTCAACCTGCAAGTTGAGAGATACAAATATGAGCGCACGGACAATTGCCTGCGCAACATGTTTCAATCTGCGCCGACCCGAAGGCCGGGCGTTATCCTCGTTCATGCCTCGACCACCGCCGAAATACATTTTTCAATCCACGCCCGACCTGAAGGCCAGGCGACTCTTCGAAGAGTACCTCACTTACCCTTTCACGGCCAAGTTTCAATCCACGCCGACCCGAAGGCCTGAGATGGAGGTCGGTCGACGCCTTCGTAGGCAACAGCCTTGCCGTCTTCGATCTTGTTGCAATCCAAGCTCGACTTGAAGGCCGAGCGACAGCCTGTCCTGAAAAGCACAGTCAGAATGCCTCGCAGTTTCAATCCACGCCTGCTCCAAGGCTGGGCGACACCTGCGGGGTGCCATCGGCTTTTTGCGTCCATACGTCGTTTCAATCCACGCCCGGTCCGAAGGCCACGCGGCGCCCGAGCGCTCGGCCGCATGCGCCAACGTGCGAAAGTTTCAATCTACACCCGACGGGAAGGCCGGGCGACACCTCGTATAGGAAGTTGTACGCCTAGGGGGTACCGATGTTTCAATCCACACCCGACCTAAGGTCGGGCGACGCACATCGTGTCGAAGCCCAGCATGACCTTGTGCTCGTCGTTTCAATCCACATCGACCTGAAGACCTGAAGAAAGGACGGCACGGTTGCCACCTCGCAGTTGCGGTTACGGTCGAAGATATTTCAATCTACGCCGGACCCGAAGGCCGATTGACACACACGCTAGGCGCGCGCCGCGACGCATGCAATCGTTTCAATCCACACCCGACCCGAAGTCCGAGTGACACTTTACATTCGCAACATATTGCGGCGAAAGAAAATTTTATACTTCCCGCGAACCGATTTGGGCGAAGCCGACGAAAGCGGGAATCAGTCCGCATGCAAAAAATCAGATTCAATATAATTGGTATTTGCACTCCGCGAATCCTTCGGGTGCTCGCCGCCGATGCGGGCTCGCGCTCAGGTGATAAGCGCGTTAGCTATGATTTCGTCAAAACCCAGGAATAATTTCCTCTGACAGGCCGTCAGTTTTCGAAACCAACACGGTACCGTCAGCCGAAACGCTCAGCGAGCGGTGCACTTTGGCAGAAGAACATACTCCGGCCTTGCTGGGATGCTTCCACCACACGACGTTCATCACTTCCATGCTACCTTCTGGTCGGCCTGACGACGCATCGTTCTCGAACAGTCTGGGCAATACCGCCTTAATCGCTTCCGCATCTTGATCGCTAAAACCGGTGCGCTCGGCCAGTTGTGGGTTCATGCTGCCGAAACAGACATAGATACCTCGGTCAATGCGGTGCTTCATGCCCATGGTATCGGATGTGCGCTTGCTACCATCACCCTGGCCATTAACACTCTTTGTGATCTGGTTGCTTGTTACCTCGACGGGTTCCACGCTGAAGGCCGACTGGATCGTTACCGGGCCGCGGATTCCAATCGACACCCCGGTATCATCTCCGTCACCGCCAGCTTCGCGTGCCTCATCAGCAGCCCTTTTAGTCTTCTTCCCAGTCTTGATGGCGAAGAGCTGACCAAAGGAGCGGACGTCAAACCATTCCTTGCACGCCAGCGCGGCGGTTTGCGGACCACCCAGAGCATCCTTTAATGTCCCTTTGGCGCGCTCTAAAAGGCTGCGATATTTGTCGTTTCGGCGGTCGTCGGCCTGGACGAAGATCTTGTGCCCGCTTTCTTGCAGGCGGTCACGTAGCTTGCGCTTGAGGCACACATCGGTAATCTCGCCGACGCTATCGAAATTGATGCGAGGTCGGTTACCGTTGAGAGGATCGCCGTTGGGGTTGGCGTTTGTCACGCGCAGAACCAGTGCGAAGTCGATCTTGTGTTGCAGGGTAGTCGAGGTAGCCATCAGATTTCCTCCAGTTCAGGTTGTTGGTCTTCCTCCGTGGTGTTTACGGAAACTTTGCGCGCCATCAGCACGGTTCGTTGGCAATGATAGGCAAGCAGAAATTCGTTGCCGAGCTTTCGGTCATCGGTGAAATCGTTGGCCTCAAACTGGGCCATAACCTCATCGATCTCTTGTTCGAGCAGGTGTAAGTAGCCTCGGCGGCCTCCCTTGAAGCGCGATTTTGACGGACCGAGCGCAAGTTCGATCTGGCGCCAGGTCGAGCTCGGATGCATGGCGAAGCGTTGCATCGATTTGGCCGCGTGTGTGTCGCGCGACTCTTTCGCGTAGAAGAGGGCTCGCTGCTCCAAGTGGTCCGCAATAGCGAGCAACCGGCCAAATAGATAGTCACGGGTTTTACGTTCACGTTCCAGCGCCATGGGATAGTTTCCTTCGTTGAGTTGATGACGATATCCTCGGAAGAGTGCGCAGGCGATGCCCAACGTCTTTTCCCATTCCCAATTTTTTAGCGAATGACGCTGTGCTGCGCGCCGGCAAGTCGAGTCCACAAGGTCGCGGGGTATCAGCTGGCCATCGGCAATGCACGGTAGCAAACGATTGATGCATGCCCGGCGCAAACGTTCGTCTGCCTTCAGACCATATGCCGCCTCAACGATATCGCGGGGCGCCGGGGCACCGACAAACTTGCGGTCTTTGCCGAAGTTGTGCAGCCAGGCAAAATGCTCATGCCATTTTTCGATGCGGTCCAGAAATTCGGTAGCTTCGAACTCACGGTAATATGTGATAGCCATGCGACCGTCTGTTGCTGCGTCCATTGCCATGATCACCACATTCGCCGCTGGGACGAGCACTGCGCGATACCCGGCTAGTTTTTTTCTCAGTGCTAGTGCATAAGCCTGACCTACGTCGCCTTGGTAAGTGGCTTGTCCCTGCTCGGAGGCCCCGCCAAGCAAAGCGAAGGTGTCCGCCAGCGGATCGGGGATCGGTTCTCCCTTAACCGCCCAAGATACAACTACCTGGTCACCGTTTCGGAACGCTTGACGTTCAATCAACCAGCGCAGCGCGAGGTGCGCCTTTTGCGATGCAATATAGCCAACGCTGCAGGCCTGGTCCCCGGTGGTGTCAGTAAATCGGCCACGGAAAGTAAACCCGGTAGCATCGTTCGAGCTGATCAGCTTGGCACCATCCCCAGGATGGCGCAACCGTTTGGGATGACTGGAGGCCAGTGGGACATTCATGTCGCCAGTGGCCATGCATAGCCCCGTTCGGCTCATTCGCGAGGCGTTAAACTGGATCCATGCTTGCTGCAGTTGAGCGTCTTTCCACACAGCCGGCTGTAAGTCTCCAGGGATCTCGACGTTCCAACGCACGAAGGCACTGCCCTGGTCAAATTTGCCGCTCGTACCCTGGATGACCTGGAAAATCTCAGGCCTCTGGCCAGCGTCATCCCATTTCGTGAGCAACCGACCGGTCGAGTCGAGATGCAGTATCTTCGAGCGCACCAAATCGGCGATAACGCTTCCCTGCAGCACGTAAGTGAGAACAGCCTTGACCTTTGGATGCGTGAACGGTGATGCACACCAGTCTTCGAGCTGCGCACGGTATTGAGCATAGAATGATGGCTTCAATCCGCCGAATTCGGGATAGTCGCCGGCGACATACTGAATCTTGTCGCACAGTGGATGGGGCGGAGGATCAGTGCCTGTACGGGCTGCCGATTTCTCGGTCGCAGGCACCAGCGTCTCCTCCTTTTGAATGACTTGGGCCCGTCGAAACACACCGTGCTGATCGACGGTGATTTCGATGTGTGCTTGCTGTGGGGTATGGCTAATCGGTGGCAGTGGGGCTGCAGCGAATTGCTCGGCCCCATCGCAGGCATCGTAGGTATTGATCAGTTGTTGGAGCCACGCCATCTTAGTCCTCGCTCTCTTCGGTAATGCGTAGCTGGTTGCGCGACAGATGAAAATTCTTCGGCTGCATTTCGCGAACAAATTTTGTGACCTTGCATTCGCTGGGTCGTGCGAACCGGATCACGCCGTTTTCCATCTTGGGCATCCAGAACCGGCTCCGTAACTCGTTGCGGCCGCTTTCATCCGGGTAGTCGAAGCCGTGGAACATAAGGCCAAACCCGAGTTCGCCGGCATCGTCGTATGCGCCCGCTCCGGTACCGAACTCGCAAGGTTCTACGTAGCCCTGGCAGTCGCGTGTCCCGAGGAAGATGTCTTGGCGGCCGCCGCGTTCGAGCATGCGCCGTACAATTGCTGCATGCTTGGCCTCGATCCGGTCTTGAGCCAGTTCAGCTCGCACAGTGTTCCACTCAAAGTGGGCGCGTACCTGGTACTCGACATCGGCGAGGAAAGTGTAGATCGACAATGAATTGCCGCCGCGGATCTTCAGCGGTTTCATTCCCTTGGTCTGGGTGCGGATACGCTTCATCACCCGGACCTCGTCGATGACCCACACTAGCGTAGGCTTCCAATAGATGGACTTGGTGATGCCTTTGAGCGCTTCATATGTCGGGATGTGATAGGAGCATTTCTCGCCGCCGACACGACTGACGGGATCGGTGAATAGCGCATACCGGCTCCAAGTTCGAAATTCAATGCAGGAATTCTTCGGTTCAAGCATATTTCCCCTCCATTGAAATGGCAGGTTACGCCGTCAGGCCAAACTCCATGCTGTAATATTCTGGACGCAAGGAGAAAATACCTGTGCCGTCGACAATTTCTTCAATCGCACCGTCGCGCGAAAGCCTAGCAAATTCGTGCGGAAATAAATTGATCGAGAACTGTTGCGCGCATCGCAGAAATACAAGTCGGCTTGTGGTATCGCCGTTGTCGCGCAGATTGCTTATGAGTTCATTGCCTTCGTCCCCATAGGGCACGATTACCCCCTGAGTCGGTGCATCCATAGCGCGGAATGCGTTCGCGGCCGTCATGAACGCTTGTCGCAGCACTAGTGGCGGCGACGTGCCTTGGTTATCGCCATAGGCACCTACTGCAAGTAAATTTTCTGCAAGTAAGTTCAACAGCGTGTCATCGCGTAAGGCATCCTCCGGCGGTACTGCATACGCCATCTCGCCGGTACGCTGGAAGAAATAATGGCTGAAGTACGTTTCCATGGCGACAGGGGTGAGTAAATCACCACCGAACTCCGCTGGGTTTTCCTCGAACTCTGCCAAGAGCCGTAAGGTAACATCCCGGCCGACGCGGATATCTGTGAGTTTCTCGATCTGCTCTTGCGCCGGATTGATCACATGTACTCGACCGGTGGGGCGACATCCATTGCGGTTGCATCGGCCCGCGGCCTGGGCGATTGAATCAAGGCCGGCGACATGTCGGATTACCGAGCCGAAGTCAACGTCCACACCAGCTTCGATTAACTGAGTGCTGATGCAAAGCATCGCCGCTCCTTGATCCAGTCGGAGGCGGATCTCGGCCAAGATTTGGCGTCGATGGGCCGGACACATCGATGTGCTCAGGTGATAAACCGGATACTCGGCTGTCTGCTTGCACGTCAGATACAGCGAGAGCGCCGCCTTGCGGGTGTTGACGATGGCAAGGCAGCTACCACTCTCTTTGACCTCCGCAGCAGCGAGTTCTGCGACCTCGTCGTCGGCCCAGCCACCTGGTCTGTAATGTGGTAAGAGATCGGTGCGTTTGAGCGCATCGAATAGCTCGCTAACATTCGGAATGATTTCGTCACGCGATGAAAATCTCGCTGCGCCCTTTTTCGAATCGACCACGTTGAGAAGGGGCTGAGTGGCCGTGCAGAACACCACACTGCTACCGCATTGCTCGACCAAGAAATTCATTGCATTGTTGAACAGATGGACGCAGCGCACCGGCAACGTCTGGACCTCATCAAAGACAATGACCGCATTGGCCAGCTGATGCATGCGCCTGGCGTCGCGGGTGCCAGCTCCAAATAGCGCTTCTAGTAACTGGACGCTCGTAGTGTAGACGACCGGGGCGTCCCAGTTTTCCGACAACACCTTCGCGCGCCAGGTCTGCTTTTCTGGCGTGAGATTGGAGTGATGCTCCAGCACTACGCTTCCTGCCTTAATACTTTCGTGAGCAGGTTCCAGTACACGCCGCGCGACGTCTGCGTTCTGGTCAATGATCGACGTAAAGGGGATTACGAAAATTACTCGGTCGAGACCGTGTTTGTTTGCATGCTGCAACCCGAATCTCAGACTGGCAAGTGTTTTTCCACCACCTGTCGGCACCGTTAACGTGAAAAACCCTTGTTTTCGCTCAGCGGCCTCACGGCAATGTCTCGCAACATCACGACGAAGCTGATCGATTGGGCTGGTCCCCGTCAAACTGTCGAGATGACTCTCCAGTCGTCTAATCAGTTCAGGCCATTCGGCGTATTGCCCCAAGTACCTAGTATGCTGTGCAGGAGGAAATTCGAAGTCGGCAGTATCGATCCGATCAGCGTCGATGAGGCAACTGAACAAGAAGCGCAACAACATTCCCATCTTGAAATGAAGTATGGGCTTGCTAGCGCCGTCTTGTTGCTCCTGGCGCATGATGTTATGCAGTGCCGCCTGCAGGCTATTGACTAGTTCTGCGTCCTCAAACAGTTCTGCAACCCGGGCCATGACAGAGGCATCGACATGGCATAAACACTCATGCAGGTGCGTATCCACCTCCGCTTTGCTCATGCGGCGCGTAAAAACGTCTTTTCCATCTGGGGCAATGCAGTCGATCAGGCCAGAGTGATGGGAGGCTACGCACAGAGCCAAGATTTGTGCGCACAACGTGCTCATAGTGCCCCGGTTCGATAGGGTCTGCCAGATGAGTTGCGCGCCGGCCGTAGAGTGGTCGATTTGACCGTGCAAGTGCTTGGCCTCGACGAAATTATCCGCATCCTGGTCTATGAGACCGACGGCCGAGCCGAGGTAGTCTTGAAAAGCCTTGCTGTACTTACCAAAGTCGTGCAGCAGGCCAATCAGTTCGCCTGCTGCAGCAAGGCTTACCGATTTCTCGTCTTTTTTTTCACCAAAGTGGATTTTCGAGGCATTTCGAGCTGACAGCAGCCCTACTGCCCTGAGATGCTCTTGCAATGAATGGACTTCGCCATCAGTCTGGCGGCGATGCGCGATGAACTTCACCAAGCTGAGCGATGGGTTCATTATTGCAAAAGGTAAAAATTGTCGAAAAGTTAATTCGTGTGATCAAGCTTAGCACGGCTTCTAGTTCTAATGAAGTATTTTGTATCCGTTCGGTCGAGTAAGGACGCGATACAGAAGTTCGAAAGAATGTTTGAATGAAAAGGTTGTCCGCTGGCTATTCAGAAGGCGTTTTTGCAGGCCATTCACAACAGAAATTGCTCCAGTCGCACATCAAATCTCGTCTTTTTAACATTAGGGTGCCACGCGCGTAGGCCGCTTCGGTTTGATCCTTCAAACCGTGGGCTAAAGCGTGCTCTATGACCTCACGGAAATGATGCGTGCACTCGCCAGCCCAGTCTCGGAAGGTTGATCGGAATCCGTGCGTGGTCAGGTCCGATCGGCCCATTCGTTTTAGCAGGGCGAGCATGGCCATGCCCGATAGTGCCTTACCCCTAGGCGATCGAAAGAGTGGGCCGTCTCGGTGGTTCAGGCTTCGCAGCAATTCGACAGCGGGGGCTGATAGCGGTACGCGATGTTCTTTCCCGGCTTTCATTCGACCCGCAGGGATCGTCCATTGGCTGCTGTTCAGATCGATTTCGTCCCAAGTAGCGCCAATGACTTCGCCCGTCCTGCTGGCTGTCAAGATCAAGAACTGCAGGGCTTTTGCTGCAGAGCCATCTTGAACCGCAAGGTCCGCGTAGAATCCAGCGACCTCGGAATAGGGCAGTGCTGGGTGATGCCGAATGCGGCGTTTCCGCGATATGGCCGGGAGTAGTTCCTTGAGATTCCCAGCCCAGGTCGCTGGATTGTCGCCCTGCATCATTCCCTGCGCCTGTGCCCAGTGGAAGATCGACTCGATGCGCCCGCGAACCCGCATCGCGGTCTCGTTCTTGGTTTGCCAGATCGGCCTCAGTACGTCGAGGACGTGCGCCTTCGTTACCAAATCAATCGGTAAGTCGCCGAAGACCGGTGATGCATAGGTGCGTAACGTGTTTTCCCATTGCGCTCGGTGTTTGGCATTCTTCCAAGAGACACCGTGCGTCGCAATGTACTCGGCGGCGCATAGGTCGAATGTCTTGCGACGAGCATTCTTTCGTTCGAGGTGTCGTGCTTGTTCCTTGCGCGCTGCCTTTTCGGCGAGTGGGTCGATCCCGAGCAGCTTGATCTTCTGGGTCCGGATTTCCTGTGCACGCCGGCGAGCATCTTCCAGAGATACGTCCGGATAACTGCCGAGCCCCATCATCCTTGCCTTACCGTCGAGCATGTACCGTAGTGCCCACTGCTTCAAGATGCCATCGTCCGGCTGGGCTGAACTACCCTCGCGCACGCGCAGTACCAAGCCTGGGGGCTTACCTACCGCATAGGTTCCCGGCTTTGAAAGTTTTTTAATCTGAAGTGCTGTTAAAGCTGGCTTCGTCATGGCTTGTTTGGAAGGCTACGAAAAGGTTACAAATTTTTTGTGCGATTCGGTAATCCTACGTGACTCACGTTAATCCAGCAAGGACAAAGTGCTGGCTCTCTTCATAGAGAGAAGCCGGGCTTGGACAACACAAAGTAAGACGACATGATCCGACCTGTTGGGAAGACACCGCTTCCGCCAAGCATACTGAACAAGAGCCCCACGAGCTGGGGCTTTTTTCGTCTTCTCATAAAGCCGATGCCTTTACAGGAGCAAGCGACGGCTCAGTCCGACTGTTTCTCGCCTCAGGTATCGTAGGCTCGAGGACCAGCGCCCGGATTGCGTCGACTTTAGGTTTGTCGCGTGACTGAAACCTGATCGTCCGAATTCCCGCCTGCTGCAGCCGAGCATCCCGCAGTTGATCCTTGGCGCGCGAATGCGTTTTGTCGTCCAGTTCGACGACGGCGACAACCTCGCAGCTCCTGGTGCAAACAACGTAATCCACCCGCTGCTGGGCAATCCGCAGTCTGTCGCTATGCGCGATCTTCTTGTCGCCGCTCGCCGCGTCGAGCAAGGCCGACATGGCAACTTGAGGAAAAATGTAGTGCTCGGGAAGCGCAACGACGAGCCTGCCGAAAAACTCCGCCTCGTTATCGGTCATAAACTTGCGCTGCTTGTACGTCCCGGTTCGGCCTTTGCCTTTCGTATTCTTCAACAGCGCTACGATGAAGCATGCTGCCAGTACGACGAGTATGAGGAAAAGAGAGATTTTCATGTCAGTGAGTTCAATTAATACTCGGCTGGGGCAGGGAGCTGCCAGCCTCGGTTCGATTGCGGATGCTGGCGTTGGATGGCTCCCAAGGCCGCAGGCCCTGATCCTTGCTCAGCCTGATGCGATGCACCTTCATCGCATCAAGGACGTCCGCGGGCTCCGGATTGGTTACGAGAATAGGCAGGGTCTGTGAAGCTTCGAGGAAGAACTGCCGGCGCATACCCTCGCTCTGGTTTAGGAAGGCGTCGCTCCACCAGTCGCTGATGGTGGAGCTGGCGCGCTCCAGCGCAGCCTGGGTGACCAGACGATTCGACTTCTGGATATTGATCTGCCGTGCGGCCGGCATCAGGTTCCATGCGTCTCCGCAGGGCCATGCGGCAAAGGGGAAGCAGTGGTCCACGTCGTACTCGTCCCGCAGGCGAGCGCCCGACCATACGCAGTACACCGGTTTGCCGGCAGTTCGAATACGATCGACCGCCGCCCTGGCGAAACTCGTGTCTCGCGCGGGGTCCACCCAGGTCAGTAGTGAGTGCGCCAGAGTACGGACGTCGGGTCTTCCGTCGGCGCCATACAATTCGATCAGCCTGACCCATTCCGACACCAATACGGGCTCGATCCATACGTTGTAGTGGGTCAGCGCCTGCCAGATGTCGAGCGGTATGCGGAAGTCACCGAGACTCCATAGAAAGGCTTCATCGATCTGGATCTGGGTGGGCGTGGAGACCATTCTGCGTCGCGTGACCTCGAAGATGGGGTTGTCGCTGGATGGCCAACGCAGGTAAGTTGCAGGCATGTTGCGTATCACCTGCGAAATCTCCGAAAGGCTACGATGCAGATGCTTTGCAGTCTGCCCGCTGAACATGGAGCCGACCCGCAACTCGACGGCAGTGATAGGCCTCAGCGCAAGGAAGTTGTCTGTGACGAAACCAGGGCCGAGTCCAAAGCGTGATACAGGCATTTGCGGCAGCGCGTTTTCGATCAGCGGCTTGTACATGCGCATCCAGAAGAGCGATACGAGACCGAGTGGCACGACCACGGAGTCCGGTTCATAACGGGCCAATCCCGCTGCGGTATCGGCGATCCGGGCCAGTACGCGGAGGAGCGCGATCTTGTAAGTCGACGACTTCTCGTCAACCAGGATCAGATGCCGCAGCAAGGGTAGAGCACCAAGACCGTCGTCGGGAAGCCCCAGCACGACGTTCGTCCACGACACCTCGCTCCGGCCAAGCTTATCGTCGCTGTCGGTCGTGTGAACCACACGCAGGCCGAATTGTGTGGCAAGGCTCGACAGTTCCGGCAAGGACACTTCATACATGGCGCGCTCGGTGTCGGGCGGCCCAAGCCGGAGGCTGATCGCAATGCGGCCTTTTGGCGCCAGCAGTGTTACCAGCTGTCTCAAGGAGCGCTGGCG
The DNA here is from genome assembly GCF_057657395.1 of Telluria sp. Soil_C_11. Classification (NCBI taxonomy): domain Bacteria; kingdom Pseudomonadati; phylum Pseudomonadota; class Betaproteobacteria; order Burkholderiales; family Oxalobacteraceae; genus Telluria; species Telluria sp. Soil_C_11. The sequence goes on along the minus strand of NZ_JBDGIN010000005.1, from coordinate 182,373 downwards.
CGCTGCCGGCGGAACGTGCATCCAGACGGCAGACAAGTGGATGAGATCAAAGCTCAGGCCAAGGCGTCGAACGTTCGCGAGGTCCGGCAAGCTGTCGGACAGCCAATGTATCCGGCTTGACGGGTGGAGTTCCCGAGCATGAGCGAGCATGGCGTCGGATGGCTCGACGGCAACCACATCGTATCCATTCGCAGCGAACCAGGCCGCATCACGGCCCGAACCAGCACCGACATCGAGTACCGTTCCGCCAGGTGCGGGAAGCATGTCCAACAGCCCCGCGTGAACATCCTGGAAGGACAGCGACTCGTACTGGGTGACCAATCGCTTGGCGTGCTGTTCGTAATGAGGGATAGACATATCGACCGTTGGTGTATTGCTGTTGAGCTACAGACTATTGAATATTGTAATCTGGAACTGTTCAACATCTACACTTGATCTTTTCCAACATGAGTTCCCAGCGCTGGCCCAACACTGCCAATTTGCTCTCACATTGGAGGTAAGGCATGCGCATGAGTACCGAAGGCCGCGCCAATCTGCATCAGCGCGAAAAGCTGGTCATGAAGTTCTACGACGACGGTGGTCGTCCAGGTGTCGGCCATTGCAGCTACGGTTTCGGAACCTTGGTGCATAAAGGGCCGTGCACACCCGAAGAACTGAAAACCAAAGTAACCGACGACATGGTGAAAACCTCGTTCGAAGGCCACTTGAGAGAGGCCGAGCAGGCGGTCGAACGGCGCGTCAAGGTAACGCTGAGCCAGCAGCAGTTCGATGCGCTCGTGAGCCTGACCTATAACGCCGGCGCTCACGGATCGCGTGACGTCTACAAGCTGGTCAATGCCGGAAAAATGAAGGAAGCCGCCGACCTGATATCCCGGATGGTCTATTCCACTCAAAAGAAGCAAGGCAAGAAAGTACTTGTCCTGATGAGCGGTCTGGTCGCCCGGCGCAAGCAGGAGAGCGCGCCATTTCGGGAAGGCGGCGAGAACGAAACGAGGAGGGCTGCGAAATGAAAACGCTTTTCGGTTACCTATGTCTGGCCATGCTGTTTGCCATCTCTTCACTGGCATACGCGAAAGATCCGCTCGCCGATCTCTATGGTACCTGGAAAATCCGCGCCATCATCGGAGGCGGCGCAGTCAGCAGCATGTCGGACAGTGAAGCCCGGCAATTGATCGGCAAAACTTTCACGGTCAAAGCAAAGCGCTTCATTTTCAACGGCCAGCCCTGCACCGACACGAGTTATGAAGAAACCGTCGAAGATACAGTCGGCCACTTCGAGCGGGAATGGAATACGGCGGTAAAGGATATTCCGCTTCCCGATCCGGTGACGGTCATCGATACCGGTTGCAATACCCTGTATCCACTGAAGAACGGCAAGCTGATGGTGGCGGAGAAGGGGGTGTTTTTCGAGGCCGCCAGAATGAAACCTTCACGATCTCACTAAATCAGAGCGCGGCGCGGCGGCTCATCACCCCCGCGCCAACCCCGGCAAGCGTTCGAACCAAGGCTGCGCCTCCTCCAACTGCCGCGCCAATTGCAGCAGCCTATCCTCACTCCCAAACGGCCCCACAAACTGCACCCCCAGCGGCAACCCATCCGGCGTCCAATACAGCGGCACGCTCATCGACGGCGTCCCGGTCAGATTCGACAGCTGGGTAAACGGCACATAGCGCAGATTATCGGTAGCGATCTTCTGCACCGTCGAATCGAGCAGCCCAAGCCGCGCCAGCACGCCCAGCACCCCGGTCCCGTGCAGGAAGCCCAGCAAGCCCTTTTCCAAGCCCGAAGGATCGCCGGTGCCATGCGTGATCGGCGGCGCAGCCAGGGTCGGCGTCAGCAGCAAGTCATACTGCGCATGGAAGGCGGCAAGCGCACGCGAAAACTCGTTCCAGCGATTCAGCTGCGTCGTCAACTCCACCGCCGACACGCTCGACCCGAGGGTAACGAGAATCCGGTTCATCAGCTCCAGGTCACGTTCGCGCGCCCCAAGCGATTTAGCGCGAGACACCGCAGCCGGGATCTGCCCGAAGTACATGTGCAGATAGCTCTGCGCCAGCGCGGCACCATCGATCTGCGGCGCCGCTTCCTCGACATGATGACCGAGCGACTCGAGCAAGCGCGCAGAACGCTCAACCGCACGAACCGCCTCCGGATGCACCTCGGTCCCGATCGGTGAAACAGTAGTGAACCCGATCCGCAAGCGCCCCGGCTCCCGCCGCATCGCCTCGGCATACGGCTCGGCGGGCGGCGCGATCACGAACGGATCCCCGGGCTCCGCACCCTGCAGCACATCCAGCGCCAGGGCCGAATCGCGCACGCTGCGCGAGATGACGCCTTCGCTCGATGCCCCGAACCAGACCTCGCCGATACCCGGCCCGGACGACACGCGGCCCCGCGACGGGCGCAGGGAGAACAGGCCGCAGCAGGCCGCCGGGATGCGCAGCGAGCCGCCGCCGTCGTTCCCGGCCGCCATCGGCACGATGCCCGCCGCGACCGCCGCCGCCGCGCCGCCGCTCGAGCCGCCCGGCGTGCGCGTCAGGTCCCAGGGATTGTTCGTGCGGCCGAACAGCTCGGGGTCGGTCACGGCGCGGATCGCGAATTCGGGCAGGTTGGTCTTGCCGAAAATGACCAGGCCGGCCTTCAGGTAGCGCTCGACCACGTGGGCATGGCGAGAAGGGACGACGCCCGCCATCGAACGGCTGCCGTAGCTGGTCGGGATGCCGGCATAATCCTGCACGCCATCCTTGATCAGGAAAGGCACGCCGCCGAATGGCCCGACGGCCGCACCGGACAAAAGCTGCGCACGCGCCTCGTCCTCCATCAGCCGCACGATCGCGTTCACGCTGCCATGCACGCGCCGATGCTGGCCCAGCGCCAGGTCCAGCAGTTCGGCCGGGCGTACGTCGCCGCGCGCGACAGAGTGGGCGAGGGCGGTGGCGTCGCTGGCAAGGTAGTCGGCAAGCTGCATTGGCATCCCTATGTTGTTATGGTGTAATCTGACACCATATATTGTCATAGAAGAAACCCGACCGCAATGTCCGAAGTTTCCCAACTCCTCACCACGATCAAGCGCCAGCTCAAGCTGCAGGGCAAGACCTACCGCGACGTCGCCGCGTCGCTGCAGCTGTCGGAGGCCAGCGTCAAGCGCCTGCTGACCTCCGATACCCTGGGCGTCGATCGCCTGGTCGAGATCAGCAATCTGCTCGGTTTCACTTTGGCCGAACTGGCCCAGGAGGCGGCGGTCACCGCAAGCCGGCTCAGCACCCTGAGCGCGGCGCAGGAAAAGGAGCTGGTGTCGGACACGCGCCTGCTGCTGGTGGCCGTGTGCGCATTGAACCACTGGACGTTGCAGGACATCCTGGCCGTCTACAAACTGACCGAAGCGGAGTGCCTCCAGAAGCTGCTGCACCTGGACCGCCTGCACCTGATCGCCCTGATGCCCGGGAATCGGATCCGCCTGAACGTGGCGCGCGATTTCGACTGGCTGCCCAATGGGCCGATCCGCCAGTACTTCCGCACCGAGGGTTTGAACGATTTCCTCGACTGCGGCTTCGACAAGCCAGAACAGTCGCTAGCCTTCACCCACGGCATGCTGACGGAGAGCGCGCTGGCGCGCATGCAGGCCGAGCTGCGCCAGTTGCGCGCCCGCTTCGCCGAGCTGCACCAGGAAAGCCTGGCTTCGCCGCTGCCCAAGCGCCGCGGCAGCGGCCTGCTGCTGGCCCTGCGCGAATGGGAGCCGGCGGCCTTTACCGCTCTACGACGTTAAGCGCTCCTACAGGCTCTGCTCCCACATCGCCCGCCACACCGCGCGGGTGCGGTGCACGTAATTGCTCGTCAGGTCTTCGTCGCCGGCGTAGACGCTGCGGGTGAGGTAGTCCCGGTGCAGCAGGTCGGACACCGACAAGCGCAGCCTGGACTTGGACGAGCGCTTCCACACCGCGTACAGGTCGAGCTGGCGCTTGCTGCCGCCGTAGTCGGCCAGCAGCGGACTCTGGCGCGACGCATAGCCGCTGCGATGGCTGTAGGTACCTCCCAGCTCGACCGGCTGGCCGCTTGCCGCGTAGTCGAGGCTGATATTCCCGCTCCAGTAAGGCTGGCCGGCGATGCGGTTGTCCGGTCCCGCCACCGCTTCCAGGCGCGACCAGTTGCGGGCCAGGTTCAGGCGGCCGGCCAGCGCACCGCGTTTGGTCCTGGCCTCGAACTCCAGCCCGCGCACGGTGGCGGAGCCGACGTTGTCCGGGGTGACGATCCAGACGCCGCCCTGCTGGAACACGCGGTCCAGGGTGATGTCGCGGATGCGCTTGGCGAAGGCGCTGACGCTGAGCATGTCGTCCTTGCCCACATAGTGTTCCCACGCCAGGTCGGCGCCGAGCGCCAGTTCCGGCCGCAGGTTCGGGTTGCCCTGCTGGTCGGGGTTGGTGGCGCTGTTGTTGTTGTCCACCGTGTAGCGGCGCGGCATGAGCTGGAAGATCTGCGGCGCCTTGTAGGTCCGGCTGACGGCGAAGCGGAACTGGTCGCGCTTGCCGGCGTCCTCCTGTCCGGCGGGCTTGAACAGGGTCTTGAAGATCGGGCTCCAGACGCCCGAGTCGACGTCGACCGGGGCATGCGCATTGCCTTCGCCGCTCGTGTGCAGGTCTTCGCGGCGCAGGCCCAGGTATGCCGACCAGGCCTCGTTCAGGTCCCACTCGTCCTGGATCCAGAAGGCGGTGCGGCGGACCGTGGCCCGGTAAGCCTCATCGGAGGACAGCAGCGGCGCGCCGCCCGCATCGAACTGGTGCTCGCGCCGGAATTCGCCGCGCCGCGTGCGGCCGAGTTCCCAGCCGACGGCCAGCGCGTGCGTCTTGAAGATCGGCTGCCGATAGCTGCCGTTGAGGCTCAGGCCGCGCTCGGACTGGCCGGAACCGACGTGGTGGGTCTCGAGCAGGGTGGCGGCAGGGTCCATGCCGCGGTAGAGGAAGTCGGCGTCGAGCGACTTCGCATAGACGGACAGCTTGGCGGAAAAGCGCGCGCCCTGGTCCAGCTTGCGGGTCCAGGACAGGTCGGCATAGCCCTGCGGCGGCGAGTTGGCGCGGTAGCTGCTGCTGCCGTGCGGGAAGCTGCTCGGCGCGCCGATGCGCGTGTCTTCGCGCTCGGACTTGGTGTTGTCGATGCGTTTCCAGCGCACGTAGCTCTGCGAGGACAGCGTGTCGCGGCTGCTCGCCTGCCAGTCCAGGCGCGGCGACAGTTCCAGCCGGTCATCGCGCTGGCGGTCTTCCCAGGCCGTGCTGCGCAGCAGGGGACGCGCGCGGCTCTCCTCGGTCGCCACGCCGGCATGGGTTTCCGCCCGGCGCGTGAGGGTGGCCACCAGCGTGTAGGCCAGTGCGCCCGTGCGGCCCGAGCGCTGGGCGTTGAAGCTGGGCGCCAGGCGCCCGTCGGCGACGGCGCCGCCGGCCTTCACCTCCAGCTGCGGCGCGCCGCTCTTGCCGGCCTTGCGCAGGACGATGTTGATGGCGCCGGCCACCGCCTGGCCGCCGGTTTCGGCGGTCGGTGCGCGCAGGATCTCGATGCGTTCGACCAGGTCGGGGCTGATCTCCTCCAGCGCGAAGCCGGCAGGGGCGGGCAGGCCGTTGAGGAGGATGGCCACATAGCCGCTGCCCAGTCCGCGCATGCGGATCGCCGGCTTGCCGGGCGCGCCGTCGATGGTGATGCCGGGCTGGCGCTTGAGCACCTCGGTCAGCGACGCATCGCCCTGGCGCGCGATCTCGTCGCGGCTGACGACGATGGCGGCGGTGGTCGATTGGGCGCGCTGCTGGAGGGCGCTGGCGCTGACCGTCACCGTTTGCATGGCCCCGGTTTGCGCGAAGACGCTGGCGTGGAAGGCGAGCAGCAGGGCTGCGGCGATGGCGGTGCGGGTCGTGGTCATGGAATGTTTATCTTGCTCGATGCCAAGACTATGCGGCGCGGCTGGTACGCCGGGCAAGCCCCGTGGGACGAATCGCCGGCAAGCTGTGACGGCACGATTTCGCTTGACTTGTTTTCACGTGTAAGGAATTATTGACACGTGAAAGACGAAAACGAATCCATCGACGGCGACCGTCTGCTGGCCGTGCTGGCCGCGCTGGCGAGTCCGCACCGGCTGCGCATCGTCGCCGCGCTCGCGACCGGCGGACGCAACTACGTGAGCCAGCTGGCGCGCGACATCGGCCTGAGCCGCCCGCTGCTGCACCTGCATCTGCAGAAGCTGGCGGAGGCCGGGCTGGTCACCAGCAAGCTGGAGCTGTCGGCGGACGGCAAGGCGCTGAATTATTTCGAGGTGGCGGATTTCGCGCTGCCGCTGGCCCCCGGCCTCATCGCCGAAGCGGTGAAGACCCTGAACAACAAGGAAGAGTAGAGGTTGCCATGTCCAAAGACGTTTATCTGCTGACCCTGTGCCTGCCGCTGCTGACGGTGCTGCTGGTGGTCGCCATCCGGCATGTCTCGGCCGTGCTGCAGGCCCGGGCGAAGTCCGCGCAAGACGAGGCCTATCGCCAGCTGGCGGCCCAGGCCGCGCAATCGCAGGCGGAGACCGCGGCGCAACTGGCCGCCATGAGCGCCACGCTGGCCAGGCTGGAATCGCGCACGGCGAGCGTCGAGCAGATCCTGAAGCAGGTCGAATGATCAATCCAAGGAGGCTGTCATGAACGAGGTATCGCTGTTCCGCCTGTACCTGTTGCGCGCGATGTACCTGTTCATCGTCGCCGGTTTCGGCATGTTCATCTGGCCCGGGATCCTGCGCCACCAGGGACCCTGGGAATTGATGCAGGGCGTGGTCAACTGCATGCTGGTCGCCTTCTGGACGCTGGCGCTGTTCGGCCTGCGCTATCCGCTGCAGATGCTGCCCGTGCTGCTGTGGGAATTCGTGTGGAAGATGGTGTGGCTGGCGGCGGTCGGGCTGCCGGCCTGGCAAAGCGGGCAGATGGACGCGGCGACGCAGGCGAATGCCTTCGCCTGCGCCTTCGCGCTGCTGATCCCGCTCGTGGTGCCTTGGCGCTATGTGTTCGCGCACTATTTCATGAAACCCGGCGACCGCTGGCGCGCCAGCGCCTGAGCCGCCGGGACGGGATCAGCGTCCCTTGATGGGTTCGATGCGGTAATCCCAGGCAGGCAGTAGCTGCTGCTTGCCGCCGGCCAGCGCAAACTTCTGCGGCGCATCCGACAGGTTGACGGTGATCTTCACCGTGTTGCCGTCGCGCTTGCGCTGGAAGGCGAAGACCTTGTCGTTGCCGGTGTCCAGCACCTCGACGGCGCCGCCGTACTGGCCGTTCCACAGCGCAGGGTTGTCGTGCTTGAGCTTGAGCAGGCCGGCGTAGAAGGGCGCGTAGGGGTAGCTCTTCCACTGGATCGGGTCCTTCTCGAAGAACTCGATGCGCTTGTCGAGCCCCGCTTCCTGGCCGCCGTAGATCAGCGGCATGCCGGGCAGGGTGGCGGCCAGCACCGCCATCGCCTTGAAGGCCGGGCCGTACAGTTCGACGTCGCTGCCCGCCCATGAATTCTCGTCGTGGTTGGAAGTGAAGCGCATGCGGTAGGCGCCCGGCGGGAAAGCTTTCGGCGGGTGCGCCAGGAATTCCTTCAGCGCGCGCGCATCCTTCTTGCCCTTGGCGATATCCTTGAACAGGTCCTTCGTGTCCCAGCCGTAGGTCATGTCGAAGGCGTGCTCGTGCAGTTCGGGCTTGTCGGCTTCGGCCAGCATGAAGACCGGCTTGATGCGGTCGAGGGCGTCGCGCGCCTGGTTCCAGAACGGCGTCGGCACCTTGCCCGCGACGTCGCAGCGGAAGCCGTCGATGTCGGTCTCGCGCACCCAGTAAGTCATCGCATCGGTCATGCCTTTCCACAGGCCCGAGCCGGGTTTGGACCAGTCCAGGCCCGTCACGTCGGTCCAGTACTCCGGCTCCGCGCCCTCGGTGTAGGTGACGGGGAAGATCTCGCCTTTCTCGTTCAGCAGGTACCAGTCCTTGTGCTCGACCGTCCAGGGGTTGTCGAAGGCCGTGTGGTTGGCGACCCAGTCGATCAGCACTTTCATGCCGAGGCCGTGGGCCTGCTTCACCAGGTCCTTGAAGTCGGCCAGGGTGCCGAATTCCGGATTCACGGCGGTGTAGTCGCGCACCGCGTAGTAACTGCCCAGCGTGCCCTTGCGGTTCTTTTCGCCGATCGGCTGGATCGGCATCAGCCACAGGATGTCCACGCCCATCTTTTTCAGCCGCGGCAGGTGGGCGGCGAAGGCCTTGAACGTCCCTTCCTTCGTGTACTGGCGGATGTTGACTTCGTAGATGTTGGCATTCCTCGACCAGGCCACGTGGGTCATCGGGGCCACCGCCGCATCGGCGGCGAGGGCGGGGAACGCGGCGAAGACGCCGCTCAGTGCCAGGGTGGCTGTAGCAAGAGTACGGGTGAGTTGTCTCATTATCGTCGTTTTCCTGTAGTTTAGTTACATACTGGTTTGCCGATTCTATACCGGAAAGGGCTCGATGCCTAGGACGAGAGCGCCACCGGTGCAAGTTGCCACGTCGGAATACGCCGACAAGGACACGAGCCAAGTTCTTGCGCCCTTTGTGCGATTTTGGACAGAGCAGGGGAGTAAAGACGGGCTACTGTGTAAGCGTACTGAGGATTAGCCATGAAGACGCCGCCCATCATCGCCATCGTATTCTGTGGAGCCGCCCGGTTCGCGTTCGCACAGGACGCGGCCGGGGGAGGACACGACATCGCCGTCTTTACCGGCGTGCCCAGCCGCAACCACAGCGCGGACTGGGCCACGCCGCCACGCCACGCCTACGGCCAGCTCGACCTCCAGTCCCCGTTCGGGGACGTCGAGGGTTTCACGCTGGGCCGCCAGTACAACCTGGAATACCTGAGCGTGGCCGATGTCGGCGATCCCTTCCATACCGGCACGGCCGGCAAGGCCAGCAACCTGGTCGCGGCGAACGGCCTGCGCGCCAACGACAACGTGCGCTATTACAGCAGCCGTAGCGGACAGCTCTCGACCGGCGCATCCTGGACCGTCGATACCCTTGGCGGCGATCCGATGGCCGACCGCGCCTGGGGCATGACGGTCGGCGTCGACATGGGCGCCTTCTCGCTGCGCGCCGCGCACCAGAACCGCCACGTGGCCCAGGTCCACCTGTACGACCTGGCCGGCGCGAACATGGATGCGAAGAACTCGCTGATCGCCGCCAACCTGCGCATGCGCTGGGGCACCGCCTATGCGGCCTATGCGGCGAATCGCGGCTGGGGCAGTTCGCCCCTGTACAACCCGGACAACCCCTACGGCGCCGGGGTGGCCAGCACGTCCTCGACCGACAGCCGCGACACCCTGGTGGGCGTGGCGGTGCCGATGACGCGCTCGACCACCTTCCTGGCGTCCTTCATCCGCAAGAACGACCGCGACCCCGCCAACCGCGACGCCCGGCAGTTCGCGGTGGGCGCCAGCTACGTGGTGTCGCGCAAGACCGACTTCTACGCGGCGATCTCGCGCACCGTGACCACCAACGGCAACGGCCTGCTGATCAGCGGCGTGCACCCCAGCGGAAGTTCCGCAGTGAACGTCGGCATGCGCCATGCGTTTTGAATTTGGGGTAGCCTGACCTTATGACTTATTGCATTGAATCGGAGGATATATGACTGGCTCGAGCACACTTGACCCGGATAACTTCCCGGGCGCACCAGACCGTAGCCTTGGCAAAGGCCACGGCGTCGATGCCCTTGGCCCGAGCGACGTGACCGACAGCGGCAGCGACGTCGTCGGCGGCCCGGGCTTCGCGGCCAACCTCGACCCCGACCAGATGCTGGACCTGGACAAGGGCACGACCTCGGACAACGAGGAAAGCTATGCCCACGACAGCGCCGGCGCCGACATGGGCGATCCGAACCTGGAGAGCGACAGCGACTTCGGCGGCACCGGCGAGCGCGCCGCGGCCGGCCGCGACCTGCGCGTCAAGGACGGCAACGACATCGACACCGACCACATCGAGTCGATCCCGAACCTGCCGCTGACCGACGAGGACGTGGACTTTCTCGGCAGCCAGCCGCCGCGCGGACCGGCGCCCGGCAAGTAAGCGGGAGCAGGACGAAAAAACGGGCGGTGCGAACCGCCCGTTTTCGTTGGTGGGCGTAATGCGCACGTCCGCGTGGGCACGTGGTGCCCACCTTACGGGGCGCGTGTTCGGTAAAGCGTAGGGTGGGCACCTCGTGCCCACGGTTCCATCAGGCGTGCCACACGTTCCGCGGTGCCGGCCGCCGCATCAGTCCCCACGCCGCCAGCAGCGCCCCGCCCACCAGCATTGTCTTCACGGGCGTGGAGCGCAACTGGTAGGCCTGGTACAGGCTGCGTTCGGCGGTCTTGTGCGGCAGGTCGTTGCGCTGACGGAGTTCGCGCGCCGGATCGGGCGCGTACAGGGCATCGCGCCGGTCCGGGCGGTTCGGCTGGTCCGGTTGCTGTTGCTGGCGGAACGCCGTCGCCCGCATCAGGCCGTCGAGCGGGCGCGGCAGCACGGCGCCGAGCGTCGATACCAGCTTCGCGCGGCCGCCCACGAACAGGTCGCGTTCCGGCGTCTCGGCCGCGTGCAGGATGGCTTTCGCCACCAGCTCCGGCGCATAGACCGGCGGCGGCAGGTCGGGCTCGTGTTCCATGTAGTTTTTCGCGTGGGCCGTGAACGGGGTATCGGTGCTGGCCGGCTTGACCAGGGTCAGCGAGAGCGGCGCCTGGTCCTTTTCCAGTTCCATGCGCAGCGATTCGGTGAAGGCCTTCACCGCGTGCTTCGACGCCGCATACGTCCCCATCAGCGGCACCGCGCGGTCCGACACTTCGCTGCCGACGTTGATGATGGCGCCGCCGCCATGCTGCTTCATCAGTTTCACGGCCGTCAGGCTGCCGTGCACCACGCCCCAGAAATTGGTCGCCATGACGCGCTGCATGTCTTGCAGCGAGGTCTGTTCCTGGCTGCCGTAGACGCCGATGCCGGCATTGTTGACCCAGGTGTCGATGCGGCCGAAGCGCTCGATCGCCGCCTGGCCGATGCGCTCGACATCGGCCGGGTTGCCGACGTCGGCCGCCACCGTGACCGCCTCCACGCCGCGCTGGCGCATCTCGTGCGCCAGCGTGTCCAGCGCATCGCCGTCGCGCGCCGCCAGCACCAGCCTGGCGCCGGCTTCGGCCGCGGCCCGCGCCGTCACCAGGCCGATGCCGCTGGTGGCGCCGGTGAGGACCATCACTTGCTCGTTCAGTTTCTTGAGTTTGACTGACATGGCTGCTTCTCTCCTATTCTTTTTGCATTCAGTAGGCACTGCGCAGGGTGGGGCGGCGCGCCAGCTTCCAGGCGGCGAACAGGGCGCCGGCGCCCAGCAGGGCGGGCATGATCTTGTTCGCGCGCAGCGAGACCGCGGTGTAGGGGCAGTGCTCGGCCACGTGGGCGTCCATGCCCTGGCGCTGGCGCAGCGCGTTGTGCGGGTCGGGCTGGTGCAGGGCGTCGCGGCGGTCGGGGGCGCTGGGCTGGTCGGATTGCTGCTGCCTGAACATCGTCGCGTTCATGACCTTGTCGAGCGCGCGCGGCATGGCGAAGCCGGCCGACGAGATGGCCTTCGAGGCGCCGCCGACGAACACGTCGCGCTTCGGATGCTGGGCCGCGTACAGGATGGAGCGGGCGACGATCTCCGGCGCGTAGATCGGCGGCGGCAGGGCCGGCTCCTTCTCCATGTAGTTTTTCGCGTGCACGGTGAACATGGTGTCGATCGCGGCCGGCTTGATCAGGGTGACCGACAGCGGCGCGCCTTCCTTCTCGAGTTCCATGCGCAGGGCGTCGGTGAAGGCCTTCACGGCATGCTTGGAGGCCGCGTACAGGCCCTGCAGCGGGATCGAGCGGTCCGACAGTTCGCTGCCGAGGTTGATGATGGCGCCGCCGCCGCGCGTCTTCATGTGCTTGACGGCTTCGAGCGAGCCGTGCACCACGCCCCAGTAATTGGTCTGGAACAGGCGCTGCATGTCTTCCAGCGCCACGTCCTCGTTGCGTCCGAAGATGGAGATGCCGGCATTGTTGACCCAGGTGTCGATGCGGCCGAAGCGTTCCATCGCCGTGGCGCCGATGCGTTCGACGTCTTCCGGCTTGCCGACGTCCGCCGTGACGGTGGCGACCTTGCCGCCCTTGAGGCGCAGCTCGCTGGCCAGCGTGTCCAGCGCCTCGCCGTTGCGGGCTGCCAGCACCAGCTTCGCGCCTTGCTCGGCGGCCATGCGCGCGGTGGTCAGGCCGATGCCGCTGGTGGCGCCGGTGATGACCATCACCTGCTCGTCGATCTTGCGTAATTGCACTGACATGACTTGCTCCTCTTGTTTGGCTTGTGAACACGACAATCGTGCTCCTAACCGGGATTTCAAGTCATTTTTTTAAGACGTCGTCCCCGCGATTCAAATACGTCGTCCCCGCGATTCAAATACGTCGTCCCCGCGCAGGCGGGGATCCAAGGGTGTGTGCGCTAACGAAACGCATGCAGAACTTGGACCCCCGCCTTCGCGGGGGCGACGGTAAAGGTCGCGGGGGCGACAGTAAAGGTTGCGGGGGCGACGGTAAAGGTTGCGGGGGCGACGGTAAAGGTTGCGGGGGCGACGGTAAAGGTTGCGGGGGCGACCGGGTTTCTTACTTCCTGCCCGGCTGATAGATCTGATCGAACACCCCACCATCCGCAAAGTGCGCCTTCTGCGCCTTGGTCCATCCGCCCGCCACCTCGTCGATCGTGAACAGCTTGATGGCCGGGAATTGTGCCGCGTACTGCTTGGCATACGGCTCGACCACCGGGCGGTAGTAGTGCCTGGCCGCGATCTGCTGGCCTTCGGCGCTGTACAGGTATTGCAGGTAGGCTTCGGCCACGGCGCGGGTGCCGCGCTTGTCGACCACCTTGTCGACCACGGCCACCGGCGGTTCGGCCAGGATGCTGCTCGAGGGCGCGATGATCTCGAATTTGTCCGGGCCGAGTTCCTTCACCGCCAGCAGGGCTTCGTTTTCCCAGGCCAGCAGGACGTCGCCGATGCCGCGTTCGGTGAAGGTGGTGGTGGCGCCGCGCGCGCCGGAGTCGAGCACCGGCACGTTCCTGTACAGCTTGGCCAAATAATCGCGCGCCGTCGCTTCGGTCGCACCCGGCAGGCGCAGGGCGTAGCCGTAGGCGGCCAGGTGGTTCCAGCGCGCGCCGCCCGAGGTCTTCGGGTTCGGCGTGATCACGGACACGCCCGGCTTGACCAGGTCGGCCCAGTCGCGGATCTGCTTCGGGTTGCCCTTGCGGACCAGGAACACAATGGTCGAGGCATACGGCGCGCTGCGGTGGGCAAGGCGCTGCTGCCAGTTGTGCGCGATCAAGCCACGTTCGCTGATAGCATCGATGTCATAGGCCAACGCCAGCGTGACGACGTCGGCGGACAGGCCGTCGATCACCGAGCGCGCCTGCTTGCCGGAGCCGCCGTGCGACTGCTTGACGGTGACGTTGTCGCCCGTCTTCGCCTTCCACTGGCGGGCGAAGGCCTGGTTGAAATCCTGGTACAGCTCACGGGTCGGGTCGTACGACACGTTCAGCAGGGTGATGTCCGCGGCGAGGGCGGCGGAATGGCCCAGGGCAAGGCCGGTAAACAGCGCGAAGGCCAGCGCAGTGGCGATTTTTTTATGGAACATCGTTTTCTTTCGAACAGTGAGGATGCCCTAGCGTAGGGTCCTGCCCAGCGAAAGAAAACGAATTTAAACGAACAACCTTATGCGCTTTTTAATGGAGCGCTTTTCAATGCGCCTTCGACAGGATCAGCAACCAGCGGCGGAACAGCAGCACTTCGAGGTGGCCCGGCACGACGCCGGTGTCGAATTCGATGATGGGGTTGACTGCATAGAAACGCTTGCGGAAATCACGCGTGACGAGAATCTCGCGGCGGCCAAGACGGACCAGGAACGGGGTCGGTGCGTATTCCATGCCGAAGGAGCTGTTCAGAGTAGTCATGAGGATCCCTTTTTCGATTGGTGTTATTCAAAGTCTTGCTCAAGTGCATTCAGAATATCACAACTACTGTATAAATCCACAGTTACTGTACAAAAAACCAGTTCTATTTCGCAACTGTAGTTTTTTCGCCAACGCACACAAAGGAGCTGCATGCTGAAACACCTGCCGGACCGATTGCACCGCTTCCTTGCCGCCCGCTTCTCCCCGGAAGGCGAGATGGGCATCCACTTCACCATCGGGGTGGTCCTGATCCTGTGCGCGGCCTGGGCCTTCGGCGAGATCGCCGAGGACGTGGTCGAAGGCGACACCATCACCCTGGTCGACGTCCGCCTGGCCCACTGGTTCCGCGCCCACGCCAGCGCCGGCTTCACGGACGCCATGCTGTTCATCACGCACTGGAACGGCATCCTCGGCTCCAGCATCATGGGCGCGCTGCTGGCGGTCTGGTTCTGGTACCGCAAGGCGCATTACTGGCTGGTCGTGGTATTGGTGGCGGTGCCCGGCGGGATGCTGCTGAATGTCGCCCTCAAGCACGTGTTCCGGCGCGCGCGTCCCACCCTGGAGGATCCTTTGCTGACCCTGACGACCTATAGCTTCCCGAGCGGCCACACGGCGGCCGCGACCGTGTTCTACGGCCTCGTCGCCTGCTACCTGGTGCGCCGCGTGCCGGGCTGGCCGAGGCGCGCCGCCGTCATCACGGCCTGCTGCCTGATGGTGATGCTGGTGGCGCTGTCGCGCATGTACCTGGGCGTGCACTATCTGTCCGACGTACTGGCCGCCGCCGCGGAAGGCGCGGCCTGGCTGGCGGTCTGCATCACGGCGATATCGACCCTGCAGCGGCGCCGCATCGCGCGGGCGCGCGGGCGCGAGGTAGCGGCATGAAGCCCGTCACCGTGATCGTCAACGGCGGCGCCGGCCAGGGCCACGACGACAGCGCCGCCGCCGAGCTGCGCGCCAAGCTGGCGCATGCCGGCCTGGACGCCGAACTGGTGCTGGCCAAGGACGGCGAGGAGATGATCGCCACCGCCCGCCGCGCGCTGGAAGGCGGGGCCGAACTGGTGGTGGCCGGGGGAGGGGATGGCACCATCAACGCCGTCGCTTCCGTGATGGCGGGCAGCGGGGTGCGCTTCGGCGTGCTGCCGCTCGGTACGCTGAACCATTTCGCGAAGGACCTCGGCATCCCGCTCGACCTGGACGAGGCGGTGCGCAACCTCGCCGAAGGCAGGCCGCGCCAGGTCGATGTCGGCGAGGTCAACGGCCGCGTCTTCCTCAACAATTCGAGCCTGGGCCTGTACCCGGACATCGTGCGCGACCGCGAGAAGCAGCAGCGCCGCCTGGGGCGCGGCAAGTGGCCGGCGGCGCTGTGGGCGACCGTCGCCGCGCTGCGCCGCTATCCCTTCCTGTCGATGCGCCTGACGGTGGGCGGCGAAACGCTGGCGCGCCGCACGCCCTTCGTCTTCATCGGCAACAACCGCTACACCATGCAGGGCCTGGCGATCGGCGAGCGCGACCGTCTCGACGATGGCCTGCTGAGCCTCTACGTGGCCCAGCACCCGACCCGCCTGGGCCTGCTGCGCTTCGCCTTCGACGCCCTGCTCGGCAAGCTCGGCAGCGAGCGCGACTTCGACGTGCTGGAAGCCGCCAGCTTCCAGATCGACACCCACCACAAGCACCTGCACGTCGCCACCGATGGCGAAGTCACGCTCATGAATCCGCCGCTGCGCTACCGGGTGCGGCCTGGCGCACTGACGGTGCTGGTGCCGGCTGCGACAATCGACACCACAACAACGACAATGGAAAAGGAAACGGACAACCATGCGCACACTCGTTCACCTCTCTGACCTGCATTTCGGCCGCGTCGATCCGGAGCTGCTCGGCCCGCTGCGCGACCTGGTCCACAAGATCGCCCCGACCGTGGTGGTGGTGTCGGGCGACCTGACGCAACGGGCGAAGAGCGAGCAGTTCGAGGAAGCACGGGCCTGGCTCGACACCTTGCCGGGCCCGCAGATCATCGTCCCCGGCAACCACGACATCTCGCTGTACAACGTGTTCCGCCGCTTCGTGCTGCCGCTCGAACGCTACAAGCGCTACATCACCGAGGACCTCGATCCGGTCTACATCGACGACGAGATTGCGGTGCTGGGCGTGAACACGGCGCGCTCCCTGACCTGGAAGGACGGACGGGTCAACAAGGAACAGGTCGAGAAGATCCGCGCGACCCTGGCCGGCCTGCCGCAGGAAGTCACGCGCGTGGTGGTCACCCACCATCCCTTCGACCTGCCGAAGGGCGCCGAAGAGGACGACCTGGTCGACCGCGCGCACATGGCGATGGACGCGTTCGCGGACGTCGGGGTCGACCTGCTGATGGCCGGCCACCTGCACCAGAGCCACGCCGGCAACACCCAGGCGCGCTACAAGATCAGCGAGTACGCGGCGCTGGTGGTGCAGGCCGGCACCGCAACCTCCACCCGCGGCCGCGGCGAGGTCAATTCCTTCAACGTGATCCGGATCGAGTCGCAGAAGATCGAGGTCGACCGCTACGGCTGGGATTCCGTGCACAAGCAGTTCCAGCTGCTGGCGACGGAGAAGTTCATGCGGAGCGGGAATGTCTGGGCCGAGGTGAACGAGGGGATGCTGGCGGCGGGGATTTAACCGCGCCGGCGTCGCTCCGCGCCGGCGTCGCTCCGCGCCTTCAACGTCGTCCCCGCGCAGGCGGGGACCCAAGCTGCACGAGCAGGCGTAACGCGTGCAAACTTGGGTCCCCGCCTTCGCGGGGACGACGGAGCAAAGGTACCGGGCTTAAATCCAGTACTCCCCCAGCCTTGCCACCCACTCCCGGATCCTGTCCTTCCACGGCCGGTGCTTCCACCGCTCCAGGGTGACCTCCTTCGAATCGCGCAGGTCCTCGTTGAAGGCGCTCTCCATGTCGCGTCCGAAGGCCGGGTCCATCACCACCACGTTCAGTTCGTAGTTGTGCAGGAAGCTGCGGCGGTCGATGTTGGCCGAGCCGATGGTCGACCAGGCGCCGTCGATCACCGCCGTCTTCGCGTGCAGCACCGCGACCTGCAGCTCGAAGATCTTCACACCGGCCTTCAGGAGCTGGTCGTAGAAGCCCTGGCCGGCGTAGCGGATCAGGCTGTGGTCGGACACGCCCGGCAGCACCAGCCTGACGTCCACGCCGCGTTTGGCGGCGGCGGCGAGGGCGTCGACGATCTGCTGGTCGGGCACGAAATAGGCCGAGGTGATGTGGATGCTCTTCTTCGCTTCCGTGATCGCCACCACCAGCGCCTTGTAGATGTCGGAGTCGCCTTCCGGATTGCCGGCCAGGACGCGGATCAGCTTGTCGCCGGCGGGCGACAGGGTGGGGAAGTAATCGGCCTTCGGCAGTTCGCCGCCTTCCTGCTGCACCCACAGGTTCACGAAGGTCCATTGCAGCGGGGCGACCGCCGGGCCCTCGATCTTGACGTGGGTGTCGCGCCAGCCGACTTTCGAGCCGTCGACGTTGTCGGCCCGGTAGCGCGAGCGGAACAGCGAACTGTTGGCGTAGGTGGAGCTGATGTTGATGCCCCCGGTGAAGGCGACCTTGCCGTCGACCACCATCAGCTTGCGGTGGTTGCGGTTGTTCAGGTCCCAGTTGCCCTTGGCCTTGGCCGGGTTGACCGGGTTGAAGATCAGGACCCGGATCCCGGCCGCGCGCATGCGCTCGAAGAAGTCGGCCGGGGTGGCGATCGCGCCGACCGCGTCGACCATGATGTTGACCTGCACGCCCTGGCGCTGCTTCTCGATCAGCAGGTCGGCGAACTCGATGCCGACCTTGTCCTGGTCGAAGATATAGGTCTCGAGGTTGATCGAACTGGTGGCGGCGCGCGCCGCGGCCATCATTTCGCGCATGGTGGCCGGGCCGTCGAACAGCAGCATCACGCGGTTGCCGGCGATGAGCGGCACGCCGGTCGCCTGTTCTTCCAGCACGGCCAGGGATTTCAGGTCGGCGGTGGCGTTGGCCCAGCGCTTCGACACCAGGGCCGAGGCCTGCTTCGGCGCCAGCGTGCCCTTTGTGCCGGCGACGGTGGGATTGGCCTTCGCGGAGGCGACCGGATCGACCTCCGGCAGGGATTTGCAGGAGATCAGGACCAGGCCCAGGCTCAGGCCGACCAGCCAGGATTGCAGGCGCGGGAAGCTCATTCGTATCCTCTCATTTGCTCGCTCATGTCCCCGTATTCCTTGGGTCCGATAAAGAAGTCCAGCGGCGCCGCGCGCAGGCGCCGGCCCAGCGCGCGCAGCAGCCGGAAGCCGTGGTAGAAGCGAATCTTGCGGGCGCGCAGCGCCACCCACAGCGCCAGCCCGAAGCTGACCAGCAGGTTGACCATGCCGATCAGGGCGATGCCCAGCGCGGTGATGCCGATCGTCTCCCAGCCGACCTGGTAATCGAGGCCGACGAAGCCGATCGCGAAGTTGGCCGACGAGAAGGTCACGTGGCGGATGTCGAGCGGCAGGCCGAGCAGGAAGCCGATGGTGGCCGTCACCCCCATCAGGATGCCGAATACCGCATTGCCCATCAGGCCGCCGAGGTTGTCCTCGATGTAGGCGCCGAAGCGCTCCAGTCTTTCTTTCCCCAGCAGGCGCCGCAGGCCATGCAGCTGCTGCACGCGCCGGCCCATGCGGGTATATAAAGCCTTGTTGTCGTAGTAGCCGGACACCAGGCCCGACACGAACAGCCAGACCCCGGCGATCGCCGCGTGCAGCAGGGCCAGCGATTCCCACGGGTGGCTGTCGTGGATCAGGTGGCGCGCCTTGTCCGGGCTGACCAGGTGGTGGCCGCTCAGGTACCAGTAGCCGAGCGCGATCAGGAAGGAGAACGGGATCACGGTGGCCAGGTTGCCCAGCACCGCCACCACCTGGGTGCGGAATACCTTGTTGACCAGCGCCGCCATGCTGTCGACGTCGGCCTGGCGGTGGCCGCGGCCTTTCTGGTCGCTCTCGTGCAGCGTGGCGGCGATGCGCGCGGCCGTCATCGCCGGTTGCTTGGTGGCGATGGTGAAGTGCAGCACGTGCACGAGCATGAAGCCGAGCGAGTAGTTCATGCTGTACAGGGCGGCCTCGATCAGGGGCGCGCGGTGCAGGTAGGACAGCAGGATCTTGATCATCGCCATGAAGCTGATGATGATCCCGGCCCCGGCCGCGGCATTGAACATCTGGCGCAGGTCGGTGCGGCGCTCGGCGATGTAGTGTTCGCCGGTGCGGCTGGCGTTTTCGGTCACGTTGCGCGCCAGCAGGTCGATGTTGTCGCGCACCAGGCCGCGCACCTGGTACTTGGTGTTGTGGGCTTCGGCCAGCTCCTGGGCCAGCGAGATCGCGGCCGCGCGGCGCAGCGTGGTCGGCGGCTCGGACGGCGCGCTCGCTTCCTCGGCCAGCGCCTCCAGGTCGATCGTCGGCGCACTCGGCAAGCCGCCGCTGACGTCGACCAGGAACAGCAGCTTGCGCAGGCGGTCGATGCTCTGCGTGATCGCCAGCAGCAGGTAAGTGAGCGACACGCTGGTGCCGGCCGCCAGCGCGCGCCGCCGGACCTTCAGCACCACTTCCTCGCACTGGTCGAGCATCACCAGCAGGTGGCGCGCATCTTCCATCTGGTCGATCTCGCCGGCCATCAGGCGGCCGTACTGGTCGAGGTAGTGATTCGCCTCGATGTTCTGCATCAGGAAGGGCGAATCGACTTCCTCGATCTCCATGTGGGCGTGGATCAGGCGCGGCTCCAGGCCCAGCGCGCAGACGCGGCAGGACAGGGTGCGGATCGCGTCCAGCAGGCCCAGCACGGTGACGTGGCGCGCGCGGTCCGGCGTCGCATCCGCCGGCGGCGGGGCGTTCGAGACGGTGTCGAACAGTTCGAGCCAGTCGGCGTTCGGCACCGCGGCGATCCACTGGTAGTCGTCCTCGCGGCACAGCAGCCGGTCGAGGGTGTCCGAGAGGTAGTGCTCGTCGAGCGCGGGCGGCAGGACGCGGTAGGCGATGCGCTTCTTGAGTTCGGTGAAGAAGCCGTCGTTCGACAGGATGCCGACGTCCGAGTACAGGCTGGTGTGGCGGCGCGTCTCGAGCAGGGTCGTGATGTAGCGGCGCAGCGCCCAGGCGTGTTCGGGAGCGCCTTTCAGCAGCCGGGTTAGCGTGCGGACCTGGGCGCGCGCATAGGCGGCGTCCTGCGCGCGGCGCGGGCGCAGCTTGTCGACCAGGTCGACCAGCAGGTCGATCTGGTCGCTGTCCGGATCGAGACGTTCGAGGATGGCGAGCATGGATACTTACAGTGCTGGGCGATGGGACTGCCCGGAAACCGTAGTGTACTCGCGGACATGCCGGGGCTGTGTACGCCACCGTACCGAGCGGCCCCGGCCGCTGCGCCGGCCCTGCCGCTGCGGTACACTTGTTGGGCTATGTCATCGCATTCATACACCTAGGGAAAAGCCATATACCTGACTTATTACAACGGCGAATGGGCCGAAGGGAATACGCCGCTGTTCGGCGCGATGGACCACAGCGTGTGGCTGGGTTCTTCGGTCTTCGACGGCGCGCGCGCCCTGCAGGGCCACCTGCCGGACCTGCGCCCGCACCTGCAGCGCGTGATCGATTCGGCCGAGAAGCTGGGCCTGACCTGTCCGCTGTCGGGGGACCAGATGGAAGCGCTGGTGCGCGAAGGCGTGGCGAAGTTCCCGCCGAACGCCGAGCTGTACATCCGCCCGCTGGTGTTCGCCTCCGAAGGTTTCCTGATCCCGGTGCCGGAAAAGGCCGGCTTCGCCCTGACCCTGTTCGACGCGCCGCTGCCGCCGTTCGCCGGCTTCTCGGCCTGCCTGTCCGAGCTGCACCGCCCGCAGCCGACCATGGCCCCGACCGACGCCAAGGCCTCGGCCCTGTACGCCAACACCGCGCGCGCCCTGCGCGACGCCCGCACGCGCGGCTTCGACAACGCGGTGCTGCTCGACATGGCCGGCAACGTGGCCGAGTTCGCGTCCTCGAACCTGTTCCTGGTCACGCACGACGGCGCCGTGGTCACCCCGGCCCTGAACGGCACCTTCCTGGCCGGCATCACCCGCGCCCGCGTGATCGCGCTGCTGAAGGACGCCGGCATCACGGTCGAGGAGCGCATCGTCAAGCCGGAAGAACTGGACACCGCGCGCGAAATCTTCAGCACTGGCAACTACGGCAAGGTCACGCCCTGCATCCGCTACGAATCGCGCGAACTGCCGGCCGGCCCGGTGGCAAAGCAGGCGCGCGACCTGTACATGGCGTTCACCGAAACCACCTGAGTTTGCGTTGCCCCAAACCGGGGTCAGACTCCCGTTTTTGGAAACTGCCTGAAGGCTCTTTCCAAAATCCGGAGTCTGACCCCGGTTTGATTTAGGATAAAGAATCAGGAGGCTTCGTGCCGGCCCAGTACCTTGCGTTCCAGGTGCAGCAGGAGCAGTACGGTCTTGGTGTCGACGATGCCGCCGGTGTCGACCAGCGCCAGGGCGTCGTCGAAGTCGAGTTCGACCACCTCGATGTCTTCGCCTTCCTCGGCCTTGCCGCCGCCGGGACCGCAGCGCCGCGCCGGGTCATATTCGGCCACGAACAGGTGGATGCGTTCGGTCAGTGCCCCGGGGCTGGGATACAGCTGCATCACCGGGGTCAGGTGCGCGATCTCGTAGCCGGTTTCCTCGCGCGCCTCCGTCATCACGCGCTGTTCGGGCGGGGCGCCGTCCAGCACCCCGGCGGTGGCTTCCAGCAGGAAGCCGTCGCTGCCGTTCAGGCGCGCGCCGAGCCGGAACTGGCGGGTCAGCACCACCGTGCGGCGTTCGCGGTTGTACAGCAGCACGGCGGCGCCGCTGGCGGCGTCGTAGATTTCACGCTGCTGCTCCTGCCAGCTGCCGTCGCCGCGGCGTTGTTCGTAGGTGACTTTCTTCAGCGGGTAATAGTCGTCCGAGAGGATCTCCTCGCCGACGATGCGGATCCTGTCTTCAGCCATGGCGTCTCCTGATCAAGATGTCAGCCGAGCATACACCGCGGCCATGAAAAAAGCCGCCCGGCTTGCGCGGGGCGGCTTTCGCTCATGCTGAGCGTTCAAGCAGCGATTACTTGAACTTGTACGACGCGGTCAGGCGGAAGTAGCGGCCCATGCCGTTGTGCAGCTGGCTGTCGAAGCCTTCGTTCGGATAACGCGGATCGTACGGGGCCTTGGTGTCGAACAGGTTCTTGATGTTCGCCGACAGGGTCCAGTTCTTGAAGCCGGTGTACGAATAGGCGGCGCCGAAGGTCAGCCATTCGTCGACGTTGCAGTCCGGGTTCGAGTAACCGTAGTTGGCCAGGCCGCCCAGCGAGTAGGCGCCCGCCGGCTGGCCGGCGCCGTAGTGGCAGTACGGCACCGGGTAGGTCACGTCGTTGTCCCAGACGCGCATCAGCGAGACCGACGACACGTAGTCGGCCGACAGGGTCGCCGAGTGGTCGCCGCGGGTCCAGGTCGAGGCGATGTTCAGGCGGTGACGCGGGATGTCGCCGACCGAGGTCGCCCAGTCCGCATAGCCGCCGGCGGTGCCGACCAGGTTGTGCGCGACTTCGCCCGGACGCTCTGCGCGCTTGAAGGTCAGCGCGTAGGTGTAGTTCAGGCGGGTCGTGATGCGGCCCATCTCGCCCAGGTTCAGGCGGTGCGCGGCTTCGAAGTCGATGCCCGAAGTGTCGGTGCTGCCCTGGTTCACGAAGGTGCGGTTGATCGCCAGCAGCTGGCCCGAATTCGGGATCACGTTGCCGTTCGCATCGACCAGGTTGTTGGCGTCACGGACGGCCAGGCCCGGGTACAGGGCCGGGTGCTCGGCCACGAAGGTCGACGACAGCAGCGCGGTCTCGTTTTCCTTGCGGATGCGGTAGTAGTCGATCAGCAGGTCGACGTTCTTGGTCGGGTTGATGATCGCGCCGAACGAGTAGCTCTTCGAGGTTTCGTTCTTCAGGTTCGGGTTCGGGGTCGACACCGACGAGATGCTGCGTGCGCAATCCAGCTGGTCGGCGCCCGCCACCGGGTGCTTGCCATCCGGGCAGCGGATCGGGTCGACGAAGTTGTTGTTGAACGACTGCACGCCGCCCGGCGCCACCTGCGACAGCGCCGGAGCGCGGAAGCCCTTGGCGAAGCTGCCGCGGAAGGTGACCTTGTCGGTCGCTTCCCACTTGGCGCCGACCTTCGGCACGAAGCTCTTCGCGTTCGGGTACTTGTCGTAGCGGCCGGCGAAGTCCATCTCGAAGGTCTTGGTGAACGGGGTGCGCAGTTCGACGAAGCCCGACTTGACCACGCGCTGGCCGGCCAGCACCGAGTTCGACAGGCCGATGATGTTACCGCTGGCCAGTTCCGGATCGGAGGTCAGGCCCAGTTTTTCCTGGCGGATTTCGCCGCCGAAGGCCAGGCCGATCTCGCCGCCGGCCAGCTTGCCGAAGGAGGTCGAGGCCTTGGCGTCGAACTGGGTGACTTGCGAGTAGCCGCTGTTGTTGACGTCGCGGACCGCGTTCGGATCGGCGATGGTGGCGGCGATGGTGCGGTTCTCGGTCACGATGCGGTCGATGACCGGACGGTACAGGTAGCCGTGGCCCAGGTCGCTGCGCTCGGCGCGGTTGTACAGCAGGCCGGTTTCCCAGTCGAAGGCGCCGGCGGTGCCTTTCAGGCCGGTCAGGAAGCGGTAGGTCTTGTTGACGTTCTCGGCGCCGGCGTCGGTGCCGGCGAAGCGGAACACGGCCGCTGCGCGGTAGCCGGTGAACGGGTTGTCCGGGTGGCCGGACGGCAGCAGCAGCTGGTAGCTGGTCGGCAGGCCGTTGACGCGGAACACGGTGGTCGGCGCGGTCGACGAGATGGTCTTCGGCAGGCCGACGTATTCACGCTCGACGCGCGAGAAGCCGACTTCGGTGAACGAGGTCAGGTTCGCGCCCAGCTTGACGGTGAACTTCGACAGCAGGTTGACGTCCGTGCCTTTCGATTGCGCTTCGTAGTAGTCGGCGACGTCGAAGCTGCAGAACTCGCGGCCGTACAGCATCGAGGTCGGGGCGATGCCGTGCTGGGCGCCGCCGGTGATGACCTTGCCCGCGCAACCGGCGGTGCTGTTCTTGACGTACTGGCCGTTGGCGGCGCTGGTCGAGAAGTTGCCCTTGCCGGCGGTCAGTTCGCGGAAGATGAAGGGGTTGTTCGAGGCGTAGCTGCCGTACTCGTTCAGGCGGTAGTTGATCGCCGAGTACTGGTCCTGCTCGATGTCCTTGACGTCCTTGATGCCGGTGTGGCCGCGCTTCGAGACGTCGAAGCTGAGCAGGGCGTTGAAGCGGTCCTTTTCCAGGTCGCCGAAGCCGAACACGCCGTTGACGTTGTTGCGGTTGAACTGGCCGTCGTCGTTGGCCGAGGTCGAGGCCGAGATTTCGGCGCCCTGGTAGTCGTCCTTGGTGATGAAGTTGATCACGCCGGCGATCGCGTCCGAGCCGTACACGGCCGAAGCGCCATCCTTGAACACTTCGACGCGGGCGATGGCCGACACCGGAATGCTGTTCAGGTCATACACGGTCGACTTGCCGTTGTTCGGGTCGGCGTAGGCGGCGGCGGCGATGCGGCGGCCGTTCAGCAGGACCAGGGTCGAGGACGAGCCCAGGCCGCGCAGCGAGGCGGTCGAGGCGCCCTTCGAGAAGCCGTTGTCGTTCAGGATGTCGTTCGAAGTGCCCGAGCCGAAGGCCGGGATGTTGTGCAGCAGTTCGGCGACCGTGTTGGCGCCCGTCGCGGTGATTTCCTTGGCGGTCATCACGGTGATCGGCGACGAGTCTTCCTTGTCGGCGCGCTTGATGTTCGAACCGGTCACGTAGACTTTTTGCATCGGGGCCTGGTCGGCCTGTGCAAACACGAAACCGGGTGCTGCCAGGGTGAGGGCCACAGCGAGGACGCTGTGCTTTACTGCGAGTTGCTTAGTCAAAATCTCTCCAATACTTAATCTCGAAGCCGGGGCTTCTCTTTTCAACCTCGGCAGGTCGGGGCCGGCCAAGGGGGAGGATCAGACCATTTCCAATACTAAACAGTCAAATTGGATGCGTGATTTTGTGTGCATATTACAACGGGTATAAATACCGGTAATAAGGCCATGCAGAGAAGCTTGTCTTGGAACGTATGCATAAGAATACCTTATGCATGGGCGCACGCTCTCATAGGAGAAAGCTATGTAAATACCATGGATTTTGTTTTGCTGCGTGCGCAGGAGTCCATGCGCTGCCGGATCCTGCGCCGCACTGTGGCAAGTGTTTGAAAACTCACCGAAAGTCACCGGGCGCCGCCTCGACGGGGACGGCGCCCGGCAGGAATCAGCCGGCGCGTCCCGGCTCGTTCACGTAGATTTCGACGCGGCGGTTGCGGGCGCGGCCGGCCGGGTCGTCGTTCGAGGCGATCGGCTCGCGCGCGGCGCGGCCTTCGACCGTGATGCGGTTCGGGTCGATGCCGCGCGACGCCAGGTAGTCGCGCGCATGGGTGGCGCGGTCGAGCGACAGCGGCTGGTTGATCTGGTCGCCGCCGGTGCTGTCGGTGTGGCCGATGATGGTCACGTAGGTGCCCGGGTTCTCGTTCAGGGTGGTCGCGAAGCGGTCGAGGATGGGCCGGAAGTTCGGCTTGATGTCGGCGCGGTTGGTGTCGAACGAGATGTCGCTCGGGATCTCGAGCTTGAGGCGGTTGTCGGCGGTCTGCGAGACCTGTACGCCGGTGCCGCGGGTGGCCTGTTCCATCGTCTGGCGCTGCTGCTCCATGCGCTTGGACCAGACGTTGCCGGCCACTGCGCCGGCCAGGCCGCCCAGCACTGCGCCCCGCGCAGCGCGGCCGCTGCCGCCGCCGCCCGTGCTGGCGCCGATGATGGCGCCCAGGCCGGCACCGACGCCGGCGCCGGTGGCGGTGCCGCGCTGGGTGGCGTTCATGTCAGCGCAGCCGCTGGCGGCTACGGCAAGGACGGTCGCGCACAGGGTGGACCGGATAAAAGCAGTATGCATGGCGTTCTCCTTCAAAAAAAAATATCCGTTTCGCAGTCGCGCCCCACCAATCAGGGGTACGACCGCGAAACGGATCGGACGGTACTGCGGGGTGCTGCGTGGCGGATGTTATATCCCGCGTCCACTGATCAGGCGTACCAGGATCATGATGACGGCAACGACCAACAGGATGTGGATGAAGCCGCCGACGGTATAGGAAGTGACCAGACCAAGCAGCCACAGAATGATGAGTACTACTGCGATAGTGTAGAGCATGATGATGTCCTCTCCGTTTGAACCGGCGATGTCTTTGCCGTAGGTTCAGTATCCCGGGATCCGCGGCTGTGCTCCGTACGCTGACGTACATTAAGCGGCGGATTTTTGTTCTTTTCGCAATCCCGGGATCCATCCCATGAAACCCATCAGGCCGACGAAACCGATCATGCAGATCATCAGGCCGCCCGTGATCAGGAAGAACACGTCGTGCGCGGCGATGTCGACGCTGCCGGGCTGCGGCGCCGGGCCGGCGCTGACGAGGCCGAAGCCGGTGATCAGCAGGCCCCAGAGAATGATTCCTACCCATGCGATGCTGTTCATTGGAATCCCCTTTCGCGTGATTGTTCCTGATTCTTGACCGCCATACGGCTGAGTTCCGTGCGCTAGCGCACATTGCGAAAAAGAAAACAAAAACGGGGTCGAAGCCCCGTCCAGGTCCATCCCGCGTGCATGAAATCAGGCCGCGCGCAGCGATCCCTTGACGATGCGCACGCGGTCGCCGGTACGCCATTGCGGCGCGCTCTGCTGGTGGAAAGTGCGCAGGGTGCCGTCGTCCAGGCGGACCCGGATCTCGTAGCTGCGGCTGGCCTTCATATTGCCTTCGACCTGGTTGCCGACCACCGCGCCGCCGACCGCGCCGGCCACCGTCGCCAGCTGGCGTCCATGGCCGCTGCCGACCTGGTTGCCGAGCAGGCCGCCGAGGATCGCACCGCCGGCCGCGCCGACGCCGCTGCCTTGCGCGCGGGTCGTGATGGTCCGGATCGATTCGACGTTGCCGCAGGTGCCGCACCAGCGGCTGGACGAGTCTTCCTGCGCCACGCGGGTCGTGGCCTTCGCTTTCGCATGGCTCTCGCGCACCGGCGCCGGTTCGGCGTAGCCGGAAGCGGTCGTGCCCTGGGCGCTGCTGCCGTAGGCGCTGGTGCCCTGGGCGGCGTAGCCCGGTTCGGCGTAGGCGCCGGCGGGAGCGGCGGGCAGGGGAGCGGCCGGCGCCGGCGCATAGCCGCCGGCCAGTGCCTGGGCCGGATAGGCCGGCGCGGCCGGCGCCATGGCGGGCGGCGCGGCGGGCACCGGCGCCATGCCCGGCTGCTGCAGGCTGGCGGAGAGGGCGGCGCGGTCGGCGGCACTCAGTTCGTTGGTCGCGGTGCGGCCTTTCGAGGACGGCAGCCAGCCCATGATGGCGGCGGTGCCGACTGCGCAAAACAGGATCACGGCGAGTGCCGCCAGCAGCAGCAGGGGATGCTGGCCGCGGCGCGCCGGAGGTGTCGGATGGGTGTTCATGGCGGGTCCTTTTCTTATTTGCTTCGGTCTGGTCATTGTCCCTGCCAACAACACCCGGTTCCGTGCGTCACCGTACATACTTCCCCCGACCGCACCGGTACGCTGACCAGAAGTTGTTAGCAAATGATACCGCGACGCCGGGCTGGTTCCCGCCGGCGTCCTACCGCGAGGGCCCGATGAATTCTCCTGCTGCACCGATGGTCGCCGAGCATAACGCCAACCTGCTGCTGGCCGCGCTTCCGCCGGAAGACCTGGCACGCATGCTGCCGGCGCTCGACCAGGTCCAGGTGGAGCTCGGCGCGGTGCTGTGCGAACCGGGCGACCCGATCCGCCACATCTACTTCCCGCACGATTGCCTGGTCTCGATGATGGCCGTGGCCGAAGTGCGCATGACGCTCGAAGTGGGCCTGGTCGGCCGCGAAGGCATGCTGGGCGCCACCGTCGCCCTCGGCCACGACACCACCCAGGTGCGCGCGGTGGTGCAGCGCGCCGGCAGCGCCAGCCGCATCGACGCCGACCTGTTCCGCGCCGAGTTCGCGCGCAGCCCGGCCCTGCAGCGCGTCCTGTACCGCTACACCGATGCCCTGCTGGCCCAGGCGATCCAGATCGCCGTCTGCAGCCGCTACCACGTGCTGGAGGCGCGCCTGGCGCGTTCGCTGCTGGTCACGCGCGACCGCCTGCAGTCCGACCGCTTCCACCTGACCCACGAGTTCCTCGCGCATGCGCTGGGCGTGCGCCGGGTCGGCGTCACCAAGGCCGCCAGCGCCCTGCAGCAGCAGGGGCTGATCAACTACAGCCGCGGCAACATCGAGATCCTCGATCCCGAAGGCCTGGCGCAGGCCGCCTGCACCTGCTACGAGATCGTGCGCGAAGCGGGCGCCGGCGCGGGGGCCACGGCCGCCGCGCCGCTGTTCGCCTGACCCGCTTCCTTCAAAAAAACCTTCACCGAAAAGCAGAACGCCCCGTCGAAACGGGGCGTTTTCGCTTTCGCCTGCGCGACCGGCTTGCGCCGGCCTGCCTGCTTAGTGGGTCTTGCTGGTCTGGTTGCCGATCACGCCGCCGACGGCTGCGCCGCCCACGGTGCCGACAGCGCTGCCGCCGGTCAGGACCGAGCCGGCCACGGCGCCGACGCCCGCGCCGACGGCGGTGTTACGGTCCTGGCGCGACATGTCGGCGCAGCCGGTCAGGGCCAGGGCTGCGGTTGCCAGGGAAGCGGTCACGACGATTTGCTTGATGGTTTTCATGATGATCTCCTTACGGTGGGTTGTTATTTGAGGCGCAAGTCGTTTTTGACCGATTTCACGCCCTTCACGGTGCGGGCAGCCGCTGCTGCTGCCGCCACATCGTCCGCCGAGCTGACGAATCCGCCCAGCTGGACGACTCCCTGTTCGGTTTCCACGGACAGATCGGAAACCTTCAGGTTCGGATCCCCGTTGATGGCTGCCTTGACTCCGGTCGTGATGGTGGCGTCGTCGATGGCCTGGCCGGCGGCTTCGCCGGTGGCGGCGCATCCCGAGACGGTCACCGTGCCCAGCACCAAGGCGGCCAGCAGCGTCACGGTACATCCGAATTGCTTCATCTTGCTCCTTGCTACGTTTTGTGTTGCTTGCCTCCAGATTAGGTGCGCACGATAGGAGGGTCTGTACGACATCTCACACTACCGTTCTCAGCGTTTCTGCTTGCCCGGCGGCGGCGCCTGCGGCTTGGCGCCGGCTTCCGCCAGCAGGGCCGCGCAGGGGCTGTCCTTGCCCGGGCCGGTGTTGATCAGCGGGAGCAGGGCGGCGGCCGGCGCGGCCACCACGGCCAGCGCGACGGCGGCGCCACCCTTCATCGCCAGCACCTTCTTGTCGAGCTGCAGGTCGGGCTTCTTGAAGGTGCCGCGCACGTAGAACGGCGTGCGCAGGGTGAACAGGCGCAGCGCCTTGGTCTCCGGCTTGACGCGCAGGTCGATCTGCTCGCTGCTCAGGTTGACCCAGCCGTTGATGTCGACGATCGCTTCCTCGGTGTCGAGCACGAAGGTGTTGGTCTTGGCGACGCCGTTGGTGACGTCGAAGTCCGAGGCCAGGCAATTCAGCTTCACCTGCCTGTCGCCGAACAGCTTGGTGATGATGACGTTGCCGACGTTCAGGCCGGCCTCCTCGAGCAGCAGCTTACTGACGACGCCCTGGCTGACCAGGCCCTTCACCTCGCCGTTGGATTTCGCCAGCATCTCGCCGACCGAGTCGCCGGTGGCGGTCAGCTTGGCCTGGGCAAAGATGTCGCCGGCCGTCGCCTGCTGGATCTTCTGGATCTGCGGGAACAGCTGCTTGACTTCGATGTTGCGCGCGGTGGCGTCGAGCGTGGCCTTGATCGCGTCCTTGCCGGCGCCGCCGCTGCCGTCCAGGGTGACGTTCGAGTTCACGCTGCCGCCGGCCATGCCGAAGTCCAGCGGCTGCAGGCGCAGCACGCCGTTCTCCATGGTCAGGTGGGTCTTCAGCTTGTTGAGCGGCAGCTGCGCGGTCTTGACGATGCGGTCGGCCGTGAAGCGCACGTCGGCGTCCAGCATCTTCCATTTTTCGGTGTGGAACTTCTCGACCGGTAGCGCCTTGCCCGCCGGCTGCACCGCGCTCACGCCGCGGGCGCGCTTGCTGGCGTTCGAGTCGGCGCCGATCAGCGGGCCCAGGTCGGCGAAGCGCAGCTGGTTCGAATGCACGGTCGCGGTCAGCTTGTTGCGCGGCTTGCGGTTCTGGAAGCTCAGGCTGCCGGCGATGTCGGATTCGCCGACCCGGCCCTTGAACTTGTCGTAGGTCCAGCGGCTGCCTTCCGCGCCGAGCGAGCCGACCAGGTGGCCCTCGGTCGAGAAGGCCGGCGTCTCCGGCAGCACCACGCCGGTGAAGGCGTACAGGCGCGCCATGCTGGGGCCGGCCAGCTTCAGGCGCAGGTCGAGCCCGGCCAGCCTGGCCGGCCGCGTGACCGTGCCTTCGACGGCCAGCGCATACGGGCCGGAATGCACGTCGGCCTGGACCGGGAAGGGCGCGTCCTGGTCCTTCAGGGTCAGCACGCCGCCGGTCTTGCCGCCGCCCGTCACCGGCGCATCCTTGTAGGTGCCGTGCACCTTGAAGCCGATGCCGTAGACCGGGTCGCCGGGGAGGGTGTCGACGTCGGCCGTGATGTCGGCGTCGGTGACCGCATCCTTTATGTGGATCACGCCCTTCGACAGCACCAGGCGCTCGAGGTCGAGCTTCCACTTCGATTGTTTCTGCTCGTGCTGGTAGACCCAGTTGTAATGCGTTGCGTCGGTGCGCAGCAGTTCGACGCGCGGGCCGTCGAAGCGCAGCACCGGGATATGGATGGTGTGGCTGAGCAGGGCAAAAGGATTCAGCGAGAACGAGAACTGGCGTACATTGGCGGTGTCTCCCTTCGGCATGTTGGCCGGATTGCCGACGTGGACGTCGTTCGCGACCAGGTGCGGCCAGGGGATGTGGTCGCGCCAGGTGCGCTGGCCCGGGACGATGCTCTCGGACGGGCGCTCCCAGTGCACCGACAGGTCGCCGACGATCGCGAACGGGCGCTCGATGGCGTCGCTGACCTTCGCGTTCAGCCAGGGCTTGGCGCGGTTCCAGTCGAAGGTGAGCAGGATGATGATGGCGATGACGGGAAGCGCGACCAGGATGCCGAGGATCCACAACGCGATCTTCAGCGGGCGCGAGACGGCGCGCTTGGCGTGGACCCGGTGCTGCTTGGCGGTGCCGTGGTTGTCCTGGTCCGCCGGCTTGTTCTCCTCGTGCTGTTGGGTTGTCATGGCAATCCTTCTTGTGGAAGTCTGTTGAAGCCAGATTAACGTAAAGGTTTGCCAATCAATGTGCGGTGCCGCACCCTACCGGGATGACCCCGGCGCCAACACCGCCCTATGTGCGGCAGCGAACCGATCTCTTCAAGCAAGAGGCTTATAACGTTACCAACACAAATCGTTGAATGGGAGAAGACGATGCACACGAAATCGATGAACCTGCTGCTGCAGCTTGGCGCAGCCGCCGCGGTCCTGGGCCTGGCCGCCTGCGCCAGCCCGGAAAAGACCCCGGCCACGGCTGCCGTCGCGGTGTCGCACAACGCCGTCGATAACGCGGTGTCGGCCGGTGCGCCCGAGCTGGCGCCGCAGGAGATCTCGTCGGCGCGCGACAAGATGATGCGCGCCAACCAGGCGCTCGCCGCCAAGGACTACAAGCTGGCGCGCGAGCTGGCGGTGCAGGCCCAGGCCGACGCCAAGCTGGCCCAGGCCAAGGCGAATTCGGCCAAGGCCACCGCCGCCTCGAACGCGCTCAACGAAGACCTGCGCGTGCTGCGCCAGGAAGTCGACCGCGCCAATTCCGACCAGCACTGATCCAACGACGCGCCGCCAGGCGCACAGAAGAAGAAAGGACCCGCGATGAAAGTGCATTTCCTGAAGTCGGCGATCTTCGCCGGCACCGTGCTGCTGGCCGCCTGCAGCACCGTTCCGACCACCACCGCGACGCTCGACGAGGCGCGTGCCGATTACGTGGCTGCCAGCAACAACCCGCAGGTCGCGAGCTACGCGCCGCTGGAATTCCGCCAGGCCAGCGAAGCCCTGGACCGCGCCAACCAGGCCGCCGCCAAGCGCGAGAGCCTGGACACGATCGACCGCCTGGCCTACGTGGCCAAGCAGCGCATCGCCACCGCCCAGGAAGTGGCGAAGGCGAAGTCGGCCGAGGCCGAGATCGCCGACGCCAGCCGCCAGCGCGACCGCGTGCAGCTCGAGGCCCGCACCGCCGAGGCCGAGCGCGCCAGGCGTGAAGCCGCCGCCGCCAACGCCCAGGCCGCCGCCGCCCAGCAGCAGGCCCAGAGCGCCCAGCAGCAGGCCCAGGATGCCCAGGCCCAGGCCGCCGCGGCCCAGCAGCAGAATGCCCAGCTGGCCGAGCGCGCCGCGCGCCTGGAAGCGATCCTGGTCGAGCTGCATGCGCAGAAGACCGAGCGCGGCATGGTCGTGACGATCGGCGACGTGCTGTTCGCCACCGACCGCGCCGAGCTGAACGCGAACGGCATGGCGACCGTGCGCAAACTGGCCGAGGTGATGATGCAGAACCCCGACCGCACCGTGCTGGTCGAAGGATTTACCGACAGCACCGGCAGTTCCGCGCATAACCGCGACCTGTCGGAGCGCCGCGCGCAATCCGTGGCCCAGGCCCTGACCAGCCTCGGCGTGCCGCGCGAGCGCGTGGCGACCCGCGGCTACGGCGAGATGTATCCGGTGGCGTCGAACGACACCTCTTCGAACCGCCAGCTGAACCGCCGTGTCGAGATCGTGCTGTCGAACGAGAACGCACCGATTCCGCCGCGCGCGCCGATGCGTTGATTTTGTTTTTAGTTTTTTGACACAAGGATAGATCCACATGAACGAGACGAACTCCAAGCTGGCCCACGGCTTCGACATCGAAGAGATCCGCCGCGCGGCCGCCAACCTCGAGGACGGCGCCGTCACCGAAGGCTATGCCGCCGACCGCGAGGCCGTGATCGGCATGCTGAACGCCGCGCTCGCCACCGAGCTGCTGTGCGTGCTGCGCTACAAGCGCCACTACTACACCGTCAGCGGCCCGAACACCGGCCACATCAAGGCCGAGTTCCTCGAACACGCCCAGCAGGAGCAGGACCACGCCGACCGCATCGCCGAGCGCATCGTGCAGCTGAACGGTTCGCCGAACTTCAACCCGGCCACGCTGACCCAGCGCAGCCATGCCGAGTACGACGACTCGGAAGACGTGCAGGCCATGATCCGCGCCGACCTGATCGCCGAGCGCGTGGCGATCGAGTCCTACCGCCAGATGATCCAGGCGATCGGCGACAAGGACCCGACCACCAGGAACATGCTGGTCGAGATCCTGGCGACCGAAGAGGAACACGCCGACGACATGCGCGACCTGCTGGCATAACAACGCTTTCCCAACCCACCAAGAACAAGGAGTACAACATGCTCGATTCCATCCGTGCCAACACCGGCGCCATGCGCGCCAAGGCCCAGTCGGCCTCCATGAACGACAAGCTGGACGACGCCGGCTCCGACATGCAGACCCTGGTCAAGGATGCCCAGTCGCTGCTGACCGCGGCCGCCTCCCTGACCGGCACCAAGGCCGAAGAGCTGCGCGCGCGCGGCATGCGGATGCTGGATGCCGCCCTGGGCCAGGGCCGCAAGTACCAGGATCAAGCCATGGTCAAGGGCAAGGAACTGGCGCACACGGCCGATGTCTACGTCAAGGACAACCCGTGGCGCACCGTGGCCGTGGCGGCCGGCGCCGGCCTGCTGATCGGTGTCCTGCTGGGCCGCAAATAATACGAGCCGGGGGCAGCCATGGAAAAAGAAGAAACCGTCGTGCATGGCCCCGGCCTCATGGGTGGGATCACGGGCCTGGCGAAAAACCTGTTCGGCCTGGTGGTGTCGCGCGTGGAGCTCGCCGCGCTCGAAATGACCGAGGTGCGCAACCATCTGATCGAACTCGTCGCCATCTTCGCGATGGCCGTGCTCGCCACCTGGTTCGCCCTCGCTTACGGCACGGCGACCATCGTCGCGCTGGCCTGGGACGAAATGGGCTGGAAGATCCTGCTCGTCATGTTCTTCCTCTTCCTCATCATCACCGGCATCCTGGTGGCCAAGGGCCTCTCCATGCTGAAGCAGGGCAAGCTCGCTTTCCCGGAGACGATGAAGGAATTGCGCAACGACCGCGACATGCTGATGTGAGCATGCAGGCCCAAGGATAAAGGAGGAAACATGGACAAGCACGACCATCGCAGCCACGAGGAAAAGAAGCGCGCACTGCTGCGCGACGGCGAGTTCTATCGCGCCGGCCTGGCGCATTCGCGCGCCCAGATCAAGCATGCGGCGCGTCCCGAAGTAATGTTCCATACGGTCATCGATCACGCGACCTGGGCCCTGCGCACGCGTGCCGATGCACTGCTGAAACCTACCGGTACAAGCGTATCGGTGCTGGCCCCCTATGCCCTAACCGTGCTAGGCTTCATCCGAAAGCGCAAGCTCGGGAAGCCGGCGCTGGGCATCGCGGCTCTGGCAGGTGTTGCCGCTTGGTACGTGCAGCGCAAACGCGCGCAGCAAATGGCATACTGAGAGCGCATTCGCGGCCGGCAGGACCAATGACCTGGCCGGCCCGGATGAAAGAATATGGTGGGGCTTGAGCGGCGTCGCAATCCTCGGATTGGACGCCGTCTTTTTGCCGGCTGTCGTCAGCGGGACGGCGGCGGGGCTGTGGTGACGGTCTGGACCGAGGTCTCGACCGTGCCTTTCGGCGCCTCGTCGAGCTGGGACGGCGCATTCTTCATGTCCTGCTCGTAGGTCGCGCGCGCTTCCTTCAGGCACGCGCTGCGCTCGGCCGCCGCGCCCTCGCGGCAGGCATTCTTCGCCTCCTGCCAGGCTGCGCCGATTTCCTTCTGCAGGATGCGCAGGCGCGCCTGGCGCGACGGATCTTCGCGGTGCCAGCGTGCCGGATCGCCGCTCCTGATCTCGCTGGCCTGCCTGGCCGCCACGGCCTTGCCGACCGTGCTGTCGTCGTTGGTCTGGGCCTGGTCGCGGGCATGGGCGCCCGCGGCCGCCAGCAAGGTGGCCAGCGCGATGGCGGGCCAGGATCGTTGTGGCTGTCTCATCCGTTTCTCCAAGCTCTTGACGAGCGAAAGCCGGCGCACAGGCGCCGGCGTGTGTTGCGATTCAACGCATCGATGTTAATAGCGGTAGACGCGGCCGTCGACGATGCGCACGCGGTTGCCCACGCGCAGGTCGTTGACGTTGTCCTGCATGACGGTACGGTATTCGCCGTTGTCGAGGCGGATATTCACCGCATACATCTGCTGCCCATCCGCATTGCGGTTCCGTTCGACGTTGTTGCCGATCGCCGCGCCCGCCACGCCGCCTGCCACGGTGGCCGCGGTACGGCCGCCGCCGCTGCCGACCTGGTTGCCGGCCAGCGCACCGACCAGGCCGCCGACGATGGCGCCGGCGCCGCTGGTGCGGCCATCGGCAGTCGTCACCTGGATCGATTCGATGGTGCCGTAGCCGGCCGCCACGTTGTCGCGGTAGCCGTCGCGGTAGCCGCCGTTGTAGCTGCCGTTGTAGCTGCCGTTGTAGCCGTTATTGGCGTAGCCGCTGGTGCCGTAGTAGGGGTCCGGGCTGCTGCTGGCGCAACCGCCGAGGATGGCGCCGGCCGCGACCAGGGCGGCGAGAGTACGAATAGTTTTCATGACTTGTTCTCCTGGCAATGATGTAGCTCCAGCTTAAGCAGTGCCATGCCTGAGGTCTGTGCGATGACGCACCCTGTGCCCTTGTAACTCATCCATGTATTTCGCACAACTATTTGACTGTGTTCGGCACCGAACAGAACTCTTCGTTACGGCAGAGTAAAACGTCATCTGAGTGTTGAAAAAAGGAGAAGAAAAAATGCGGACACCTCATGTGATTCTGTTGCTGGGCGCAGCGCTGCTGTGGGGCGCCGGCCATGCGCGCGCCGCCGGCCAGCTGGTGCGGACCGCCACGCCGCAGGCCAAGCTGGCCTACGAGCAGGCGCGCGAACTGGCGGCCGCCGACTACAAGAATGCACGCGCCCGGTGCGACGCCGTGACCGGCAACCCGAAGGATGTGTGCGTGGCCGAAGCCAAGGCCGCGCGCGTGCGCGCCGAGGAAGAAGCGCGCGCGAAATACGAAGACACGCTGAAAGCCTATACCCGCGCCCGCATGCGCATCGCCGACGCCGAGTACGACCGCGACAGGACGAAATGCGCCGGCATGACGGGCAACGACAAGGACGTCTGCCAGGCCCAGGCCAAGGCAGCGCTGGTCGCCGCGCGCGCCGACGCGAAGGCCGACCAGAAGACCATCGAAGCGCGCAATGAAGCGCGCGACGACAAGCTGGACGCGGCCTGGAAAGTGGCGAAGGAGCGCTGCGACGCCTTTGCCGGCGCCGCCCGCGACCAATGCATGTCGAACGCCAGGACCCAGTTCGGCAAATAAGTTTTGTACCTGCCGTTCCGGCAAACCCGCATCACCCCTGTGATTCATTGACAACAAAGGAGCTCATCATGACCATGACCAAACGTATCGCCACCGCTATCTTTACCGCCACCGTCGCCTTCGGCATGGTCGGCTGCGCACAGACCTCGACCCACGAAAGCACCGGCCAGTACCTCGACGACGCCGGCATCACCGCCAAGGTGAAGGCCGCCTTCGCCGCCGATCCGAACGTGAAGGCCACCGAAATCAACGTCGAGACCTACCAGGGCACCGTCCAGCTGTCGGGCTTCGTGGCCCAGCCGGCGGATGCGCAGCGCGCCGCCGACATCGCACGCGGCGTGAAGGGCGTGACCTCGGTGAAGAACGACATCCGCGTCAAGTAAGACTCGTGGAGCGATCCGCGTAGAATGAGCTGACGCCGGATGACGATGTCCGGCCGCCGCGGGCGATACCTTGGGTGATTCGCCCTGGCGCGTCGGCTGGACAGGAACATATCGGCCAGCCCAGGGGTTGGCCTTTTCTTTTTGCAGGTAACGATATGCAGCTCGCTCCCACTGGCGACAAAACCGCCGAGCCATCCGAGTCCCCCGCCGCGCCGCCGCCGCCCGCAGCCGTGCGTTCGCCCGAGGAGGCGGCCCACGAAGCCGGCTTGCTGAGCGGCGAGGGCGCGCCCACCGGCGAAGAGCTGGGCGCCCTGCACGGTGGCCTGCGCCTGCCCGTGCATGTGAACGCGCGCGGGATGTCGCTGGGCATCCTGGCCACCGTCGCCTTCGTGTTCGCCCTGCAATGGGCCAAGAATTTCTTCGTGCCGCTGCTGCTCGGCATCTTCATCGCTTACACCCTCAGTCCCGTGGTGCGCTGGCTGGAACGCTGGCATGTCAAGCGCGCGATCGGCGCGACCCTGGTCACGGCCCTGATCCTGGCCGGCATGGGACTCACGATCCAGCGCCTGCAGGGCGAGTTCTTCAACATCATCGACGGGCTGCCCTCGCTGACCCACAAGGTCACCAGGCTGATCACCCAGGCGTCCGACGGCCAGCCCTCGACCATCCAGCAGGTGCAGGCGGCCGCGGCCGAGATCGAACAGGCGGCCGCGAATGCCGGCTCGGACGCGCGGCGCGCACTGCAGAAGGCCCACCCGACGCCGGCAAGCAGCCCGGGGGCCAGCAATTTCCGCGTGATGGACTGGCTGCTGGCCGGTTCGATGGGCCTGGCGAGTTTCGTGTCGCAGGCCACGATGGTCGTGTTCCTGGTGTTCTTCCTGCTGCTGGCCGGCGACACGTTCAAGCGCAAGCTGGTCAAGCTGACCGGCCCTTCGCTGACGCGCAAGAAGGTCACCGTGCACATTCTCGAGGACATCAATACCTCGATCCAGAACTATATGTTCATGCTGCTCGTCACGAACACGCTGCTGGCCCTGCTGATGTGGGGCGTGCTGCGCATGATCGGCCTGGAAAACGCCGGCGCCTGGGCCATCTTCGCCGGCGTGGCGCACATCATGCCGTATTTCGGGCCGCTGCTGATCACCTCTGCGACCGGCCTGGTCGCCTTCCTGCAGTTCGAATCGCTGCGCATGGTGATCCTGGTGGCCGGCGCCTCGCTGGCGATCGCGACCCTGGTGGGCATGGTCGTCACCACCTGGATGACCGGCAAGATCGCCAAGATGAACCCGGCCGCCGTGTTCGTCAGCCTGCTGTTCTGGGGCTGGCTGTGGGGCATGTGGGGCCTGCTGCTCGGCGTGCCGGTGGTGGTAGTGATCAAGGTGGTGGCCGAGCGGGTGGAGGACATGGAGGTGGTGGCGGAGTTGCTGGGGGAATAGTTGTCGTTCCCGCAGCTCACTCGTCGTTCCCGCGCAGGCGGGAATCCAAGTTTGCAAGCGTATCGACGGCTTGCGCAGAGCTTGGGTCCCCGCCTGCGCGGGGACGACATAACAATTTTCAGGCCGTCTGGTTGACCGCCACCCCCAGCCGCCGGTCCGGCGCCCCGGCCGTGCGGCGGTCGCGCGAACCCGAGGTGCGGCGCTCGCGGATGCGGCGTTCCGGCCGGCCGTCGGGCAGGTCGCCCAGCGGCGAGACTTCCTTGCCTTCCGGCTTCTTCAGGGAACCCATCTGG
The DNA here is from genome assembly GCF_057657395.1 of Telluria sp. Soil_C_11. Lineage (NCBI taxonomy): Bacteria > Pseudomonadati > Pseudomonadota > Betaproteobacteria > Burkholderiales > Oxalobacteraceae > Telluria > Telluria sp. Soil_C_11. Next base: position 143,747 of record NZ_JBDGIN010000005.1, on the reverse strand, counting down.
ATCGCGTACTGGCGCGCGAACTCGGCGCCAAGGAAGAAGATCTGCGCTGAGTAATATACCCACAGCAGCAAGGCGATCAGGGAGCCGGCCGCGCCGAAGCTGTTGGTGGTACCGCTGTTACCGATGTACAGGCCGATCGCGTATTTTCCCAGCGTGAACATGATCGCGGTGCCGAGCGCGCCGATGGTCACGTCGTGCCAGGACAGCTTGATGCGCGGCAGCAGCTTGTAGATCACGCCGAACAGGGTGGCGATCACCAGGAAGCTGAACGCCCAGGCGACCCAGCCGAAGATGACGGTGGCGTTATGCCAGTAGCCGCCGATGAATTTCTCGGCCACGGTCAGCGCGGCCGAGACCACCAGCGAGGTCATCAGCAGCAGGGCCAGGGTCAGGATCAGGCCGAAGGACAGCAGGCGGGTGCGCACCGTGTCCCACCAGGAGGCGTCCTTGGGCGGCGGTACGCCCCAGATCTCGTCCAGGCTGTCCTTCAGTTCGGCGAAGGCGGTGGTGGCGCCGATCACCAGCAGCACGGTGGCGACGATGGTGGCGAACAGGCCGCTGTCCTTGTTCTGGGCGCCGGCCAGGATGGCCTCGATGGTTTGTGCACCCTTCGGGCCGACCAGGCCGCGCAGTTCGCCGATCAGCTGGCCCTGGGCCGCTTCGGCGCCGTAGAAGAAGCCGGCGACGGCGATCACCAGCACCAGGATGGGAGCGAGCGAGAACAGGGAATAGAAGGCCAGGGCCGCGCCCTTGCTGGCCGCGCGGTGTTCCATCCATTCCGTCACGGCACAGCGCATCACGTGGACGACCTTGCGCGAAAACGGCATCCAGTTTTTTACATCCATATCGCTTCCTCCAAACAGAAACGCGCCCGAAGGCGCGCCGACAGGCCGGCAAGGACCGGCGCTCTCTGCGGGAGCGCGGACGCTCCCGCAAACCGTGTTACTGCACGCGGCGTTCGACGGTGATCTGCTCCACCTCGACGCGGCGGTTCGGTGCCAGGCACTCGATCAGCTCCGACTTCTTCTTCTGGTGGCAGTCGGTGACGACCGGGTTGGCCTCGCCCTTGCCATGCGCCTGCAGGCGCTTGGCGTCGATGCCCTTGCCGACCAGGTACTCGCGCACGGCGTCGGCGCGGCGCTGCGACAGCTTCTGGTTGTACTTGGTCGAGCCCAGGCGGTCGGTGTAGCCGACGATGTCGACGTCGGTGATCGACGGATCGGCCTGCAGGGCGGCGGCGATGTCGTCCAGCTTGGGCTGCGGCATCGACAGGGTGGCGCTGTCGAAGGCGAACAGCTCGGTCGCCGACAGGGTCACCTTCTCGAAGCGGGCCGGCGGCGGCGGCGGAGCGACCGGTTCCGGAGCCGGAGCCGGGGCTTGCGCGACCGGGGCCGGTTCCGGCGCCGGGGCCGGGGCGACATACGGTGCCGGCGGCGGATTGAAGGCGTAGATCAGGCTCAGGCTGACGTACTTGGTGAGCGCTTTCGAGAAGCCGAAGTCGTCGTCGTGGCGCAGGTTGCTCTTGAGCGCGCGGGCGTCGAGCTGCATCGACCAGCGGTCGTTCAGGCTGGCCTGGAAGCCCAGGCCGGCGGTGATGTACGGCGACCAGGCGGAGGTGTTGTTGCCCGGACGGCTGATCTTGTCGCGTTCGCCGCCGACGCCGACCAGCAGGAAGGGACGGAAGGCCTTGCGCGACAGCATCAGCAGCGCGTCGGCGCCCACCACGGTCTGGTGGTAGTTGGTCAGGCTGTTGTCGGCGCGGGAATGGGTGGCGCCGAGCTGGATGTCCCACATCGGGGTTACCGCTTTGCCGAACTTCAACCCGCCGCCCCAGTCACTTCCTCCGACGCCGAAGTCATGATCGGGCTTGATGCGGACGACGGTCGGCGCCACGTACCAGGACGGATTGATGACTTCTTGAGCCAGCGTCGAACCAGCCGAGCAGAGCAGGGCGGCAGCCAGAGCGATCTTCTTCATATTATTCACAGGTAACTCCTATAGGTTGTAAAAGTGCTGACATCGCATGCCTAGACAGTGATGTTGTGGTCAAGAATACAAGCCGGTCTTTCCTATGGTCCGTGCGGTACCGCACCTAGGAATCCGTGATTGTGACAATTTCGCAACGCGACAGTTCCTGATTTTTCCTGCTCATCCATAGTCAATGCATTAAGATGCGTTCATCTTCGAGCAATGTCGCCGATATATTGCCAAATTACAAGATTCTAGGTGGAAAGTTGTCGATTTGATTGTTTCAATTTGTAATACTTTAGGGTCGTGATGACACGATCTTTTATCGTTACTTCCGGACATCCAGCGTCACCCGAGGCATTTTGTTGTCGTGCCTTCCACAAACACCGTCGCCTTTTTCCACTTTTTGCAATTGAACGGCTGCGCCGCGTCAATACGCGGGGCAACTAAATAACTTTGAGAAATTTTCGGCAATGTTGGCTGGCGCACAGAACTCCGGGTCTGACGCAGGCAATCTTGTATCCAGTTAAGCGGAACCGGCGTGTTGTCCAAAGGTCATAGAGGTAAGACGCTGGTCCGGGCCACACAGAACACAGTCTTATTACATGGAGTAAACCAACATGCATGCAGCGACTCACCACAACGCGGTGCAAGGCGACATCGGCGCAGTGCACACTTCCAGCAACTCTGCACTGATCGAACGCGTCCCCCCGCAGCCGACCGAGCGCGCCCCGATTTCGCTGGCGCCGATCGAGCGTGTGCGGTCGACCTCGGCCACCCAGCGCCGCATCGAGAACATGCAGAAGCTGATTGGCGAGCTGCAGACACATGAAATGCTGGCCGACGAAATCGCCTGGTTCCTGAAGTTCTCGCCGTCGGGCGCCCGCAAGTACATCCGCGACCTGCGCGAAGCCGGCGTGATCGAACTGGCCCGCTACATCGAGGGCACCGCCACCTACCTGGGCAAGGCCGTGTACCGCATCTCGCCGGATCCCGAGCGCGTCAAGGCCTTCCTGGCCGCGATCTGCCAGCCGAAGCGCGAAGGCGCTGCCCCGCGCAAGGAGCGTCCGGGCCTGCGCGAGCAGAGCATGGCCGGCACCGGCCGCCACTTCCACATCCTGGCCGACGACACCCACTACGCGATCCGCGTGAACCGCAGCCCGGTCACCCGCGATCCGCTGGTCGCCGCCCTGTTCGGCCCGGCCCCGAGCCAGGTCGCGAAGTAAGGCCGCGTCCGGCACGCCACGAATCTGCCCTGAACCCGACTCCAGCCGCGATGGCGGCTGTGGCGCGGGGAAAACGGCACGATGCACGCCACCGCCTTCCCGGCGGTGGCTTTTTTTACGGCTCACTTTCCGATTGAAACTCCGATAACAGCTCCCATATCTGGCGGGAAGCGGCGCACTGCCGCCGCGCCAACCTCAGGAGATCCCATGTTACCGAGTGCCGATTCGCTGGAAGGAAAGCCCGTTCCCCAGGTCACGTTCAAGGCGCGGCCCGACGACCAGTGGCGCGACATCACGACCGACGAGCTGTTCAGGGGCAAGACCGTGGTCGTGTTCGCCCTGCCTGGCGCCTACACGCCGACCTGCTCGTCCGCCCACCTGCCGCGCTACAACGAGCTGGCGCCGGTGCTGCGCGAGAACGGGGTCGACGACATCGTCTGCATCACCGTCAACGATCCCTTCGTCGTCAACGAATGGCAGCGCAGCCAGGAAGCGGACAACATCACCATGATTCCGGACGGGAATGGCGACTTCAGCGAAGGCATGGGCCTGCTGGTCGACAAGCGCGAGCTCGGCTTCGGCAAGCGTTCCTGGCGCTATTCGATGCTGGTGAAGGACGGCATCATCGACAAGATCTTCATCGAGCCGGACAAGGAGGGCGACCCCTTCGAGGTGTCGGATGCCGACACCATGCTGCATCACATCAATCCCGAAGCGGAGCCCAGCGAGCCGGTGGTGATGTTCTCCAAGCCCGGCTGCCCGTTCTGCGCGCGCGCCAAGGCCGTGCTGAAGGCGCGCGGCATCGCCTTCACCGACATCCCGCAGGACCAGAAGATCACGACCAGCGTGCTGCGCGCCGTCTCGGGCGAGATGACCTGGCCGCAGGTGTTCGTGGGCGGCACGCGGATCGGCGGCGCGGATGCCGTCGAGGCGCACTTCGGCTCGGCCGGCGCCCCGGCGAGCGGCGGCCCGGTCCCGCCGGCGGCCGCGTGATGGACACCGGCGCCGCATTCGCCTGCGCCGCGATCGTGGGCGGGCTGCTGCTGGCCTGGGGCCTGCCGCGCTGGCGCCTGCGCCGCGCGCTCGCGCGCCCGCTCGTGCCGGCCCAGCTGGCCATCATCGAGCGCAACGTGGTCCAGTACCGCGCCATGCCGGGGCCGCTGCGCGAACAGCTGCAGGACCTGGTCAAGCGTTTCCTGCACGAAAAGACCTTCGTCGGCTGCGCCGGCCTCGACGTCACCGAGGAGATGCGGGTGACGATCGCGGCCCAGGCCTGCCTGCTGCTGCTGAACCGCGCTACCTCCGTCTATCCCGGACTGCACGCGGTGCTGGTGTACCCCGGCGCCTTCCTGGTGCCGCGCAAGCAGGTCGATCCAGGGGGCGTGGTGACGGAGACGCGCCAGGACCTGCTCGGCGAATCCTGGGGCGACGGCCGCGTGATCCTGTCCTGGGACCACGTCAAGCGCGCCGGCCATGTGCCGGAAGGGGCGCAGAACGTGGTGCTGCACGAGTTCGCGCACCAGCTCGACAGCGAATCGGGCAGCACCAACGGCGCGCCCATCCTCGGCAGCGCCGACAGCTACCGGCGCTGGTCGGCGACCCTGTCGCGCGATTTCGAACTGCTGCGCCGCGATACCTACTGGGGCCACCGCGACGTGCTCGATCCCTACGGCGCCAGCAGCCCGGCCGAGTTCTTCGCGGTCGCCACCGAAAGCTTCTTCGAGCAGCCGTACGCGCTGGCGGCGCGCCATCCGGAGCTGTACGCCGAATTCCAGCGCTACTTCCACGTCGATCCGCGCGCGTGGTTCCCGCAGCCGCAGTGGGAGGAACCGGAGCCGCACGGGATGGTCTACGGCCAGTGGCAGTAGAGCCTGCGGGGCAGGCTCTGCGACTGGCGGCAAACTGCGTGCGTTTGCGTACAGAGAAGCGGGCGCCGGGCGCGCATGCTCTGCAGTACTGACGAATCCAGGAGGATTTCCCATGTCTATGATCATTGCAGGGCACTTCCAGCTTCAGGACGAGATCGCGCGGGCGCGCCGTGCGCTGCTCGACGCCGGTTTCGCGGGCGAACGCATCAGCGCCTTCTACCTGAGCCAGCCGGGCCAGCACGACCAGACCCCGATCGGCGGCGACCACATCCAGTCGCCGGGCGCCAGGGAGACGCCAGAGGGCGTGGCCAAGGGCGCCGGCGCCGGCGCCGCGGTCGGCGTGGTGGCGGGCGCGGTGACTTCGCCGCTGACGGGGCCGCTCGGGCCGGTGGTCGGCGGCCTGGTCGGCGCCCACGTCGGCTCCTTGTTCAGCTTCTCCAAGATGAAGGAAGCCGGAGAGAAAGAGGAGGGCGGCCGCGCGCCGCTCGAGAACCGCCATGCCGGCATGCTGGTCGCGGTCGCCTTCGACGACCCCGGCATGGAGGCGCGCGCGGTCGATGTGCTGCGCGGCCTCGGCGCGACCCAGATCGAACGCGCCCGCGGCAATATCGTCGACGGCGACTGGGCCGACTTCGACCCGGGCAGTGCCCCCGACATCCTGCGCTGAACCCTCAAGCGCGCTGAACCTTTACACCATTGCGCTTTGTCAAGGCTGGGCTTGATGGCGCTCCTAGACTCGGTACTTCCCGCCGCGCAGACCGCGCGGCCTTACCGACGACAGGACGACAGCCATGCATGTTGACAAAGCAACTCCGAAGGTAGCCCTGGTGACGGGCGGAATGGGTGGACTGGGGACGGCAATCTGCCGGCGCCTGCACGACGAAGGCTTCCGGGTGGCGACCACGCATTCGCCGGGCAATCCCATGCCGGAAGCCTGGCTGTCGGCCCAGCGCGACGACGACTACCGCTTCAAGGCCTACAAGGTCGACGTCACCGATTACGGCGACTGCGAGTGGATGATGCAGAAGCTGCTGGCCGAGATGGGCCGGCTGGACGTCCTCGTCAACAATGCCGGCATCACGCGCGACCGCAGCCTGCGCAAGATGGGCGTGGCCGACTGGCAGGCCGTGCTGCGCGCCGACCTCGACAGCGTCTTCAACATGAGCAGGCAGGCGATCGAGCCGATGATGGCGCGGCGCTGGGGCCGCATCGTGAACATCTCGTCGGTCAACGGCCAGCAGGGCGCCTTCGGCCAGGTCAACTACGCCGCCGCCAAGGCCGGCATGCACGGCTTCACCAAGGCGCTGGCGCTGGAGATGGCGCGCCACGGCATCACCGTCAACACGGTCTCGCCGGGCTACCTGCGCACGAAGATGGTGGAGGCGGTGCCGCAGGACGTCCTGAACGACAGGATCCTGCCGCAGATCCCCATGGGCCGCCTGGGCGAGCCGGACGAGGTGGCGGGGCTGGTGGCCTATCTTGTCTCCGAGGACGCGGCGTTCATGACGGGCGCCAACCTGGCCATCAACGGCGGCCAGCACATGTATTAAATTAGCGTCCCTTTTCGGCCCGCGTCTGGCAGGCAATGCACAGGCGCGCTTCCGGCCGCGCCAGCAGGCGCGATTCGCCGATCGGCTGGCCGCACACTTCGCACAGGCCATAGCTGCCATCCTCGAATTTGGCCAGCGCGTGGCGCAATACCTGCACCTCGGCCGCATGGTGCCCGGCGGCTTCGCGCTCGAGGTCGTTCAGCAGGCGCACGGTGGCGCGGTCGAGCGGCGAGCTTTCGACTTCCGCGACCGGCAAGGCCTCGTCGGGGGCTGGCGGCGCCTCCACATTTTCCAGCGCGCGCAGGCGCTGTTCCAGCATCGATTTCAGCAGTGCGAGCCGGTCCTGGTCCGCGCCGCCTGGCTGGACGGTTGGATTGACGGTCATGGAAAGGCCCTCCGATTGGATGCTGGCTCGCGGAAGACCAGTGTAGCGCAAACTCGGAGCGCCTAGGACAATCCCCGCTAGACGCTCTTGGCGGGCGGCGTCTCGTGCAGGGCGATCGTATCGAGCTGGGTCTTCAGCTGGTCGATCGCGCTCAGGACCGGCATGGCCTGCCCGGTGGCGGCCGCCGCTGCCAGGCCCAGCAGGCGGGCGACCAGGGTGATGCCGTCGCCGATGCGGGTGATGCGCTTGATCTTCTCGGCGGCATCATGCGTGAGGGCGACCAGGTGCTGCTGCGACTGGCCGAGCGGGCCGACGATGCAAGCGGCGGCCTCGGCATACAGGCGGTTTGCGCGCTGGCGCAGCTCGATCTCGGCGTCGAGCAGGGCGCGGGCGACCGCCTGGTCCGCCTCCGGCACCTCGCCGTGGTGCTGTTCCTGGCTGTGGTGGATATCGCGCATCACCCGCTCGTGGATGCTGTCGGCGCAGGCGGACAGGCGGTCGGCCAGCTCCTCGACCTGCATCGCGGTGGACAGCGCTTCGGCCGGAGTCTGGGCCGGCGGTTGGCCGGGCGCCGGCTGCGGGGTGGGGGTATCGCTTGCCATCTTCCCTCCTCGGGTTCAATTGGACAGCGCGTCGCGCAGGGTCACCAGCTCGCGCGCATAGTTGCCGAGGAGCTTGCGCATTTCCTCGCCGGACAGCTTGTGCAGGTTCTCGCGCATCTTCTGGTGCCCGAGCGCGACCTTGGTCAGGCCCTGCAGGGCCAGTTCGTAGCGCTTGTCGATCAGCTTGTATTCGGTCGACTTGCTCAGATAGTGGACCTTGGCCAGGGTCACCAGCATGCGGTCCGAGTTCCTGGTCGAAAACGGGATCTCCACGTCGAAGATGCCGAGGATGGTCTTCTTCTCGTTCTCGTTGGTCTTGGCGTACAAGCGGGTCAGGGCGATCATCGCCTCCAGCAGCACCTGCAGGTCGGCGTCGCCGTCGCGCACCATGGTCTCGACGCTGCGGTTCTGGTAGCCGGAAGCGATCACCCGCGTCAGCAGGCGGGTCAGGCCGGTGTAGGCGGCGACGTGGCGCTGCTGCAGGCCGGACTCGGCGTTGGCCTTGAGGCCGTTGCCGAGGTCGTCGAGCTGGGTCGACAGGTCGTAGCGGGCGTCGCCGGCCAGCACGCTCAGGGTCTGCATGTAGAGCACCAGGCTTTTCTGGATGCTGATGAAGTCGTCGTAGACGGCCTTGCGGCGCGCGTCGTTTTCCTTCGCGATGCGGTCGGCGGCCGGCGACAGGTAGGGCTGCTCGCGTTCGTAGGTGTCGCGGTAGCGCTTCGACAGCTCGGCATAGCCGCCGAGGCGGGCCGAGGCGTCGGCGAATTGCCTCACTTCCGCGAGGCTGACCTGGCCGGTGGTGGCGCAGCCGCCCAGCAGCAGGGCGGCAAGCAGGATAAGCAGGGCGCGATGCCAGTACGGGCGAATGTCCATGGCTCCTTTCCAGTCGGCGGAAAGCCGTGCTCGAAAAGTCCCATTCTTTCAAGGTTGCCCAACGGCTACCTTGCCTCCAATCAAGTCAAACGCGGATAGCCAGGTTCAGATCCAGCCATCGCGCCAGCCCAGTCCGGCCACCGTGTCGCCTTGCGGCACGTACTCGCAGCCGATCCAGCCATCGTAGCCGAGCTCGTCCAACAGCTTGAACAGGAAGGGGAAATTGATCTCGCCGGTGCCGGGTTCGTGCCGGCCGGGCACGTCGGCCAGCTGGATGTGGCGGATCAGGGGCAGGCGCTCGCGCAGGGTATTGGCGAGGTCGCCTTCCATGCGCTGCATGTGGTAGATGTCGTACTGCAGGAACAGGTTCGGCGCGCCGCATTCGGCGATGATGCCGGCGGCCTGGGCGCTGTGGGTCAGGAAGTAGCCGGGGATGTCGCGGTCGTTGATCGGCTCGATCAGGACCTCAATGCCGTGGCGGGCGCAGGCCTCGGCGGCGAAGCGCAGGTTGGCGACGAAGGTGGCGTGGGCGCGCTCGGGGGCGACGTTCGGCGGCAGCTTGCCGGCCAGGCAGTGCAGGCGCGGCACGCCGAGCTCGACCGCATAGTCGAGTGCCAGCTCGACGCTGTCCTGGAACTCGCCGGCGCGGCGCGGATCACAGGCAAAGCCGCGCTCGCCCGCGGCCCAGTCGCCGGCCGGGAAATTGTGCAGCACCAGCTGCAGCCCGTAGCGCTGCAGGCGGCCGACGATCTGTTCCGGCTCGAAGGCGTAGGGGAATAAAAATTCGACCGCGTCGAAGCCGGCCGCGCGGGCCGCGGCGAAGCGCTCGAGGAAGCCGAGCTCGTTGAACATCAGGCTCAGGTTGGCGGCAAATTTTGGCATGGACAAAATTGTAGCCGAAATGGCAATGCGCCGTCGGGAGCCACGGCGCGGCCGCTTGTCGGACCCCGGCTCGTCGATCTGTCGGCGCCGCCGGGCCTGGCCCGGATTATCTGGATCAGGCCTGCTTATTGGCCGGTTCCGGCCAGCTGGGCCAGCAGCTGCGAGCTCGCCTCGATCTGCGTCCGCGACGGTGCGCCCAGCATGGCGCGGCTGACGTTGTCGACCACGGTGGTGGCGTTCGTGACCAGTTCGCTGCCGGCGGCCGTGATGATGGCGTAGCCGACGCGGGCGTCGCGCGGATCGCTCTGGCGGTCGACCAGGCCGATCTTTTCCAGCGGCAGCAGCGAGCGGGTAACGCCGGACGCGGTCAGGCCCAGCTTCTCGGCCAGGTCGACCCGGCGCAGGCGGCCGCCGGGGGCGCGCTGCAGGTGCAGCAGCAACTGGTAGTCGGCGAAGCTGATGCCGTGGTGTCCGCCGAGGGCGCTGTCCAGGCGGCGCGAAAGGGCGGCCCAGGCGCGTCCCATGCGCAGGCAGAATTCGGTGGTCAGGGTGTCGGTGTGGGCGTCGCTCATGAAGGGCCTCGTTTGATTGAAATATACTTGAGTAATCAAGTATATGGACGATTACGACTGTTGGCAAGTACTTGAGTGCTCAAATATATGAGGAAGGCGCAAAAAAACCGGGGCCGCGCAAGCAATCGACGCTGCGCGGCCCCGGCCGGTTCTCAGGTGCTGGAACGGCTATCGATCAGCGATCGCCGCCGCCGCTGCGTGCCGAGGCCGGGCGCGGGCCGCGGTTCTGGCCACTGCGTCCGCCGTTGCCGCCGCCATTGCCACGACCGCCGCCGGCGTTGGCGCCGCTGCGCGGTGCGCCACCTGCCGGACCGCTGCGCTGGCCGGACGGGGCAGGGCCGCGGCCCGCCGCCGGAGCGCCACTGCGCGGTGCGTTACCCGGACGACCGCCGCCCGGGCGGCCGCCGCGGTTGCCATGGCCCGGCGCGCCGCTGCGCAGCTGGATCGGCTGCGGCTTGGCGTTCGGATCCGGTTCGAAGCCCGGGATCACCTGGCGCGGCAGGGTCTGCTTGATGAGCTTCTCGATGTCCTTGAGCATCTGGTGTTCGTCGACGCAGACCAGGGACACGGCTTCGCCGGTGGCGCCGGCGCGGCCGGTGCGGCCGATCCGGTGCACATAGTCTTCCGGCACGTTCGGCAGGTCGTAGTTGACCACGTGCGGCAGCTGGTCGATGTCGATGCCGCGCGCGGCGATGTCGGTCGCGACCAGCGCGGTCAGGCTGCCGTCCTTGAACTCGGCCAGCGCCTTGGTGCGCGCCGACTGGCTCTTGTTGCCGTGGATCGCCATCGCGCCGATCCCGTCCTTGCCGAGCTGTTCGACCAGCTTGTTGGCGCCGTGCTTGGTGCGGGTGAACACCAGCACCTGCTTCCAGTTGTTGGACTTGATCAGGTGGGCCAGCATCGGGTGCTTCTTGTCGCGGTCGACCGGGTGGATGGTCTGGGCGATCACCTCGACGGTCGAGTTGCGGCGCGCGACTTCGATCGACGCCGGGTTGTTCAGCAGCTTGTCGGCCAGGGCCTTGATCTCGTCCGAGAAGGTGGCCGAGAACAGCAGGTTCTGGCGCTTCGGCGGCAGCACTGCCAGCACTTTCTTGATGTCGTGGATGAAGCCCATGTCGAGCATGCGGTCGGCTTCGTCCAGCACCAGGATCTCGATCTTGTCGAGCTTGATGGTGCCCTGGCCGACGTGGTCGAGCAGGCGGCCCGGGGTGGCGACCAGGATGTCGACGCCATTGGCCAGCAGCTTGATCTGCGGGTGGATGCCGACGCCGCCGAAGATCACGGCGGAGTTCAGGTTGGTGTACTTGGCGTAGGTGCGGATGTTTTCCTCGACCTGGGCCGCGAGTTCGCGGGTCGGGGCCAGCACCAGGGCGCGGATCGGGCGCTTCGAGGTTTTGTTCGTCAGCGCGGCGCCGTTCCTGTCGGTCGACAGGCGGTGCAGCACGGGCAGGGTGAAGCCGGCGGTCTTGCCGGTGCCGGTCTGGGCGCCGGCCAGCAGGTCGCCACCGCCCAGTACGGCCGGGATGGCCTGGGCCTGGATCGGAGTCGGAGCGGTATAGCCCGCTTCGGTAACGGCACGTACGATGGCGTCGGTCAGACCGAGAGTAGTGAAGGACATAGATTTTCTGTATGGATCGGCCCGTCGCCATGGTTTGGGGCGCCAGTCCAGCCGATCGGATTACACAAGGCAGGGCGACCGGTACTGGTGCCGGGACGCCGTGACGCAGTCATCAACAAGAACGTTAACGACTGCACGAATTATATTTTAAAAATGTTTCGCTAGGGAAATTTTAGCGGTGAAGCGGAGGCGCGGCGCCGGGGTGGGGCGCCGGAAGCGGGTCAGCAGGCCTGCAGCCCCATCGCATGCCTGAGCACAGTCGATGGAGCACCAGAATCACAGCCTGCTATTGTACGCGAAAGAAGAAGGCGACGTATTCAGGCAAACGGTTTCAGGATTGCGACCATGCCGGCGAAGACTTTCGGACCGGCGGCGATCACGTCGCCCTTGTTCAGGTATTCGGATTCGCCGCTGAATTCGCCGACGATGCCGCCCGCTTCGGTCACCAGCAGGGAGCCTGCGGCGATGTCCCAGATCTTCAGGCCCTTCTCGAAGAAGCCGTCGACGCGGCCGGCGGCCACGTTGGCCAGTTCCAGCGCAGCCGAACCGCTCGAACGCACGCCGTGGCAGCGCTGGGCCACCACTTCGTACATGCGCAGGTATTCGGCCAGCGCGCGCGGGTCGGCGCCGTGGCCGGAGCCGATCAGGGCCTTGTTGATGCGTTCCGGGTTGCGCACGCGGATGCGCTTTTCGTTCAGGTAGGCGCCGGCGCCCTTGGTGGCGGTGAACAGGTCGTTGCGGACCGGGTCGTAGACCACGGCCTGGGTGATCACGCCGCGCTGCTGCAGCGCGATCGAGACGCAGTAGTTCGGGTAGCCGTGCAGGAAGTTGGTGGTGCCGTCGATCGGATCGATGATCCAGACGTATTCGCTCTCGTCGTTCAGGTTGCCGGACGCGCCGCTTTCTTCGCCCAGGATGGCGTGGTCGGGGTAGGCTTTCAGCAGGGTCTCGACGATCGCCTGTTCCGCCGCCTGGTCGACGTCGGTGACGAAGTTGTTATGGCTTTTTTCGCTGATGGTGATGCGGTCGAGATCGAAAGACGCGCGGTTGATGACCGTGGCGGCGCGGCGGGCGGCCTTGATGGCCGTATTGAGCATTGGGTGCATGAATAGCTTCCTGATGAATGCTGACGCCCACCGCGCAAAGGCGCCGTGAACGATCGAGAATGAATGAGAATGACAAAGAGCAAAGCGGTGCCGAAACCGTTAAAATCCCGCCAGGTTGCTGGACCCGGACCTGGATTTCGACTGCTCGTCACCGCGCGATGGCGCTATTTTACAATGAACCCGACCGAAACTGACACATCTCTTTTCAAACGCCTACGCTTTGTGCTAGTGGAAACCAGCCGCGCAGGCAATGTCGGCTCGGTGGCGCGGGCGATGAAGACCATGGGCTTTTCCGACCTGGTACTGGTGACGCCGCGCTGCGACGATCCCCTGCACGACGCCGAGGCGGTCGCCTTCGCCAGCGGCGCGCTCGACGTGCTGGAAGGCGCGCGCATCGTCGGCAGCGTGGCCGAGGCCCTGGAGGGTTGCAATTTCGCCGCCGCGGTATCGGCCCGGCTGCGCGAATTCTCGCCGCCGGTGTGGACGCCGCGGGCTTTTTCCGCGCACGTGGCTTCGATGCCGGACCTGCGCCCGGCCCTGATCTTCGGCAACGAACGCTTCGGCCTGCCGAACGACATCGTCGAGGGCTGCAACGTGCTGATCAACATCCCTGCGAACCCATCGTATTCCTCGCTGAACCTGTCGCAGGCGGCCCAGGTGCTGGCCTACGAATGCCGGATCGCCACCGAAGGGGAAAAATCTGGCAAAAGCGGCACCCAGGGCGGCATCGGCTTCCAGGGCGAGGCCGCCAGCATGGCCCAGATCGAAGGCATGTACGCCCATCTGGAAGAAGCGCTGGTGGCGATCGGCTTCCTGAACGCCGACAACCCGAAAAAACTGATGCCCCGCCTGAAGCGCCTGTTCTCCCGCACCCAGCTCGAAACGGAAGAAGTCAACATCCTGCGCGGCATCGCCCGCCAGATGGTGAAGCACCGGCAAGACTGACTTGCCTCAAACCGGGGTCAGACTCCCGTTTTTGGAAATTTCCCAAAATCGAAGTCTGCCCCGATTTTGCCAACTGGCTGTTTCCAAAATCCGGAGTCTGACCCCGGTTTTTGGAAAAAGCTCGACGGAAAGCTAGACGTGGCGCTCTAGTTTTCCGCCGTTCCCATGCACATCTTTCGCTTACACTAGGCAAAAAAGCAAGATAAAGGTCCAGCATGGAGACAAGCCGCAGATCCTTCCTCAAGGCCGGCGCCCTGGCCGCGCTCGTGCTCGCCGCCGGCGGCGGTATCTACCGTTACACCCATCCGCCGGCGTCGAAGGGGTTCGTGATCGACGGCGAGGCGCGCGGCGCCCTGCATGCGGTCGTGCCGGCGATCCTGGCCGGCGTGCTGCCCACCGACGCGGCCGCGCGCGCCCGGGCGATCCAGGCGAGCACCGAGCGCGTGAACCAGGCCATCCTCGGCCTGCCACTGGCCGCCCAGCAGGAAGTGCAGGACCTGTTCGGCCTGCTCGCACTGGGGCCGGCGCGGCGCCTCCTCACCGGCATCCCGCATGGCTGGGCCGAAGCCACGGACACAGATATCAATCACTGGCTGCAGGACTGGCGCACCCACCGGCTGGGCCTGCTGCGCACCGCCTACCAGGCGCTGCACGACCTGGTGCTGGGCAGCTGGTACAGCGATCCCGCCAACTGGGCGGCGATCGGCTATCCGGGACCGATCAGGGAACTGGCATGAGCAACTCCACCATCATCCCCGACCCGCTCGAAGCCGGCCTGGCGCGCGGCTGGAAGGTCGTCGACGGCGCCCGCGCCGGCAGCGATGGCGCCATGGACGCCGACGTCGTGATCGTCGGCAGCGGCGCCGGCGGCGGCGTCACCGCCGAGATCCTCGCGCTCAGCGGGCTGTCCGTCATCATCGTCGAGGAGGGCGCGCTGAAGTCTTCGCGCGACTTCAGGATGCGCGAAGCCGACGCCTATCCCACGCTGTACCAGGAATCGGCCGCGCGCAAGACGAAGGACAAGGCGATCAACATCCTGCAGGGGCGCACGGTGGGCGGCTCGACCACGGTCAACTGGACCTCGAGCTTCCGCACCCCGCCCGACACCCTCGCGTTCTGGCAGCGGCGCTACGGCTTGACCGGCTACAGCCAGGAGCAGCTCGCGCCCTGGTTCGAGCTGATGGAAGCGCGCCTGCACATCGCCGACTGGCCGGCCGCGCCGAACGAGAACAACGACCTGCTGCGGCGCGGCGCGGAAAAGCTCGGCATCCCGACCGGCTTCATCCGCCGCAACGTCAACGGCTGCTGGAACCTCGGCTATTGCGGCATGGGCTGTCCGACCAACGCCAAGCAGTCGATGCTGGTGACGACGATTCCGTCCGCGCTCGACCACGGCGCGACCCTGGTCACGCACGCGCGCGCCGAGCGCTTCCTGATCCAGGGCGAGCGTATCGAGGCGCTCGAGTGCACGCTGCTGGGCGAGGACGGCATCCGCCGGAACGGCCGCCAGCTGCGCCAGCTGCGCCTGCGCGCGAAACACTATGTGCTGGCGGGCGGCGCGATCAACTCGCCGGCGCTGCTGATGCGCTCGAACGCGCCCGATCCGAACCGGCTGCTGGGCAAGCGCACCTTCCTGCACCCGACCCTGATCTCGGCCGCGGTGTTCGCGCAGCGCGTCGAAGGTTATGCGGGCGCGCCGCAGACCGTGTACTCGGACCACTTCCTGCACACCCAGCCGATCGACGGCCCGATCGGCTACAAGCTGGAAGCGCCGCCGCTGCATCCGGTGCTGCTGTCGACCACCATGGCCGGCTTCGGCCTCCAGCACGCCGACATGATGCGCCAGTTCCCGCACCTGCAGGGCATGCTGGCGCTGCTGCGCGACGGCTTCCATCCGGAGTCGCGCGGCGGCACGGTGTCGCTGGGCGTCGGCGGCGCGCCGGTGCTCGACTACCCGCTCGGCGATCCGCTGTGGGACGGCGCGCGTCGCGGCCTGCTGACGATGGCGGAGATCCAGTTCGCGGCCGGCGCCGGCGCCGTGCAGGTGGCGCACGAGACCGCGCCGCGCTACACCTCCTGGCGCGAGGCGAAGGAGGGCATCGCGGCGCTGCCTTACCGTCCGCATTTGACGAAGGTGGCCTCGGCCCACGTGATGGGCGGATGCATGATGGCGGGCGATCCGCGCGCCGGCGTGACGGGGCCGGATGGGCGCTACCACGGCCTGTCCAACCTGTCGGTGCACGACGGCTCGCTGTTCCCGACCTCGATCGGCGCCAATCCGCAGCTGTCGATCTACGGCATCACCGCGCGCCTGGCCAGCCAGCTGGCGCAGTCGCTCACGGGCCGTCCGGCCGCGCGCCCGGCGCCGCACGACGCCCGGGGCGCCGCCACGGCGGCCGCATGAGGGCAGCGTGAAAAGCGCCCGCCGCCTGTCGCGCGCACTGCTGCTGGTGCAGCTGGGGGCCGCCGTCCTGATCGGCTGGGTCGCGAGCGCGCACTACGGCATCGCGGCGTGGCAGGCGGCGCTGCTCGGCGTCGGCAGCGTGGTGCTGGTCCGCCTGCTCATCAACATGAACAACTTCGCGATGGCCTCGCACTTCGCCAGCGCCACGCCGGAAGCCTTCCGGCTGGACGGCGCGGCGCGCCTGCGCCTGCTGGCCGAAGAGTACCTGGCCAGCATGCTGGTGACGTCCTGGCTGATCCCGCGCGCCAGCGCCGCCACACGCATCCATCCGGACAGCGGACGGGTCCCGGTGCTGCTGCTGCACGGCTACGGCTGCAACAGCGGCTACTGGGTCCACCTGACGCCCCTGCTGGACGCGGCGAAAATCAGCCACGCGACCGTGGACCTGGAACCGGTGGCCGGCGACATCGACGGCTATGTGCCGCTGGTCGAGCGCGCGGTGCGGGACCTGCTCGCGGCGACCGGCGCGGACAAGGTGGCGATCGTCGCCCACAGCATGGGCGGACTGGTGGCGCGCGCCTGGATGCGCGCCCACGGCACGGGCAGGGTGGCGCGCGTGATCACGCTCGGCACGCCGCACCACGGCACCGCGCTGGCGCGCTTCGGCCCGGGCCTGAACGCCGTGCAGATGCGGCCCGGCAGCGCCTGGCTGCGCGCGCTGGCCGCCGGCGAGGACGGCGCCGCGCGGGCCCTCGTCACCTCGCTTTACACCCACCACGACAACATCGTCGCGCCGCAGGAATCGAGCCGCCTGGAGGGCGCGCGCAACCTCGAATTCGGCGGCGTCGGCCACGTCGCCCTCGGCAGCAATCCGCGCGTCCTGAAAGCGGTGATGCAGGAGCTTGCGGCGTTGCCATCCTCGCCGCCGGGGTGATAGAGTCGGTGCAAATTATGCCCTGGAGATGGCCATGCCTTCGCGCATCCTGATCGTCGAAGACGACCCCGCTACCCGCGAGCTGATGGCCTGGCTGCTGCGCGAAGCGGGACATGCCGTGACCGGCGCCGACGACGGCGCGGCCGGCCTGCGGATCGCCCTTGCACAGCGCCCGGACCTGGTGCTGTGCGACCTGCGCCTGCCTTCGATGGACGGCCATGCGGTGGCGCGCGCCCTGCGGGCCGAGCGCGGCTGCGCGCACATTCCGCTGCTGGCCGTGAGCGCGCTGGCGCAGGCCGGCGACCGCGAACGGGTGCTGGCGGCCGGCTTCGACGGCTACGTCTGCAAACCGATCGAAGCGGCCAGCTTCGTCGCCGAGGTCGAGGCTTTCCTGCCGCTGCCGGCGAATGCCGGCGCCGCACCGGCGCTGCCGACCCTGCTGGTGGTCGACGACGACGCCTTCATGCGCGAGGTGCTGGTCGACGCCCTCGAAAGGGAGCCGTGGCGCATCCTCAGCGCCGGCTCGGCGGCGGAGGCGCTGGCGCTGCTCGAGCGCGAACCGGTCGACGTGATCCTGTCCGACCAGTGCATGCCCGGCATGCAGGGCACCGAGCTGATGGCCCGCGTCAGCCGCACGCATCCGCACACCGTGCGCCTGATCCTGTCCGGCGTGTCGGAACTGGAGCCGATCGAGCGCGCCTGCGCGGCCGGCCTGGTCGACCGCCACCTGCACAAGCCCTGGGCCGCGGGCGCGCTGCGCGAGGAACTGCGGGCCGCCTTTTTACTGCGCTGCGAACGGAATTGAGCAGGGGAGCCGGACCCCGGCCGAATATGGCCGCGGCCGGCGGTCGGTGTTATCCTTGCGGGTGAGTTCAACCACGCCGTCTTCCATGCAACAGAAAGCTCCCCGCCGGACCCGCGAACGGATTCTCGAATTGTCGCTCAGGCTGTTCAACGAATTCGGCGAGCCGAACATCACGACCACCGTGATCGCCGAAGAGATGAACATCTCTCCGGGGAACCTGTATTACCACTTCCGCAACAAGGACGACATCGTCAACTCGATCTTCGCCCAGTTCGAGGCCGAGATCGGGCGCATGCTGACGGTGCCGGCCGGGCGCCGCTCGAATCTCGAGGACGTCTGGCTCTACCTGCGCATGATGTTCGAGCTGATCTGGCGCTACCGCTTCTTCTACCGCGACCTGAACGACCTGCTGTCGCGCAACCGCAAGCTGGAGCTGCAGTTCAAGGCCATCCTGGCGCACAAGATCAAGGTCGCGCGCCAGCTGTGCGAAGACCTGCGCAGCGAGGGATCGCTGGAAGCCGGCGACAGCCAGATCGGCGCGATGGCGACGAACATGGTGGTGGTGGCGACCTACTGGCTGTCCTACGAATACGTGCGCAATCCGCGCAAATACAGCGAGCAGCAGGCGATCGCCGACGCCCTCGCGCGCGGCTGCTACCAGGTGCTGTCGATGGTCGGCCCCTACCTGCGCGGCCAGACCAGCGAGCTGTTCCAGCGCCTCTCGGAAGACTACCTGAAACAATTGCCGCCGGAAGGACAAGCATGAAAGCCATCGCCGTCTACTGTGGCGCCTCGCCGGGCGCCGATCCCTGCTATGCCGACGCCGCGCGCGGCCTGGCGCGCGTGCTGGTCGAACGCAACATCGGCCTGGTCTACGGCGGCGGCAAGGTCGGCATGATGGGCGTGATCGCGGACGAAGTGCTGCGCCTCGGCGGCGAAGCCACCGGCGTGATCCCGCGCGCGCTGCTCGAGCGCGAAGTCGGCCACACCGGTCTGACGCGCCAGTTCGTGGTCAAGGACATGCACGAACGGAAGGCCATGATGTCCGACCTGGCCGACGGTTTCATCGCGATGCCGGGCGGGATGGGCACGCTGGAAGAGCTGTTCGAAATGGTGACCTGGGCCCAGCTGGGCATCCACGCCAAGCCGATCGGCCTCCTCAACGCGAACGGCTTCTGGAACGGCTTGTCCGCTTTCGTCGGCCATATGGTCGGGCAGGGCTTCGTGCGCCCGGCGCATGCGGACCTGCTGATGATCGAGGCCGACCCGGACGCGCTGGTGGCGCGCCTGCAGGCGGCCTCGCCATCACGCGCCGAGCCGCTGGTCTGATCCCCGGGCCGCGCCGGTCAGGCTGACACGACGCGGTCGCGGCCGGAAGACTTGGCCTGGTAGAGCGCCTTGTCGGCGCGGTTGACGGTGTCGGCCAGCGCTTCGTCGCCGCGCCGCGCCGTCAGGCCGGCCGAGAAGCTGACGCGGCGCCGGTCCAGCAGGTCGCTGCCGTCCGCCCCTGCGATGCGCAGCCCGCCCATCCGTGCGCGGATGCGCTCGACCACCAGCAGCGCTTCCGGCTCCCCGGTATCGGGCAGCATCAGCAGGAATTCCTCGCCGCCCCAGCGCGCCAGCACGTCGCCCGCGCGCAGTTCGGCGCGCGCGGCGACCGCGAACTGGCGCAGCACCTCGTCGCCCGCGGCATGGCCGTGGCGGTCGTTGATCTGCTTGAAGAAGTCGATGTCGAGCAGCGCGATGCACGTGCTGCGGTCCGGCGGCGCAGCGGCCGACGCGCCGGCGGCCGGACCGCGGCGCCGCTCCTCCAGCGCCAGCACCTCGTTCATGTGGCGGCGGTTGGCCAGCGCAGTCAGCTCGTCGACCGTGGCCAGGGTGCGGATCGTGTCCACCGCCTTGACCAGCTCTTCCTTCTGCGCCTTCAGGCGTGCGCGCAGCTTCGACATCTCGCCGGTCAGGAAGGTCACGGCCAGCGAGCAGGCCGCCATGATCGCGAAGGTCACCGCCTCCACCTGGGGCGGATAGCGCAGCGGGTCGTGCGCCTGCAGCCACCACATGGTCGCCCCCATGCCCACCAGGCCGACCCCGGTCAGCGCCAGGGTCTGGCGCGGGCGCAGCGCGAAGGTGCAGAACACCACCACCACGATCAGCGCCATCAGGGTCGCGCTGCGCAGCGGCCCCGCGATCGCATACAGCCACATATTGCAGCTGATGGCGAACAGGCCCTGCAGCGTCGCCAGCGCGGTCGGGGCCAGTCCGAAGCGACCGCCGAAACGCACCAGCAGGTAGGCCGAGGCGTTGCCGCCGATGGCATATGCCGCCAGGTCGAGCGCCGCGCCGCGGTCGATCAGGTGCGGCGTCGCGATCAGCACGATCAGGATGAAGAAGATCGAATACAGCGCCGCGGTGGCGGCCCAGTAGACCAGCATCCGGCGCAGCTTGGGGTCGGCGCCGAACAGCAGGCGGGACAGGTCGGACGGCTTCATGCCTGGCCTCCCGATCGCGCCTGCGCCAGCAGCATCTCGGCGATGCGCTCGGCCGGCACCGGCGGCGAGAACAGGTAGCCCTGCATCTCGTCGCACTCGTTAGCAAGCAGGAAGTCGCGCTGCTCCGCGGTCTCGACGCCTTCGGCGATCACCCGCAGCTGCAGGCGGTGGCCGAGCGAGATCACGGCCAGCGCGATGGCCTGGTCGTCCTCGCTGGTGGCCAGGTCGCGCACGAAGGACTTGTCGATCTTCAGGGTGCTGATCGGGAAGGACTTCAGCGCCGACAGGCTGGAGTAGCCGGTGCCGAAGTCGTCGATCGACAGCGAGATGCCCATGTCCTTCAGCGCGCGCATGCGCTCGACCGCCTGGTTCAGGTCACGCATCAGGAGGCTCTCGGTCACTTCCAGTTCCAGGCCGGAGGGCGGCAGGCCGGCGTCGCGCAGGGCCGTCGCGATGCGTTCGACCAGGTGCTTTTCCTCGAACTGGCGGGCCGACACGTTGACCGACACCGTCACCGGGTCGAGGCCGGCGTTGCGCCAGAGCTGGGCCTGGCGGCAGGCGGTGCGCAGCACCCATTCGCCGATCGCGACGATCATGCCGGATTCCTCGGCCAGGCCGATGAAGCGCGGCGGCGGCACCATCCCATGCTCCGGATGGCGCCAGCGGATCAGGGCTTCGACGCCGAAGATGCGGCCGGTGCGCAGGTCGACCTTTGGCTGGTACAGCAGGCTGAAATGGCCGGCCGGCGCGGCGCCCGAGGCCGGGGCCCCGGCCTGGGTCGTGTCGAAGGCCTTGCGCAGGCCTTCCAGCAGCATCAGCTTTTCCTCGACGCTGGCGTTCATCTCGCGGGTATAGAACTGGAAGTTGTTGCTGCCCAGGTCCTTGGCGCGGTACATCGCCGCGTCCGCGTTCATCATCAGCGTCTTCGGGTCCTCGCCGTCGCGCGGATACATCACCACGCCCATGCTGCAGCTCACCTGCACCGCCTGGTTGCCGATCGCCACCGGCTCGGTCACCGCCTGGCGGATCTTTTCCAGCACCGGCGTCAGCGCCAGCGCGTCTTCGGCGACGTCCGGCAGCAGGATCACGAATTCGTCGCCGCCCAGCCGGCCCAGGGTGTCGTTGCGGCGCAGGCAACCCTGCATGCGGCGGCCGACCACCTTCAGCAGCTCGTCGCCGGCATTGTGGCCGAGGCCGTCGTTGACCAGCTTGAAACCGTCCAGGTCGACGAAGGCCAGCGCCAGGTGCTTGCCGTTGCGCTGGGCGTTCAGCACCGCCTGTTCGAGGCGGTCGCGGATCAGGCTGCGGTTCGGCAGGCCGGTCAGCTCGTCGTGGTGGGCCAGGTGGCGGATCCGCTCCTCGGCCAGCTTGCGTTCGGTGATGTCGCGCACGGTGGCGACCGCGCCGCCTTCGACCGGCACGATCTGGCGCTGCAGCCAGCGGCCGACCGCCGGCGAGGTCGCGGCCTGCCATTCGGTCTCGAGCGGCTCGCCGGTGCCGACCACGCGCAGCAGTTCGTCGAACATGCCGTTCACCCGGTAGAAGGGCATCAGCTCGCCCATCAGGCGGCCGCGCAGCTGTTCCTTGGGGATGCCGCTGACCTGCTCGGCGCGCGAATTGGTTTCCTCGACCAGGAAGTCGATCACGCGGCCGTCGTCGTCGTGCACGCTGCGCAGCACGAAGAAGGCGTCCAGGCTGGCTTCCGAGGCCGCCGCGTAGGTTTCCTGGGCGCGCCGTTCACGCCCGCGCGCCTTGGCCAGCTGCCACGACCAGGCGCTGATCATGCCGACCACCGACAGCAGCAGGAAGCTGGCGGCGAAGGCCGCCACCAGGTAGTTGCCGCGGTGCTGCTCGTACTGCGCCATCTGTTCGCTCTCGGCCAGGCCGATCACGGCCGACAGCGGGAAGCCGTGCAGGCGGCGCGCGCTGGCGTAGCGCGCCACGCCGTCGGGCGGCATGGCGTGCGGTTCGAGGGCGTCGTCGGCCAGGCCGCCGAGCGCGATCTGCTGGCCCCAGGAGACCTTGTCGCCGATGCGCAGCGCGCGCGCCACGCCGTCGGTGCCGATCAGGCCGATCAGCCCCAGCTCGCCCTCGCGCGAACGCTCGTAGGCGCTGGTGAAGTAGGCCGGATCGACTTCGACGATGGCGATTCCGGCGAAGCGGCCGGCGTCGTCGTCGATGCGGCGCGTGAAATGCAGGTGCGGTTCGTGCCTGGCGGAATCGCGCTGGGTCTGGCTGACGAAGGCCGTGCCGGTCTCGTCCTCGCGGTGTACCGTGAAGTAGGCTTCGCGGCCGACGTCCAGCGGCGGCATGCCCGGGTTGCTGGCCACGATGCGGCCGTCGCGGTCGGCGATGCTGACCGTGAACACCAGCGACGGCGGCAGCAGGCCCTGGCGGCGCAGCTTGTCGAGCGCGGTCTCCGGGCCGTGCTGCTCGGCCGCGTACTTGATCACCTTCAGGGTCTGGTCGATCGCGTTCAGGTTGCGCGCCATCTGCGCTTCGTAGGTGTCGACCTGCTCGCGGGTGGCGTCGCGCGCTTGCGCGATGGCGGCGTCGCGCTCGGCGGCGACGAAGTGGAAGGTGGCGATCCAGATCGCGACCAGCGGCAGCAGCGCGAACAGCGGCAGCGCGATATGGGTTTCGAGCGCGCGCCCCAGCCGGCGGCTCACGCCCTGCTGGCGCGGCGCTGGCTGCGGCTTTGCGGCCTTCGCGGTGGGCTTGGCGTGTTCCATCATTGCACCACCAGCACCGGGCGTACGCTGCCATCCAGCGCGCCGCGTTCGATATAGCCGATCAGCTCGGGATTCCCGGCAACCCGGCGCCGCACCGCGGCGCTGTCGGAGGCCTCGCGCGGCGGCTGGCCACGGCCGGTGAACACCATCTTCGACCAGTGCGCCTTCAGCAGGGCCGGGGTCTTGCCGGCCACGCGCTCGTAGAATTCGTCGCGCAGCTGCGAGCCGAGCGGCTGGTCGAGCGGCACCGCCTCGACGCCGTCGGGGAAGCGCACGCTCTGGCCGAGGAAGATCGCGGCCACCTGGTCCGCGCGCAGCGCGTTCACCGGATTTCTGGCCGAGACGATCACCACCAGCTCGGCCGCGCCGGCCGGGCCGGCCGCGATGCCGGCGAGGACGAGGAGGGCGGCTGCGAACAGGCGCCGGAAAGGTCCGGTCCGCATCAGTACACGAAATCGAGGGCGACGCTGGCCACGTGGGCCGTCCGGCCGGAACGGAAGGCGGGCGCCAGGTTGATCATCGAGCCGCGCGAGCCGTGGTGCGGCGTGACGCGGTCGTATTGCAGCTTGAGGGCGGCGTTCGCGGCCAGGTCCCAGCGCACGCCGGCGGCCTGCGTGGCCTGCTGCGGGATGGTGGCCAGCAGCAGGTTCAGGCCGCCGTTCAGTTGGGCGAGCCGGGCCGCATCGGCCGGCGCCAGGCCGGCGGTCGGCAGGCCGTCGTCGCGGGTCGCGCCGCTGGCGCGCACGCGCGACACGACCAGGTAAGGCGTGAAGGCGCGCAGGCGCACGCCGGCGCTGGCGTAGGCGCTATGGGTTGCGCCGAGCAGCGACGCGGTGCGGCTGCGGCTCGCTTCGAGCATCAGGAACCATTCGCCAGGGTCGTAGTTCATGCCGATGCTGGCGATGCGCGCCCGCTTGTGGTCGATCGCGTAGCGCCGCGCGATGGCGGCGCCGGCCGGACCCGCGGCTTCGAAGGCGTCGAACAGCGCCGAGCCGACGTCGGCCGTCACCTCGCCGCTGATGACGTTGGCGCGCAGGCTGAGCGCGCCCCAGTCGCTGGTATTCGAGATGCCGACGACGCCGCGCGCGTAGGCCTGCAGCGGCGCGGCCAGCGCGACGTGGTCGCGGCCATAGAACAGCTGCGAAGCGTTGCGCACCCGGCCCGCGCTCCAGCGCAGGGTGGCGTCGACGCCGTCGCTGCTGGTGAACGGCAGGGTGCCGTAGCCTTCGACCGGCGGGCGCACCCACGGATAGGCATAGCCGACCTTGCGGTAGTCGGCGGTCAGGAACATCGGCAGCGCAATGCGGCCGAAGCGCAGCGCCAGTTCGGGCGTGGCCTGGAATGTCACGTTGGCCCACTCGATGCGCGGGCGGTAGCTGTTGTCGAGTCCCTGTTCGCTCACCACCTGCAGCACCGCCGACCAGCGCCGGTCGAGGCGGTAGTCGAGCTGGGCGCCGAGCCGGCTGTCGACGTTGGCGCTCCAGCGGTGCGTGGCGCCGGCCCCGTCGGCCTTCAGCACGCTGGCTGTGTAGTCGGCATTGCGTTCGCTGGAGTGCACGGCGCCGATGGTGCCGAAGCCGGACAGGGTCCAGCCCGGCTCTTTGCCGTCCTGCGCGCAGGCAGCGCCGCCGATCAGCAGGCTGAACGCGAACAGGGGAACAGACAGGAGGCGGCCGGGGGTGTGTTGCAGCATCACTTGCATTCGGAAGAGAGGGCGAGACAGGGCGCAGGAAGCGCGAGATTGACTTTATACGGAGGGGTAGTGAAAGTCGATAGCTAACTTCTAATGCTTTCAGGAATACTTACTTTCGTTGTGCAGTGGCAACGTGACGCCGCGGGCGGCGCGCGTCGGACCGTGGACTATAATGCAAGCATGCTTACCCCGACACGGCATTGGCGCATGCGCGCACGGATTGCCTGGATCGCCTGCCTGGCCATCCTGTTCAATGCGCTCGCGCCGCTGGTGTCGCATGCGATGGAAGCGGCCGGACCCGCGCCCGCCGTGATGCAGATGGAGGTCTGCACGGCGATGGGCATGGAGATGGTTCCGGTGGTCCTGTCCGCCGACGATGGCTCTTCCGGCAAGCCGCAGAAGAACCTGAACCACTGCGGCTATTGCGTCTTCCACGCCACCGCCCACGGCGTGCCGCCGCCGATGGGCGTCGCCTTCGTTCCGGCCGCCGGCCGGGATGCCTGGCCACCGCTCTACTACCGTTCTTCGCGTCCGCTGTTCGCGTGGGCGCTGGCGCAGCCGCGCGCGCCGCCGCGCCTGTCCTGAGCACGCGGCGTCACGCCGCCAGCATCGGTCCGCACGCCAGGCCCTGCGCCGGCGCGCGCCGAGTCCATGGACATCACAGGAACAAGAATGAAGAATGCAAGCACATCGCTGGCGCACGTCGGTACGCTGACGGCGCTGGCTGCCGCCCTCTCGACGGCGTTCGCCCAGACCGCACCCGCGCAGACCATGTCCGGCCAGGAAGAAGCCGGCGCACAGACCCGCCAGCTCGGCACCGTCATCGTCACCGGCAAGCACCCGACCTCGCTGCCGACCGGGATCCCGACCACGATCGAGACCGTCACCGGTGAAGAGATCGCACGCGCCATCAACGCCAGCGATGCCGAGGACGCCCTGAAATACCTGCCCAGCCTGCTGGTGCGCAAGCGCTACAACGGCGACTACAACCACGCGGTGCTGTCGACCCGCGCCTCCGGCACCGGCAACAGCGCCCGCTCGGCGGTGTACGCCGACGGCATCCTGCTGTCCAACTACCTCGGCAACGGCGCCGCTTTCGCGCCGCGCTGGGGCATGGTCAGCCCGGAGGAAATCGAGCGCGTCGACGTGCTGTACGGCCCGTTCTCGGCGGCCTACGGCGGCAACTCGGTCGGCGCCGTGGTCGACTACGTCACCCGCATGCCCTCGCGCTTCGAGGCGCACGCGAAACTGTCGGCCTCGTACCAGCCGTTCACCCTGTACGGCACCGACGACCACTACCGCGGCCGCCAGGGCAGCTTCTCGCTCGGCAACCGGGCCGGCGCCTGGTCCTGGTACCTGGACCTCGCCCGGCTGGAGAGCGACGGCCAGCCGCTGACGTTCCCGACCCGCTATCCGGCGGCGGCCGCCTCGACGGCGGGAACGCCCGTCAGCGGCGCCGTTGCCGCCCGCGACCGCAGCGGGCGCGACTGGCTGATCCTCGGCGCCGCCACCCAGTACCGCACGCAGCAGGCGCACCTGAAGGCCAAGCTGGCCTACGATTTCTCGCCGGGACTGCGCGCCACGTACGTGTTCGGCCTGTGGGACAACGATGCGCAGGGCAGGCCGCAAAGCTACCTGCGCGATGGCGCCGGCCAGCCGGTCTACAGCGGTACGGTGAACATCGGCGGCCGCGCCTATGCGCTCACGCCGTCCGACTTCAGCCAGTCGAACGAGAGCCTGCGCCACTTCATGCACGGACTGACGCTCAAGAGCAGCACCCGCGGCAGCTTCGACTGGCAGCTGGCGGCCAGCCTGTACGACTACGACCAGGACCTGCTGCGCGCGCCGACCACCGCACTGCCGGCGGCAGGCGGCGGCGGGGCGGGGCGCATCGTCGACCAGGGCGGCACCGGCTGGCGCACCTTCGCGGCCAGGGGCGTGTGGCGGCCGGCGGGAGCGGCGGGCGCGCATGTCGCGGAATTCGGCTGGCAGCGCGAAGCGTACAAACTGCGCAGCATCGAGAACGCGACCACCGACTGGCTGGCCGGCGCACCCGGCGCGCGCAACCAGGCCTTCGGCGGCCGCACCGGCATCGACGCCCTGTACGTGCAGGACAGCTGGAGATTCGCGCCGCGCTGGAAGACGGTGCTCGGCCTGCGCGGCGAGCGCTGGGAAGCCCGCGAGGGAAGGACCTCGAACGCGGCCGTCACCGTCAACCACGGCAGCCGCAGCGAGCATTATCTTTCCCCGAAAGCCGCGCTGGCCTTCCAGGCGAACGAGGACTGGCTGTTCAAGGCCTCGCTGGGACGCGCGGTGCGGATGCCGACCGTGTCCGAGCTGTACCAGGGCGGCATCAATGCGGCCGGCACCCTGGTCAACAACGACCCGGACCTCAGGCCGGAAAAGTCCTGGACCGGCGAACTGACGGCCGAGCGCAAGCTGGAGGGCGACCCGATGCGCGGCCTGCTGCGCCTGACGGCGTTCGGCGAGCGTACCCGCGATGCCCTGTATTCGCAGACCAATGTGCTGGTGCTGCCGAACGTGACGAACGTCCAGAACGTCGACCGCATCGATACCAGGGGACTCGAACTCGCCTACGCCGCCAGCGACGTGGCGCTGCGCGGACTGGACCTGAACGCCAGCCTGACCTGGACCGATTCGACGATCGTGCGCAACGACAGATTCCCGGCCAGCGTCGGCAAATGGCAGCCGCGCATTCCGCGGTGGCGCGCGACCGGGCAGGCAAGCTGGCGCGTCGACGACCGGCTGTCGGCCACGCTGGCGGCGCGCTACAGCGGCCGCCAGTACTCGACCCTGGACAACGCGGATACGAACGGCTTCGCCTACCAGGGCGCGAGCCGCTACTTCACGGCCGACCTGCGGGTCGTGTTCCGGATCGACCGGCAGTGGTCGGCGGCGGTCGGGATCGACAACCTGAACAACTACCGCTACTGGAACTTCCACCCTTACCCCCAGCGTACCTGGGTGGCGGAGCTGAAGTGGGACCTGTGACGGCCTGAGTTGTCCTGAGCCGCGTCAGCCGTGCGCCATCGCCAGGCCGTGCATGTGGCCACGGCCCAGGCGCAGCATGGCGAAGGTGTTGCGCCCGGCCTGCTTGGCGGCGTACAGGGCGCGGTCGGCGGCGTCCAGCAGGCGCGCCGGCGGCGGGTCCGGCTGGTCGGCCAGCGCGGCGCCGATCGAGGTGCCGACCTGCAGGACCAGCGCATCGAGCTCGAACGGCGTGCGCATCGCGGCGAGGATCTTGTGCGCCACCGCCTCGACGTCGGCCTCGCCGGCGACGTCGTGCAGCAGCACCGTGAATTCGTCGCCGGCCAGGCGCGAGACCAGGTCGGAGTCGCGCACCGCGCCGCGCAGGCGGCGTGCGAACTCGACCAGCACGGCGTCGCCGACCGCATGCCCGTAGCGGTCGTTGATCCGCTTGAAGTGGTCGACGTCCAGGTACAGCAGGGCGGAGCCGCGCCCGGCATGCCCTGCGCGGACGGCGCCCTGCAGGGCGGCCTCGAAGTGGCGCCGGTTCGGCAGCCCGGTCAGGGTGTCGGTGTGCGCCAGCGCGTGCAGGCTGCGCTCGTGCATGCGCGAGACGGTGGCGTCGGTGGTCAGCACGTAGACGCCGGCGACAACGCCGTCGCGCAGCTGCGGCAGGAAGGTCGTGTGCGCGATGCGGGTGTGCTTCTTGCGCACGATCTCGTGCTCGCATTGCGAGGCCTGGCCGCTCCATGCCTGTTCCAGCGCCGCCGCCTGCGGCGCGAGGTAGTCGGCGCCGAAGGCTTCTTCCATGGTCTTGCCGATGATCTGCCCGGCCGGCTTGCCCAGCCAGGACTGGTGGACGGCGTTGGCGAACACGTAGCGGCGCTCGCTGTCGAGGTGGGCGATCAGCACCGGCACGTTGTCGGTGATGGTGCGCAGCCGTTCCTCGCTCTCGGCCAGGCGCAGCTCGCTCACCTTGCGTTCGGTAATGTCGAAGGCCATCGCATAGAAGCCGTCCGGCTGGCCGCCCGCGGTGCGCTGCGGGACGAAGCAGCACTGGTAATGCAGCTCCTTCCCGCTCGAGCGCGAGACGTATTCGAAGACCGCGGTCTCGCCCGCCAGCGCCTGCGCGAACCAGGGGCTGAGGACCGCATAATCCTCGGGACGGTAGGCGCAAGCCAATTCGTGCCCGAGCAGCTGGTCGGCGCTGCGGTCGAACACCCGCAGCGCATGGCCGTTGAGGTAGACGTACCTGCCGGCCGCGTTCACCTTGCCGATCAGCGCCGGCAGGTTCTCGGTGATGGCGCGCAGGCGCCGTTCGTTGACTTCCAGCTCGGCGCGCGAGGCGTTGATCTCGGTGATGTCCTTCATCGCCACCACCGCGCCGAGCGGACGGCCGGAAGCGCTGCGCAGGGGCCGGCCGCTGACCAGCAGGGTGTGCGCCGCGCCGCTGGCCTGCTCGATGACGATCGCCTCGTCGCGGATGGTTTCGCCCTTCAGCGCGCGCACCAGCGGGACCTCGTCCATCGCCAGCGGCGTGCGGCCGTCGACGTGGTACATCGCGTAGTACTGCGACCACTCGGCCGGCACGATGGTTTTCATCTCGCGCCCGACGATGGTGCGGGCCGCGCGGTTGAACAGCGACAGGTTGCCGACCGCGTCGCAGGCGATCACGCCGACGTCGACCGACTCGAGCACGGCGTCCAGCAGCTCCTGCTTTTCTTCGAGCTGCTGGCGGGTGCGGATGCGCTCCGAGATGTCGTTCATGAAAGCGCCGAAGCAGCGCTTGCCCTGCCATTCGTAGCTGCTGATGGTCATTTCGACCATGATCTGGCGGCCGCTCGCGGTCAGCGCCGGCAGTTCGATCTTGCGGTCCAGCACCGGGCCGTCGCCGGTCTCGATGCAGCGCCGCATGCCCGCCTCGTGCAGCGCGCGGTAGGCGGGCGGCACGATCAGTTCGGACAGGCTGCGTCCGAGCGCCTGCGCGCGCGGCCAGCCGAAGATGCGCTCGGCCGAGGCATTCCATTCGACGATGCGGCCGCCGGCATCGGCGCCGATGAAGCCGCTCCAGGACGAGGCGACGATGGTGCGGTTCCAGTCCACGCTGTGCTGCAGCGTGACTTCGACTTCCTTGCGGCGCGCGATCTCGTGCGACAGCTCGCCGACCTTGCGCTCGAGTTCGGCGGTGCGCTCGGCGACGCGCTGCTCGAGTTCCGTGTTCAGGGCCTTCAGGGCCTGCTCGGCCATCAGGCGGGCGGTGGCGACCTTCACGTGGTTCAGCTCCGCCTCGACCAGGTCGGCCAGGTCGCGCAGGGCCTGGCGCTGCTGATCGGAGAAGGTGCGCGGCGCGTAGTCGACGATGCACAGGGTGCCGACCGGCTGGCCGTCGCTGTGCAGCGGCTGGCCGGCATAAAAGCGGACGTGGGGCGCACGGGCCACCAGCGGATTCGCGGCGAAGCGCGGATCCAGGGTGGCATCCTCGACCACCAGCATCCCGTCCTGCGCCACCGTATGGCTGCAGAAGGCGATCGAGCGCGGCGTTTCGGTGACGTCCAGGCCGCAGCGCGACTTGAACCACTGGCGGTGTTCGTCGACCAGCGACACCAGCGCGACCGGGACCCCGAAGGTCATCGCGGCCAGACGCGTGAAGCGGTCGAAGCGGTGTTCCGCGGGCGTGTCGAGGACGTCCAGCGAAGCGAGTGCGGCAAGTCGGGTGTGTTCGGAAGCAGGGTTCGGATGGTGCATGGCCACTCCAGTCATCCAGATGGACAAACGGCGGGGTAAAGGCCGGGTCGAGGCTCGGTGCCGGGGGCGGGGGCGACCGATGAGTTCATCCTACCATGCGTGCCGCATGGAAACTATTTCCGTGTGGATAGATCTGTGAAATCTGTTGCGCGGGCGCCTTGACGGTTCGTCATGCGCCCCACAGCCGCTCGCCGCCCAGCTCCAGCTGGGTGAGGTAGAGCCGCAGGTCGAACTCGAACTGGTGGTAGTCCGGCTCCATCCAGCAGCACAGCTTGTAGAAGGCCTTGTCGTGCTGCTTTTCCTTCAAGTGGGCCAGTTCGTGCACGACGATCATCCGCAGGAATTCGGGCGGGGCGTCGCGGAACACGGTGCCGATGCGGATCTCGTGCTTGGCTTTCAGCTTGCCGCCCTGGACCCGCGAGATGGCGGTGTGCAGGCCGAGGGCCTGCTGGACGATGCCGATCTTGCTGTCGAAGGCGACCTTGGCGACCGGTTCGGCGTTGCGCAGGTAGGCATCCTTCAGATCCTGCACATAGCCGTACAGGGCCTTGTCGGTGCGGACCGCGTGGGCCTGCGGGTAGCGGCTGCGCAGGTGGTCGGCCAGCTTGCCGCCGTCGATCAGGCGGCGCACCTGGTCGAGCAGGTGGGCCGGATAGGCGCTGAGGTATTTGAGGTGGTTCGGGTCGGACATGGGATGCGCACTCTAGCACAGGATGCAGCCCGGTAGAGTGCGCAAAGGTGAGGGATCCGGCGCAACGCAGCCGGTAAAGGGATTGGCCGCACCCGGTCATGGCGGCGCGGCCGATGGAATCATCCCTGGTCAGGTAAGGAGCCTGGCGATGCCGCTTTCCTTATCTTACTCCGTCTTGCCGCCCTGGCGGTTGCCCCCCTTGGCGGCTGCCGCGGCGCGGTTGGCCGATTGCCGGCTTTCCCCGCCTTTGCGGCCGATGTCGGCCATGTGGGCGCGGTTGCGGCTGACCACTTCCCCGCCTTTCTGGCCTGCACGGCGCGCTTCCTCCGAATCGAATTCGTGCGCCGTTCCTTTCTGGTGGGCGGCCTGGCCGCCCTTGCTGGCGATTTGACGCTGCTGATTCTGGTCCATCGCAGCGAAACCGCGCTTGGCAGGCTGGCTTTTCTGCTC
Organism: Telluria sp. Soil_C_11; assembly: GCF_057657395.1. Classification (NCBI taxonomy): domain Bacteria; kingdom Pseudomonadati; phylum Pseudomonadota; class Betaproteobacteria; order Burkholderiales; family Oxalobacteraceae; genus Telluria; species Telluria sp. Soil_C_11. Next base: position 112,221 of record NZ_JBDGIN010000005.1, on the reverse strand, counting down.
GTTGCCGCCCGAGCTCGCGCTCTTGCCGCCTTCCTTGCTTGTCGCCATATCGATCTCCTTGTGCCTGTCGGTGAAGAATCAAACCCGAGAGCGTCCATGGATGCGCTCGTGCGATTAGAGAGGCGAAGGAGGCAATAGTTCCTGCCGAAGTGTTGCCGACAGCGCGAGACCGGTCCTCGGCTCAGGCGTCGGCGATCTTCAGCACCAGTTTGCCGAAGTTCTTCCCCTCGAACAGCATCAGCAGGGCGGGCACGAAATTCTCGAAGCCCTCGACCACGTGCTCGCGGCTCCTGAAGCTCCCCTCGCGCAGCCACTGCCCGAGGCGGGCCACGGCTTCCGGATAGCGCGGCGCGTAGTCGAACACCACCATGCCCTCCATGCGCGCGCGGTTCACCAGCAGCGACAGGTAGTTGGCCGGGCCGCGGACCGGCGTGGTGTTGTTGTACTGCGAGATCGCGCCGCAGATCACGATCCGTGCTTTCATGTTAATCCGTGTGAGGACGGTGTCCAGGATTTCGCCGCCGACGTTGTCGAAGTAGACGTCCACGCCGTCCGGGCAGTGCTGCCTGAGGCCCTGGGCGAGCTGGCCTTCCTTGTAGTCGATGCAGGCGTCGAAGCCGAGCTGCTCGACCACGAAACGGCATTTGTCCGCGCCGCCGGCGATGCCCACTACGCGGCAGCCCAGGTGTTTGGCGATCTGGCCGACCGTCATCCCGACCGCGCCTGCCGCCGCCGACACCACCACCGTCTCGCCGGCCTTGGGCTGGCCGATCTCGGTCAGGCCGAAGTACGCCGTCATGCCCGGCATGCCCAGCACGTTCAGCCAGGCGGGCAGGGGCGCCAGCGCGGGGTCGATCTTCACCAGCGGGCTGCCCTTGTCCTCGGCCGGGCCGGTCCAGAAACGCTGCACGCCGAAGGTGCCGCTGACGTGCTCGCCCACGGCGAAGCGCGGCGAACGCGATTCCACCACCACGCCCACCGCGCCGGCGCGCATCACCTCGCCGATCGCCACCGGGCGGATATACGATTTCCCTTCGTTCATCCAGCCGCGCATCGCCGGGTCGAGCGACAGGTACAGCACCTTGACGCGGACCTGGCCGTCTTCCAGCGGCGGCAGGGGTTCTTCGGCGAGCTGCCAGTTGGCCTGCGTCGGCAGGCCGACCGGGCGGGAGGCGAGGCGGAGTTGCTGGTTGGTCTGGGTGGAGGTGGACATGGGGTTCCCTGTGTGAGATGTGGACTTGCTAACTATATCGGAAAGCTATGCACGTCGTCCCCGCGAAGGCGGGGATCCAAGTTCTGCTTGAGTTACCGGAACGCTGGCAAACTTGGGTTCCCGCCTACGCGGGAACGACGGCTTGGTTGCGTGCCTGCTTATTTTGCAAGCGCATGCGACAATGCCAGAAGCCATCTCATCCAACCATCATCGAAACGCCCTCATGACGCACCCAGAATACATCCTGACCCTGTCCTGCCTGGACCAGCGCGGCATCGTCCTGCGCGTGTCCGGCTTCCTGGCCGAGCATGGCTGCAATATCATCGATTCCGACCAGTTCGGCGATCCGGAATCGAAGCTGTTTTTCATGCGCATCCACTTCGCGCTGGAGGAGCCGGACGTCTCGGATGCCACCCTGCGCGCCGGCTTCGACGCCCTGTGCGTGCATTTGAACGCCTCGGGCCAGCTGCACGACGCCGCGCGCAAGCCGCGCGTGCTGATCATGGTGTCGAAGATCGGCCACTGCCTGAACGACCTGCTGTTCCGCTACCGCAGCGGGCTGCTGCCGGTGGAGATTCCGGCCATCGTCTCCAACCACATGGAGTTCTACCAGCTCGCGGCCAGTTACAATATCCCCTTTCACCACTTGCCGCTCGAGGCCGGCGCCAGCGAATCCGACAAGCTGGCGCAGGAAAGCCGCATCATCGAGCTGCTGGACCGGCACCGGATCGACCTGGTCGTGCTGGCGCGCTACATGCAGATCCTGTCGCCGGGGCTGTGCGAGGCATTGAAGGGCAGGGCGATCAACATCCACCATTCCTTCCTGCCCAGCTTCAAGGGAGCGCGCCCGTATGCCCAGGCGCACCGGCGCGGCGTCAAGCTGATCGGCGCCACCGCCCATTTCGTCACCGGCGACCTGGACGAAGGCCCGATCATCGAGCAGGACGTCGAGCGGGTCGATCACGCGATGAACGCCGAGGCGCTGACGGCGATCGGGCGCGATGTCGAAAGCGTCGTGCTGGCGCGCGCGGTCAAGTGGTTCGTGGAACACCGCATCCTGCTGAACGGCGACAAGACCGTCGTATTCAGCTGACTGCACCAGAACAGAAAGATAGAACAAGCAGATGGCCCTGAAAGCAACGATCTACAAGGCAGACCTGAGCATCGCGGACATGGACCGCAATTACTACCAGGAGCACGCGCTCACCATCGCGCGCCATCCTTCGGAAACCGACGAGCGGGTGATGATCCGCCTGCTCGCCTTCGCCCTGCACGCCGACGAGGCGCTGGCGTTCGGCAAGGACCTGTTCGACGTCGAGGAGCCGGCCCTGTGGCTGAAGGACCTGACCGGGGCGATCCAGACCTGGATCGAGGTCGGCCAGCCCGACGAGCGCCGCCTGATGAAGGCCAGCGGCCGTTCGGAGCACGTGGTCGTGTACAGCTACAGCGCCGTCAGCCACATCTGGTTCAAGCAGATCGCCAAGCAGATCGACCGCGCGCGCAACATCACCGTCGTCAACATCGCGGCCGAGACCAGCGCCGCGCTGGAGCGCATGGCCAAGCGCAACATGCAGTTGCAGTGCACGATCCAGGACGGCCAGGTGTGGCTGACCGACGGCCTTGACACCGTGCAGGTCGAGCGCGAAACGCTGCTTGCGGAACGTACCTATTAATTGATTGGATAGAACAGCCATGAACCGACGTCTACTCGCGCTGGCGCTTGCCGGCTTCGTTTCCCTGCCGGCGCTGGCCCAGGTCAGCGTCAGCGACCCATGGGTGCGCGCCACCGTGCCCCAGCAGAAGGTGGCCGGGGCTTTCATGCAACTGAAATCCGCGAAGCCGGCGAAGCTGGTCGGCGTCAAGACCCCGGTTGCGGGCCGCGTCGAGCTGCACCAGATGGCGATGGAAGGCCAGACCATGCGCATGCGCGCGGTCGACGCCATCGACCTGCCGGCCGGCCAGACCGTGAACCTGGCCTCCGGCGGCTACCACGTCATGCTGTTCGACCTGCAACGCCAGCTCAAGGAAGGCGAGCAGGTGCCGCTGACGCTGACCGTGGCCGACGCGGCCGGCAAGCGCGAGACCGTCGAGGTGTCGGCGCCGGTCAGGCCGCTCACCTACTCGGCCCCGGCCGCGCATTGATAGGCGAACATCGCGCGTGGGCACCCGATCGATGCCCCCGGCATCCAGCGCCCGCCCGACGATCGTTCAGCGCGGCGCGGCGCCCAGGCGGCGCGCGTTGCCGGAGCCGACCACCGACTTGCTGACCTGCGGATCGCCGTAGTAATTGACGTCACCGGAGCCGGCCACCGTCATGCTCAGGCTGTCGCGTATCCACAGGGTCGCGTCGCCCGAGCCGGCCACCGTCACGCTGGCCGTCTCCAGGCGCACGCGCGCCATGTCCACCTTGCCGGAACCGCCGATCGAGGCCGACAGGCTGCGCGCGCTGCCTTCATCCACCTTCAGGTCGCCGCTGCCGCCCAGGTTCACATTGATCGACTGGCCTTCGGCCTTGCGCACCCGGATGCTGCCGGAGCCGCCGACGTCGAACGTCACACGCGAGCCGTTCACGCGGTCGGCATCGATGCTGCCGGAGCCGGCCAGCGCCAGCCGGTCCAGTTCGCGCGCCTGCACCACGATCTTCAGGTGGCGGGTCTGGATGTTGACCTTGTTCTTGTTGCGGATCTTCAGGGTGCCGTCCTCGACCACCGTCTCGATCAGCGGCAGCAGGTTGTCGTCGGTCTCGATGGTGAGCCCTTCGCTGTTGCCGGTACGGATCTCGACCTGGCCCGGCAGGGAAAAGGCCAGGCCGTTGAAGTTACGGACCTCGCGCGACTGGCGCTTGATGTTGCCGTTGCCCTGCACCTGTTCGCTGCGGCCCCAGCTCCAGTCGCCGGCCAGGGCCGGGACCGTCATGGCGGTGGCGGCAAAGGCGAGGGTGCAGGCGGCCAGCAGGCTGCGGCGGGAAACGTCGATGGTCATGGTGAGTCCTCCTTGAATCTTGTTGTCGGTAATCGATGACTGCATCTTAAGCAAGACAAGCCATGCGCGCGGGCGCTTTGCGACGAACTGCACGGCCGGCGTGCCAGATTGCGGATAGGCGGCGTGGGCCGCCGGCAAGGTCAGGAGACGGCGCGCGGCGTGCGCAGCCAGGCCGCCGCGAACGGGATCAGGAAGGGATACAGGCCCCACACGATCCGGCCCTCGACCCGCACGCACAGGGCTGCGTACAGGGGAGGCAGGGCCATCAGCACCAGCAGGCTGCGAAATGGCTTCAGCGGCGCCGGCGCCTGGCGCCAGCCGAGGATCGCGAGGGGGACGATGGGCAGGCAGGAACCGAGGATCGAGGCGATCGAGCGGACGTCGTGCAGCGCGTGGCGGACGGTCCACCAGCTCGGTTCCCAGGTATACGCCGGCAGGCCCGTGAGCAGCCAGAAGCGGACCGCCACCAGCCAGGCGCCGGCCGCCGCCAGGGCCGCCAGGCCGCCCGCAGGCGCGATGCGGCGCGTGCCGAGGAGCCAGGCCAGCAACAGGATGTTCTCCTCGCGCACCGCGGTCCCGAGGACGCCGGCCAGGGCGGCCAGCCAGGGCTGGCCCGCGAGCACGGCCAGCACGAAGGCGCTGCGCGCGCAGACCGAAGCCGGATCGACCAGCAGGTAGGGGGCGTACCAGAAGGTCGGCAGCGCCACCAGCATCATGACCCCGGCGCCGACGGCGCGCTTGCTGTCGAGGCCGGCGCGCAGGGCCACGGCGCTCATCAGGCAGGCGCTGGCCGTCATGCACAGCCAGTTCAGGGCCGCAAAGGCCTGGCGCAGGTCCCCCGGCAGGAGGGCGGCGACGGCGGGCACCAGGGTGCGATAGGGGAAGGGCGCGCGCAGTTCCGCGACGCCGATCTCGCCGCGAAAATGCCGGGCGGTGTCGAAATACGCCTGGGAATCCTCGACCGTGCCACCCCAGCGCCAGATCATGAGCGTCCAGGCAAGCATGCCGAACATGAGGAACAGGGCCGGCCAGCGGATCGGCTGGTCGGCGGCGCAGGCAGCGCGGGAAGCGCTGGGTGTTGTCAGTGGGCTATTGTTGGTCGGCACGCCGCGCAGTATATGCGCACACCATGCCGGCTGACCAGTCCGGTGTCTTCGCAAGTCCGCCCGATTTCGCTACAATCCTGCGCTTTTTGCCCGTATTTTCCTCATGACTCTCCTGTTGTTCCTCGTCGCTTTCGGCGCCGGCATCGCCGTCTCCTTCCAGGCCGCCATCAACAGCCAGATGGCGGCCGCGGTCGGCGCCAACTCGGTGGTGGCCGCCCTGATCTCCTTCCTGTGCGGCTCGGCGGCGCTGGCCGTGGTCGCCTGTGTCCGCGGCGGCTTGCCCGACGCGCTGGCGGCCCTGCCGCAGCAGCCGCTGTGGAAATTTTCCGGCGGCCTGCTCGGCGCTGCCTTCATCTTCTGCACGGTGCTGCTGGTGCCGCGCATCGGCCTGCTGAACCTGGTCGTGCTGGTGATCGCCGGCCAGCTCCTGACCTCGATGGCGATCGACCACTTCGGCCTGGTGAACGTCGCCATGCGCAAGGTGTCGGTGCTGCGGCTGGCGGGCGCGGCCGTCATGATCGTGGGCGTGGCGCTGGCCCTGTTCGGCGACCGGATCGCGGCGGCGTTCGGCCGCTGAGTTGTTGTAAGTTTTTCACACGAAAAAATCTCTTTCCAAGTGGAACTTTCTGGCGCTGCTGGTTTTATAATAAATGCATCGCAAGTTTCCACTTCTATCATCGATCACCCGATGGAATACCACCAGTCCTCGCAGATTCCCACTCTTTCGTATATCGAAAATGAAGACCATCCGGTGTTCGGCACCCTGGTCGAGCAGATCCTGCACCTGCTGAACTCGAAGCTGGTGTTTTCGGACATCATCATTCACCAGAACAGTCCGCTGATGCTGCGCCAGCCGAAGGGCCTGGTGGCGGTCACGGATTCGCCGATCACGAAGGAGGAGCTGGAAGAGTTCTTCGACGTCATCGAGCCGAACTGGTCCGAGCGCATCCAGGAGCGCGCCTTCGACCGGTCGATCGACCTGCACACGGCGCGGATCCGCGCCAACTGCTTCAGTTTCCAGGGCAAGAAGCGCCTGGGCTGCGTGATCCGCCGCTTCCCGAAGGAGCCCTTGCCGCTGGCCGAGCTGGGCCTGCACCCGGACGAGCAGGAATTCGCGCGCCTGACCAGCGGCCTGGTGCTGATCATCGGCGACACCTGCCAGGGCAAGTCGACCACCATCGCCTCGATCCTCGACGAGATCAACCGGCAGCGTTCCGGCCACATCATCACCATCGAAGACCCGGTCGAGACCCTGATCCCGCAGCGCAAGTGCATCATCACCCAGCGCGAAGTGGGCGTCGACGGCGACGTCGACAGCTATTACCTCGGCGCCCTGGATGCGCTGCGCGAGCGCCCGGACGTGATCGTGATCGGCGAGATCCGCGACGCCCAGACCGCCCAGGAAGCGCTGGCGCTGGCCGAATCGGGCCCGCTGGTGCTGGCGACCCTGCACGCGCGCTCGACCGAGCTGGGCCTGCAGAAAATGCTGCGCCTGCTCGGCAATTCCGACGCCCAGAGCCAGGCCCTGGCGCACGCGCTGCGCGGCGTGCTGTGCCAGGCGCTGCTGCCGTCCAAGCAGGGCAACCGCTACCACCTCGCGACCGAATGCCTGAGCATCAGCCCGGCGGTGGCCGGCATGATCGAGCAGGGCGACCTGGGCGCCATCCGCACCCACATGAACGCCGGCCGCGATCCGGGCTGCCACACGATGAACAGCGTGCTGGAAGGGCTGCTGGCCTCGCACAAGGTCGGGGTCGACGATGCGCGGGCGGCCACCACCGACCGCATCGGCTTTGCGGAGATGGTGTAGGCGCTGTTTGCATTAAGTGTTTCCACACTTAATGCGAACAGCGCCAAAAAAAATCGCCGGCAAACGCCGGCGATTTTCATTCGTGCTCGACCGATTACTTGCGCGCGCGGCGGCGCAGGGCGGCGCCCATGCCGATCATCGCCAGGCCCATCAGCGACAGTGCACCCGGCTCGGGCAGGGCGTATGCCTGGCCCGGATCGTCCACGCGGGCGCCCAGGATGTTGCTGTTGTTCTTGTCGTTCCAGTTCTTGTTGTAGTTGTAGCTGTTCTTGAAGCGCAGGTCACGGGCGCCTTCGCTGTTCAGGAAATAGTCCGAGTTCAGCTGCTCGCTCCACAGGCCCACTTTCGACATGTCGACCGAGGCGTAGGAATCGGCCTGGCCCGAGAAGCCTTTGCTGCTAGGAACCTTGTTGCCGACGATGGTGTTCGACGGGTTGGTGGAATCCATGCCGGTATCGAAGAACAGGCGGGCCAGGAAAGTGCCTTCGGTGTAGCCCTTGGCGCAGTCATAGCCGCAGCGGACGTTGTTCGCAGTGCCGGTCAGCGAAGTGGCGCTCATCTTGTCGAGGTCGCGCCAGTACAGGTCCATATAGCCCTTGGTGGCCGGGAAGGGGTTGTCCAGCGAAGGGATGCCGGCTTCGACGCCGTAGAACATGCCGGTGATCTGGCCGCCATCCTGCTTGTTGACGAAGAAGATATCGCCGCTCGGGTCGAGCTGGTCATGCGGCGTGTTGATATCGCCGGTTTCCAGGGTCGACACGACGAACACGCCCCAGTTGATTTCCTTGGTGCCGGCAAAGGTGGTCGCGCCGTTGATGGCGATCTGCTCCTGGCCCGTGTACTTCAGGTAGATCCCGCCCGGCGGCAGATAGGTGGCCGGGGCTGCGGTGGCGCTGAGGCTGGTGAAGGCGACGGCTAAGGCGGCAAGAATTTTTTTCATGATTTCTTATTTAAGGTTGATCAACGAAACCGACCATTCAAGCGAAGCAAGATAGATGCCAGCTCGCTCAATATATGGACTAAGGCCTTGTTCAATAAGGGTTTTGTGCCTTTCTTCCGATAATCTCGAATTGCCATAGTGCCAATATATTTGAGCAAGTGTAAAATTTCCCGACAGCAAAGCTCATCAGTTCAGCGGTACCGCCCGGTAGGCGTTGACCTCCGCCGGCGTCACCACCGGCGCTGCGTTGCCCCAGCTGGCGCGCGCATAGCTCAGCACCGCCGCCACCTCGGCATCGCTCAATACCGGGCTGTAGGGCGGCATGCCGTAGGGGCGGGGATTGCCCCCGGTGGCCGGCGCGAATCCGCCATTGAGCACGATGCGGATCGCATTCACCGGTTCCGTCATCGCCAACGTGCGGTTGCCGGCCAGCGGCGGATAGGCGGGGCCGCCATCCTCGCTGGCGGCGCCGCGGCCGTCCTTGCCGTGGCAATCGGCGCAATGCTGGCCGTAGAGATTGCCGCCCAGCTTCATCAGCGCTTCCGGCGGCGGCGCGGCCGCTGCGCGCTGTTCCGTTTCGCCCGGCAGCGACTTCAGATAAGCAGCCATCGCACCGATGTCGGCGTCGGTCAGGTGCTGCAGGCTGCGGCCGACCACTTCCGCCATCGGCCCGGACACGACGCCCTGCGGCGAGACGCCGGTGCGCAGCAGCTGCGCGAGGTCAGGATCGCTGGCGGCGAGCGAGGGCGCGTACCAGTCCAGTACGGGGATCAGGCCGCCGCGCAGTCCCGGGCCGCTCGCGCCCAGGCTGTTGCGCGGGCTGTGGCAGGCGCTGCAGTGGCCGAGGCCCTCGACCAGGTAGGCGCCGCGGTTCCAGTCCGCGCCGCGGCCCGGTTCCGGGGTGTGGACGCCGGGCTTGAAATACAGCAGGCGCCAGGCCGCCAGCGCCGCCTGGCTGTCGTAGGGGAAGCGCAGGGTGTGTGGCTGGTTCGGCTGGCGCGCCGGAGGGAGGCTGCGCAGGTAGGCGAACAGGGCGTCGGCATCGTCGCGCGTCACCTTCGTGTAGCTCGGATAGGGGAAGGCGGGATACAGCAGGCGCCCTTGGCTGCCGATACCGTTGTGCAGGGCATTCCAGAAATCGTCGGCGGTCCAGGCGCCGATGCCGGTCTCGCGGTCCGGCGTGATGTTGGGCGCCATCACCCGGCCGAACGGCGTGTCGACCGCGCGCCCGCCGGCGTAGGCCTGGCCGCCGCGCGCGGTGTGGCAGGCGGCGCAATCGCCGGCCCGCGCCAGGTAGGCGCCGCGCGCGATGTTGCCGGCGCTGGGCGCCCAGGCTTGCGGCGAGCGGGATGGAATGAACTCGGCGCGCGGCCAGGCCAGCAGCAGTGCGCCAAGCAGGAGGACGAGCAGGACGCCGAGCGCGATCGGGATGCGGCGCGTCATGGTTTCTGCACCCCGGGTCGCTGCACCACGGGTTGCTGCACCACGGGTCGCTGCTCCGGGGCGCTGCCGCAAGCCAGCGGCAGGGGCCGCGGGACGCCTTGCGCGGGCGCCGGGTCGGCCGGCAGCGGTTCGCTGGCCAGCCAGGCCGAGATCGCCGACACGTCGGCCAGGCTCAGGCGCGAGGCGATGGTTCCCATGCAGTCCGGGGCGAGGGCATGGCGGCTGCCGTTGCGCCAGGCGCCGAACTGGGCGTTGATGTAGTCGCGCGGCAGGCCGGTCAGGCCGGGAATGGCCGGCAGGGCGCCGGTCAGGCGGTCGCCGTGGCAGGCGATGCACGCCGGCACGTTCAGCGCGGCATCGCCGCGCGTGACCAGCTGGCGGCCGCGTTCCAGTTCGGCGGGCGGCAGGCTGGCGCGGTCGAGCACGGGGACCGGCAGGTGCTGGGTCGAAAAATAAGTGGCGATCTCGTGCAGGTAATCGTCCGACAGGTGCTGGACCATCCAGGTCATCAGCGGATACTGGCGCCGGCCTTCGCGGAAATTGATCAGCTGGTTGTAGAGATAGCCAGCCGGCTTGCCGGCGATGCGCGGGAAGTACTGGCGCTCGCCGCCGGAGCCGGGCGCCGCCGGCGGCGCCGATGCGCTGCCGTGGCAAGAGGTGCAGGCGCTCAGGCGCTGGGCCAGGCTGCCGGGAACGGTGCTTGGTTGACCTGGGCGGCCTTGCTGCGGCTGGGCCGCGGCGCAGGCCAGCCATGCCCAGCCGCACACCACGGCCAGGGAACGGAAGATGCCTCGCATGATGGATTCCTGTCGATGAGGGGATGCTCGTGCGCGATCCCGCCATCATACCGTGCCGGCTTAATCGACCGGCAATATTTTTATTCAGGCAAGATTCAGCGCGGCGCCGATGGCGCGCCGGTCGTGGCGGGCTGGTCGGCCTGCTGGAAAGTGCGCAGATAGGCCAGCAGCGCGGCGATCTCGTTGTCGTCGCCGATGCCCCAGAAGCGCATGTTGGTGCCCGGCACCAGCTTGCCCGGGTCGTGCAGGAAAGCCGACAGGGTGCGTTCGTCCCAGACGATGCCGGAGCGCTTCATCGCCTCCGAGTACGCAAAGTCGGGCGTGGCGCCGGCGCGGCGGCCGAACAGGCCGTTCAGTTGCGGGCCGAAGCCGCCGCGGGCGTTGGCGCCGACCTGGTGGCAGGACGCGCATTGCCTGAACACGCGCTCGCCGGTGGCGGCATCGGTGCCGGAAGGCGCGCAGCCTTGCAGGATCGTCAGCGGGAGCAGCAGGGCGGGCAGGAGAAAACGCGTCATGCCGCGATTATAGGCGGCGGCATGGAACATCGTGGCGGGCGGTCAGGCCTGGGTCGGCGACTGCTGTCCGGCGCGGGCCTGGGCGGCGGCGCGTGCGGCGAGCCGGGCGGCGTTGGCCGCAGCCATCGTGGCGGCGGCCGGGAAGTGTTCTTTCCAGTGGCGGTAGATGCGCAGGGCGACGTGGGCATCGTCGGCCGCGTACTGGATCTGCTGTTCGGACAGGCGCGGCAGCGCCCAGTTGGTGGTGGTGATGCGGCGCGACTTCTGCAGGCGGCGTCCGAAGTAGCGCTCGACCGCGGTCTTGGCGCCCCAGGCATTGCGCTCGCGCCGCTCGACGTCGCGCAGGGCGGTGGCGAGGTCGATCACGTTGCGGGTCTCGATGCCGAGCTTGGCGCGCAGGCGGCGCAGGTCGTCGCCGAGGCCGAAGCCGACTTTCAGGATCGCCGGCGATTCCAGCACCGCGCGCAGCACCTCGACCAGGTGCGCCGCGCCCGGCGCGGGCGCCGCACCGGCGCCGACCTGGAACAGGTAAGCGTGGCTGTCGGTGGCGAGCTGCACCAGGTGCGGCCCGGTCGACACTTCGCCTTTCTGGAAGGTCGGCTTGGATTCGGTGTCGAAGCCGATGCTGTCCGCAGCCATCAGGGCCGCGAGGGCGTTCTCCGCATCCTCGCGGGAGCGCACCAGGCGCACGTCGGAAAGCGCAATGCCCTGGTAGGGCGGCAGGGTTTCCTCGGTGGCTGGTGCGGTTTCGCTCATATGATCAGTGATGACCGCTCACTTGCGCGAAAACTTGGATGCCAGCTGCTGCAGCTTTTCCTGGCGCTTGCGCTCCGCTTCGACCTGGGCGGCGGCTTCGCGCTCGGCCTTCTTGCGCTCGGCTTCCTTCTTGAAGCGTTGCTGCAACAGTTCCTTGGCGTGCTGGCGGTGGGTGTCGGTGACCTCGGCGCCGGCCTTGCCGTCCAGGTCGTAGCGCACCGTGGCCTTTTCCATCGCGCGCAGGTAGCGCATCGAACCGGTGTGGATGCCGAGCGCGGCGCGCATCAGCTTGCGGTTCAGGTCGGGCATGCGCGACAGCAGTTGCTTGTCGATGCCGATCTCGAGTGGCAGGCAGTTGCGGAAGGCCGGGAACTGCTGCTGCAGCTGCTTGAGCAGGGCGCGCGGCGAGTCGGCGGCCGGAGCGCCGGCTGCCGGGGCGGTGGCCTCCGGTGCGGCGGCGGCGTCGAGGGAAGCCGGCGCGCTGCTTTCGCCGCCCGGGGAAACCGCGGATTCCGGCGTGGCGTTGGCGGCGTTGTTTTCGTTCGCCTCGGGGGATGCGGCGACAGGACTAATCGTATTCATTGACTTCATGGTAAGAACAGGAAGCGGAAGGATAGCATGCAAGACGGCACATGTGCCGCTGAGCTGTGTAAGGGTTCGTCGTCGCTGCCGGCCGACCGCGATTTCCTTCGTGTGCGGCGGGCGCGGCGGCAAGAAATCGTGTATGATCCGCCCCTTTCCTTGCGTAGGGCTTGCGCCGACGCAGACCGGCCAAGGGCTCGGATGACGGGACCACGTGTTCACCAGTATGCGAATTCGTTATATCCATTATCGGATATTTCAATTATCGCTAAATATTTCCGTGGTGCATAATATGCCTGTCTCCTCTATTTCTCCCTTGGGAAAATAGCTCAAGCCCGTTTCACCACGGGCTTTTTTTCGTTCCGACATGCTAAACCGCGATTTCAACCATAGTTCGACTTGCCCTTGCCACCTGTCCGCGCGTTTCGGTGCCGCCTCTCCAGGCCGCCATGAATGCGTGCCGGGAAGTGCAGTCGTTTGTGCTTGATTTCCGGCCCATCTGCCCTTAGTTAGGGCCATCCCGTTATTCCTTGCCAGAGGGTCCGCAAGCGGACCAGGTGGCTTATTGACTTCGCAGGCGCGCACCCCGCCTCGACTGGAGAATGTTCATATGAAAAACACCGCCAAGACATTGACACTGACAGCGAAGAAGGCGCCGGCCAAGAGCACGGCGCAGCTGGCAGTGCCGAAAACCGCGACCTCCTACTTCCTCGAAACGGAAGCGGCGGCCAAGGTGACGGTGGTTAAGACGCGTTCCCGCCTGGCATCGCTGAAAGCGGCGCAGGCCGAGCAGGCCCAGGCAGCGCAACTCCAGCCTGTGGAATTCGACCAGGCAGTGGCCGCCGGCGAAGCCGCCGCCGAGGCCGTGGCCGAGACCGTCCACGACGACGCCCCGGTGGCGGCCCCGGTCGCGGCCGTCGCCGCCGACGAAGCCGATCCGATCCCGACCCCGACGGCGCCCGCCGCGCCGCCGGTGATCGTGCGCAAGCGCACGTCGAAGCTGGCCGCCCTGAAGGCCGCCGCTGCCGAAGCCACGGTCGAGGCGCCGGCGATGGCGCCCGCCGCCGAACCGGCGCCGGTTGCCGCCGCGCCCGCTGCCGAAGCTGCGCCGGCCCCGCGCGTGGTGCGCACCCGCACCCGCCGCGTCGACGCCGGCGCGTCCGGCGCCGCACCGGCAACCCCGACCGGCACCGTTAGCACCACCACCGACGCCGCCGCACTGGCCGCGATCGATACCTCGGGCTACCTGCTGCCGCAGGTGAAGGTGCCGGGCCGCCGCGGCCGCAAGCCGAGCGAATTCGTGCCGGAAAACGACGAGATCGCCGCGCTGAACGCGGTCGAGCGCGCCGAAATGAAGGCGGCATCGAAGCTGCGCGAACGCAAGGCCAAGGGCGTGCCGGGCATGCTGGGCGCCGAGCAGGGCTTCTCGGGCGAAGAGCTGGAAAAGCGCCGCCAGCAGCTGAAGAACCTGATCAACATGGGCAAGGAGCGCGGCTACCTGACCCATGCGGAGATCAACGACCACCTGCCGGAAAACATCATCGATCCGGAAGCGATCGAAGGCATCATCGCGACCTTCAACGACATGGGCATCGCCGTCTACGAGCGCGCCCCGGAAGCGGAAATGATGCTGCTGTCGGACGCCGTCGTGACCCCGACTAGCGAAGACGAGGTCGAAGCCGCCGCCGCGACCGCGCTGTCGACCGTCGACTCCGACTTCGGCCGCACCACCGACCCGGTCCGCATGTACATGCGTGAAATGGGCGCGGTGTCGCTGCTGACCCGCGAAGGCGAGATCGCCATCGCCAAGCGCATCGAAGAAGGCCTGAAGGACATGGTGCAGGCCATCTCCGCCTGCCCGGTGACGATCTCGGAAATCATCGCCCTGTCGCACAAGATCGCCAGCGACGAGCTGAAGATCGATGACGTGGTCGATGGCCTGATCGAGCCGGACGAGGGCAGCGCTGCGCCGGTGTCGGCGGCCGCCGCTTCGTCGGACGACGAGGACGAAGAAGAGATCGAGGACGAGGAAGAGGAAGAGGGCGGCACGGGCGGCAGCGCCGCCGCCGGCTATTCGGCCGAACAGCTGGCCGCGCTGAAGAAGACCGCGCTCGACAAGTTCGCCCTGATCGAGAAGCAGTTCGACAAGATGGGCCACGCCTTCAAGACCCAGGGCTACGGCTCGGCGCCCTACATGGCGGCCCAGGAAGTGATCTCGACCGAGCTGCTGGGCATCCGCTTCACGGCCAAGATCGTGGAAAAGCTGTGCGACACCCTGCGCGGGCAGATGGACGAAGTGCGTTCGATCGAGCGCGCCGTGCTGGACATCTGCGTGAACCGCTGCGGCATGCCGCGCGCCCACTTCATCAAGGTCTTCCCGGGCAACGAGACGGACCTCGAATGGGTGCAGCGCGAAGTCGACTGCGCCTACCCGTACAGCGCGGTCCTGTCGCGCAACGCGCCGGCGATCATGGAACTGCAACGGCGCATGATCGACCTGCAGGCGCGCGTGGCGCTGCCGCTGGCCGATCTCCGCAAGATCAACAAGCAGATGGCGGCCGGCGAAAAGCGCGCCCGCACCGCGAAGCGCGAAATGACGGTGGCCAACCTGCGCCTGGTGATCTCGATCGCGAAGAAGTACATCAACCGCGGCCTGCAATTCCTCGACCTGATCCAGGAAGGCAATATCGGCCTGCTGAAGGCCGTGGACAAGTTCGAATACCGCCGCGGCTACAAGTTCTCGACCTATGCGACCTGGTGGATCCGCCAGGCGATCACGCGTTCGATCGCCGACATGGCCCGCACCATCCGCGTGCCGGTGCACATGATCGAGACGATCAACAAGATGAACCGCATCTCGCGCCAGATCATGCAGGAAACCGGCAGCGAGCCGGACATGGCGACCCTGGCGGCCAAGATGGAGATGCCGGAATCGAAGGTGCGCGAGATCATGAAGATCGCGAAAGAGCCGATTTCGATGGAAACCCCGATGGGCGAGGACGGCGATTCGCAGCTGGGCGACTTCATCGAGGACAACGCCACCTTGGCGCCGCTGGAAGCCGCGATGCACGCTTCGATGCGCGGCGTGATCAAGGAAGTGCTGGACTCGCTGACCCCGCGCGAAGCCAAGGTCCTGCGCATGCGCTACGGCGTCGAGATGTCGAACGACCACACGCTGGAAGAAGTGGGCAAGCAGTTCGACGTGACCCGCGAGCGTATCCGCCAGATCGAAGCCAAGGCGATGAGCAAGCTGCGCCAGCCGTCGCGCTCGGACAAGCTGAAGACCTTCCTGCAGAACCAGTAAGCCCAGGGGCTGCCGCTACCGAAAACTCTCCGGACCCGAAAGGGCCGGGGAGTTTTTTTTCAACCGTATTGGCATCCTTCGCTGCGCTCGGGGATACTGGCGTTTCCGACAACCCGACCCGTTTGCGCCAGATGCCCCACGCAACCCCGCTCCCCCTTTTGGTCGCCGCGCTGTGCCTGGCCTGGTCATGCAGCGCCGCCGCCGCCGACGACGACGATACGATCTCGCCCGACCGTCCCAGCGTCGCCGAGTCCAGCCAGGTCGTCGGCAAGGGCCGCTTCCAGCTCGAAACCGGCCTCCAGTGGGACCGCCGGCGCGACCCGGAGCTGCACGAGCGCACCCTGAGCACGCCGACCCTGCTGCGCATCGGCCTGGGCGAGCGCGCCGAACTGCGCATCGAGACCGATGGCCGCACCATCGTCCACGATACCGATCCCGCCAGCGGCGAACATGCCGTGACGGCCGGTTACGCCGACACCTCGCTGGGCGTGAAATGGCATCTGGCCGACCAGCAGGAGGGGCAATGGAGCAAGCCTTCGCTGGGCGTGCTGCTGCATGCGGACCTGCCGAGCGGCAGCCGGGATCTGCGCGGACGCGGTGTGCGCCCCTCGCTGCGCCTGGCCGCCGACTGGGAACTGCCGGGTGGCCATGAACTGACCGTGATGCCGGGCGTGGGCGTCGACAGCGACGAGCGCGGCGCGCGCTACGGCTACGGGGTGCTGGCGGTGGAACTGGACAAGGCCTTCAGCGATCGCCTGCACGGCTTCGCCGAGCTGGCCGCGCCCCAGATCGCGCGTGCCTCGCACGGCGGCACCCAGGCCGTGTTCGACGCCGGCCTGACCTACCTGGTCAACAAGGATCTTCAGGTCGATGCCGCAGTGACGCATGGCCTGAACCGCCGCACGCCGGATCTCAGCCTGACGTTCGGGCTGTCGCTGCGCTTGTGAGAGCGCCCGGCGCGCTGGCGTGGCCCTTCCAGATAGTTGTAATTTTGCAATTCTGCGTGCTACGATGTTGATAACTTAACATTTGCGCAGGGCAAACCATGGCAGATCTGGAAGTCGCCAAGCACGGCAAGAACGTCATCCACCTGATGACGAAGAAGGAAGACAGGGTCTCGCACCGGATCCGCGAGATCGCCATCGAGATCGCCATCATCGTGTTCGCCGTCAGCATGAGCATCTGGCTGCACGGGCTGAGCGAGCACCGTCACCAGCAGCAGGAAGTGCGCACCTTCCTGGTCGGCCTGAAGAGCGACCTGAAGGACGACATCGACACCCTCACCAACATGCAGGCGGACTACCGCAAGTTCGATGCGAACTATGCCTATCTCGCCGGCCTGGAAGCCGGCAAGGAGCCGGACTGGAAGAAGTTCAACGCGGCCTACGACTACATGGACGCGAACTGGTACTTCTTCCCGAACAAGAGCCGTTTCGACGGTTTCATGATGAGCGGGAAGCTGAACAACATCGAGGATTCGGCCAACCTGAACCGCATCCTCAACCTGTACCAGAGCCTGCTCCCGCAGATCAGGACCTCCGAAGGCGGCTGGCAGTCGCGCCAGGAGAAGCTGCGCACCTACCGCGACGACACGCTCGAGAGCGACGATCCGCGCGCGCACTTTGCGCTGGTCACCTCGCCGAAAGGCAAGCGCCTGCTGGCGCGGATGGCTGCCAGCAGCCAGCACTACACGCGCTACCAGCAGTACATCGATGCCTGCAGGGAGATCGTCAAGGCGATCGACGAGGCTTATCCGGAGCAGGCGGGGAAGAAGGCCTGATCACGTCGTTCCCGCAGTCGCCGTCGTTCCCGCGCAGGCGGGAACCCAAGTTCTGCGAGTCGCAACGAAAGTCAACTTGGGCCCCCGCCTGCGCGGGGGCGACGGCTTTTAGCGAGTGGCGAGATCACCCGGTATTGCGCAAGCCGGCCGCCACCCCGTTGATGGTCATGTGAATCCCGCGGTGCACCCGCACGTCGATCCGCTCCGGATCCTGCGACAGCGCCCGGTGCCGCTGGATCAGCTCGACCTGCAGGTGGTTCAGCGGATCCAGGTAGGCGAAGCGGTTCTGGATCGAGCGCGCCAGCAGCGGGTTGGCGGCCAGGCGTTCGGCGTTCCCGGTCACCTGCTCCAGGCAGCGCAGGGTCTCGCCATACTCCGCCGCGATGCGCTTGAAGATACGGTCCCGCAGTTCCGCGTCCGGCACCAGTTCGGCGTAGCGGCGCGCGATCGGCAGGTCGGTCTTGGCCAGCACCATGTCCATGTTCGACAGCAGGGTGGCGAAGAAGGGCCACTGCCTGAACATCTCCTGCAGCAGCGCCAGGCGTTCCTCGCGATTGCCGCGCATTTCTTCATCATCCAGCCAGCCCGAGATGGCCGCGCCAAAGCCATACCACCCCGGCAGCAGCAACCGGCACTGGCCCCAGGAGAAGCCCCAGGGAATCGCGCGCAGGTCTTCGATGCGGCGGCTCGACTTGCGCGAGGCCGGGCGCGAGCCCAGGTTCAGCTCGGCGATCTCGGCGATCGGCGTGGCGGCGAAGAAGTAGTCGGTGAAGCCCGGGGTCTCGTACACCAGGTTGCGGTAGGCCTGGTACGCACGCTCGGACAGCTCGGCCATCACCTTTTCGTAGACCGCCAGGCGCGCCACCTGCGCCGGGTCCTCGCCATGCGGCATCAGGCCCGCTTCCAGCGTGGCCGCCACCAGCAGCTCGAGGTTGCGGCGGCCGATCTCGGGGTTCGAGAACTTCGACGAGATGATCTCGCCCTGTTCGGTCAGGCGGATCTGGCCGTTCACGGTGCCCGGCGGCTGGGCCAGGATCGCGTCGTAGCTCGGGCCGCCGCCGCGGCCGACCGTGCCGCCGCGGCCGTGGAACAGGCGCAGCTTGACGCCGGCGTCGGCGAACACCTTCACCAGCTTCAGCTCGGCCTGGTACAGCTCCCAGTTCGAGGTCAGGAAGCCGCCGTCCTTGTTCGAGTCCGAATAGCCCAGCATGACTTCCTGCAGCCGGCCCTGCTGTTCGATCAGCTCCTTCACGCTAGGGATCGCCATCCACTCGCCCATGATCTCCCCGGCGCGCTGCAGGTCGGGGATGGTCTCGAACAGCGGGATCACCATCACGTCGCACTGCTTCTCGCCGGGGCGCAGCAGGCCGGTCTCCTTCTGCAGCAGGAGGACCTCGAGCAGGTCCGACACGGTCTCGGTGTGCGAGATGATGTAGTTGCGGATCGCGCGCGTGCCGTAACGCTGGCGGACCTCGCGCGCCATGCGCAGCACGCCCAGTTCGGACTGGGTCTCTTCCGAATACTCGGCATAGGGCGTGTAGAGCAGGCGCGGGTGGGCGATCTCGGCCAGCAGCAGCTTGACCTTGTCCGCCTCGGACAGGGCAGCGTAGTCGGCTTCGACCCCGGCGTGCCTGAACAGCTCGGCCAGCACGCGTTCGTGGATGTCCGAGCTCTGGCGCATGTCGAGCGACGCCAGGTGGAAGCCGAAGATCGCGGCCGCGCGCAGCAGGCCGGCCAGGCGCGGCTTGACCAGGATCGCGCCGTGGTTGGCGTTCAGCGAGTCGGCCAGCACCTGCAGCTCGGCCTGGAACTCGGCCGGGCCGCTGTAGGCGTCGGCATGGCCGACTTCCTTGCGCAGCGGGTTGGTGGCGCCCAGGCCGCGCGCGGTCGCGGCCAGGCGCGCGTAGATGCCGATCAGGGCGCGCCGGTAGGGTTCGTCGGCGCGGTGCGGCGAGGTGTCGGGCGAGGCCGCGGCCAGCGCTTCGAGGGCGGCATCGGACGGCACCAGCAGGGTCGAGGTCGACAGTTCGGCGCCCAGCGCATGCACTTCGTCGAGATAGAAGTCGAAGATGGTGGTGGCGTGGCGCACCAGGGCGCGCTGCATGGTGTCGGCGTTGACGTTCGGGTTGCCGTCGCGGTCGCCGCCGATCCAGCTTCCCATCTGCAGGTAGGTGGCGCCGTCCAGCGAAGCCTGCAGCTCGTCCTCGATGTCGTCGTACAGCGCCGGCAGCTCGCGCAGGAAGGTGGTGCGGTAGTAGGACAGGGCGTTCTCGATCTCGTCCGCCACGGTCAGCTTCTCGTAGCGCAGCATGCGGGTCTGCCACAGCGTCGCCACGCGCGCCTGCAGCAGCATCAGGTTGTGCGCGCGCTCCTTCGGCGTCAGCGGCAGGTCGCGCTCGGCCAGCAGGCGCGCGATGTCGTGCTCGGCGTCCAGGATGGACTTGCGCTGCACCTCGGTCGGGTGGGCCGTCAGCACCGGCGAAATCAGGGCTTCGCGCAGGAAGGACTCGACCTGCTCGCGCCCGACGCCGGCATCCTGCAGGCGCGCCAGCGCATACGCGACGCTCGACGGCTGCGGCTTCGAGCCGGCCAGCTGGTGCGCGCGGCGGCGGCGCACGTGGTGCTGGTCTTCGGCGATGTTGGCCAGGTGCGAGAAGTAGGAGAACGCGCGCACGACCGAATTGGTCTCTTCGCGCGTGAGTTTCTTCAGCAGCGTCGACAGCTCCGCGGCGGCCTGCGGGTCGTCCTCGCGGCGGAAGCGCACGGCGGTCTGGCGGATGGTCTCGACCACGTCGAACACGGCCTCGCCTTCCTGGTTGCGCAGCACGTCGCCCAGCAGGCGGCCGAGCAGGCGGATGTCTTCTTTCAGCGGCGCGTCCTTGTCGCCGGCCTGGACTGCAGCGTCGGCCGAGGTTTGCACAGGGGCGTGGGGATCGGAGTTTGCAGCTTTGTTCATTATCGAGCACAGGTTGAATTAACGGGGGTCCACGAAGGGAAACATCGGGGCACACAGGTACAACTCTGCCATGGCGGTTGCCACGGTTCTGCAAGGGGCCGCATGCTAGAATTTGTGATTACAGGCATGCCGCCAACCGGCGCCGGCCGATCCAGGCACAACGACAGTGAAAGAAATTGTTTTGAACACTACTGACACGCAGCGCGGGCCAATTCGCCTCATTATCGCATCGCGCGAGAGCAGACTGGCCATGTGGCAGGCCACGTACGTACGCGACCGGCTCGCGGCATTATATCCGCATTGCCACATCGATATCCTCGGCATGACCACGCGCGGCGACCAGATCCTCGACCGCACCCTGTCCAAGGTCGGCGGCAAGGGCCTGTTCGTGAAGGAGCTGGAAGTCGCGATGCACGAAGGGCGCGCCGACCTCGCCGTGCACTCGCTGAAGGACGTGCCGATGGAACTGCCGGACGGCTTCGAACTGGCCGCCGTGCTCGAGCGCGAAGACCCGCGCGACGCCTTCGTTTCCACCCAGTACACCAGCCTGGCGGAGCTGCCGCCCGGCAGCGTGGTCGGCACCAGCAGCCTGCGCCGCCAGGCCCTGATCGCGGCGCGCTATCCGCAGCTGGTGATCAAGCCGCTGCGCGGCAACCTCGACACCCGCCTCGGCAAGCTCGACCGCGGAGATTACGCCGCGATCATCCTGGCCGCCGCCGGCCTCAAGCGCCTGGGACTGGAAAGCCGCATCCGCGCCTATCTGCCGATCGAGGAAAGCCTGCCGGCCGCCGGCCAGGGCGCGATGGCGATCGAGATCGTGGCCGGCGAGCGCCGCGACGGCATCGACCTGCGCGCGCTGCTGGCGCCGCTGAACCACGAGGCCACCGCGCGCGCCGTCGCCGCGGAACGCAAGGTCTCGCGCGTGTTCGGCGCCAGCTGCCAGATTCCGCTGGCGGCCCACGCCATCGTCGAGGGCGGCGAACTGCGCCTGCGCGCCATGGTCGCCACCCCGGACGGCCGCCGCAGCGCCTTCGCCGAAGGCAGCGGCCCCGTCGACGACCCCGACAAGCTGGGCCAGCGCGTCTCGCAGCGCCTGCGCGAACAGGACGCCGACGCCATCCTGGCCGAGTGCAAGGCCGAGTCGGCCGCACCCTGATGCCGGCCGCGGTCGTCATCACCCGTCCCCGCCAGCAGGCCGAGCCGCTGGCGCGCGCCGTGGCCGCCCTCGGCCGCAGGCCGGTGCTGCTGCCGCTGCTGGAAATCTCGCCGCTGCCGGAACACAGCGCCGCCGCCCTCGAGCTGCGCCGCGTGCTGGCGGACCTGGCCTCGTACGCGCTGGTGGTGTTCGTCTCGCCGAACGCGATCGACGCCGCCTTCGCCCACATCGGGCGCTGGCCCGACGGCGTCGAGATCGCCGTGGTGGGCGAGGGCAGCCGCGCGGCGCTGGCCAGGCATGGCGTGGCCGGCGGCAGCGTCCGCATCCATTGCCCGCTCGATCCGGCCCACAGCGATTCCGAGCACCTGCTGCAGGCGCTCGACCTCGGCCGGCTGGCCGGCCGCCGCGTGCTGGTGGTGCGCGGCGACGGCGGGCGCGAGCTGATGCCGGACGCCCTGCGCGGCGCCGGCGCGGCGGTCGAGACGGTGACGGCCTACCGCCGCGCGGTGCCGGCCCTGACCCCCGAACTGGCCGCGCAACTGGCCGGCTTGCTGGCCGGGCCGAACGACTGGATAATCACGAGCTCGGAAGCGCTGCGCGGGCTGGTGTCCCTGGTCGAGCGGCTGGACGCCAACGAACTGCAACATCAACTCCGTCACCAGCGCCTGATCGTGCCGCATGTGCGCATCCACGAAACGGCGCGCGCGCTCGGCTTCACCCGGCTGGCCCTGAGCGGTTCCGGCGACGAGCGCCTCCTTGCCGCGTTACAATCACAAGCATGAACGAATTGCCCAACAATCCAGAAAAATCGAGCAAGGGCGGCCAGATCGTCCCGCCGGAAACCTATGCCGCCCCGCCGCCGGCCGAGCCGCGCGTGCCCGAAGTCACCCGCGTCGGCGGGCTGCTGAACAAGCCGCAGAACGTGGCGATCATCGCGCTGGCCGTGCTGCTGGCGCTGCAGACCTGGTCGACCCACACCCGCTTCAACCGGCTGCGCGAGGATGTGGCGAAGACCCTGCAGAAGGATAATGCCTCGAACGCCGAGACCGCCCAGCTGGTCCGCGAGACCCAGGAGACGGCCAAGGAGCTGCAGGTCAAGGTGGGCGTGCTGGAAAGCCGCCAGGCCGAGTCGCAGAGCCAGCAGGCCGCGCTCGAGCAGATGTACCAGGACATCTCGAAGAACCGCGACGAGTGGGCGCTGTCCGAGATCGAGCAGGTGCTGTCCACCGCCAGCCAGCAGCTGCAACTGGCCGGCAACGTGCAGGGCGCCCTGATCGCGCTGCAGAATGCCGACCGTTCGCTGTCGCGTTCCGACAAGCCGCAATTCATCACGATCCGCCGCGCGATCGCGCGCGACATCGACAAGCTGAAGTCGCTGCCCCAGGTCGACCAGGCCGGCATCGCCCTGCGCCTCGATAACGTCATCGGCCAGATCGACAACCTGCCGCTGCTGGCCGACGAAAAGCCGGCCGAGCCGATCGCGCCGGCGCGCGCGAATCCGCCCGCGAAGGCCGGCCAGCCGGGCAAGGCTGCGGCAACGGTCCCGGCCGAAGAGCTGTCGCTCGGCCGGCGCATGCTGGACACCTGGCGCAACTGGAGCCACGAGATGTGGGACGACATGCGCCAGCTGATCCGGGTGCGCACGGTGGACACGCCGGACGCGCTGATGCTGTCGCCCGGCGAATCGTATTTCGTGCGCGAGAACCTGAAGCTGCGCCTGCTGAACGCGCGCCTGGCCCTGCTGTCGCGCAATGAAGGCACCTTCCGCGACGACCTGACCAGCGCCCAGCAGACCCTGGCCCGGTATTTCGACACCAAGGCGCGCTCGACCCAGGCTGCGCTGGCGCTGCTGCGCCAGGTCCAGGCCAACAACGTCACCATCGAGGTGCCGGACCTGTCGGAGAGCCTGAACGCCGTGCGCAACTACAAATCCAAACCGTAAGCCGGAGGAACTGAAACAATGCGTTTGCTCCTCTGGTTAGTCGCCCTGATGGCCGCGGCGATCGGCATCGCCGTGACCGCCCGCTTCAACCCCGGCAATGTGGTGTTCTTCTACCCGCCGCACCGGATCGACCTGTCGCTGAACCTGTTCGTGGTGCTCACGGCCCTGCTGTTCCTGGTCGTGTACGTGCTGGCCCGGGCGGTGCGCGCCACCCTCGACATGCCGGCCCGCGTGGCCGAGTACCGCCTGCGCAAGCGCGAGCGCGAAGCCAACCGCGGCCTGCGCGACGCCCTGAAGGCCCTGTTCGAGGGCCGCTTCGGCCATGCCGAAAAGGCCGCGATGCGCGCCGCCGAACTGCCCGACAACGCCGGCCTGGCGGCCCTGATCGGCGCCCGCGCCGCGCACCGCATGCGCGAACCGGCCCGGCGCGACGCCTGGCTGGCCGGCATCGTGCAGGACCAGGCGCTGAAGACCGCGCGCCTGATGACGGTCACCGAACTGCTGGTCGACGAGCACAAGCCGGAAGGCGCGCTGGAAGCCGTGCTCGAACTGAACGCCAGCGGCCAGCGCCACATCCACGCCCTGCAGTGGGCGATGAAGGCCAACCAGCAGGCCCGCAACTGGCCCGAGGTGCTGCGCCTGGTGCGCACCCTGGACAAGCGCAACGCCCTGCATCCGGCGCTGTCGAGCCGCCTGCGCGAGATGGCCTACGAAGCCCTGCTGTCGGAAGGCGGGCACGATGCGGAGTCGCTGCGCCGCCTGTGGTCGACGGTGCCGGGCGCGGACCGCTGCAAGCCGTACATCGCGGCGCGCGCGGCCAGCGCCTTCAATGCCCGCGGCCTGCACGACGAAGCCCGCATGATCGTCGAGGATGCCCTGAAGGCCGAGTGGGACGAGCGCGTGGTGCGCGCCTACCGCGAAGCCGCCGGTCCGGAAGGCTCGGCCACGCTGCTGGCCCAGATCGAGAAATGCGAAGGCTGGCTGCGCGAGCATCCGGGCGATGCCGAGCTGGCGCTGACCCTGGGCGCGCTGTGCCTGCGCCAGAAACTGTGGGGCAAGGCCCAGCGCTACCTGGAACAGGCGCTGCTCGACGCGACCAATCCGGAGCACGTGCGCGAAGCCCACCTGAAGCTGGCCCAGCTGCACGAAGCCCTCGGCCAGCAGGAAGAGGCGAACCGCCACTTCCGCCAGTGCGCTCTGGCAACGGTGCTCTGAAACCGAACAGTGGGGGCCGGCTTGTGCGGCGCACAAGCCCAGGCCGATTCGCTATAATGGCCCCCTTTATTATTCCTACAGCAACCCAAGAACCCAAGGACAAGCCATGAGCCTGAACAACGTCAACGCCGGCCGCGACGTGCCGAACGATTTCAACGTCGTCATCGAGATCCCGATGAACGGCGATCCGGTCAAATACGAAGTGGACAAAGAATCCGGCGCGATCTTCGTCGACCGCTTCATGGGCACCGCGATGCACTATCCGTGCAACTACGGCTACGTTCCGAACACCATCGCCGACGACGGCGACCCGTGCGACGTGCTGGTGATCACCCCGTTCCCGCTGATCCCGGGCGTGGTCGTGCGCTGCCGCGCGCTGGGCGTGCTGAAGATGACCGACGAAGCCGGCGGCGATTCGAAGATCCTGGCCGTGCCGGTCGAGAAGCTGGCCCCGCTGTACGCCAACATCAAGACCCACGAAGACGTGCCGGAACTGACCCTGCGCCAGATCCAGCACTTCTTCGAGCACTACAAGGACCTGGAAAAGGGCAAGTGGGTCAAGGTCGAGGGCTGGGAAGGCCCGGACGCCGCCAAGGAAGAAATCCTCAGCGGCGTGAAGACCTACGAAGGCCAGAAGAAGTAATCGCTGGGCGCAGCGGCGCTGACGCGGACAGCAGGAAGGGCCGGCACCCGAGGGTGGCCGGCCCTTTTTCTTTTTGAGCTACCGGCCGCTCATTACCAGCCGATATCCTGGAGCAGCGGATACGTCAGATCGCGCGGCGGCACCGTCTCGTGGGCCAGGTCGTCGTTGATGGCGGGTTCCATCAGCTGGTTCTGCTTGGCCTCGGTGCTGTAGTGCGACACCGTCGAGCCGGGCGAGTAGGTGTTCGGCGTGTACATCAGCATCCGTCCCTGCGGGTCGGTGCCGGCCAGCTGGTTCGGGTTCAGGCCCAGGCTGGCGATGACGTCCGACCGGGTGCGCGAGCGGCGCTGCAGGCTGGCCTTGAGCGCCGCCCCGCTGGCCTGGGTCACGCGCACCGCCGGGATGGCGATGGCCGGATCGCTGCCGCTCATGCCGGCGACGTCGCCCGGCTGGTTATCCGCCAGCACCATGCCGATCGCACCGGCGGCCTGCAGGTTGCGCGCCTTGGTGACGAAATCGCAGGCGCCGCGGTCGACCAGGGCGACGTTGCCGCGCACCGCCATGGCATTCGCGGCGTTCAGCGGCTCGCAGGCCAGGCCGCTGCCGTCGGCCTGGTCGACCACCGGCATCAGCTGGCCGCTCACGGGCGGATTCGACAGCGGCGGGCCGAAGGAAGCGTCGCCGACTTCATGGTTGCCGATCGCCTGGCCGGCCGAAGCGCCCGAGATCGCCAGGTTCGACATCGGCCCCAGGACCTGCGGCAGGGCGGCGGTCACGCGCGGGCCGTTCCAGGACAGGCCGCGCCAGGTCACGGCCGACTGGGCGCGCTCGGCGGCCGTGCTTTCGACCCAGCTGTGGTTGTTGCGGTTGTTCAGCAGGTAGTAGTCCCAGACCGAGGGCGTGTCCTGGATCTGTGCGCCGGTTTCGTCGTCGGTGAAGGTCTGGAAACCCAGGCCGTGCGCGAACTCGTGCAGCAGCACCGTGACGAGATCGATCTGGCTGCCGAAGTTGCGGTCCAGGCCGAGGTAGAAGCCGGAGCCGGGCATGCAGTCCGGAAACAGGCCCAGCCGCGAATTGAAGCGGGCGATGATGTGCGGCTCGCCCGGGGTGGCGAGGTCCTCGCCGGCCAGTTTGCTGGCCAGGGCGCTCGGATACCAGGTCCTGGCGCGCGGCGCATTCTTGAAGTCGGTCCAGATCTCGTTCGCGCCGGCCGAGCCCAGCACGGCGCTGTTGGCGGTGCAGGACAGCGGCTCGAAGGAGGCGCCGATCCGGATCGTGACGCTGCTGTCGAGGGTTGCGCCCCACAGGTCGGCGGCGCGCTGGAACACGTTCAGGCGCTGCTGCCCGAGCGTGGTGCCGGGGTTGCCGCCGACCGGCGCGACCGGGGTCGGGTCGTTGAAACCGACCCCCGGCGCGTTCTTGTTGACGATCACGATGTTGGCGGCGGCATGGGCGCTAGTCATGGCGGCGAGCGCCAGCGCCAGCGCGAGGGCGATGGTGGCGACGCCGACCGCGGCGGCCTGCTGCAGGCGCGGATGCGCGCCGGACTTGTCGGCAGCCTTGCCGGCCGCGTTGCCGTCCACGCTGCCGGGCGCGCCGTTGCCGGCGCCGCTTTCCGCGCCGTTGTCCGCGCAGTTTCCTGCGCAGTTTTCCGATGTGTCAGCGGGCTTCATGGCGATCCTCCTCATGCGTGGCGTTGACGGGATGCCGCAGGGCGGCGTCGGCGGCGGCTTCGCCCTGCACGCAGCGGCTGGACAGCGTGCCGTCCGCGCCGCGGGTGACGACCTCGTAGACCATGGTCTTCTCGCCCAGGCGCACGCCGCGCGCGCCGTCGCGCCGCGACAGCGGCTTGTTCTGCGCCGCGCCGGCCATGGCGGCGGTCGACGGCGGCGCCTTGGCGCGCAGCTCGCGCAACTCTTCCGGCGTCGGCGCGCGCATCTTGCCGGTCTGCGGGTCGCGCACGACCACCATGCCTTCCTTGTTTTCCTGCGCTTTGGCGTGCATGCTCAGCGAGGCCAGCATGCACAGCGCGGCCAGCATGGTCAGGGTCAACATCTTTTGCTTGGACATGGCTTCCTCCGGTCAGGCGTGGACGTTGCGGCGGCGCAGGCCGGGCAGGCCGAGGCCCGCCCCCGCCCCCGGCATCGCCAGCGCGGACGGTTCCGGCACCGCCGTCACCACCCTGACCGAATCCAGGCCGACATAGTTCAGGGTATCGGCAGGGCCGAAGTAGCGGAATGCGAAGCGGCCGCTGCCGTTGACGGCCACGGTGGCGCTGAATGCCTCCCAGTCGGTCGGGTAGCCGGCCGTGCCGCCGAGCGTGGCGAGCACCGTGGTGAAGGCGGCCGGGTCCAGGCCCGCGCCGGACGAGAAGCGCAGCTCGAGCATGTCGTTGAAGCCGGGCGTGGCGTCGTGGCGGGTGAAGAAGGTGAGCACCGTGGTGCCCGACAGGTCCAGGGCCGGGGTGATCAGCCAGTTGTCGACCGTGCCGCTGCCGCTGGCGGCGCTGAGGAAGTTGGCGGCGGCATAGGCGTCGGCGGCGCCGGTATGGGAAGCGAACAGGCCGGGGTTGCCCTGGAACCAGCCATTGCCCGGTGGCTCGCTGCGGTTGACCTGGACCCATCCGTCCAGGCCGCCGACGTTGCCGAATCCTTCGTTGAGTACCTCGACGCCCGAGGCCTCCGCGGCCGGAGCGCCGGGCGCGGCCGGCGAGAACGCCGCTGCCGCGAATTGTTTGTTGCCGGGTTTCATGGAAAGCCCTTTCCTGGAAGCCAGTAGGATGGTGATCCGCTCGCGCTGGCTGGTCGACGAGGCCATGCTGAGTTCATCTTATGATCGGGACGACCACCAGCCTTGATCTTCGGCTAAGCGGCGGACTGAACCTGGGAAGTACTGCCGTGCTGGCCGGCCGGGGGCGCGGGGTGCACCCGGCGGATGGGGGAAGGGCGAAAAAAAGGCGCCCGGAGGCGCCTCGGAGATCAGCCGGCAGTCCGCCGCGCCAGGTAGCGGCGCAGCCTCAGCTTGCCGACGATGCCGATCGGGAAGAAGTAGATCGAGAGGATGAACAGCACGCCCAGCCACAGCATCCAGCGGTCCGGATGCACGGCGGCGGCCAGCATCGGCATGCCCGACAAGGCCTCGGCGGCCTGGCCCATCAGGGTCTTCAGGTAATTCTGCGCGAGGATGAACAGGGCGGCGCCGACCACCGCGCCGTACATCGTGCCCATGCCGCCGATCACGACGATCAGCAGGATGTCGGTCATGACCTCGAAGCCGAGCGAGGTCTTGGGGCCGACGTAGCGCAGCCACAGGGCCATCAGGGCGCCGGCCAGGGCCGCCACGACGGCCGCCAGCACGTTCGCCCAGATGCGGTAGACCACGGTGCGGTAGCCCAGCGCCTCGGCGCGGAATTCGTTCTCGCGGATCGCCTGCAGCACCCGGCCGAACGGCGAATTCACCAGGCGCAGCAGGAACAGGAACAGCAGCAGGCAGCCGGCGAACACGATGTAGTAGGTGATCAGCTTGCCGTCGATGGACCGTCCGAACACCTCGTTCCCGACCAGCGTGAAGCCCGGCGACAATATTTCCGGCACGCTGAAGGTGCGGCCATCCTCGCCGCCGGTGAAGTCGGACAGCTGGGACGCCAGCACCGCGAACGAGGACGCCACCGCGAGGGTGATCATGGCGTAGAAGATGGCGCGCACGCGCAGCGCGAACAGGCCGATCACGAAAGCCAGGGCGACGGTCAGCAGCAGGGCCAGGCCGAGGCCGGCGAAGACGATGCCCCAGGTCGGCTCCTCGCTGCTCGCCAGGGCGATGCCGATGCCGTAGGCGCCGATGCCGTAGAACATGGTATGGGCGAAGGAGACGATGCCGGTATAGCCCAGCAGCAGGTCGTAGGAAGCCACCAGCACGATGTAGACGCAGATGGTGGCCGCCGTGTTCAGCGGCCGCGCGCCGGAGAACAGGAAGGGCGCCAGCAGCAGCCCGGCCAGGATCAGGAGCAGCAGGGCGGTCAGGGCGCGGCTGCGCGGCAGGTCGCCGGAAAGGAGTTTGATCGGCATGCTCAGCCTCGCGAGGTCGAATACAGGCCGGCCGGACGCCACAGCAGGATGGCGATCATCAGCACGATGTTGGACACCAGCGCCAGCTTGGGCGCCAGGAAGCCGGCGTAGTTGGCCAGCAGGGCCATCAGCAGCGAGCCGATGAAGCAGCCGCCCACCGAACCCAGGCCGCCGATGATGACCACGATGAAGACCATGATCATGACTTCGCTGCCCATGCTGGCGACCAGGGTCTCCTTGTACAGGCCCCACATCACGCCGCCCAGGCCCGCCAGCGCCGAGCCGGCCGCGAACACGCCGACGAACAGGCGGCGGATCCGGTAGCCCAGGCTTTCCACCATCTCGCCGTTCTCGACCCCGGCGCGGATCAGCAGGCCGATCTTGGTGCGGTTGAGGGTCAGGAACATGACGGCGAACACCACCAGGCCGACCGCGACCGCCAGCAGGCGGTATTTCTCGATCGCGGCGTCGCCCAGGAAGATGGCGCCGCGCAGGGTGCTCGGCAGCGGCAGCGGGATTTGCTCGGCGCCCCAGATCACGTTGATCAGCTGTTCGGACACGATCATGCCGCCCATGGTGATCAGGATCTGCTTCAGGTGCTGGCCGTAGACCGGCATGATGACGATGCGCTCGAAGGCCCAGCCCAGCAGGGCCGTGACCCCCATCGCCACCAGCACCGCCAGGCCCAGCACGCCGAGGTTGGCCGCCAGCGAGTCGGCTTCCAGCCAGCCGCGCATCGGCAGCAATACCATCGTGGCGGAGAAGGCGCCGACCGAGACGAAGGCGCCGTGGCCGAAATTCAGCACGCTCATCAGGCCGAACACGAGGGTCAGGCCGCTGGCCATTATGAAGATCATCATGCCCATGGCGAGACCAGCGACGGTCAGGGTGACCCAGGTCGGCATCGAGACGAAGGGCAGCACGGCCAGGGCCAGGGCCGGCACCAGCAGCAGCGGCGCGAGGTCGCGCCTGGCTGCCGGCAGCGGTGCATCGGCCTGCTGTGCGATGGGAAGGGTTGCGCTCATGGATGGCTCATTGATGGGAGTCCAGGGAAAGTCCGAGCAGGCGCTGCTGCAGCGCCTCGTCGTTGGCAAGGTCGTGCATCAGGCCGGCGTGGGCGACGCGGCCGTCGTCCATCACGCTGACGCTGTCGCCGAGGGTCCGCACGACATGGAAATTCTGCTCGACCAGCAGGATCGTGGTGCTGGTGTCCTTCAGTTCGCGGAAGGCCGTCATCAGGCTCTGCACGATGGCCGGGGCCAGGCCCTTGGTCGGCTCGTCCACCAGCAAGAGCTTCCTCGGCTCGACGATCGCGCGGGCGATCGCCACCATCTGCTTCTGGCCGCCGGACAGGTTGCCGGCCGGGTAGTTCCAGAATTTCTTCAGGGCCGGGAAGAAGCCGCAGATCCAGTCGACTCGCGCCTGGTCCAGCGGGCCGTTGCGCGCCGCCAGGTACAGATTCTCGCGCACCGTCAGTTCCGAGAACACGGCCATGCTTTCGGGGACGTAGGCGATGCCGGCGCGCGCGATGTCGGGCGTGGACAGCTTCGTGATGTCGCGGCCGTCGAACACGATGCTGCCGGCGCTGGCCTTCCACAGGCCCATGATGGTGCGCAGGGTCGTGGTCTTGCCGGCGCCGTTGCGGCCCAGCAGGACCGCCAGGCCGCCGCGCGGCACCGCCAGGTCGACGCCCTGCAGGATGTGGTACTGGCCGATGTGGGTGTGGACGCCGGACAGGGTCAGTATGGGTTCGGCCGCCAGACCGGGCATCGGATCAGACAACTTCGGGTGTTCCAAGATAGGCTTCCTGTACGATTTTCGATTGCATGACCTCGCGCGGCTCGCCGTCCGCCACCAGGGTGCCGTTGTGCATCACGATGATGCGGTCGGCCAGCGAGCGCACCACATCCATCTTGTGCTCGACCAGCAGCACGGTCTTGTTGGCGTCACGCTTGACCTGGTGGATCAGCTCGAGTACCACCGGCACCTCGTCCACGCTCATGCCGGCGGTCGGCTCGTCGAACATCAGGATCGCGGGTTCGAGGGCGAGCAGGATCGCCACCTCGAGCTTGCGCTGGTCGCCGTGGGGCAGGGTGCCGACGATGGCGTCGCGTTTGGCGATCATCGACACCCGCTCCAGGTAGTGCTCGGCGCGCTCGATGATGGCCTTGTGGCCGAACCAGA
Source organism: Telluria sp. Soil_C_11 (assembly GCF_057657395.1). Classification (NCBI taxonomy): domain Bacteria; kingdom Pseudomonadati; phylum Pseudomonadota; class Betaproteobacteria; order Burkholderiales; family Oxalobacteraceae; genus Telluria; species Telluria sp. Soil_C_11. The sequence continues at coordinate 80,833 of NZ_JBDGIN010000005.1, read as the reverse complement.
CCGAGAACATGTTCAGGCCGATGCCGGCGCGGCTCTGCACCGCCAGGCGCACGTTCTCCAGCACCGTCAGGTGCGGAAAAAGATTCGTCAACTGGAACGCGCGTCCCACTCCCAGGCGGGTGCGGTGGGCGGGGCCGAGGCGGGTGATGTCGCGCCCGTCCACGAAGACGCTGCCGGATGTCGCCGCCAGCTGGCCCGAGACCAGGTTGAAATAGGTGGTCTTGCCGGCGCCGTTGGGACCGACGATCACGGTCAGGGTGCCCGGATGGAACTCGGCCGTCACCCCGTTCACCGCGACATGGCCGCCGAAGCGGATGGTCAGGTCGCGGGTGGACAGGGAAGGCGGGGAGGATCGCAGTTCCTGCTGCTGTGCCATGTCAGCGCTTGTTCCGCACCGGCAGCGGCAGCTCGGTGGCCGGGATTTCCCGCACCAGCTCCAGCAGGTCCCATTCGTTCTTCTGGTCCTTCTTGATGCGGAAGTGGTACATCGGCTGCAGGGCCTGGTGGTCTTCCTTGCGGAACGTCATCGTGCCCTTCGGCGTCTCGAAGGACATGCCTTCCATCGCCGCCGCCAGCTGGTCGCCGTTCGCGTTCGGCACCTTCGACAGCGCCGCAACGACCGCCCCGGCCGCCGCCATGCCGCCCGCGGTGAACATGTCGGGCGGGGCCTTGAAGCGTTTCGTATGCTCGGCCACCAGCCAGTCGTTCATCTTGTTCTTCGGGAAGCCGTAGTAATAATAGATGGTGCCCTCGGTGCCGGCGTAGGCCTTCCAGGTCTTCATCACCGGCAGGATGTTGCCGCCCGGGGCCAGGGCGATGCCGTAGCGCTCTGGCTTCATGTCGGCGATCTTGTTCAGCGGGTTCGGGCCGGCCCAGACGATCGCCAGCACGCGCGGCTGCGGCTTGTCCTTCAGGGCGTCGAAGATGCGCTGGGTCGGCGCGGTGAAGTCGGTGGAGGCGGCCGGCGCGTATTCCTCGTGCACCACCTTGGCCTTGCTGCCGGTCGCGGCCAGCGCTTCCTTGCCGGCCTTGATGGCGTCGCGGCCGAAGGCGTAGTCCTGGGCCAGGAAGGCCACGCTGCCGCCCTTCAGGGTGGAGGCGGCGGCGAGGGCGTCCTGCATCGAGCTGCGCGCGGTGCGGAAGATGTATTTATTCCACTTGGCGCCGGTGATCTCGTCGGCCACGGCCGGCTCGACGACCAGCACCTTCTTGTACTCCTTCGCCACCGGCAGCATCGCCAGCGCCGAGCCGGACGAGGTGGTGCCGACCGCGATGTCGACCTTGTCGTCGCCGTAGGCCTCGGCCAGCAGGGTGCGGCCGAGGTCCGGCTTGCCCTGGTCGTCCTTGACGATCACCTTGATCTTGCGGCCGTTGATTTCCATCTTCCCGCCGGTCAGGTATTCCAGGCCCATCATGAAACCGGTCTCGGTCTCCTTGGCATAGGCTTCCAGCGCGCCGGTCTTGCCGGCGATCAGGGCCACCTTCAGGTCGGGGGCGGCGAGCGCGCTGCCGCCTGCCGTTGCGATGAAGGCGGCCAGCAGGGAGGCGCGGACTGGCGGAATCATGGGCTTGATGCGTTTCATGTGGTCTCCTCGTTTTTTTACAGCGTTCGGTTCACGGCACGTTCGCCAGGAAGCGCAGGATCGCCTCGAGCGCCGCCGGCTCGGTCAGCATCGGCGCGTGGCCGACCTTCGGCACCTCGACATACTGCATGCCTGGCGCCGCGCGGCGCATCCAGTCGGCCTGGCGCGCTTCCAGCAGGTCGGACAGTTCGCCGCGCACCAGCAGGACGGGGCGCGCCTGCGCCAGCTTGCGGAAGGCCTTGCGCGCCGCCAGGGATGTCGGACGGAGTTTACCGGTTTGTAGTGCAATCGCAATATTTGGATCGTAGCGCGGCGCCAGCCGGCCTTCGCCATCCTGCTCGAAGGCGCGGCGCGCCCACTTGCCCCACTCTTCGTCGGAATTGTCGGGGAAGGCGCACAGGTTGATGTCCTTGACGGCGGCCGCCGCTTCGTCCCAGGAGCCGAGCGCCGCCGCCTTGCCGGCATAGCCAGCGATGCGCGCCAGGCCTTTTTCGGACAGTACCGGGCCGATGTCGTTGAGGACGGCGGCGGCGACCAGGTCGAGGTGCAGCGCCGCCAGCGTCATGGTGATCAGGCCGCCCATCGAGGTGCCGACGAAGACGGCGCGGGCGATGCCGAGGCCGGACATCAGCCCGGCGACATCCTTCGCGTAGACGGACGTGTTGTAGTTGTCGGGATTCGGATCGCGTTCGGAGTGGCCGCGTCCGCGCACGTCGAGTGCCAGCACACGGCGCGAGGTGGCCGCGATCAGCGGCGCGAGCTCGTCGAAGTCGGACGCGTTGCGGGTCAGCCCGTGAATGCAGATCACCGGCAGGCGCCCGGGCCCCGCGCTGGCGGGGTAGTCGCGCGCGTACAGGCGCAGGCCGTCGCCGCTTGTAAAGCTGAGTTCAGTGTAGTTGGACATGGAGCCCCGTGTTGATTGCGTTTATTCGCTACGCATAAGGCCTGCGAAAAGGCGCCCGGAAGGCGCCGCGCGGGCGCCTTCGGCCATCGGGCAGGGGTCAGAACTTCACGTCGAGCGTTGCGCGCACGGTGCGCGGATCGCCGTAGAAGGTGGTGACCGAGTTGAAGAAGGTCGAGAAGTTGTAGCCTGCCACTTTGTAGCGCTTGTCGAGCAGGTTACGGCCGTGCAGCCCGACCTGGTATTTGCGGTCGGCGCTGGTCCACACCAGGCCCGCGTCCCACAGCCCGTAGCCGCCCTGGGCCAGCATCAAATTGCCCGGAACGGTCACGTCCAGGGTGGGGACGCCGGTCGGCCGGGCAATCTCGGTCTGGTAGACCTTGCTCTTGTAGGCCACGCTGTTCATCAGGCTCAGCGTGCCGGCGCGGCCCATCAGCGCGAGCGGCCAGTCGTAGTTGACGCTCAGGTTGGCGGCGTTCTTCGGCGTGTTCTGGAACTCGGTGCTGCCCGCGATGTTCACCAGGCCGGTGCCGGTGGCGTTCGAGACCATCCATTCCTTGTACTTCGCATTGATGTGGCTGTACATGGCGCTCACGCTGAGCGCGTTGGTCAGGTAGGCGATCGCTTCCAGCTCGAGGCCGGAAATCTTGGCCTTGCCGGCGTTGGTCAGGGTGCCGGCGAAGCCGTTCACGTTGCCGTTGGCATCATACGTCGCGATCGATCCGGGAATCTGGACGTTCTTGTAGTCGGTATAGAACACCGCCGCATTGGTCTGGAGCCGGCCGCCGTTCATCGACGACTTCAGGCCCAGTTCGACGGAGCTGACTTCTTCCGGATCGACGCCCTTGCGCTTGGCCAGCGAGGTGGTGGAAGTCGGCTTCCCGCCCAGGTCCATGCGCGGGTCGAACATGCCGCCCTTGAAGCCCTTGGACCAGGTGGCGTAGACGTTGTGTTCCGGCGCGATCTTCCAGCCCAGGCCGACCTTCGGCGTGAACTTCTTGTCGGTGCGGTCCAGGTCGTCCTTGCCGAGGTCGGTGTTCGGCACCCCCGCCATGACGGCGTTCGGGTTGCCCATGACCGACGAGCCGGCCAGGCCGAAGTAGGTCGCCTTGAAGATGCGGGCGCGGCGCTGGTCGTCGGTGTAGCGGCCGCCGACGCTGATATTGAAGGTGTCGGTCAGGCTGTAGCTGGCGTCGGCGTACGCGGCCCAGGTGGTGGTGTCGATGTCGTCGTAGGTGAGCAGCGACAGGCCGCCGGCGGCGTTGTACAGCACGTCGAACTTGTTGAAGGCGTTGGCCTTCATGTAGTACACGCCGGCCACGCCCTGCAGCTTCGAACCGGTGTAGGTCAGCTGGAATTCCTGGCTTTTCTGGTTGTCGGCGTAGATGCTAGGCGCTTCGAACAGCGGCGTCTCCAGCGAATCGAAGTCGATCGGCGCATACGAGTGCGACTTGCGGATCGCGCTGATCGACTTGAAGCTCAGGGTCGGATCGATGGTGTATTCCAGCAGCAGCGAGGTGCCCTGGTTGATCACCTCCTGCTTGTGGCCGCTGACCGCGTACAGGTTGGCGCGCGTATCGTAGTCGCCGGCCAGCGGCTGGATGCTGGCCGGTGCCGGACCCGGGGTCAGGCGGTAGCCGGCGCGCGGTTCCGAGTCGTCGACCGTGCGGTCGGCGGCGAAGCGCACGAACAGGTCGCTGTTCGGCGTCAGTTCGACGCTGACGCGGGCCGCCTGCACGTCCTTGTTGTAGTTGTCCTTGCCGTTGAGGACGTTGTGGCCGAAGCCGTTGCGGTTGAAGGTGGCGACGGTCCCGCCGATGCGCAGGATGTCGGAGACCGGCGTGCTGGCCTTGAGGACCAGGTCTTTCTCGCCGTAGTTGCCGAGGGTTGCCTTGGCCTCCAGCATGGTCTTCGGCGCCAGCTTGCGGGTCACGTACTTGACCGCGCCGCCGATGGTGTTGCGGCCGTACAGGGTGCCCTGCGGTCCGCGCAGCACTTCGATGCGCTCGAGGTCGTAGATGTCGGTCAGCGCGCCTTGCGGGCGGGCCAGGTAGACGTCGTCGAGGTAGATGCCGACGCCCTGTTCGTAGCCCGCGACCGGGTCCTGCTGGCCGATGCCGCGGATGAAGGCGGTGAGGGTGGTGTTGGTGCCGCGCGAGGTCTTCAGCGTGGTGTTCGGCACCTTATCGGTGAGGACGGTGATGTCGGGGATGGCCTGTTTCTCGAGCTCGGCGCCGGTGACGGCGGTCACCGCGCCCGGCACGTCCTGGATCAGCTCGGTGCGCCGGCGCGCCGTCACGACCACCTTGTTGATGTCGCCATCGGCAGCGGCAGCGGCGGGAGCGCTGGTGGTGGAGGCCGCGCCTTCCTGGGAATGGGCCACACCCATCGCGCCGCCATAGATCGCCAGCAGGACGGCAGTAGAGATGGCGGAACGGTTCAGTAGCATCAGTTTCTTTTCAGTAAGACGCATTGTATGTCTCCAAATATTATCGATAGCGGCATGCGTTCAGGTTTTCGCACGGATGAAGTTTGCATTGCTCAAGTCTCGTTGAATAGATAACAACGCGCTCAGCCGGTGTGCGAAAATGCACAGGGAACTCTTGAGGCAAATATGCATGTGCCTGGCAGAGCGGCAGTTTCATTCGGGGCGATGCGTTGGCCCGGACCGGGGTCGAGGAAAATCCTGGCAGCGAAATGTGCACTGGTGCACAATATCTGTTGTTGATATCAGACAATCATCATATGAATAGCCTGCCCGAGTGGACCGACCTGCGTTACTTCCTCGAACTGGCGCGCGCCGGTACGCTGTCGGGCGCCTCGCGCCGTCTGGAAGTCGAGCACACGACCGTGGCGCGGCGCATCGACCGCCTCGAGAGCCAGCTCGGCACCACCTTGTTCGACCGCTCGCGAGAAGGCTACGAGCTGACCGAAATGGGGCATGCGCTGCTGCCGCATGCGGAGGCGATGGAAGGGGCGTCGCTGGCCGCGGTCGAGCAGCTGGGTGGGACCGAGGTCGGGGCCCAGGGCGTGGTGCGGCTGGGCGTGCCGGACGTGTTCGGGGTGAGGGTGGTGGCGCCGCTGCTGGTCAAGCTGCTCGACACGCATCCCGACCTGTCGATCGAGATGCTGTCGCTGGCGCGCTTCGCCAACCTGGCCAACCGCGAGGCCGACCTCGGGGTGATGCTCGACCCGCCGGCGACCGGCCGCTATGTGGTCACGCGCCTGGCCACCTTCCGCTTCTACCTGTACGGCTCGCCGGACTACCTGGCCCGGCATCCGCCGATCCGCACCCACGCCGACCTCGAGCGCCACGACTTCGTCGACTACGTGCAGGACCGCCTGGCCAGCCGCGAGCTGTCCTACCTGAACGAACTCGGCTTCACGCCGCGCCGGCGCTTCTGCTCGCTCGGCATGGGCGCCCAGGTCGAGGCGGCGGCGCTGGGCATGGGCCTGATGATGGCGCCGCCCTATGCGATTCCGGACGACGGCCGGCTGGTGCCGGTGCTGCCCGGCTTCTACGCCGAGCGCTCGTTCTGGCTGGCCGCGCCGACCGACCTGTACCGCCTGCGCCGCGTGAAGGTGGTGTGGGACCTGCTGCGCGACCTGGCCGACAACAATCCCTCGCTGTGGTGGGAGAAGGGCGATATCGGGCGGGCGGCGTGATGCCGATCCGCCCGGGCTTCATCGACGGCATTGGCCGGATGGCCGACCTGGCGCCGATCCGCGGCGTGCCTGACGGACGCTACGTGCTGGCGCTGTCCGCCATGCCGGGCTGACCGGCCCGCCGGAGCCAGCCCGCCCCTGCCGTGCGTCGTGGGCCGTGCGGGGGCGCGTTATACTGGCTCATGGACCAATTTCAGCCCACCGCCCTGCCGGACAACCGGCGTGTCGCCCGCGCCCTCGGCACGACGGGACTGCTGATTTTCGCCATCACGCTGGCGCTGGCGGGCCTGCTGTTTTCCAGCTACCGCAGCACCATCGAGCGCGAACAGACCAACCTGCGCAACCTGGCGGCCGCCTATGCCGCGCAGGCCCACTATGCGATGCTGGCGCTGGACACGGCGCTGGCGCACGGCGCCGGCGGCGCGGCCGCGCCGGACGCCGCGCTCGACCACCTGGGCGCCCGGGTCTACTTTGTCGGGCCGGATGGCCAGTCCCGTGTGGCCGCTGCCGCCGCGCACGCCGGGAACGGTGTGCCGGCGCCGCTGCAGGGCAGTCCGGCGCTGGTCGCCCTCGGCGCCCGCGGCGGGGCGGGCGGCCACGCGACGATCACGCTGGCGCGCGCGCTGCCCGCGGGCGCCGGCGATTCCATCGTCATCGAGACCGACGCCGCCTATTTCCAGCGCATCTTCGCCTCCTCCGACCTCGGCAGCGGCGGCTCGGTCACCCTGCTGCGGCGCGACGGCATCATGCTGGTGCGCAGCCCCACCTTGCCGGACGCGATCGGACGGTCCTTCCTGAACACGCCGCTGTTCCAGGTCCACCTGCCGCGCGCGCCCGTCGGCGCCTTCGAGACGACCAGCCCGACCGATGGCAAGCGCCGCCTGTACGGCTACAGCGCGGTCGCCGGCTACCCGCTGGTGATCATCACCGGGCGCGACAAGGCCGATACCCTGGCGGTCTGGCGCGGCTGGCTGCTGGTGGGCGTGCTGGCGTGGGCGCTGCTGTCGGCGACGCTGGCGCTGCTGGCCTGGCGGAGCGGGCGCGAAGCCGCGCGCCAGGCAACCTTGATCGCGCGCCTGGAGAGCAGCGAGAGCCGCCTGACCCACAGTTTCCGCTACCTGAATTCGATCCTCGACAGCCTCGCCACGCCGCTCTGGGTGCTCGACGCGCAGCGCCGCATCGTCCTGTTCAACAAGGCCTTCCGGCAATTCACGGGCAAACCCGGGGAGATGCTGGACGGGCGTCCGGAGACGGAGGTGCTGGACCCGCATGGCGCGCCGGCGCGCGAACGGCTGTACGCGGCGGCGGCGGGCGGCGGCGTACATACCCGCGAGGCCGAGATCCGCAACGGCGCCGGCGAGACGCGCACCGCGCTGCATCTCGCCGCGCGCCTCGACATCGAAGGCCATCCGGGGCAGATCGTCAACAGCCTGGCCGACATCACGGAACGCAAGCAGGTCGAACTGCGCCTGGCCTGGCTGTCCGACTTCGATCCGCTGACCGGACTGCCCAACCAGGACCGCCTGCGCCGCACCCTGAGCGAGGCGATCGAGGCCGCGCGCGTGGACGGCGGACAAGTGGTGCTGATCCTGGTCGCGCTCGAACGCCTGCACGAGGTGGCCGACCTGCTGGGCCACGAAGCCGGCGACGAGGCGGTGCTCCAGGTGGCCGCGCGCCTGGGCAGCCTGGCGCCGCAGGCGGTCTGCCCGGCGCGCGTGAAAGCCAACGAGTTCGGCCTGCTGCTGCCGGCCGCCCCGGAGCACGGCCGGGTCGACGACTTCGCGTTCGGGCTGCATGCGCTGCTGTCGGAACCGGTGCGCGTGCGCGAACGGGAATTCCATCTGGAGCCCGTTATCGGCATCGCGGTGTACCCGCTGGACGCCGGCTCGGTCAACGAATTGATGCGCCTGGCCGACATCGCCAAGCACCGGGCGCGCGGCGAGGGCGGCGAGCCGGTGCATTTCCATTCCGACTCCACCCATGTCCAGCTCGACGAACGGCTGTCGATCGAGGAGCAGCTGCGCCGCGCCCTGGAGCGCAGGGAGCTGAGCCTGGCCTACCAGCCGAAGGTCGAGATCGCGAGCGGGCGCATCGCCGGCTTCGAGGTCCTGCTGCGCTGGCATAACCCGCTGCTCGGCCAGGTCCCGCCGGCGCGCTTCATCCCGATCGCCGAGCAGACCGGCCTGATCCTCCCGATCGGCAACTGGGTCCTGCGCAGCGCCTGCGCGCAGGCCAGCGCCTGGCAGCGCGCGCACGGCGTCCAGCCGAGAGTGGCGGTCAACCTGTCGATTCGCCAGTTCTATCAGAAAGACCTGCTGCGCTCGATCGAGGAGGCGCTGGCCGCCGCCGGTCTCGCGCCGGATGGGCTGGAGCTGGAGATCACGGAGAGCATCGCCATGAGCCGCATCGATGTCGTCGAGCGCGTGCTGGCCGGCATCCGTGCGCTGGGCGTCGAGCTGTCGATCGACGACTTCGGCACCGGCCATTCGAGCCTCGCTTACCTGAAACGCTTTCCGGTGCAGTGCCTGAAGATCGACCGCGCCTTCGTCCGCGACCTGGGGCAGGACGCCGATAGCGCGGCGATCGTGCGGTCGATCGTGGCGCTCGGGCACGGCCTGAAGATGCGCATCGTCGCCGAAGGCGTCGAAACCGAAGCCCAGCTGGCGATGCTGCGTGAACTGGGCTGCGACGAATACCAGGGCTACCTGTTCGCACGTCCGCTCGACGCCGCGGCGGTGCCGGCGCTGCTGGCCGGCCAGGCCGAGCGGCTCACCTCCTGAGCGGCGTTTCAAGCGTGCGGAGGGGATCCGCGCACTCGCCTATACTAGCGAGAGTAATAAAAATACAACTCCAATGATACCAATCCATTTTCGGAACTGATCTGCGTGTCCAATGGCGCCGCCATTTTCCAAGCCTGCCGTCCTCGTCATCAAGCTCGTCCTGCTGGCGGTCGCCGGTGTGGTCGTGGCGGCGATCGCGGCGGCGCGCTGGGAAATGACGCCGCGTAACGGCATCATGGAACCGGTCAAGCAGCCGATCGCCTTCAGCCACAAGCACCACGTCGGCGACGACGGCATCGACTGCCGCTACTGCCATACTTCAGTCGAGAAATCCGGCTTTGCCGGCATGCCCTCGACCTCGATCTGCCTCAGTTGCCACTCCCAGCTGTTCGTCGACTCCCCGGCGCTGGCGCCGCTGCACGAGAGCGCGCGCACGGGCCGGCCAATCCAGTGGGTGCGCGTGCACGACCTGCCGGACTTCGTCTATTTCGAGCACGATATCCACGTCAACAAGGGCGTGGCCTGCGTCGAATGCCACGGCCGGGTGGACCAGATGCCGCTGACCTGGCGCACCGCCTCGCTCGAAATGCAATGGTGCCTGGGCTGCCACCGCAATGCGCCGCAGCACATCCGGCCCCTGTCCAAGGTGCTGTCGATGGCGCCGCAGCGGCCTCTCAGCCCGGAGGAAGTGCGCCAGCTCGACCGGCTGTACCGCCTGCGCGACGCCAACGCGCTGACCAACTGCTCGACCTGCCACAGATGAAGCGCCCCGGCCATCCCGTCATCCCGATCCATGGCCCGCAACTCGGCCAGGATGCGCCGGCGCGGCGCCGTTTCCTGAAGCTGATGGCGGCGTCCGCGGCGCTGGCCGGCGCCGGTTGCAGCGGGCCGCCGCCCGAGACCATCGTGCCCTATGTGCGCATGCCCGAGCAGGACGTGCCCGGGCTGCCGCTGTTCTACGCCACCGCCTTCGTGCGGCGCGGCTTCGCGCACGGGGTGCTGGTCGAGACCAATATGGGCCGGCCGACCAAGGTGGAGGGCAATCCCGACCATCCGGCGGGACGCGGGGCCACCGACGTCTTCACCCAGGCCTCGATCCTGCAGATGTGGGATCCGGACCGTTCGCAAACCGTGCAACAAGGCACGGAGCTGTCGACCTGGGCGGCCTTCGAGGCGGCCTGGGAAGCGCGCCGCCCGCATTTCGCACGCGACGGCGGGGCCGGCCTGCGCGTCCTGACCGGCAGCGTCACCTCGCCCACGCTGGCGCGTCAACTGGCGGCGCTGCGGGAGCGCTATCCGGCGATGCGCTGGCATGCCTGGGATCCTCTGCACGACGACGGCGCGGCGGCCGCGGCCACGCTGGCGTTCGGGCGCCCGCTGGATGCGCTGTACCGGCTGGAGCGTGCCGCCGTGGTGTTGACCCTGGACGCCGACCTGTTCGGCGCCGAGGGTGGGCAAGGCGCCCACCTGGCGCATGCGCGCGCCTTCACCGCGCCGCGCCGCCTGGGCGCCGATCCCGCCGCGAATCGCCTGTACGCGATGGAATCCACGCCGACCCTGACCGGCGCCTATGCCGACGAGCGCCTGGCGCGCGCGCCGCACGAGATCGAAGCAGCCTTGTGGCGCATCGCCGGCATGCTGGGCGCGGCGCCCGGCGCCGGCAGCGCGGCCGACGCGGCCACGTCGCGATGGGAAGCCGCGGTGGCGAAGGCATTGCGCGATGCGCAGGGAAGGGCGCTGGTGGTGGCCGGCGCGACCCTGAGCCCGGCCAGCCGCGCCCTGGTCCACCTGCTCAACCAGCGCCTCGGCGCGCAGGACGGCGCCGTCGCCTGGGTCGAACCGGTGGCGCCGGGCGCGCCGTCGCATGCGGACGCGCTCGCGGAACTGGCGGCCGACATGCAGGCGGGACGGGTCGACAGCTTGCTGATGCTGGACACGAATCCGGTGTACGCCGCCCCGCCCGCACTGGGCTTCGCGCAGGCGCTGCGCCGCGTGCCCCTGAGCGCGCATCTCGGCCTGTACCGCGACGAGACCGCGCGCGCGGCCGGCTGGCACCTGCCGCTGGCGCATTGCTACGAAGCCTGGAGCGACGCCCGCGCCTATGACGGCACGGCCAGCGTCGTGCAGCCGCTGATCGCGCCGCTGTACGGCGGGCGCTCGGCCCATGCGCTGCTGGCCATGGCGCTGGGGGAGGGCAGCCGCGACGGCCATGCGCTGGTGCGCGCGACCTGGCAGGCGGCGCTGGAGGGGCCTTTCGACGACGCGTGGCGCGAGACGCTGCGCCGCGGCATCGTGCCGGACAGCGCCGCCCGAGCCGTCACTGTGCGCACCGTGCCGCCGATCGCGCCGCCGGCGCTGGCCGCGCCGCCGCTGGTCGCCCGCTTCGCGCCCGATCCGGCCGTCGACGGCGGCGAGTTCGCCAACAACGCCTGGCTGCAGGAACTGCCGCGGCCCCAGACTTCGCTCACCTGGGACAACGCGGCCCTGGTCGGCCCGGCCACCGCCGCACGCGCCGGCCTGCACGACGGCGACGTGGTCCGCCTCGAGGCCGGCGGGCGCACGCTGGAAGCGCCGGTGCTGGTGCTGGCCGAGCAGGCGGAAGGCGCGGTCACGCTGCCGCTCGGCTATGGCCGCAGCGGCGCCGGCTCGGTCGGCGACGGGGTCGGCTTCAATGCCTACCTGCTGCGTCCGCAGGCCGCACTGGGGGCAGCAGTGCCCCTGCAGATGACGCGCACCGTGCGCGGCCATGTGCTGGCGCAGCGCCAGCGCGAGGTCGACATGCACGGCCGCGATCCGGTCAAGGTGACGGAAGTGAGCCGCCCGCTGCCGGCCAGGACGCCGGAAGAGGCGCGGGGCGGCACGACCTCGCTGTATCCGGAGCGCCGCTACGACGACTACAAGTGGGGCATGGCGATCGACCTGAACGCCTGCATCGGCTGCGCCGCCTGCACGGTCGCCTGCCAGGCCGAGAACAACATCCCGGTGGTCGGCAAGGAAGAGGTGATGCGCGGCCGCAGCATGCACTGGATCCGGGTCGACCGCTACCGTGCCGGTGCGCGCACCCTGTTCCAGCCGGTGCCCTGCATGCATTGCGAGCACGCGCCCTGCGAGGAGGTGTGCCCGGTCGGCGCCACCGTGCACGACGACGAAGGCCTCAACGTGCAGGTCTACAACCGCTGCATCGGCACCCGCTTCTGCTCCAACAACTGTCCCTATAAAGTCCGGCGCTTCAACTTCCTGCAGTATTCGAACCAGAAGCTGGAGAGCCTGAAGGCGCTGCAGAACCCGGAAGTGACGGTGCGCCGGCGCGGCGTGATGGAGAAATGCAGCTACTGCCTGCAGCGCATCACGCGCGCCCGCATCGACGCCGAAAAGCAGGGCCGCCGCATCCTCGATGGCGAAGTCGTGACGGCCTGCCAGGCGGCCTGCCCGACGGCGGCGATCCGCTTCGGCGACCTGAACGATCCGCGCAGCGAGGTGGTCGCCGCCAAGGCCTCGAAGCTCGACTACGTGCTGCTCGAAGAATTGAATACCCGGCCGCGCACCAGCTATGCCGCGCGCGTCGTCAACCCGGATCCGGAGCTGGAATGAACCCGCCTCCCTCGCCCGATACCGCGGCAACGCCGCCCCGCTCGCGCGATATCCCGGAGCTGCGCGCCGGCTGGGGCTATGCCGACGTCAGCGACAAGATCGCCGGCATCGTGCTGTCCGGCCGCTTCGGCTGGAAGTGGTGGACCGCCTTCCTGCTCGCCTGCGGCGGCGTACTGGCGCTGCTGGTAGCGGTCAGTTGGCTGCTGGTGAAGGGCATCGGCATCTGGGGCGTCGACATCCCCGTGGCCTGGGGCTTCGCGATCGGGAACTTCGTGTGGTGGATCGGGATCGGCCATGCCGGCACCTTCATCTCGGCGGTCCTGCTCCTGCTGCGCCAGCGCTGGCGCACCTCGATCAACCGCTTCGCCGAAGCGATGACCCTGTTCGCCGCCGGCATCGCCGGCATCTTCCCGATCCTGCACCTGGGCCGTCCCTGGTTCTTCTACTGGCTGGTGCCGTATCCGAACGTCATGAATGTCTGGCCGCAGTGGCGCAGCCCGCTGGTTTGGGACTTCTTCGCCATCGCCACCTACCTGTCGGTGTCGCTGCTGTTCTGGTACGTGGGCCTGATTCCCGACCTGGCCACCCTGCGCGACCGCGCCGGCGTGCGCGGGCAGCGCGGCGCCCAGGTCGCGTACGGCCTGCTGGCGCTGGGCTGGCGCGGCGAGGCCCGGCACTGGGCGCGCTTCGAACGCGCCTATTTGCTGCTGGCCGGGCTGGCCACGCCGCTGGTGGTGTCGGTGCACACCATCGTCTCGCTCGACTTCGCGGTCGGGAACACGCCCGGCTACCACTCGACGATCTTCCCGCCGTACTTCGTGGCCGGGGCGCTGTTCTCGGGCTTCGCCATGGTGCTGACCCTGGCGATCCCGCTGCGCGCCGCCTTCGGGCTGCAGGATTTCATCACCGGGCGCCACCTTGCGAATGCGGCCAAGGTGCTGCTGGCGACCAGCTGGATGGTCGGCTACGGGTACCTGGCAGAGATCTTCACCGCCTTCTACAGCGGCGACAAATACGAGATCTACATGACGCTCAACCGCTGGACCGGGCCTTACGCACCCGTGTACTGGAGCATGCTGGCCTGTAACATCCTGCTGCCGCAACTGCTGTGGTGGCGCCGCCTGCGCCATAGCGTGCCGGCGCTGTTCGTCCTCAGCCTGGCCATCAACGCGGGCATGTGGATGGAGCGCTTCCTGATCGTGGTGTCCTCGCTGCACCGCGACTACCTGCCATCAAGCTGGGGCATGTTCTATCCGACCCTGTGGGACTGGATCACGCTGTTCGGCTCGATCGCGCTGTTCGTCTGGCTGTTCCTGCTGTTCGTGCGCTTCCTGCCGCTGATCTCGATGGCCGAGATGCGCGAGCTGGTGCGCGACAGCGCGAGGGGAAAGCAATGAGGGAAGCCATGCGCGCCGGCGTGTACGGCCTGCTGGCCGAGTTCCCCACCGCGGACGCGCTGTGCGCCGCGGCGAAGCGGGCGCGCGAACACGGCTACACCCGCGCCGAAGCCTATAGCCCGTTCTCCATCGAAGGCCTGGACGAGGTGCTCGGCGCCGGCCCCGACCGGGTCGCGCCGGCGGCCCTGGTCGGCGGCCTGCTGGGCGGTGGCGGAACCTATTTCCTGCAGTGGTATGCGGCGGTGCTCGACTATCCCATCAACGTGGGCGGCCGCCCGCTGCACAGCTGGCCGGCCTTCATCCCGGCCACCTTCGAGATCACTATCCTGGGCGCGGCGCTGGCGGCGGTGCTGGCGATGCTGGTCCAGAACGGCTTGCCGCGCCTGCACCACCCGCTGTTCGAGGTCGAGGAATTCGAACTGGCCAGCCGCAACCGCTTCTTCCTGTGCCTGCCCGCGCATGACCCGGTGTTCGCGCCGGGGCCGGCGCGCGCGCTGCTGGAAGACATGCAGCCCATGCTGCTGCGCGAGGTGCCCGCATGAAGACCGTCGTCGTCGTGATGCTGTCCGGCCTGCTCGGTGGCCTGCTGGGCGGCTGCGAGCGCGCCAGGCAGGACATGTACGACCAGCCGCGCTACAAGACCTTCGGCGCCGGCGTGCTGTTCGCGGACGGCGCCAGCGCGCGCATGCCGCCGCCCGGCACCCAGCCGCGCGCGCGCGGCGCCTTCGCCGACAGCTCGGGCGGCCGCGCGGGCGGGGCGGCGGTGCAGGCGGACATCGCGGCCGAGAGCGCGCAGGCCAACCCTTATCCGGTCGACATGCGCCTGCTGGAGCGGGGCCGCGACCGCTACATGATCTACTGCCTGCCCTGTCACAGCCCGCTGGGCGACGGCGACGGGCTGGTGGTTCGGCGCGGCTTCCCGGCGCCGCCGAGCTTCCACCAGCCGCGCCTGCGCGAAGCGCCGGACCGCCACATCTACGACGTGATCACGCAGGGCTACGGCGTGATGCTGCCCTACGCCGACCGGGTCGAGCCGGCCGACCGCTGGGCCATCGTGGCCTTCATCCGCGCCCTGCAGCTGAGCCAGAACGCGCCGGCCGCCAGCCTGCCGCCCGAACTCAGGGCACGCCTGGACGCGCAACCGGGAGCGGCGCCATGAGACGCACCGCGATCCTGATCGGCGCCTGCGTGATGGCGGCGCTGTGCTGGCTCGGCTGGCGCACCGATGCGCGCGCGCTGCTGGCGGGCTACCTGGCGCTGTGGTGGTTCGTCACCGGGGCGCTGCTGGGCGGCCTGGCCAACGTCTGGCTGCACCAGCTCACCGGCGGCGGCTGGGGCGAGACGATCCGCACGCCGCTGCTGCGCGCGGCGCGCTGGCTGCCGCTGGCCTGCCTGCTGTTCCTGCCGGTGCTGGCCGGCATGCAGCTGCTGTACCCGTGGGCCGGCACGCCGGCGCTGGAACCGGACACCGCCTTCCGCCGCTGGTGGCTGGCGCCCGGCGCCTTCGCCGTGCGCAGCGTGGCCTACCTGGTCCTGTGGAGCCTGCTGTCCTGGATCGAACTGCGCGCGCGCCACCGTTCGCCGGCGCGCGCCGCGGCCTGCCTGCTGGTGTATGGATTCTCGAGCGGGCTGGCGGCGGTCGACTGGATCATGTCGCTGCAGCCGGAATGGTATTCGAGCGTGTTCGGCTGGCTGGCCGGCACCGGCCAGATGCTGACCGGGCTGGCGCTGGCGGTGCTGCTGATCGACCGCGACGCCGCGCGCCCGCGCCTGCCGGACCTCGGCAACCTCCTGATGATGTACGTGATGACCTGGGCCTACCTGGCCTATGTGCAGTTCCTGATCATCTGGGCCGCCGACCTGCCGCGCGAGATCGCCTGGTACCTGCGGCGCGACACGCCGGGCTGGCATGCCGTGGCCTGGAGCCTTCTGGCCCTGCACGGCGCCGGGCCGATCGTCATCCTGCTGTCGCGCCATGCCAAGCGCGCGCCGCGCTTGATGGGCGTGCTGGCGGCGGTCCTGCTGGCGGCGCACCTGCTCGATTGCTGGTGGCTGGTGCTGCCGTCGGTGCGCGGCATGCAAGCCGTCTGGGCGTGGCCGGCGGCGTTGCCGGTGCTGGCCGCCGCCATGCTGGCCTGGCCGGCCTTGCGCGGCGCACGCGCGAAGGGGAGGGAAGTCCATGTCTGAACGCGACGAAGACGGCATCCACGTGCGCGCGATCCGGCGCGGGGCGCTGGCGATCGCGGGCGGGATCGTGTTCGCCGTGGCCGGCTCGTGGTGGCTGCTGCAGCGCCTGGGGCCGGCCGTGAACACGGCGCAGCCGCCGGCGGCGATCCCGGCGCCGCGCCTGCAGCCGGCGCCGCAGGACGAGCGCGCCGCCTATTTCGCCGAAAAGGAAGGCCGCCTCGGGAGCACCGGCTGGGTCGACCGCGGCGCCGGCATCGCCCACATTCCGCTGGAGGAGGCGATGCGGCTGGCGGCGGCGCGCGCGCAACAGGAGCGCAAGCGATGAGCCGCGCATCGTTCGTCCTGTGCCTGGCGCTGTGCTCGGGCTGGGCTCCGGCCGGGGCGCAGGCCCTGCGCCTGCCGCCGCAGCCGGCGGCCAGCTTTGCGCCTGCCATCGGCGCGCGCCTGCCGCTCGACGCCATGCTGCGCGACGAGACCGGCGCTGCGCTGCCGCTGGGCGCCCTGTTCGGCAGCGCGCCGGTGGTGCTGGTGCCCGGCTACTACCGCTGCCCGAACCTGTGCAGCACCCTGTTCGAAGGCGTGGTGCAGGCGCTCGCGCTGAGCGGCATGGAGGCCGGCAGCTACCGCCTGGTCGGCTTCTCGATCGATCCAGGCGACGGCGCCGCGGCGGCGTCAAGCAGGCGGCATGCCTATGCCGCGCTGCTGCCGGGCGGCGAGGCCGACCTGCGCATGTTGACGGGCGACCCCGCGGCGCTGGCGCGGATCGAGGCGGCGCTGGGCTACCGCGCGCCGCGCGACCCGGCCACCGGCGAATACGCCCACGCCGCCGGCTTCGTGGTGGCCGGCGCCGATGGGCGGATCGTGCGCTACTTCCCCGGCGTGCGCTTCGAGCCGGCGGCGCTGCGCACGGCCGTCGCCGCCGCGCGCGCGGGCCGCGCCGAGGGCAGGGAAGCATCGCTGGGCGAACGCCTCCTGCTGCTGTGCACGCACTACGACCCGGCCGTGGGCCGGCATAGCGGCGCGGCGATGGCGGCGGTGCGCGCCGGCGTGCTGCTGGCGCTGCTGGGCCTGGGCGGCGCGGCATGGCGCTTCGCACGGGGGCGGGCATGAGCGCGCCCTTCTACCTGCTGCCGGCCGACGGCGCCCAATCCGCCACCCGCCTGGACAGCCTGGCGCTGTGCCTGCTGCTGCTGACCGGCGCAGTGGCGCTGGGCGTGCTGGCGCTGATGATCGTGTTTTGCGTGCGCTACCGTGCGTCCTCGAAAGCCGCGCGCGGCCATCCGCCGGCGAAAGACCTCGGCGTCGAGATCGCCTGGACCGTGATCCCGCTGCTGCTGTTCCTCGGCCTGTACGCCTGGGGCGCGGTCGACTATGCCGCCCTGTACCGGCCCGACCCGGCCGCCACCCCGGTGTTCGTGGTGGCCAAGCAGTGGATGTGGAAGGCCGAGCACCGCAACGGCCGGCGCGAGGTCGGCGAACTGCACCTGCCGCTGGGGCGCCCGGTGCGGGTGGTGCTGACCGCGCAGGACGTGATCCACAGTTTCTTCGTGCCGGCCTTCCGCATCAAGCAGGATGCGGTGCCGGGCCGCTACACGGCGATCGGCTTCACCCCGAGCCGCGCCGGCGAATACCGGTTGTTCTGCGCCGAGTTCTGCGGCACCGAGCACGCGATGATGACGGGGAAGATCGTGGTCATGCCGCCCAGCGACTACGCGCGCTGGCTGGCCGAGGGGCCGCGCCAGCCCGGCATGGCGGAGCGCGGCTTCGCGCTGTTCCGCAGCTATGGCTGCAGCGGCTGCCACGCCGCCGGCTCCAGCGTGCACGCGCCCGACCTCACCCATCTGCTGGGACGGCGCGTGCACCTGCAGGACGGCCGCGAACTGACCGCCGACGAAGCCTATGTGCGCGATTCCATCCTGGTGCCGCGCAAGGACGTGGTGGCGGGCTACGAACCCATCATGCCTTCCTTCGCCGGCCAGATCGGCGAGGAAGACCTGCTGGCGATCATCGAATACATCAGGGAGAGCGGACATGACCAGCGCACAGAGCGACCTTGAGCTCGAAGAAAAAGGCACACTGGCCGGCGCCAGCTACCTGAGCGAGGGCCATACGCTGCGGTCCTGGCTGACCACGCGCGACCACAAGCGCATCGCCCTGCTGTACGCGGTGTCGATCACGCTGTTCTTCTTCCTCGGCGGGATCGCGGCCGCGATCATCCGGCTGGAACTGGCCACGCCGCAGGGCGACCTGGTCAGCGCCGACACCTACAACAAGCTGTTCACCGCGCACGGCGTGATCATGGTGTGGCTGTTCCTGATCCCGTCGATTCCTTCGGTGCTGGGCAACTTCCTGATGCCGCTGATGATCGGCGCGCGCGACCTGGCCTTCCCGCGCCTGAACCTGGCCAGCTGGTACCTGTACCTGGCGGGCGGCGCGATCGTCCTGTGGGCGCTGCTGGCCGGCGGGGTCGACACCGGCTGGACCTTCTACACGCCGTTCTCGACCATGTTCTCGAACTCGCACGTGGTGCTGGCGCTGGCCGGCGTGCTGGTGGTCGGCTTTTCCTCGATCCTGACGGGCCTGAACTTCATCGTGACGGTGCACACCATGCGCGCGCCGGGCATGGGCTGGTTCCGCCTGCCGCTGTTCGTGTGGGCCAACTACGCGACCTCGCTGATCCTGGTGCTGGCCACGCCAGTACTGGCCATGACGCTGGTGCTGGTGGCGATCGAGCGCCTGTTCCAGGTCGGGATCTTCGACCCCGCGCTGGGCGGCGACCCGCTGCTGTTCCAGCACCTGTTCTGGTTCTATTCCCACCCGGCGGTCTACATCATGGTGCTGCCGGCGATGGGCGTGGCCAGCGAGATCATTCCCTGCTTCGCGCGCCGTCCCGTGTTCGGCTACCGCTTCATGGCCTATGCGATCCTGGCCATCGCCGTGATCGGCTTCCTGGTCTGGGGGCACCACATGTTCGTCAGCGGCCAGTCGGTGTACGCCGGCATGGTGTTCTCGCTGCTGTCCTTCATGGTCGCGGTGCCGTCCGCGATCAAGGTATTCAACTGGACCGCCACCCTGTACAAGGGCCGCATCCGCTTCGGCGCGCCGATGCTGTACGCGCTCGGCTTCGTCGGCCTGTTCACGGTCGGCGGCCTGACCGGCCTGTTCCTGGCCGCGCTGGCGCTCGACGTGCACCTGTCGGATACCTATTTCGTGGTCGCCCACTTCCACTACATCATGGTCGGCGGCTCGGTGATGGCCTACCTCGGCGGCATCCACTTCTGGTGGCCCAAGGTCACCGGGCGCATGTACTCGGAAGCCTGGGGCAGGCTGGCGGCCGTGATCATCTTCGCCGGCTTCAACCTGACCTTCTTCCCGCAGTACCTGCTGGGCTATGCCGGCATGCCGCGCCGCTACCACAGCTATCCGGAAGAGTTCCAGCTGCTGCACGTGCTGTCCTCGGCCGGCGCCGTGACGCTGGCGGTCGGCTACCTGCTGCCGCTGGGCTACCTGGCCTGGTCGTTGCGCTACGGCCGCGCGGCGCCGTCGAATCCGTGGCAGGCCACCGGGCTCGAATGGCAGACGGCCTCGCCGCCCCCTAGCCACAACTTCGCCCAGCCGCCCGTGGTGGCGCGCGGCCCTTACGCCTACACCACCCAATGAGCCCCATGAGCACCAGGGTCGCCGAGCAGTTCAGCAGCCGCGAACAGCAGGCCTTCGCCGGCACCTTCGGCATGTGGGTGTTCATCGCCAGCGAGCTGCTGTTCTTCGGCCCGCTGCTGTTCGGCTACGTCTACCTGCGCACCCACTATCCGGCCGCCTGCGCCGCCGCCAGCCGCCACACCGACTTCCTGCTCGGCACCGCCAACACGGCCGTGCTCCTGACCAGCAGCTTCCTGATGGCGCTGGCGGCCCAGGCGGCCGAGGCCGACAAGCGCTCCCGCGCGGCGCGGCTGCTGCTCGGCGTGGCGGCGCTGGGCATCGTGTTCCTGGTGGTGAAGGGCTTCGAATACCATGCCGAATTCCAGGAACACCTGTTCCCCGGCTCGGGTTTTCGTGCGCAGGCGCCGCCCGGGATGGAGCTGTTCTTCCTGCTGTATTTCGCGCTCACCGGGCTGCACGCGCTGCACCTGACGGCCGGCATCCTGGCCTGCCTGGCGATGGCGGCCGGGCTGCGCCGCCCGGAACCGGCGGGGCCGTCCGGCGCGGCGGTCGAATTGGCAGGACTGTACTGGCACTTCGTCGACCTGGTCTGGATCTTCCTGTATCCGCTGCTGTACCTGGTCGGCAGGGCGGGGGGCTAGCATGGAGCGCAGCACGCGTCCCCTGGTCCTCACCTGGCTGGCGCTGCTGGCCCTGCTGGCGCTCAGCGCAGGCAGCGCCTGGATTCCGCTGGGCTGGATCAATACCGCGATCGGCCTGGCGGTGGCGACCGTGAAGGCGCTGCTGGTGGCGCTGGTCTTCATGCGCCTGCGCGCGGGCCATCCGCTGTTGCGGCTGACGGCGCTGGCCGGCCTGGCGACCCTGGCCCTGCTGTTCGCCCTGTCCGGCGCCGACTACGCGACCCGCAGCGAGGTGAAGGCGCCGTGGCAGCAGCCGTCGACGGTGGCGCCGCGCCTGGGCGCTTCCTGAAGCGTCAGGCGCAGAGCCGGGGGCTCCAGTCCGCGATCAGCTTGCCGAAGGCGCGTCCGACCGGGCGGATGTTCCGGTCCAGGTCGAACAGCCCGCGCGGATTGACCACGTTGCGCTGCTCGCGCAGTTCGATGTTCCAGTCGACCTGGTCGGTGACCGAATACCAGGTGAAGCCGGTCACCACGACGCCGGCGCGTTTCAATCCGCGCACCAGCGCCCATTGCCGCTCCAGCCAGGCACAGGCTTCGTTGCCTTCCGGACCCTGGTCGCGGTTGGTCTCGGTGTGCATCAGCGGCAGGCGGTAGCGCTCCACGTATTCCCTGGCGAGCACCGCGAAGCCCAGCAGTTCGTCGACCGGGCGCATGCTGCCGTCGGCCTCGACGTGGTGCTCGTTCGAGCGGTAGTAGTCGGTGCCGAGGATGCAGTGCTGGCGCAGCGCGTGGCTTTCGAAGAAGTGCAGGTCGTCCGGGGTCATGCCGTTGTCCAGCACGAAGCTGCGCAAGGCCGGTTCCAGCACCCGACCATAATTCAGGTCGAGCGAGAGGAAGCGCCGCAGGTTGCGCGTCTCCGCGAGCGGCTCCGCATCCGGCGCGCTGGCATGGAAGTATTCGCTCGACTCGCTCTGGATGAACAGCGCGTCCGGACAGGCGGCGCGGATCGCATGCATGGCCAGCTGGTTGGCCTTGACCAGGTGCTTGATGGCGGTGACGTAGGCGCGCTCGTCGCTCAACTGCTCGTTCCAGAAGCCGTACAGTGCGGAGAAGCGGGCGCAGACATACATTTCGTTGACCGGGGTGAACATCCGGATCCACGGATAGCGCCGCGCGAAATCGCCGGCGTAGCGCCCGAACAGCGCCGGAAAATCCGGGTTCTGGAAATTGCCGATCCAGTCCGGCACGCCGAAATGGCAGAGGTCCGCGATCGGTGCAATGCCCAGCTTCTGCAGTTCGGCGAAGGCCTGGTCGGCGAACTCCCAGTCGTAGCGCTGCGGCCCCAGCCAGCTGCGGTGCAGCGGTATGCCGTAGCGCAGCGTGCGGATGCCGAGTTGGGCGGCCAGCGCGAAGTCGGTGCGCCAATGCCGGTAGTGGCCGCATTCGTCCATCTGGTCGCGCCGGATGCGGCCATGGCCGATGGTCGGGTTGCTGTTCTCGATCCCGCTGGCGAACAGGAATGTGGACAGCTGCGTGCTCATCGCCGGCCTCCGAGGGGTGGCTGGGCGGTGACGACGCCGGGCGGCACCTCGGACACGCTGGACAGGCCGGCCAGCATCATGCAGTCGTGCAGCTCCTGTTCGAACAGCTCCAGCGCGCAGTGGACGCCGTCGCGGCCTTTCGCGGCCAGGCCATACAGGCAGGCGCGCCCGCTCAGGCAGGCATGGGCGCCGAGGCCGAGCGCCTTCACGATGTCGCCGCCGGTGCGGATGCCGCCGTCGAACAGCACCTCGATGCGGCCGCCCACGCTTTCGGCGATCTGCGGCAGCACCGAGATCGAAGAGGGCGCGCCGTCCAGCTGGCGCCCGCCGTGGTTGGAGACGACGATCGCATCGGCGCCGGCGTCGAGCGCGGCCCTGGCATCGTCGGGATGCATCACGCCCTTCAGGATCAGCTTGCGCGGCCACTGCCGGCGCACCCAGCGCACGGTTTCGAGGTCGAAGGTCGGGTCGAACTGCTCCTCGATCCACTTCGACAGCGAACCGACCGAGTGCCCGGCCTCGATCTCGTGCTCCAGGTTGCCGAAATTGTGGCGCTTGCTTCCGGCCATGCCGGCCAGCCAGCGCGGGTGGGTCAGCATCTCGAGCACGTTCTTCGGCGTGAGCCGGGGCGGCACCCCGAGCCCCTCCTTCTCGTCGGCCCAGCGCTTGCCCTGCACGTGCAGGTCGATGGTCAGCACCAGGGCCGAACAGCCGGCATGGCTTGCACGGCGGATCAGGCTTTCGTTGACCTTCTTGTCCTTCATGAGGTAGAGCTGGAACCAGAACGGCTTGCCGGTCGCCTCGGCCACGTCCTCGATCGAATTGATCGAGCAGGTCGAGAGGCAGTAGGGCACGCCGAAATCCTCCGCCGCGCGCGCCGCCTCGCATTCGCCGTTCGGCCACATCAGCCCGGCCAGCCCGGTCGGGCCGACCGCCAGCGGGATGCGCGCCGGATCGCCGGCCATGGTGGTGGCGGTGTCGCGCCGGGCCACGTTGCGCAGGCTGTGCTGGCGCAGCGCCAGCGCGCGCATGTCATCCAGGTTGCGCTGCAGGGTCAGCTGCTGCTCGCTGCCGCCGTGGATGTAGTCGAACAGCACCGGGGGCAAGCGCTCGCGCGCCAGGGTTTCGAGGTCGAAGATGCTGGCGATCTTGCTCATGGCTTGGTCCTGTCAAAGTTCTCCGCGCGCCGCGAGCATCCGGATGCGGTCGCCGATGCGGCAGGCCAGCGCCTGGATCGTGAGGGAGGGATTGACCCCGCCGCAGGTCGGGAACAGCGAACCGTCGCAGATCCACAGGTTGCGCACGTCCCAGCTGCGGCCGTCCTGGTCGACCACGCTGCTGTCCGGACTGGAGCCCATGCGGCAGGTGCCGAGGAGGTGGCTGGTGTCGTCGCTGGTCCACAAGTCCTTGCCGCCGGCCGCTTCCAGCATCCGGCCCATGAATGCCAGCGCGTGCTTCTGCATGCGGCGGTCGTTGTCGGAATACCCGAATTCGACCCTGGCCACCGGCAGGCCGTGGCGGTCGCATTCCTCGGCCAGGGTGACGCGGTTTTCGATGCGCGGCTCGGTCTCGGCCACCGCCACCAGGCCGCTCATGTGGTTATAGTCGAGCATCGCTTCGCGCAGCGCCATGCCCCACAGCTTGCGCGATGTGCACACCAGCTGGGCCCAGGCGCGCGGCAGCGGCCCCTGGCTCATGAAGGCATAGCCGCCGCTGAAGTCCTTGCCTTCGTCCATGTAGTTCCAGTGCTCGCAGACGGCCATGTTGGGCGGACCCTTGTTCCAGCGGATCTCCTCGTCGAAGCGCGCCCACACGCCCGGTCCCGCATGGGTGGTCAGGTGGGTGCCGACCAGGCCGGAGCCGTTCGCCAGGCCCTGCGGGAAGCGCGCGCATGCCGAATTCAACAGCAGCCGCGGGGTCTCGATCGCATAGCCGGCCACCACCACGTTGCGGGCGCGCTGGAAGCGCCATTGTCCGCTGCGGCGGTAGTGCACGCCGCCCGCCAGGCCGTTCGCATCCAGCTCGATGCGGCCGGCCATCGCCAGGTCGCGCACCTCGGCGCCGGCGCGCAGCGCGCGCGGGATCCACACCACCAGCGCGCTCTGCTTGGCATTCGTCGAGCAGCCGAAATTGCAGAAGCCGCGGTAGACGCAGGGCGGCGATGCCCCGCGCGGCGCGGAGACGGTGGCCAGGGGCACCGCCGACCAGGCCACCCCCATGCGTTCGGCGCCGCGCGCCAGCACCAGCCCGGCCGCGTTCATCTCGTGCTCGCGGTAGGGGTAGCGGCGGTGCGGCGGTCCCCAGGGATAGCGCAGTGGCCCGGCGATCGCCAGCGCGCGCTCGGCTTCCTCGTAGTAGGGCGCCAGGTCCGCATAAGTGATCGGCCAGTCGAGTCCATAGCCGAGCAGGCTGCGGGCGCGGAACCATTCGGGGCGGAAGCGCAGCGAGATCATGCTGAAGTGGACCGTCGAGCCGCCCACGCCCCAGCCGGAGTTGTTGCCGCCCAGGGCGATCGGGTCGGCGCCGGTGGTGAGACGCTCTTCCAGCCAGTACAGCTGCTGCTGGGCTTCCTCGTCGGAGGCGAAGTCCTCGAGCGGGCGCCAGAACGGACCGGCTTCCAGCACGACCACGGAAAAGCCGGCTTCGGCCAGCTTGCACGCCAGCGTGGCGCCGCCGGCGCCGGCGCCGACGATCGCGAAGTCCACCGCTTCATCGTCCGGGTATTCGCGCATCGGCATCCAGCCGCCGCGTTGGAACACGTCCGGCGCCCGGCCGTCTCCGGTGCGTGGCCGGCGTTCCATCAGCCTGCCTCGCGTGCGTGGTCCGCCTCGCGCGCCTCCCAGGGGTCGCGTCGGCCGGCGCCGAGGCGCACATAGCCGCGCGGGCTGGCGGGGCCGCCGAAGCCGATCTCGTTCCAGGCCCATGGATGCGCGTAATAGATGCCGGCCGCGGTCTTCAGCAACATCTGCGTGAAGAAGCGCTCCGCATGCAGGACCTGCCATTGCGGCGAGCGGACGTCGTTGCCGGCCAGCGCCTGCAGCAGCGCGTCCTGGGCTTGCGCATCGAGCGCGGCGAAGGATTGGCCGTGGCGCAGGCGGGCTTCGTCGGCGAGGGCGGCCAGGCCGGTGCGCCAGGCCTCGCGCAGGGGCGGCATGTCGGGATGGCGGAAGCCTTCGCCCACATTGTCGTGCAACATGGCGTCGATCCAGGGCGTGATCGGGATCGGCTCGGCGCGCTCGGGCTGGGGCAGCAGGCGCCGGTTGACGGCTTCCAGCAAGTCCCACTCGGCGGGGTCGAGGAAGCGGCGCGGCGGGACCTCCTGCAGGCGCCGCGCCAGCACTTGCCGCGTGGTGTCGTCGAAGGACGGGCTGTCCCATTTGGCCAGCACGTCGTAGCCGGGGTAGCGCGTCTTCACACCGCCTCCCTCGGCATGCCGTCGCGCGCATGCAGCGCCAGCGCGGCGCGCCCGGCCAGCGCCAGCGCGGAAAAGCTGGGAGGCGCGGGCAGCGGCGGCCCGCTCAGCAGGTTCTGGCTCCAGTTGCGCCAGCCGCCCATCTGGCGGGCGATGCCGCGCGCGTGCAGGGCGACGCCGGCCGCCCCGAGCCAGGCGGTGGCGGCCAGCCAGGCGCGCGCCAGGCGCGATGGCGCAGCGGGCGCTCGCACTGCACTGGCGGCCAGCAGCGCCGCGCCGACCGGCGGCAGGCCGACCGGCAGCCACATCGCCGGGTTGTGGTAGGCGCCGCGAAAGTGCAGCAGGGCCGCTTCGAGGCTGGTGCCGGCCAGGCCGGCGGCCGCCAGCAGGCCCAGGGCGCGCCCGCGCGGCAGGCGCGCCAGCGTCGGTGCGCCGCGTCCGACCTTGCGTGCGGCCAGCCCGAACAGGCCGGCCAGCGACAGCGCTGCCGGCGCCCCCAGCGGCGCGGCATAGAACAGGTTGGCCCAGCACAGGCCGCCGGGCCGGCGTAGCACGTTATAGGCATGAAAGCCCAGTCCCGCCGCGCCGATCGCGCAGGCCGCGCCGAAGGGAAGCGGCGATGTCGGGCGGGCCGGCCGGCGCGCGGCCCGGGCCGCGGCTGCCAGCGCCAGCGTGCTGCTGGCCAGCGGCGCGAACATGCCCGGATTCTCGAAGCCGCCGCGGTAATGTTCGAGCGCGCTGTCGCTCAGGACCGAGGCGGCCAGCATGGCGGCGGACAGGTAGAGCTGGCCGGCGGCGCGCGCCTCCGGATCGCGCGGGCGCGGCATCGGTGGCGGCCGCATGGGCGGCTGCCGGCGCGCGGACAGCAGCGCCGCCAGCGCGGTCGCACAGGCGAGCCCGAGCGCGGCGGCGCCGAGCGCGCGTGCCGCCGGACCTGGCGCCGCCGGCACCGCATGGGTCACGATTTGTCCTTCGGCAGGATGCCGCTCAGCACCTGGCGCGCGACCCCGACCAGCATCGAGCCTTCCTTCGGGTCGCCTTTCACGATGGTCTCCATGAAGGACCTGGCCTGCTCCAGGGTGATGTGCGAGGGCAGCGGCGGCACCTCGGGGTCGGTCCTGAATTCCAGTACCACGGGGCGGTCGGCGGCCAGCGCCTCGCGCCAGGCGGTCGCGACTTCTTCCGGGTTGTCGCAGTAGATGCCCCGCAGGCCGATCAGCTCGGCGAACTTGTGGTAGGGCACGTCCGGGATCTGCTGGGTGGCGTCGAACTTCGGATCGCCTTCCATCACGCGCTGTTCCCAGGTCACCTGGTTCAGGTCGCCGTTGTTGAAGACGCAGACGATCCAGCGCGGATCCTTCCACAGGCGCCAGTATTTCGACACCGTGATCAGCTCCGCCATGTTATTCATCTGCATGGCGCCGTCGCCCACCATCGCGACCACGGGCCGGCCCGGATGGGCGAACTTGGCGGCGATCGCGTAGGGCACGGCGGCGCCCATCGAGGCCAGGCCGCCGGACAGCGAATACATCTGGCCGCGCCGCACGCGCAGGTCGCGCGCATACCAGTTGGCGCAGGAACCCGAGTCGCTGGTGACGATGGCGTCGGCGGGCAGCTGCGGCGACAGTTCCCAGGCCACGCGCTGCGGATTCAGCGGGTGGGCCGGCTGCAGCGCGCGGTTCTCCAGCACCTTCCACGAGTCGCGCACCTCGCCTTCCACCTGGCGGCGCCAGGCCCCGTCCTTCTGTTCCAGCAGGGGTAGCAGCAGGCGCAGCGTTTCCGCGCTGTCGCCGTGCAGGTTGACCTCGGCCGGGTAGCGGATGCCGAGCATGGTCGGGTCGATGTCGATCTGCACCGCGCGCGCCTTGCCTTCCTCGGGCAGGAACTCGGCGTAGGGGAAGCCGGAGCCGATCATCAGCAGGGTGTCGCAATGCGTCATCATCTCCCAGCTGGCCTTGGTGCCGAGGATGCCGATCGAGCCGGTGACCCAGGGCAGGTCGTCGGGCAGGGCGGCTTTGCCCAGCAAGGCCTTGGCGGCGCCGGCCTGCAGGCGGTCGGCCACGGCGATGACTTCGTCGGTGGCGCGCAGGGCGCCGGCGCCGGCCAGGATCGCCACCTTCTTGCCGGCGTTCAGGACCTCGGCCGCGCGCCGCAGGTCCACCTCGTGCGGCACCACGCGCGGTTTGGCATAACCAATGCCCGACTGGACCGAGCCGTGCTTGCGTGGCGGGTCTTCGTAGGGCAGTTCCTGCAGGTCGCCCGGAAGGATCAGCACGCCGACGCCATTGCGGCCCAGCACGGTGCGCATGGCGCGGTCGACCAGGTGCCGCACCTGGGACGGCACCTCGGCCTCGTAGACGTAGTCGGCCACGTCCTGGAACAGGCGGTCCAGGTTGACTTCCTGGGTGTAATGCGCGCCGCGCGCGGTGCGCGGGGCCTGGCCGCAGATCGCCAGCACCGGCATGTGATCCAGCTTGGCGTCGTACAGGCCGGTGACCATGTGGGCCGCGCCCGGTCCGCCGGTCGACAGGCAGACCCCCGGCTCGCCGGTGAACTTGGCGTGCGCGGACGCCATGAAGGCCGCCATCTCCTCGTGCCGCACTTGTATGAATTCGATCTTCCGCCTGGACCGCTGGAGGGCGCCCAGCACCCCGTTGATGCCGTCGCCAGGGTAGCCGAAAATGGTGCGTACGCCCCAGTCGTACAGGCGTTCGACGAAGAAATCACCGACGGTCTTGCTCATCCTCTTCTCCTGTTCAGGTTCCGGCGCTTCAATCCGTACAAGCCCACACCCAGCGCGGCCCCGGCCCACAACAGGCCGCGGTGCTTCGCGGCCCAGAATTCCGGACTGCGCTTCCAGGCGCCGCGGTCGAAGCTGCCGTGG
The DNA here is from genome assembly GCF_057657395.1 of Telluria sp. Soil_C_11. Classification (NCBI taxonomy): domain Bacteria; kingdom Pseudomonadati; phylum Pseudomonadota; class Betaproteobacteria; order Burkholderiales; family Oxalobacteraceae; genus Telluria; species Telluria sp. Soil_C_11. The sequence goes on along the minus strand of NZ_JBDGIN010000005.1, from coordinate 52,611 downwards.
GCCGCGAACGGTCCCGGTACCGGCGTCCACAGGTTGTTCGGCCGGTCGGCCGGAATCGGTTCATCGGTCTGCTGCCCGGCGATGCCGGTGCGCGCCAGGTAGCGGTCGAGCAGGCGCGGCACGAATTTTTCGGCCAGCACCGCGCCCAGGGTCGGATAGCCGACGCAGATCTCGGCGCGGTTCGCATGCGCGGCCCAGTAGATGGCGCGGCCGGCGACTTCGGGCTGGTAGGTGGTGCCGGTCGGCTTCGGGTGGCGCGCCAGGGTGGTCTTGCACCATTCGAACTGGGGCGTGTTCACCCCCGGCATGTCGACGATCACCAGCTTCACCCTGCTGTGCTCGTGTTCGAGCTCGGTACGCAGGGATTGCGTGAAGCCCTTGATGGCGTGCTTGGCGCCGCAGTAGGGCGACTGCAGGGGGATCGAGCGGTAGGCGAGGGCGGAACCGACCTGCAGGATGGTGCCGCGGTCGCGCGGGCGCATGCGCTTGAGCGCGGCCATCGTGCCCCAGACGAAGCCGTGATAGGTCACGTCGGTGACGCGGCGGAAGTCTTCGGGGGCGATGTCGACGAAGGGCGCGAACATCGTCGCCATCGCATTGTTGATCCAGATGCCGATCGGGCCGAGTTCCCGTTCGGCGCGCTCGGCGGCGGCTTCGAGCTGGGCATGGTCGGCGGTGTCGGCGGCGATGGCGATGGCCTGCGGGGAACCCAGCCGTTCCGCCTCGGCCCGCGCCGCTTCCAGCCGTTCGGGCTCGCGTGCGATCAGGGCGATCCTGGCGTGGTGGCGGGCGAATTCACGGACCGCCGCGCGCCCGATGCCCGCGCTCGCGCCGGTGATGACGACCACTTCCCCCGTTTTGTCGGGCATGGCTTTCCTCGCGTTTGCCTGGAGGAGGAAAGCTTAGCACCAAGCGGCGGGGGACCGCGATCCATTATGTTTGTGCAAATGTATTTGGTTTGAACGGGTTTCGGTCGTTCAACTCGTCGATATAGTCGTCGATTCCGCCCGTCTCGCGTTCCAGGAAGCGCTCCACCGCGTCCGCGAACGAAGGATGCGCCAGCCAGTGCGCCGACCAGGTGCGGGTCGGCAGGAAGCCGCGCGCCATCTTGTGCTCGCCCTGGGCGCCGCCTTCGAACACCTGGATGCCCTGCTCGATGCAGAATTCGAGGGGCTGGTAGTAGGCGGTCTCGAAGTGCAGGCAGGGCACGTGCTCCAGTGCGCCCCAGTAGCGGCCGTATAGCGTGGTGGCGTCGTGCACGACCAGGGAGGCGGCGATCGGCGCGCCGTCGCGCTCGGCGATCACGAGCAGCAGGTTCTGCGGCATCTCGCGCCCGATGCGGCGGAAGAAGTCGAGGTTCAGGTAGGGCTTCGAAAAATGCTCGGCGTAGGTGTGGCGGTAGCAGCGGGTGAAGAAGCGCCAGTCGTCATCAAGGGCATCGCGCCCGCGCACGCGGCGCAGCGTCACGCCGGCCTCCCGCACCTTTCGCCGCTCGGCGCGGATGTTCTTGCGCTTCTTCGGCTCCAGCGTGGCCAGGAACTCCTCGAAGTCCTTGTAGCCCTGGTTCATCCAGTGGAACTGCACCCCGCTGCGCAGCAGGTAGCCGGCATCGCCCAACTGCTTCGCCTGCGCGTCGGGCGGGAACAGGATGTGGGTCGAGGACACGTCGGACGCCTGCTGGGTGGCCTGCAGGACGTCGATGAGGGCCGCGCGCGCGGCCTCGTCGCGGGCCAGCAGGCGCGGACCGGTCACCGGCGTGAACGGAATGGCCGACAACAGCTTCGGATAATAATCGAGACCGTGGCGCTGGTAGGCGTCGGCCCAGGCCCAGTCGAACACGTATTCGCCGTAGGAGTGGCCTTTTACGTAGAGGGGCAGGGCAGCGGCCAGCGCATCGCCGTCGTAGAGCGCGATGAATTGCGGCTGCCAGCCCGTTTCCGGCGTGGCGCTGCCGGACTCGTGCAGGGCGTGCAGGAAGGCGTAGGACAGGAAAGGGTTGGGCTGGTCCTGCAGGGCGACCAGCCCGTCCCAGGCCGCTTGCCCGATCTCGGACAGGGAGGAAGCGATATGCGTGCGATAATTCAAGATGACTTCCGAATAATGAAAAGCTGAACAAATGGATACGCGATTCTTTAACCTGTATTCGCACGATTTCGCGCGCGTGGCAGTCGCCAGTCCGCGCTGCCGCGTGGCCGATCCGGCGTTCAATGTCCAGGAAACGCTGAAGCTGGCGCGCGCGGCGGCGGACCGCGGCGCCGTGCTGGTCGCCTTTCCGGAACTCGGCCTGTCCGCCTATACCTGCGACGACCTGTTCCACCAGCGCGCGCTGCTCGACGCCGTGCTCGCCGCGCTCGCACAACTGGTCGAGGCCTCGCGCGAGTTGCCGCTGGCCATGGTGGTCGGCGCGCCGTTGCGCGTGAACCATGTGCTGTTCAACTGCGCCGTGGTCGTGGCCGGCGGCAAGATCCTGGGCGTGGTGCCGAAAAGCTACCTGCCCAATTATGGCGAATTTTACGAAAGCCGGCAGTTCAGCGCGGCGGATAACGCGCCAGTGGACCGCATCGCGTTGCTGGGCCAGGACGTGGCCTTCGGTCCGGAGCAGCTGTTCGAATTGGAGAACATGCCGCTGTTCCGCTTCCACGTCGAGATCTGCGAAGACGTCTGGGTGCCGGTACCGCCGTCCTCCTTCGCCGCGCTGGCCGGCGCCACCGTGCTGGTCAACCTGTCGGCGTCGAACGTGGTGGTGGGCAAGAGCGGCTACCGCCACCAGCTGGTGAGCCAGCAGTCGGCGCGCTGCCTGGCGGCCTACCTGTACACCTCGGCCGGCCTGGGCGAATCGACCACCGACATGAGCTGGGACGGCCAGTCCCTGATCTACGAAAAGGGCGACCTGCTGGCCCAGTCCGAGCGCTTCCTGGACGATTCGCACATCATCTTTGCCGACGTCGACCTCGAGCGCCTGTCGGTCGACCGCATGCACACCACCACCTTCGCGCAGTCGGTGCGCCGGCATGCGCCTGAAGTCGAAAAATTCCGCGTGCAGCGCTTCGCCCTCGCGCTGCCGCTGGACAGGGACTTGCCGCTGGCGCGCACGATCGAGCGCTTCCCCTACGTGCCGGCTGCGGCCGCGCGGCGCGACGAGCGCTGCACCGAGGTCTACAACATCCAGGTCCAGGCCCTGCTGCAGCGCCTGCAGTCGTCCGGCCACAAGAAGGTCGTGATCGGCGTCTCCGGCGGCCTGGATTCGACCCATGCGCTGCTGGTCTGCGCCAAGGCCATGGACCGCCTCGGCCTGCCGCGTTCGAACATCCTGGCCTACACCTTGCCGGGCTTCGCCACCAGCGAGAGGACCTTGCGCCAGGCGCGCGCGCTGATGGACGTGGTCGGCGCGACCGCCCACGAGATCGACATCCGCCCCAGCTGCATCCAGATGCTGAAGGACCTCGGCCATCCGTATTCCGAGGGCCGGGAAGAATACGACGTCACCTTCGAGAACGTGCAGGCCGGCGAGCGCACCAGCCACCTGTTCCGGCTGGCGAACCACCACCATGCGATCGTGATCGGCACCGGCGACCTGTCGGAGCTGGCGCTGGGCTGGTGCACCTATGGCGTGGGCGACCACATGTCGCACTACAACGTGAACGCCAGCGTGCCGAAGACCCTGATCTCGCACCTGGTGCGCTGGGTGGCCGATACCCACCAGATCGGCGACACGGGCTCCGACGTCCTGATCGCCGTGCTGGAAACCGAGATCAGCCCGGAGCTGGTGCCGGGCAAGACCGGCACCGGCAAAGAAGAGGGCAAGCCGGCCCAGGTGACCGAGGACTTCATCGGTCCCTACGAGCTGCAGGACTTCAACCTGTATTACACGCTGCGCTACGGCTTCGCGCCGGCCAAGGTGGCCTTCCTGTCGTACAGCGCCTGGCGCGACCGCAACGCGGGCCCCTGGCCGGAAGGCGGCAGCCCGGCGCGCAACGAGTACGGACTGGCGGCGATCAAGAAGAACCTGGGCATCTTCCTGTGGCGCTTCTTCAAGACCAGCCAGTTCAAGCGCTCCTGCGTGCCGAACGGGCCGAAGGTCGGCAATGGCGGATCGCTGTCGCCGCGCGGCGACTGGCGCGCTCCCAGCGATTCGGAAGCCGTGGTGTGGATGGCGCAGCTGGACCAGATCCCCGACGAGGGATAACGATCAAACCTGAAAGGAGAGAAACAATGAAACAGATTACCTGCGTGATCAAGCCCTTCAAACTGGACGAGGTGCGCGAAGCGCTGGCGGAAGTGAACGTCACCGGCCTCACCGTCACCGAGGTGAAGGGCTTCGGCCGCCAGAAGGGCCATACCGAGCTGTACCGCGGCGCCGAGTACGTGGTCGACTTCCTGCCCAAGGTGAAGATCGAGGTCGTGGTCGACGACGGCATGACCGAGCAGGTGGTGGACGCCATCATCAAGGCCGCCCGCACCGGCAAGATCGGCGACGGCAAGATCTTCGTGCAGGAGGTCGAACAGGTGATCCGCATCCGCACCGGCGAGACCGGCCCGGACGCGGTCTGAAGCGGCGTCATCAATTTGATCAAATCCGCTTGTCGTTTCGACCAGCGCCATGTTACATTTGCGTTTTTGAAATGTCACATTGGCCGAAGGGCCGAACTGCACGCGGGCCAGACCATTGAAGCACATCCTGATCGTCGACGATGAAGAAGCGGTAGGTTACGTCATCCAGCGCTATCTGACCATCAAGGGCTACCGGGTCTCGGTGGCCTACAGCGGCGAACAGGCGCTGTTGGCATTCCGGGCCGAGCGGCCCGACCTCGTCATCACCGACTACAAGATGCCCGGCATGCATGGCGACGAGCTGCTGCACCGCCTGCGTGCGCTCGACCCCGCGCTGCCGGCGATCATGATATCGGCGAATCCGATCGATGTCGGACCGGTGCTGGCCGGGGTGGCGTTCTTCGCGAAACCGGTCTCGCTCGAGATCCTGGCCGAGCACCTCGCGGCCAGTCTCTGACGCGGTTCAGCGGCCCAGCTGCAGGTTGAAGCGCCAGGTCAGCAGGCGCAGGCCGCTGATGAAGAGGGCGCTCGACCACAGCGCGAATTCCCTGGGAACGTCCTGCATCCCCATCAACAGGAACAGCCAGCAGCCGAGGAAGGCGCAGATGGCGTAGGGTTTGCCGTCGCGGAAGACCATCGGCACTTCGTTGCACACGATGTCGCGCAGCACCCCGCCGAAGATCCCGGTGATCACCCCCATCATCGAAGCGATGAACAGGGGCATGTGGGCGTCCTGCGCGGCCACCACCCCGGCCACCGAGAACAGCCCGAGGCCGATCGCGTCGGCGATCACGATCAGGCGTTCGGAGACGATGTGGCGCAGCGTGCGCATCAGCGGCGAGGCCACCAGGGCCAGCACGAAGATCAGGATCGCGTATTCCTGGTGCTGGACCCAGAACAGCGGACGCCTGTCGAGCAGGATGTCGCGCAGGGTGCCGCCGCCGAATGCGGCGATGAAGGCGACGGTGAACACCCCGACCAGGTCCATGCGCTTGCGCCGCGCTTCGATGAAGCCGGAGAACGCAGCGACCAGGACTGCGGTGATTTCGATGACGGTGACCAGTCTCATGCAATGTGGGCGAGTGGCGATGTTGCTAGACTAACATGCCAGGCCCGGCAGCAGGGAACCGGCGCGGTCCGTGGCCGGGATCACGCCTGGCGTGCGAGCGGCAGGCGCACCGTGAACACCACGCGTCCGTTCCCGCCCGCGCCGCCGGCTTCATGGCGGTAGGCGATCTCACCGCCGTGTTCGCGCACGATCTGCTGGGCGATGTAGAGCCCGAGGCCCATGCCGGTGCGGTTGCGCGGATTGTTCAGCGAGCTGCGCTTGAAGGGGTTGAACAGGCCGGATTCGATCTCGTGCGGGATCGGCGCGCCCGCGTTGGCGATGGCGATGGCGGCCTCGCCGTCCGCGCGGCCCAGCCGGATCTCGATCGGCTGGTTCGGCTCGCCATGGTGGCGCGCATTGCTCAGCAGGTTGGACAGCACCTGGCCGAGGCGGCCGCTGTCGGCCATCACCACGGCCGGGTCGTCGATGCGCAGGTCGTACACGATGGCCGGGTAGGCCAGCTGCGCTTCCTCGACCATGTCCGCGACCAGCGCCGCCAGGTCGACCGGCTCCAGCGCCACGCCCAGGTCCAGGCCGCGGTCGATGCGGCTCATGTCCAGCACCTGGCCGATCATGCGCTGCATGCGGTTGCTGGACGACTGGATGCGGCGTCCCAGGGTGCCGCTTTTGTTGCCGCCATCGGTCTTTTCCAGCACCATGCCGGCCATGTTGATCGAGTGCAGCGGGTCGCGCAGGTCGTGGCCCAGCATCGCCAGCAGCTGGGCGCGAGTGGCCTCGAGCTGGGCCCGGCGCGCATTCGAGACGCGCGCCAGCTCGCCCAGGGTCAGGCGGGCATGGGCCAGCACGCCGTCTTCCCACTCGTGGGCGCAGCCGCGCACGGTCTCGTGCCAGGCGTCGAAGGAGCCGCGCGGGGTCAGGCGCTCGCCCATCGGGCCATAGGTTTCGCTCTTGTCCGGCTTGCCGCCCCAGGCGACCTGTTCGATCTGCTCGGGACGCAGCAGCAGGCACCAGCCGTTGCTGGGCGGGTCGAAGGGCAGGCCGAGCATGCCGGCCCACTTGCCCAGGCCTGCGCGCGCATCCGCCGGCCAGTCGTCCAGGCAAGCGCGCGCCAGCAGGTCGTGCGCGCCTTCCGGCAGCGTGGCGGCGATCGCTTCGCCGCAGGATTGCTCGACGCCGCGGCACACGACCCGGCCGTACTGGGTGGCGACCAGGGCCCGCGCATCGGTCGAGGCCATCAGCCCGTCCGCGTGCTTGACCAGGGCGTCGAGCGGATCCTCTTCCAGCAGCAGCGATTCGACCAGGCTGGTGCGCACCGCGGCGGCGCGTGCAACCAGCTCGGCCTCCTGGCGCGATTCCAGGCCCTGGATGGTCGACGCGATGACCTGGGCCAGCACGTCGGCCGCCATGCGGATCGAGTAGGGCACGCGCTTCGGGCCCATGTGGTGGCAGGCGATCAGGCCCCACAGGCGGCCGTTGATGACGATCGACACGCTCATCGAGGCGCCCACGCCCATGTTCTGCAGGTATTCGATGTGGATCGGCGAGACGCTGCGCAGCACCGCATGTCTCATGTCGAGCGGCGCGGCATCCGGCGCGCCGAGCAGCGGCACGGCGTCGTAGGTGACGTCGGCGATCATGCGCAGGGTGTTCAACACGTACAGGCGGCGCGCCTGCGGCGGGATGTCGCCGGCCGGGTAGCGCTGGCCCAGGTAGGGCGTCAGGTCCTCGCGGCGCGCCTCGGCCACCACGTCGCCGCTGTCGTCGGCGCGGAAGCGGTAGGCCATCACGCGGTCGAAGCCGGTAAATTCACGCACCTGGCGCACCGCGGTGTCGAGCAGGGCATCGACGGTCTTCTGGCGGCGCAGGCGGTCGATCGAGCTGTGCGCCTTGATCGCGAACTGGGCGACGGTATCGGTGGCGACTTCGCGCGCCTCGAATTCGGCGATCACGCGGCCCTGGCTGGCGTGCACCACGCAGTCGTATTCGGCCGCGCCGATGACGATGGCGGCGACCATCGGCGCGGCCTCGCCCTCGCTCATGGCGTCCAGGCATTCGCGGACCAGTTCGGCGACGCCCTCGGGCAGGCCGAGTCCGGCGAACGGACGGCCGGCTTCGAGCGGGAGGGCGAGCGTGGCGGGAGCGTTTTCGCTCCAGCCTTCGAGCTCGCCTGCGGCGGTGAAGAAGAGCAGCGCTCCGTGCGGCTGGATCGAACCTGGGACGTGGATCGGTTCATCTGCGCAGTTCTGCAGATCGACACGCCGGGGGGCGCCCATTGGCACTGGAGGTGTGGACTTCAATTCGTATCATCCCTTCTCATGCAGGGCCCCGGCGGCGCTGCTTGGGCAGGATTTTACAACTTTCGCACCTTTTCCGTCCTGCGTTCCACAAATAAACCCAACAATCAGGGCTTTCTGAGCCGTATTACATAGAAAAGGTGAACAAATGTAAAAGTCAGTCGTCGCCTTCGAGGGCGGGCCGCAGCAGCACGACCAGGGCGCCATTGCCGCCGTCCGTGCGGCCGGCAACGCAGAAGGCGACGGTTTCCGCGGTCTGCACCAGCCAGCTGTGCACCATGCCGCGCAAGACCGGCTCGCCGCCCGCCGAGCCATAACCGACGCCATGGATGATGCGTACGCAGCGGACCCCGTTCTTGGCGGAGCGGCGCAGGAAGGCATCCACCATGCGCCGCGCCAGGTCGCGCGTGTAGCCGTGCAGGTCCAGCTCGTCCTCGACCTGCCAGTGGCGCTTGCGCAGCTTCTTGACGACGTCCGGCCCGACGCCCGGCGCCGACCAGCTCAGGGTCGGGTCTTCGTCGAGCAGGCCGTCGACGTCGAACTGGTCGGACAGCATCGATTCGCGCAGCACCGCCGCGACCTCGTCCTCGGGAAAGCGGGGACGCTGGCCGGTCGACGAGGCGCGCAGCTCGGCTTCCTGGGCCGGGCGCCAGACGTAGCGGTCCGATTCCGGCATCGGCTTGACGTCCTTGACGGCCGCGCGGAACTCGGTCGCGTTCTCGCGTTCGATGCGTTCGCGCCGCTCGCGGATGGCCTTTTCGATGGCGCGCTGGCGCTGGTCTTCCTTGAGCTGGTCGCGCAAGGATTTGAGGTCGGAGAAGTCTTTCAAGCCCGCCATGTCGTCTCGTCGCCCCGCGCAAATAAAGTCGTCGCCCCCGCGCAGGCGGGGGTCCAAGTTATTCCAAAGCTTCCAGGTAGCGCTGCGCATCCAGCGCCGCCATGCAGCCCGTGCCCGACGAGGTGATCGCCTGGCGGTACACGTGGTCCTGCACGTCGCCGGCGGCGAACACGCCTTCGACGCTGGTGGCCGTGGCCATGCCCTCGGTGCCGCTGCGGGTCTTGATGTAGCCGTTGTGCATCTCGAGCTGGCCGTCGAAGATGCCGGTGTTCGGCTTGTGGCCGATCGCCACGAACAGGCCGTGCACCTTGATCTCCTTGGTCGCTTCTTCGGCCGTCGACTTCAGGCGCAGGCCGGTGACGCCGCTGGCATCGCCCAGCACCTCGTCCAGGGTGTGGTTCAGTTCCAGCACGATCTTGCCTTCCTCGACCTTGTGCATCAGGCGGTCGACCAGGATCGGCTCGGCGCGGAACTTGTCGCGGCGGTGGATCAGGGTCACCTTGCTGGCGATGTTGGACAGGTACAACGCCTCCTCGACCGCGGTGTTGCCGCCGCCGATCACCGCGACTTCCTGGTTGCGGTAGAAGAAACCGTCGCAGGTCGCGCAGGCCGACACGCCCTTGCCCATGAATTCCTGCTCGCTCGGCAGGCCCAGGTACTGGGCCGAGGCGCCGGTCGCGATGATCAGGGCGTCGCAGGTGAATTCGTGCGAATCGCCGACCAGGCGGATCGGTTTCTCGTTCAGGAAGGTCGTGTGGATGTGGTCGAACACGATCTCCGTATTGAAGCGCTCGGCGTGCTGCAGCAGGCGCTGCATCAGTTCCGGACCCTGGACGCCCAGCGGGTCGCCCGGCCAGTTCTCGACGTCGGTCGTGGTCATCAGCTGGCCGCCCTGCTCGACGCCCGTCACCAGCATCGGGTTCAGATTGGCGCGCGCGGCGTAGACGGCGGCGCTGTAGCCGGCCGGGCCGGAACCGAGAATCAGGACTTTGGCGTGTTTACGAGTCGTCATTGCAGGAATTCGTCTTATTGGTGGGGAAAGGGAACTGGGGCCGAAAAGCCGCTTTATCAAGGGCAGTTGTGGCGCACATTATAGTCGATCATGCACGCGAGCATGAATCATGGGCCCACTCGGCAATATATCGCTTAGAATGGTCGATCTTTGGGGAAACTACCCCGCAGCATCCGTTCGAATCAGCATGAGCAAGAATAGTCAATCGACCACTTCGACCTATACCCGCAAGCCTGCGCCGCCGCGGCAGCCGATGCCGAACCGGCTGGTGCGCTTGCTGTCGGAAGCGCGCTGGCTGGTCACCGCCGTGGTTTTGCTGTATTTCGTCCTCATCCTGCTCAGCTATAACAAGGCCGATCCGGGCTGGTCGCACGAGAACGTCGTGACCCACGTCGCCAACCTGGGCGGCCGCGCCGGCGCCTGGCTGGCCGACCTGCTGCTGTTCATCTTCGGCTTTTCCGTTTGGTGGCTGTGCGTCTGCTTCGCGCGCGCTGTATGGAAGGGCTACCGGCAGCTGCACAGCCGCTTCGTGCTCCAGGCGGCTCAACCCGAGCGGGAACCCGAGCACGAGGGAGAGGCCATCGTGCGGTGGGTCGGTTTCGCCCTGATGTTCACCGGCAGCGTTGGCCTGGAATTCCTAAGGATGCGGTGGCTGCAAGTGTCCCTGCCTCACGAGCACGGCGGCGTGCTTGGCCAGTTGATTGGCCGCGCGGCCTATGGCGCTCTCGGATCCACCGGTGCAACCTTACTGTTGCTGCTCCTGTTCGGCCTGGGTTTTTCCTGGTACTTCCAGGTGTCCTGGCTGGCGGTGGCCGAGCGCATCGGCGAAAAAATCGAATTGACCTTTGACTGGTTCCGCCTGCGCTACGAAGACCGCGAAGACCGCCGCCACGGCGAGGTCGCGGCCAGCCGCCGCGACGAGGTGGTGGTGAACGAGCGCGCCAAATACGTCGAAAAGCATGCCGCGCCGGCACCGGCCCCGAAGGCCGGGCCGCAGCGGGAAGAAGGCGCGGATGGGGAAGATCCGGCCCCGGCGCCGGGCTTGCTGGCCAGGATGATGTCGAAGGTCGCCGCCAAAGGCGACAAGGCCGGGAAGGAGCCGAAGCCGGACGCCAAGCTGGAGCCGCGCGCCGAGCCGATGCTGGACGAGGATATCGACGAGGACGGCGTGGTGACGCCGCGCGCACCCGCGCCGGCGGCCGCGCCGCGCGAACCGGCCTTCGCGCCGCCGCCCGCCGTGCCCGCATCCGTATCCACATCCGCGCCGGCATCCGCGCCCGCGCTGGCGCCGATCAAGATCGAGCCGCAGGTGGTCAGCGTGCCGCGCTCCGAGCGCGCCGAGAAGGAAAGGCAGAACAAGCTGTTCGAGGGCATGCCGGGCGATTCGACCCTGCCGCCGCTCGGCCTGCTGGACGACGCGCCGCCGGCCCAGGAATCGGTCGCCATCGAGACCCTGGAATTCACCAGCCGCCTGATCGAGAAGAAGCTGTCCGACTTCGGCGTCGAAGCCAAGGTGGTGGCCGCCTATCCGGGCCCGGTCGTGACCCGCTACGAGATCGAGCCGGCCACCGGCGTGAAGGGCAGCCAGATCGTCAACCTGGCGCGCGACCTGGCGCGTTCGCTGTCGCTGACCTCGATCCGCGTGGTCGAGACCATCCCCGGCAAGAACTACATGGCGCTGGAGCTGCCGAACCCGAAACGCCAGATCGTGCGCCTGACCGAGATCCTCGGCTCCAAGGTGTACGGCGACAGCGCTTCCAGCCTGACCGTCGCGCTGGGCAAGGACATCGCCGGCAAGCCGGTGATCGCCGACCTGGCCAAGATGCCGCACCTGCTGGTGGCCGGCACCACCGGTTCCGGCAAGTCGGTCGGCATCAACGCCACCATCCTGTCGCTGCTGTACAAGGCCGACCCGGACGACGTGCGCCTGATCCTGATCGACCCGAAGATGCTGGAAATGTCGGTCTACGAAGGCATCCCGCACCTGCTGGCGCCGGTCGTCACCGACATGCGCCAGGCCGGCCATGCCCTGAACTGGGCGGTGAACGAGATGGAGCGCCGCTACAAGCTGATGTCGAAGCTGGGCGTGCGTAACCTGGCCGGCTACAACGGCAAGATCCTGGAAGCGGCCAAGCGCGAAGAGCACATCCCGAATCCGTTCTCGCTGACCCCGGACGCGCCGGAGCCGCTGGACAAGCTGCCGACCATCGTCATCATCATCGACGAACTGGCCGACCTGATGATGGTGGTCGGCAAGAAGGTCGAGGAACTGATCGCCCGTATCGCGCAGAAGGCGCGCGCCGCCGGCATCCACTTGATTTTAGCGACGCAGCGCCCGTCGGTGGACGTGATCACGGGCCTGATCAAGGCCAACATCCCGACCCGTATCGCGTTCCAGGTGAGCTCGAAGATCGACTCGCGCACGATTCTCGACCAGATGGGCGCGGAAACCCTGCTGGGCATGGGCGACATGCTGTACATGCCGCCGGGTACCGGCCTGCCGATCCGCGTGCACGGCGCCTTCGTCTCGGACGACGAAGTGCATCGAGTTGTAAAACATCTGCAGTCGACGGGCGAACCGAATTACATTGAGGGCATCCTCGAAGGCGGCGTGCTGGAAGAGGGCGGCGGCGCCGACGGCGCGGCGGCGGGCGAGGGCGGCGGCGAATCCGATGCCCTGTACGACCAGGCGGTACAGGTCGTGCTGAAGAACCGCAAGGCCTCGATCTCGCTGGTGCAGCGCCACCTGCGCATCGGCTACAACCGCGCGGCCCGTCTGATCGAACAGATGGAGCAGAGCGGGCTGGTGTCGCCGATGCAGTCGAACGGCAACCGCGACATCCTGGTGCCGGCCACCAGCGCCGAATGATCGCGCGGCACCGTGGCGTCGTGGGCACGGGGTGCCCACGCATCCAGACGCCGCCTTCATGAACATATAAGAAAAGGAATACATCAATGACCATGAAGCTGAAATTCACTCTGGCCGCGCTGGTGGCGGCCGGTTCCCTGGCCCTGAGCGGCGCGGCATCCGCCAGCGCCCTCGAGCAGTTCAAATCCTTCGTCGCCGGGACCAAGGCCGCGCGCGGCGAGTTCACCCAGACCCAGGTGCGCAGCAAGGCGGCCACCGGCAAGGCCCCGGCGTCGTCGTCGGGCACCTTCGTGTTCGCCCGGCCCGGCAAGTTCATCTGGACCTACCAGAAGCCCTACGAACAGGTGCTGCAGGCCGACGGCGAGACGCTCTACATCTACGACAAGGACCTGAACCAGGTCACCACCCGCAAGCTCGGCAACGCGCTGGGCAGCTCGCCGGCCGCGATCCTGTTCGGCAGCAACGACCTGGAAAAGAACTTCACGCTGGCCGAAGCGGGCACCCGCGATGGGCTGGAGTGGCTCTCGGCGACGCCGAAATCGAAGGACACGACCTTCGAGCACATCGGCATCGGCCTGAAGGACGGCGTGCCGCAGGCGATGGAGCTGAAGGATTCCTTCGGCCAGACCTCGGTGCTGAAGTTCACGAATTTCCAGCGCAACCCGCAGTTGGGCGCCCAGCAGTTCAGGTTCGAGGCTCCGAAAGGGGCGGAAGTGGTCAACCAGTGACCCGGGGGGCGGTGCCGCTGCTGACGGCGGCACTTGCCGCCTCGGCCGCAGCGCCGGCCTCGGCCCAGGCGCCGATCCCGGCCAAATCCTGCGCCGCCCCGGAATACCCGCGCGAGGCGGTGCGCTACGAACTCGAAGGCGTCACGACCCTGCGCTTCCACCTGACCGCGGACGGCCGCGTGGGCGAGGTCCGGGTCGCGACATCGAGCGGCTGGGCGCTGCTCGACGACGCGGCGATCCGCACCATCCGGTCCTGCACCTTCACGCCGGAGCAGGCGGCGCGTGCCAGGGGTGCCGCGCTGCCGGTCACGTATGTCTGGCGCCTGAACGGCGGTGCCGTCCTGCGCCCGCACCTGGTGCCCGGCAGCTGTCCGGCCGCCGGCCGGTTCGCCGCTTTCCTTCCCTACGAAAACGCGCCCAGCGGCGCGGATGGCATCAAGGTGCGCCTGCTGGTCGACCCTTCCGGCCAGCCGCGCGGCGTGAAGCTGGAAGGCGCCCATCTGCCGCCCGAGACCGCGGACGCCGTGGTCAAGTACGTGGCGGGCTGCCGCTTCGGCTTCGATCCGGACCTCAAGGGTGAACGTACCGATACTGCTTACGGAAGGGTGCTGCTGAAATGAGATTCCGAGGATTCATCCTGGCGCTGTCCGTGCCGGCGGCGGCCGCCGCGCTGGCCGCCTGCCAGACGCAGGGCGGTGCCGATCCGGGCGCCACCGAACTCCATGTGGTTCCCGGCATGGGCAAGCACAGGAGCCTGCCGGTGGGGGATTGTCCCGCCCCGATCTGGCCGCGCGAGGCGCAGCGCTACGAGATCGAGGGCGTCACGCGGATCAAATACAAGCTGCTGCCCGACGGCCGGGCCAGTGAGCCCCGGGTGGTCAGGTCCAGCGGTTGGGCCATCCTCGACGATGCCACCGTCGCGCTCGTCCTGAACTGTAAGTACACCCCGCAGCAGGCGGCCGAGGCCCATGGCAGGGAGTTGCCGCTGGAATTCGAATGGCGCCTGGAGGAGGAGCGCGCGTACGCCAACATGCTGCCCGCCACCTGCGGACCTGCCGGCAGGATCGACGGGTTCCAGCCTTTCGACCGGCAGAACAGCGATGCCCGGGGCGTCAAGGTGCGCTTCCTGATCGACGGGGAAGGCGCGCCGCGCCGCATCCGGACCGAGGGCAAGGGCATCGACCCGGCGCTCGCCGACGAGGTCGCCGGCTACCTCGGCAAATGCCGCTTCGAATACGATCCGCAGGCAAAGCGCGTGCGCACCGACACCATGTACGGGCGCGTGCTGCTGCGCTAGGGCCGGTTCATGCGGGCCATTATATAAGTGGCCCGCATTCGGCTACACTGGCGGCATGGACAACCACGACCTTTTCAAGACCGAGCCCTCGCCGCCGCTGGCGGAGGCGCTGCGGCCCAAGACCATCGCCGAGGTCATCGGCCAGAGCCACCTGCTGGGTCCCGGCAAGCCGCTGAACCTGGTGTTCCAGTCGGGCCGCCCGCACTCGATGATCCTGTGGGGCCCGCCGGGCGTCGGCAAGACCACGCTGGCGCGCCTGACCGCGAACGCCTTCGACTGCGAGTTCATCGCGCTGTCGGCGGTGCTGTCGGGCGTGAAGGACATCCGCGCCGCCATCGAACAGGCCGAGCACTACCTGGCCGGCGGCAAGCACACCATCCTGTTCATCGACGAGATCCACCGCTTCAACAAGTCGCAGCAGGACGCCCTGCTGCCCTTCGTGGAATCGGGCCTGGTGACCCTGATCGGCGCCACCACCGAAAACCCGTCCTTCGAAGTGAATTCCGCGCTGCTGTCGCGTTCCCAGGTGTACGTGCTGAAGGCCCTGAACGACGACGAGATGCGCCAGTTGCTGAAACGCGCCCGGGAGCGCGTGCTGCAGGACCTGCAGTTCGACGAGGTGGCCGTGCAGACCCTGGTCGGCTATGCGGACGGCGACGCGCGCCGCTTCCTGAACCTGCTGGAGCAGACCAAGACCTCGGCCGAGACCTCCGGCATCACCCATATCACCGGCGAGTTCGTCGAGAACGCGCTGACCCTGAACGCGCGCCGCTTCGACAAGGGCGGCGACAACTTCTACGACCAGATCTCGGCCCTGCACAAGTCGGTGCGCGGCTCGCATCCGGACGCCGCCCTGTACTGGCTGTGCCGCATGCTGGACGGCGGCGCCGACCCGAAATACCTGTCGCGGCGCATCGTGCGCATGGCCTGGGAAGACATCGGCATCGCCGACCCGCGCGCGATCCAGCTGGCCAACGATGCCGCCGAGACCTTCGAGCGGCTCGGCTCCCCCGAGGGCGAGCTGGCGCTCGGCCAGGCCGTGATCTACCTGGCGATCGCCGCCAAGAGCAATGCCGGCTACAACGCCTTCAACGCCGCCATGGCCTTCGTCCGGAAGGACAAGTCGCGCGAGGTGCCGGTCCACTTGCGCAACGCGCCGACCAAGCTGATGAAGGAACTGGGCTACGGCCACGCCTACCGCTACGCCCACGACGAGCCGCACGCCTACGCGGCCGGCGAAACCTACCTGCCGGACGGCATGCCGGAGCCGGGCTGGTACCAGCCGGTGCCGCGCGGGATCGAGGCCAAGATCGCCGAGAAGCTGGCCTGGCTGCGCAGCCTCGACGACGAGGCGCGCGACGGCGAGTCCTGACCAGTCATCAGAGCGGCTGGCGGCGCCGGACACTGCCGCCGGCGGTGCCGCGCGCCGGAAAAGATCGGCTTTTTCGCGTTTCATCCTGCATTTCGTGCGCTTCGTCGCAAGTCGATGGAGGTCGTGGAAGGGAATGGCTACAGTACCACCATACCAAAGCACATCGCGAAGCACACCACCCACACCGAATCGCAAGGAGAACATCATGAAATTCCGTAAAAACCTCGAAGCCGCCTTCCTCGTCGCCGCCGTCGTGACCAACTTCGCCAGCTATGCCGTGGCCTCCGCCCAGGCTCCGGCCGTCGTCCGCAGCGCCCCGGCCGCAGTCGTGGCCAGCCCGGCAGTGAACCAGAAGATGCCGGTGGTCGTGGTCAAGGCCCAGCGCCTGACGGCTGCCGAGAAAGCCGCGCTGAACTGATTCCCGCCGTACCGGTCGAGGAATCGATCGACGAAACTCGCGGACCAGTGGCTGTCGGCTTGGTACAATTGCGCATTCGATAAAACCCATCGCAACGCAACGACCCCGACATGATTGACATCCAACTTCTCCGCAAAGACATCGACAACGTCGCAGCGCGCCTCGCGACCCGCAAGTTCCAGCTCGACGTCGCCGGCTTCAATGCCCTCGAAGCCGAGCGCAAGGCGATCCAGACGCGCACCGAAGAACTGCAGGGCAAGCGCAACAGCCTGTCGAAGCAGATCGGCATGCTGAAGGGCAAAGGCGAAGACACCAGCGCCGTGATGGCGGAAGTGGCCGGCATCGGCGACGAGCTGAAGGCCAACGAAGTGGCCCTGGCCGATGTGCAGGAAAAGGTGGCGCGCTTCATGGAAGCGATCCCGAACCTGCCGCACGAGTCCGCACCGATCGGCCAGGACGAGACCGGCAACGTCGAAGTGCGCAAGGTAGGCACCCCGCGCCAGTTCGATTTCGAAGTGAAGGACCACGTCGACGTCGGCGCCCCGCTGGGCCTGGACTTCGACACCGCGACCAAGCTGACCGGCTCGCGCTTCTCGGTCATGAAGGGCGGCATCGCCCGCCTGCACCGCGCACTGGCCCAGTTCATGCTGGACACCCACACCGGCCAGCACGGCTATACCGAGTGCTACACCCCGTACATGGTCAACGCGGATTCGCTGCGCGGTACCGGCCAGCTGCCGAAGTTCGGCGAAGACCTGTTCGCCGTGAAGAAGGGCGGCGCCGAGGGCGAGGGCGAGAACTTCTACCTGATCCCGACCTCGGAAGTCTCGCTGACCAATATGGTGCGCGACGAGATCGTGCCGCTGGATACCCTGCCGATCAAGGTCACCGCCCACACCCCGTGCTTCCGTTCGGAAGCCGGCAGCTACGGCCGCGACACCCGCGGCATGATCCGCCAGCACCAGTTCGACAAGGTGGAGCTCGTGCAGATCGTGCATCCGGAAAAATCGTACGAAGCGCTCGAAGAGATGGTCGGCCAGGCCGAGTTCATCCTGAAGAGCCTGGGCCTGCCGTACCGCGTGATGTCGCTGTGCACCGGCGACATGGGCTTCGGCGCCGCCAAGACCTACGACCTGGAAGTCTGGCTGCCGGCGCAGAACACCTACCGCGAGATCTCCTCGCTGTCGAACACCGAAGCCTTCCAGGCCCGCCGCATGCAGGCCCGCTTCCGCAACGCCCAAGGCAAGCCGGAACTGCTGCACACCCTGAACGGCTCCGGCCTGGCAGTCGGCCGCACGCTGGTCGCCGTGCTGGAGAACTACCAGCAGGCGGACGGCAGCGTGGTGATCCCGGAAGTGTTGCGTCCGTACATGGGCGGCCTCGAGCGCCTGACCCCGGCCGCCTGAGTTTCGCTGGATAAATTACTCTTCCGTTTTCGCCGGGGCCTGCTATAATGTGGCCTCTCGCGAATACAGCGACCGGTTACCAGGAGAGGTGGCAGAGTGGTCGAATGTACCTGACTCGAAATCAGGCGTACGGGTGACCGTACCGTGGGTTCGAATCCCACCCTCTCCGCCAAGACAAAACAAAAAAGCGCCCACTGGGCGCTTTTTTGTTTTTGGCGGAGAGGGAGGGAAGCGCCTGCGCGCTTCCCGTTGGGATTCGAAGGGCCGGGCCTGCCAGCCCGGCCCGCCCGAATCGCCCGACTGCTGTGATTTGTGCGCGCCGCGCACAAATCACAGCCCCGCGCGCCGAGGGCGCGCGCTCGTCCCTCTAGCTTTGCAGTACTAAAAGATACGCGGCAAAACCACCTTGCGAGATTCCCAACCACCCCCTATAATGCGTGCTCTCGCGAACAAGCGACCGGTTACCAGGAGAGGTGGCAGAGTGGTCGAATGTACCTGACTCGAAATCAGGCGTACGGGTGACCGTACCGTGGGTTCGAATCCCACCCTCTCCGCCAAGACGTAAAGCAAAAAGGCTCCCTCGGGAGCCTTTTTGCTTTGGGTCAGCGCATGGCCAGCATCGCCCGCTGCGTCACTCCAGGCGCCACCGCCTGCGCCGCAACCCCCACCTTGAACACACTCACCAGCGTCGCCAGCTCCGCCGCCTGCTGCTGCATCGCCTGCGCGGCCGCCGCCGCTTCCTCGACCAGCGCCGCGTTCTGCTGCGTCACCCCATCCATGTCCATGATCGCCCGGTTGGCCTGTTCGATGCCGTGGGTCTGCTCGGCCGTGGCCGCGCTGATGTCGGCCATGATGTCGGCCACCTTGCCGATGCTGTCGACCACTTCGCTCATGGTCATGCCGGCCTGGTTGACCAGGCGGCTGCCGGTGTCGACCTTGCCGACCGAGTCGTCGATCAGGGCCTTGATCTCCTTGGCCGCCGCGGCCGAGCGCTGGGCCAGGTTGCGGACTTCGCCGGCCACGACCGCGAAGCCGCGGCCCTGTTCGCCGGCGCGTGCCGCTTCCACCGCCGCGTTCAGCGCCAGGATATTGGTCTGGAAGGCGATCCCGTCGATCACCGAGATGATGTCCACGATCTTCTTCGAGGAGTCGTTGATCGAGCCCATGGTGTCCACCACCTGGGCCACGACCTCGCCGCCGCGCGCCGCCACGCTCGACGCGGCGCGCGCCAGGGCGTTGGCGGTCTGGGCGTGATCGGCGTTCTGCTTCACGGTCGAGGTCAGTTCTTCCATCGTCGACGCGGTCTCTTCCAGCGAGCCGGCCTGGATCTCGGTGCGGGCCGACAGGTCCGCATTGCCGCTGGCGATTTCGCTGGAGGCATGGGTGATGTGGTGGGTGGCCTGGCGCACGTGGCCGACCAGCTCGGCCAGCCGGGCGCGCATGGTCTCCATGGCGAACAGCAGGCTGGCGCGGTCGCCGTCGCGCAGCGCGACTTTCACGTCCAGCTCGCCGTTGGCGATGCGGCCGGCGATGTCGGCCGCGTAGCCGGGTTCGCCGCCCAGCTGGCGCAGCAGGCTGCGCGTGATCATCCAGGCCATGGCGCCGCCCAGCAGCAGGGCCGCCAGGGTGATCGCCAGGGTCTCGCGGCGCGCCGCCTGGTGCGCCGCCGCGGCTTCATCGGCGGCGGCGTTCATCTGCTGTTCGAGGTGCTTGACCATGTCGTCCATCGCGACGATGGTCTTGGTCTGCAGCGGCTGCAGTTCGTCCAGCAGCACGCGGTTCGACTGCTCGCGCTCGCCGGCCTTCACCAGCGCCGTCATCTTGGTCACCACGTCGACCGCGGCGGCGCGGGTGGCGGCGATCCTGGCCAGGTCGGCCTTCTCGGCCTCGCTGGAGATGATGGCGGACAGTTTGTCGGACAGGACCTTGTACTCGGCGCGGTTGGCCGCCAGGCGCTTGTTCTCGGCGTCGATCTCGGCCGCGTCGCTCATCAGCGCGATGTTGCGGCCGTTGATGATCGCGTTCATCACCGACTGGCGCAGGCCCGCCACCAGGCGCACCTTGACGTTGTCGCTCTCGACGATCCGGGTCATCTTGTCCTGCATGGTCGCCATGTTGACGACGCCGTTGATGGCCAGGGCCACCATCAGGACGAGGACGATGGAAAAAGCGAGCGCAAGCCGCGCCCATACCTTGAGGTTGGTGATCTTCATAGGGATTCAGCAATGGGTGCCGATGGCCGGAGCTGAGGCCTGGCGTTGAACGGGTGCAGCCGATTATATGATGCAATGAAAATTGCCGACTGGGAATTTTGGCAATCGATTACAGCCTGATAATGGATCTGTGGTTTTCTTTCGACGGCGCCGGCGTTCAGCGCCGCTTCACCGCGTGCAGCCACACGGCGGCGATGCGCTCCACCTGTTCGTAGCCTTCGCAGTCGAGCTGGCCGCCGAAGATGTCCGGGTCCAGCTCTTCATAATGCCATTCCTCGCAGGCGGCGTCGAGGAGCGGGCGGATCGCGGCCAGGAAGCGGTCCTCGCCGTCAACGATCGCGACGCCGGTGTACAGCAGCAGGCTGCCGCCCGGATGCAGGCGCGCCAGGGCGGTCCTGACGATCTGGATCGACAGCGCGGCGCCATGCTCGCCGCCGCCGTGGCGATAGGGCAGCTCGTCCGGATCGAGGATGTAGGGCGGGTTCGACATCGCCAGGTCGAAGTGGCCGTCGACGCCGTCCAGCAGGTTGCTGCGGCAGGGGATCAGTTGCGCGGCGCCGTTCAGTTCCGCGTTGATCTCGGTGAGCGCGAGCGCGTCGGCGTTGATGTCGGCGCCGTACACGGTGGCGTCGGGCCGGCACAGGGCCAGCTCGATCGCGCCCGGTCCGGCGCCGCAGCCGATGTCGACCGCGCGCCGGACCGGGCGGCGCAGCAGTTTCGACGCCAGCGCGCGCCGCAGCGCGGCGACGTAGCGGTAGGTGTCGGGGCCGAAGAACACGGCGTCGTCGTCGTCGGTCGGCCAGGCGGAATGGAAGTAGAGCTGGCGGCCGATGGTCGAGGCGCGGATGCGCGCGCGCCAGCCGCTGCTGCCATCCTGCTCGACCTCCTCGCGCAGCCCGGCATCGAGCAGCAGGGCGTCGAGCTCCGCCGGCAGCACGCCGGCGCGGTAGGGGCGATTCCAGCCGAGCACGCCGCGCAGGTCCTGCGCCCAGGCGTTTTCCGGGCGGCGGTTGACGCGCCTGTGGGTGGCAGGGGTGACGGTGGTGAAGCGATAATCCTGGCCGAGCAGCCGGCGGCCGAGGGCGGAGAGGGCGGACGGGGAGCGCAGGTTCAGGGTCATGGCGCCAGCATGACTTCGGTGTCGGGACGTCTCCGTGCGACAGCGTACATAATAGTGAAAAGTCGATGCATTATGTGAAGGGTCGTACATACCCGCCGGGCATGCCCGCGCATACTCGAACAACGGGCTGGGCGATGGCGCCCGGCAAATCACGAAGGATGGTCATGAGCACGAAACTGCCGAACGCTTCACTCAATTCCCGCCTCGAGCGTGAAGTCGAACGCGAACGCCACGAGCGCCAGCTGCACGACGAGCGGCGCGCCGGTATCGCGGCCGATGAGGAATTCCGCAACAAGGATGCCCGCGAACAGGCGGGCGCGGTGGGCCTGAAGCGGCCCACGGGACGATAAAGCAAGGAGAACAGCATGCGTTGGCAAGGCGACGAACAGAGTAACAACGTGGAGGACCGCCGCGGTGGTGGAGGCGGCGGCTTCGGCATCGGCGGCGGCACGGTGGGGATCGGCACGATCGTCATCGCGCTGATCGGTTCCTGGTTCTTCGGGGTCTCGCCCGGCACGATCCTGAACCTGCTGTCCGGCGGTTCGCCGGCCCAGGTCCAGCAGGCGCCTTCGCATCCGCCCGCCAACGACCAGGAGACGCAGTTCGTGCGGACGGTCCTGCGCTACACCGAAACCACCTGGACCCAGATCTTCAAGGCCAACGGCGGCACCTACACGCCGCCGGTGCTGGTGCTGTACGACGGCCGCACGCCGACCCAGGGCTGCGGCACCGGCCAGGCGGCGGTCGGGCCGTTCTACTGCCCGGCGGACCGCAAGGTCTACATCGACCTGTCCTTCTTCAACATGATGCAGCAGCGCTTCCACGTGGGCGGCGAATTCACCCAGGCCTATGTGATCGCACACGAGGTCGGCCACCACGTGCAGAACCTGCTGGGCATCTCCGGCAAGGTCGACAGCATGCGCCAGCGCCTGTCCGAGACCGAGGCGAATGCGCTGTCGGTGCGCGTGGAACTGCAGGCCGACTGCTTCGCCGGCGTCTGGGCCTACCACACCAACGAGGCCAAGCAGATCATCGAGCAGGGCGACGTCGAGTCGGCCCTGAAAGCGGCCAGCGCAATCGGCGACGACGCGCTGCAACGCCAGTCGCGCGGCGAGGTGGTGCCCGATTCCTTCACCCACGGTACCTCGGCCCAGCGGGTACGCTGGTTCACGAAGGGCTTGCAGACCGGTAGCGTGGAGCAGTGCAACACCTTCGAGGCGCGCCAGCTTTGAGGAGAGCCTCGCAAACCTACTGCGCGTCGCGGGAGCGGCCGGTGATGCTCCGCTACGGCGGACCGGCCGTACCGAATGTACGGCTGCGCTTCTCGGCCGTTGTCGTTTCTAGCGAATAAGAAATTTCCTTTTAAAAACAATCGGATACAAAATTTGTCCGGAAACCCGCGTTCGTTTCCGTGCGCGTATCGCCTTCCTTGGCGTTTTGACATAACTTCTTGTCCAAGTGCCCGCTTGAGCTGCGGGCCGTCAACCAATCCGAGGAGGACATATGCTGGCAATGAATTACCGGGGGCCATATCGCGTCCGCGCAGATTACAAGCCCGATCCCGTCATCGAACATCCTGGCGACGCCATCGTGCGCGTGACCCGCACCTGCATCTGCGGTTCCGACCTGCACCTGTACCATGGCATGGTGCCCGATACCCGCGTCGGCCATACCTTCGGCCACGAGTTCATCGGCGTGGTCGAGGACGTCGGTTCGGACGTGCAGACGCTGAAGGTGGGCGACCGGGTGATGGTGCCGTTCAATCTGTTCTGCGGCTCCTGCTTCTTCTGCCAGCACGAGTTGTACGGCAACTGCCACAACACGAACCCCGAATCGACCGCGGTCGGGGCGATCTACGGTTACTCGCACACGGCCGGCGGCTACGACGGCGGGCAGGCCGAGTACGTGCGCGTGCCGATGGCCGACGTCGGCCCGATGGTGATCCCGGACGACATCCACGACGACGACGCCGTGCTGCTCACCGACGTCACGCCGACCGGCTACCAGGCGGCCGAGATGGGCGACATCAGCGAAGGCGACACCGTGGTGATCTTCGGCGCCGGCCCGATCGGCATCCTGGCCGCCAAGTCGGCCTGGCTGATGGGGGCAGGGCGCGTGATCGTGGTCGACGAGCTCGAATACCGCCTCGAATTCGTCAAGCGCTGGGCCCAGTGCGAGGTGGTCAACTTCCGCGAAGTCGAGGACATGGCCGAGCACATCAAGAAGATGACGGACTGGATGGGCGCCGACGTCTGCATCGACGCGGTGGGCGGCGACGCCGCCGGCTCGATCGCCCAGACCCTGACCGGGCGCCTGATGAAGATGCAGGCCGGCTCCTCCACGGTCCTGCACTGGTGCATCAACTCTGTGCGCAAGGGCGGCAACGTGTCGATCGTGGGCGTGTATGGGCCGACCTTCAACATGGTCCCGATCGGCAACGTGCTGAACAAGGGCCTGACGATCCGCGCCAACCAGGCCAGCGTCAAGCGCCACCTGCCGCGCCTGATCGAGCATATCCGCGAAGGCCGCCTGAGCCCGAAGGACATCATCACCCACCGCGTGCCGCTCGAAGAAATCGCCGACGCCTACCACATCTTCTCGAGCAAGCTCGACAACTGCATCAAGACCGTCCTGATCCCGCCGCGCGCCCACGAGGTCCGCGCGGTCCAGGCCAGCGCACTGCATTAAGGAGCCCCCCATGCAAACTTCCGACCAAGTGAATCCGGATTCGCACCAGCACCACGGCCACGGCCACGCCGACGAGCACCAGAACGACTATCCGATGGTGCCGCAGCGGCCCTCGCGCGAACAGCTGGCCCACATCAAGGGCTGGGGCGCCGACCTCGACCGCAAGAACCGCCCGGCCGTGCCGATGGAACGCACCCCGCCGCGCTTCATCCACGCGCATGAGGGCAAGCTGCCGCAGCAACCGGAAACCGTCGAGATCCTGACGTCGACCGAGCGCCCCGGCATCACGCCGATCTTCGGCACCGCCCAGCCGCCGAAAGGCCTGTCCGGCATGATGCGCCGGCTGGCCTTCCGCTGGTCCGAGAACGACATGCGCCACTGGCTGATCCTGCTGGCCGCCGACCGCGTCAACGTGGTCGAGGGCATCGGCGAAGACCTGGCCAAGGGCAAGGTGCCGAACGTGTTCGCCGAGATGGGCATCAAGGCCGAGTGGGAGCACAACAAGGCGGGGCTGGTGAAGAAGGCAGCGCTTGCCACGGCGGTGGTGGGTACCGCGGTTTACCTGATGCGCCGGCGCCAGCGCTGAAATACCGGCGCTATCCCGCCAAGTTTTGCGTGTGTAGCGGTAACGCTGGCAAGACGGTACCGGTCGTACCGCCCCACGATACGCCCCACACCGGCCTCGGCCGCTGTGGGGCTTTTTGTGCTTGAGCAAATCTCTTTACGGAACCTCGTCCACACTCTGATGGCGCCCAAAGCCGAGTTCGCCCGAACCGGCTCCTGGTGCAGTCCAACCGAATGGAGGCGAGATGAACCTGCGTTCCCGCACACTTCTGGCGGCGTCGATCGGCGCCGTCTTCTCCCTGTCCGGCGCTCCGCTCATGGCGGCGCCGCTTCCCCTGACGACCGTCAGCGCGCCGGCGCCGGCCACGCCGCAGTCGAAGGCCGCCATCGTGGCCCAGCTCGAAGCGCGCCGGGCCGAACGCGGCCTGGACCCACGCCATGGCTTCACGGTGCTGACCCAGCATCCCGGCATGCAGGGCACCCAGGTCGCGCGCGTCGCCCATACCTGGAAGGGCGTGCCGGTCTTCGGTTCGGAATCGGTGGTGGTGCTGGACCCGAACGGACGGATCCAGTCCGAGTCGAGCTCCGAGCGCCGCCTCGGCCTCGGAAAGAATACCGGTGCGGGCGCAGCCGAGGGCGGCGGTCCGGGCAGCGATTTCAGCGTCACGCCAGCGATTTCGCCCAAGCAGGCGATCGACGTGGCCCTCGGCAGCCAGGGCGCGACGGCGCGCCATGTGGCCCCGCCGAGCGCCGAGCTGATCATCTATCCGGTCATGCGCACCGAACGCACCGCGGCCGCCCGGGACAAGCCGGAATACGAACTCAACGCCCTCGACGTGGAGGACGTCGTCGACCACTACGAGCTGGCCTACCTGGTCCACACCCGCATGCACGTGGGCGAGAAGCCGGTCTACCTCGACACCGTGGTGAGCGCGCGCGACGGCAGCATCCTCGCGCAGTGGAACATGCTGCAGACCGTGGTCGGCGTCGGCAAGAGCCAGTACAACGGCGAAGTACCGATCAACACCACCCTGGCCGACGGCAAGTACAGGATGATCGACGACAGCCGCGGCACGGGCGGCATGTTCGGCGCGATGGCGATCACCAACGCCAACCACGGCACCACCGCCGGCAACGTCTACGTCAACGACACCAACACCTGGGGCGACGGCAAGAACTATGTGCCGGGCGGCTCGACCACGGACGCCAATGGCCAGACCGCGGCGGTGAACGCCATGTGGGGCCTGATGAACACCTACGACCTGCTTTCGAACATCTTCGGCTGGCAATCGCTGGACGGCCACAACACGGCGACCTATATCGCGGCCCACGTCGACACCGCCTACGACAACGCCTATTACAGCGACACCTGCCGCTGCATGTTCATCGGCGACGGCTCCAGCTTCACCAGCCTCGGTTCGATCGACGTGATCGGCCACGAGATGGGCCATGGCGTGACGGCCGCCACCTCGAACCTGACCTACTCGGGCGAATCGGGCGGCTTGAACGAATCCGCTTCCGATATCAACGGCGAAGTGGTCGAAGCCTACGCGCGCGCGGGCGGGAAGGGCGAGACGATTCCCGCCACCGGCAACGACTGGGTGCTGGGCAAGGAGATCAGCAAGAGCGGCACGCCGCTGCGCTGGATGTACAAGCCGAGCAAGGACGGCAGCAGCCCGGACGCCTGGAGCAGCTCGCTCAAGCGCATCGACGTGCACTACAGCAGCGGGCCGAACAACCGCATGTTCTACTTCCTGTCGCAAGGCTCGAGCGCCGACAAGGCCAGCGACTATTACAGCAAATACCTGGTCAAGGCGCCGGCGGCGATGAGCGGCATCGGCCTCGACAAGGCGTACCGCATCTGGTTCAAGGCGAACACCACCAAGTTCACCGCGAGCACCAACTATGCGAATGCGCGCGCCAGGATGATCGAGTCGGCCGAGGAGCTGTACGGCAAGGGCAGCCGCGAGGCCATCGCCGTGCAGCGCGCCTATGCGGCGATCAACGTCGGCCCCGACGTCGACGAGTGAGGGCGGGGCCGCCCGGCCTGTTTACTGCGCCAGCAGCGGATAGGGATCGACCGGTGTCCCTTTCCACCACTGCTTCTCGGGCGTCAGCTCGAACACCGCGAAGTGCAGGTGCGGCGCGTTCGGGTCGGCGTTGCCGGTCGACCCGACATAGCCGATCGGGTCGCCGCGCTTGATCTCCATGCCTTCCTTCAGGCCGTCGGCGTAGCGGTCGAGGTGGGCGTAGTAATAGGCGTATTTTTCGCTGGGATCGAACTGGTAGACGGTCAGGCCGCCGGGCTTGCTGGTGAACAGCTTGACGATCTTGCCGTCGGCCGTCGCCACCACCCTGGTGCCCTTGGGCGCCATGATGTCGAGCGCCTCGTGGTGGCGCTCGGCGCCGCGCGGCTGGTCGAAATTGTCCTTGATGCTCGCCAGCGCCATCCCTTCGACCGGCACCATCAGCTTGCCCGAGGGGAGCTCGGGTACGCTGGTCCCGGCCGGCAGCGCGGCGGTGGACGGGCGCAGCGGCAGGTCGAGTTCGGTCAGGTCGGGCGTGACCTTCGGCGCGGGCGGCAGCTTGCTCTCGATGTCCGGTCCCGGCGGGGCGGGCAGGGAACCGGTGTTCGCAGCCTGGGCGGGCGCCGGCGGCTCATGGGGCATCTGGCGCAGCCAGGCGAACAGGCCGCCGGCGCCGACCAGCACGCCGAGCAGGAAGGTCAACAGCCATCTCATCGTGGTCTCCTCGTGGTTGGTAGTACTTACTCCTGCAACACGACTTCGGTACCCGCCTTGACCAGTCCGGCGACTTCGGCCGCGCTCCAGTTGGTCAGGCGGATGCAGCCGTGCGATTCGGTCTTGCCGACCAGGCCCGGCACCGGGGTGCCGTGGATGCCATAGTGCGGGATCGACAGGTCGATCCACACCACGCCGACCGGGTTGTTGGGGCCGGCCGGGACCTTGGCCTTGGCATCGCCCGGCTTGGCGTCCCAGAACAGTTTCGGGTTGTAGTTATAGGTCGGATTGCGCCCCACGCCCTCAA
Organism: Telluria sp. Soil_C_11; assembly: GCF_057657395.1. Taxonomy (NCBI): domain Bacteria; kingdom Pseudomonadati; phylum Pseudomonadota; class Betaproteobacteria; order Burkholderiales; family Oxalobacteraceae; genus Telluria; species Telluria sp. Soil_C_11. The sequence goes on along the minus strand of NZ_JBDGIN010000005.1, from coordinate 25,124 downwards.
CCTTCCAGGTGCCGATCGGCAGCGGATCGTGCTCGCTGCCGGTCGAGGACGGATACTGCGCCAGCACCTGGCCGCCGGCGTCTTCCAGGGTCAGGATGTGCGCGTCGCGCGAGACCACGACCCGGGCCGCGGGCGGCAGCGCCGGGGTGCCGGTCACGTTCGGCACCATGATCTGCTCGCCGGCGCGGGCAAGATTCTTGCCGCGATTGAGCTTCTCGATCAGGCCCGGGCTGGCGTGGAACTTCTCGCCCAGGCCTTCCTGCACGCTGGCATAGCCGAGCGAGGGCAGCTTGGCCTTTTCCATCATGTCGTCGGGGACCGGGCGGAACGGGCCGGCGACGTCGGCGTCCGCCAGCGTATAGCCGATGAGGGTCGGCGCCGTATCGGCATTCAGGGCGTTCCAGGTGGCGTCGTCGAGCTTGCCGGTGACCGGCAGGTTGCGCGCCTTCTGGAAGCCCGCCAGCGCCTGCCGCATGTTGGAGCCGTAGGCGCCGTCGATCTCGCCCGGCGAGAAGTGGGCGCGGTCGAGCAGGACCTGGGCGCGCAACAGGCGGTCGGACTCGGTGAGGGCGGCGGCCGGCGCGCCGGCGGCGGGTGCCTGCGGGGCCGGGGCCGCGGCCGGCATTTGCGCGGCGGGGTCCGGGGCTGCCGGGGCCGGCGCCGGGACTGGAGCCGCAGGAGCCGGCTGGGCCGCGCTCGCCTGCGCGCGCGCGGGCGCGGCGGGCTGGACGTTGACGGCCGTCGCCGGGCGCTGCTGGGTCGCCTGCGTGGTTTGCCGGGGAGCCTGTTGCACGGTCGCGGCCTGGCTGTTCTTGACGAGGTAGGCCTGCTGGGCGCCGGCGGCGGCGCATGCGCTGCCGGCCAGGATTGCCAGGATGGCGGGGGCGATTTTTTTCATATTGGTTTCCTGCATTACTTACAGTTGGAAACCTCAGCGTAGTGCCGCACCGGGCCAGGGTCTGTGCGCGAACGAACCCATCCTTGGGCCGGCGTACGGACGCCACGGAGGACGGTACAATCGCCATCATGACCGACTTCACGATCACCTTCCAGCCTTCCGGATGGACCGTTCCCGCACCCGCGGACACGACCATCCTGCATGCCGCCGAGCAGGCCGGCATCGACCTGCCCAGCTCCTGCCGCAACGGCACCTGCCGCACCTGCATCTGCCGGCTGGCGAGCGGCAAGGTGCGCTACCTGGTCGAGTGGCCGGGGCTGTCCTTCGACGAGAAACGCGAAGGCCATGTGCTGCCCTGCGTCGCCGTGCCGGAAGGCGACGTGACGGTGGAGCAGCGGCTGGCCAGGCGGATCGCCTGGGATTGACGGCCGGTCAGCGGTTCGGCTTGAGCGCGGATTCGATCGCCTGCAGCACCAGCGGCCAGGCGTGCGAATGGGCCGAGACTTCGTCGTAGTGGCTGGCGCCCGGCAGGATCACGACCTCGGCGGCATCGCCTGCGGCCCGTGCGCGCGCCGCGAAATCCCTGGCGACGCGCGGCGGCGAGATGCGGTCCAGCTCGCCCGTCACGAGGATGATGCGGCTGCCGTTCGGCAGCAGGTCGCCGGCATTCGTGTCGGAAAACACGTCGCTGCGCTTGTCGCCGGGCGCGCCGGTCAACTGCCCGATCTCGCGGTCGCAGCTCGACTTGATCAGGGCCTGTTCGCGGCGCAGGTCGGCCAGCCCGCCCAGGCTCACCACGTTCCGCACCGGCAGCGGGTCCGGCTGGTATAGCGGGCTCGTGGCCGGAATGCGCGGCCGGCCCGCCATCCATTGCACCAGCTGGCCGCCGGCCGAGTGGCCGACCGCCACCAGGCGGTTCAGGTCGAGCGGATAACGCCGCGCCTGCTGGGCCAGCATGGCGAGGGCGGCGTTCATGTCCTGGTAGGTTCCCGGATAGCCGCCGCCCGCCTCGTCGACGCGCCGGTATTCGATGTTCCAGGAGGCGATGCCGCGCTCCGCCAGCGCGCCGGCCAGGTTGCGCAATTGCGTGATGCCGCCGAATTCCCTGGTCCAGCAGCCGCCGTGCACCAGCACCGCCACCGGGAAGGGGCCGGGGCCGCCCGGCAGGAACAGCTCCGCGAACTGCGAAGGCGCGCTGCCGTATTCGAAGGTGGCGTTCGGCACCGGGCCCTTCAGGGCCAGGTAGTCGGCGAGGGTCATGGGTTTCGGCGCGGCGGCGGTGGCGCCGGCACAGGTCATGGCGAGGGCAAGGGGGAGCAGGCGGCGCAGCATGGGTGAGATCTTTCCAATGTAAAAACGGCAAGAAGGCCATCATACCAACACCGCGCACGATTGAAAGCCGGCACCGCCCTGGCATGCTAGTCTGCGCGAAAACGTCATCCATTTGTCACGTTTTCACATTTTTTCGTTTTCCACTTCAGGAGAATTGCCATGACTCAATCGAAATCCAGCGGCAACCAGAACAAGCAGTCGGCCAACGCCTCGGAAGAGGACCTGGCCAAGCGCCGGGCCGGCGTCAATCCGGACAAGAGCAGCCACAACGAAAAGACCACCATCAAGGCCGGCAAGGGCAAAGGCGCCGGCGGCGGAGCGAAACAAAAGGAAGGGCGATGACGGGAGCCCTTCCGGGCGATGACGGGAGCCCTTCCGGGCGATGACCGGAACCCTTCCGGGCGATGACCGGAGCCCTTCCGGTCGATGATTGGAGGCCTTCCGGTCGATGATTGGAGCCCTTCCGGGCGATGACGGGAGGCCCTCCGGCCGATAAGCGACAACGGCGCGGCTTCCACAGCCGCGCTGTTTGCACGATGGAGGAAAAAAGGATGACTATCCGCGAACAAGAACCGAATCCGGATCTGCGCGCCCACACCACGCCCGATCCGACCGATCCGGACCAGCCGCCACCGCAGCCGAGCCCGGATCCCGACGACGTGCCCGCACCGTCGCGCGCCCCGATCGAGGAACCGCGGGCGCCCCAGGCGCCGATCAAGGCGGGCTAGGGCGGGCTGGAAGCCTGGCGGTTCAGGCCTTGCCCTGGCCGCCCTGCCGGTTGCCGGTCTCGCCGGCATCCTGCTTGCCTCCATTGCGCGGCAGCGGAGGGATCTCCTTGATCATCTCATTGGTTTCATGCTGGCCCGGCGTGATTTCGCCGCTGCCGATATCGCCTTCGTGCATCATCGGCGGGCCTTTGGCGCCGGGATCCGGCTTGGGGGTCGAGGTATTCATGGTGAACTCCTTGGGTTGGCTGGTTGACTTGTTGCTGTAATCCTAACAGTCACGCCAGCCCTCCGGCGCTCGATACGAACGTTGCTTTATGGATACAAAATCGACATTTGTATGCTTGCGCACATAGTGCCTTCTGGAAACTTTCTATAATGGTTCATCGGTCAACCATTTCCCGGGGAGGACAGCATGGGCAGCACCTTGCATAACAAGATCTATCTCGGACGCGGCTCGCTGCTGGCGTCGCGGCGGCTGCAGGCGGCACTGGCGCTGGGTGCGCTGGCCGGGGCCGGGCTGGCCTGGGCGGCGTTGCGGGCCTTGAAGTAAGTTGCGGCGGAACCCGGGCCGCCTTACCATGGCGACCTTTGCTCCCAACGAAAGTCTGAATGAAGAACGAAAAACTGACGGGCGACGAATACGACGCCCTCGAACTCATCCGCCGCGGAGATCGCGGCGACCGGCGCAGTGCTTCGATGAATGCCTGCGTCGGCCGCAACGCCAAGCGCCTGTCCGGGTTGAAGCTGGTGCAGTATGCGAAGAACGGCAGCCTGTCGCTGACCGAGAAGGGGCAGGAAGTGCTGTTCCTGCGGCGCTGTGTCGAAGCGCTGCGCGCGCTGGAGCGGGATCCCGCGAGCGCGCTGGATGAGGATGTGGTGCAGTTCCTGAGCCGTAAGTCCCATATCGCCGCGGTGGACGGCGGCTATGCACTCACCGAACGCGGCCGCGAATCGCTGGCCGACATCAGCGCCCAGGAACGTTAAGACTCAGTTGGCCCGGCGGCGGTGCGGATAGACCAGGGTGCGCACCGCGATCTCGGCCGGCACGTTCATCGCCGCCAGGAATTCGGCGGCGCGCTGCAGGCCCAGGGTCGGAATCGACGCGATCGCCTGGTTGACCAGGTCACGGGTGCGCATATCGGTGCGCTGCTTGCGGTCCGCCACGCTCAGGGTGTCGTTCACTCCGCCCGCCTCATAGTTCATATCATCCCTCTTATTATCCGTGGATCATTGTTGCAAAAGATTCACGGCTATTGTAGGGGAATGATTTCTTTTCTGCCACAAAAAATTGTGGATAAAACAAAGAATACAAGGCCTTAGCGGTCTTTGTTCAACAAATTGTCAAAGAATCGTCAAGCGACGGCGACCTGCGGCTCGTCTTCGAGCGCCGCCAGGCCGCGGCGCTGGCGCAGCAATTGCTCGAATTCCTGGGCCGGCAGCGGGCGCGAGAAGTAATAACCCTGCATTTCGTCGCAGCCCTGGTGGCGCAGGTAATCGAGCTGCTCGGCCGTCTCCACGCCCTCGGCGATCACCGACAGGCGCAGGTTGTGCGCCAGCGCGATGATCGAGGCCACGATCGCGGCGTCGTTGGCGTCGTGCGTGATGTCGTTGACGAAGGAGCGGTCGATCTTCAGCACGTCGATCGGGAAGCGCGACAGGTAGGAGAAGCTCGAGTAGCCGGTGCCGAAGTCGTCGATGGACAGCTTGATGCCGAGCGCCTTCATGCGGTGCAGCAGTTCGACCGCCGGCGTGACGTCGCTCATGAACAGGCTCTCGGTCAGCTCCAGCTCCAGGCAGGACGGATCGAGGCCGGTGTCGCGCAGCACCTGCTCGATCCCCGGCAGCAGCTCGGTGGCGCTGAACTGGCGCGCCGACAGGTTCACCGCCACCCGCAGGCGTCCCAGGCCGGCATCCTGCCAGGCCTTGTTCTGGGCGCAGGCGGTGCGCATCACCCAGGCGCCGATCGGCACGATCAGGCCGGTGTCCTCGGCCACGCCGACGAAGCGCGAGGGCGGGACCATGCCCAGCTCCGGATGCTTCCAGCGGATCAGCGCTTCCATCCCGACGATCTGGCCGGTCTTCAGGTCGACCTGCGGCTGGTAGTGCAGCACCAGTTCGTTGCGCTCCAGCGCGTTGCGCAGCGCGCTCTCGATGCGCACCCGCTCCAGCGACTCCTCGTTCATCGCCGGGGTGTAGAACTGGAAGTTGTTGCGGCCAGCCTTCTTGGCGCAGTACATCGCGATGTCCGCATGCTCGATCAGGCTCTCGGCCGGGGTGCCGTCGCTCGGATAGGCCGCCACGCCGATGCTGCAGGTGACGAAGAATTCCTTCGGCCCCAGCATCACCGGCTGGGCCACCGAGTCCATCACGCGCTGCACGATGTCGCTCGACAGCGGCTGGTCCTCGTGCTGCGACAGGATCACCACGAATTCGTCGCCCGACAGGCGCGCCACGGTGTCAGTGTCGCGCAGCGAGCCGCGCAGGCGCGCCGCCACCGTCATCAGGAGCACGTCGCCGGCCTTGTGGCCCATGCTGTCGTTGACGTACTTGAAGCGGTCCAGGTCGATCAGCATCACCCATACCGGATGGCCGCTGCGGGTCGCGTAGGCCACGGCCTGGCCCAGGCGGTCCTGCAGCAGCGAGCGGTTCGGCAGGCCGGTCAGCACGTCGTGCTGGGCCACGTGGTGCACGCGCTGCTCGGTGATCTTGCGCGCCGTGATGTCGCTGCCGGTGCCGCGGTAGCCCGTGAAGCGGCCGGTATCGTCGAACATCGGCTGGCCGCTGACGCAGAACCAGCGCTCCTCGCCGTTGTCGTCGAGGGCGCGGTATTCCAGGTTCTTGAAGGGTTCGCGCGCCGCCACGGCGGCGATGTGCTCGCGCCCGGAGTCGCTGTCGGCGAGGCCGGACACGAAATCCCAGCGGGTCTTGCCGAGGATGCGATCGACGGCGATCCCGGATTTCTCGGCGAAATCGCCGGTCACGGCGACAAAGCGCAGCTGGTCGTCCTGTTCCCAGTACCAGTCGGACGACATCGCCACCAGCTGGCGGAAGCGCTGCTCGCTTTCCTGCAGCGCCTTTTCGGTGCGCTTCCTGGCCAGCACGTCGTCGATCAGGCGCTGGTTGCTCAGCTTCAGGTCGGCGGTGCGCTCGCGCACCAGTTCCTGCACCTTGCGCGCGCGCTGGCCGGCGGCTTGCACGAAGGCGGCCAGCAGCAGCGTGGACAGGGCGCCGCCCGCCAGCAGCAGGGTCGACGCCAGGTGGTCGGCCAGCCAGGGCCGGGGTGCGACGGCCGCTTCCACGGTCCAGGTCTGGCCGGCGGAGACGAAGTGGTCCAGCGAGTGCGCGACGGGGCGGGCCAGCCAGCGCGGCGCCGGCTGTTGCGGCACGGCAGCCTCGCCGGCCTCGTGGTTGGCGTACACCATCGCACCCGTGGCCGGCCGGGCGCCGATATACAGTTTCAGCAGGATGCTGCCGTCTTCCAGCAGGCCGGCGCGCGCCAGCGCGGAGCGCGCCAGGGTCTGGACGCAGATGACGGCGGCGGTGTCGCCGAGCAGGTTCCCGGCCGGACCGTAGACCGGCATCACCACCTCGAAGCTGGGGTTGCCGTCCGGGTCCTGGGCCAGGCGCAGCAGGCCGGTGGCGGTCGCACGTCCGGTGGCGTGGGCGCGCGCCAGGGCGCCCGCGACTTCGCCGTTCACGCCGACGTTCAGGCCGAGCGCCGGCTCGTTACCCTGCATCGGTTCGAGGTAGTCGACCACGTTGTAGTGCGGGCGGCGCGGCGCCGGCAGCAGTTTGCCGTCGACGTTCTCGCGCAGGACCGTGCCCGGACGGACCCGCTGCAGCTCGGCTTCGAGCGCGGCACGGTCGGCGTCCGCCACCGCGCGGTGGAAGTTGAAGGCCTTGATGTACGGGTTGCGCAGCAGCAGAGGGCTGGTGAAATCGTGGAACTGCGGGCGCGTGACCGGCTGCACGGTGGTGAACAGCTGGTTGGTGACGTTCAGGACCTCGATCGCCTCGTCCATGCCCTGGCGCAGGGCGGCCACGCGTACCTTGGTGCCTTGTTCGAAGGCGAGGGTCTTGTTGTCGATCTCGAGCCGGTTGACCGCGACGGTCAGCACGGCGGTCGTGGCCAGGCCGCCCCCAAGCGTGAGGGCCGCCGCAAGCGTGAGCGAAATCGGCAGTCGGCGACGCGGCATCCAGGATCCTATAAAGAGTACTTGCTTGAAGGCATGAGAACGGCCAAGTTTGTCACATAAACGGTTGTTTCCGCAAACAAATTGTCGCTCGCAAGCCGGTGGCGCAGCCAGGTGTGGCTAGGCAAAAACAGCGCGCAATGCAATCCGCATAAGAATCAGGCGCACATATAGCCGGTTCAATAATCCCAGCCGTGAGTCCGGGAGCAGCCGGGCGGCGCGCGGCTGGATGCCGCCGCCCGCGAACACGATGCGGTTGTTGCCGGCCACCTTGTCGAGCCGGCAGCTGCGGCCGTCGAACGCCCGGTCCAGCGCATCGAGCACCGCGTCGTGGCGCGGGTCGTAGCTGAACACGTTCGCCGCCAGCACCCCGTGCGGCAGCAGCAGGCGCCGGCAATCCTCGTAGAAGGAGCGGCTGGACAAGCCAGGGGGCAGGCCGGCCTCGTCGAAGCCGTCGGCCACGATCACGTCCGCAATCGCCTTGCCCTCGCGGGCCATGCGCGCCATCCAGCCGGCGGCGTCGGCGTGGATGACCCGGAAGCGGGCATCGTCGGGCGGCACCAGGAACTGTTCGCGCAGGGCGATCACGTCGGCGCGCAGCTCGAGCACGGTGATGCGGCTGGCCGGGAAGTGGCGGTGGCAGAACCTGGCCATCGAACCGCCGCCCAGCCCGACCATGAGGATGTGGCGGGGGCGGGGCACGAACAGGGCGAAGCACATCATGGCGCGCGTGTAGGCCAGCACCAGCGCGCCCGGGCGCGACAGCCGCATCGCGCTCTGGATGTCGCCGGGCGTGAATTCCAGGATGCGGCGGTCGCCTTCGGTACGCACCAGCGGCTTCGGAAGATTCGGCATGGCCCGAGTATATGCGACCGGGGTCCAGCTTGTTGCGATGGATAAGTTTCTGATAAGCTGGCCGCCGCAGCCTTACGGAGACCTCATGTTCCTGGACCATCCCACCATCACCGCCACCAATAGCCAGACGGAGCCCGACCGCATCGAGCGGCTCGACCGCGTCTACGGCTATGCGATGGCGCTGGCGGATGCGGAGGGCGACGCGGGCTTCGTGGAAAAGCTGACCCAGATCCACGACCACAAGGGCACCCTGATCGTGTTCTGGCACGACGCCCCGAGCGAGCCCCAGATGCAGTACTGGGCGCGCGCCTGGGCCAGCAAGGTCGGCGACGGCAGCAGCGCCGTGGTCCACGAATTCTGAGGCGCCCATGGATTCCACCACCATCGTCCTCGCACTGGCGCTCGGCAACCTGGCGATCTGCGCGGCCCTGTTTTTCTTCGAACACGGCGACGGACGCTCCGCGGCCCTGTCGACCTGGGGCTGGTCGCGCCAGATGCAGGCGGCCGGCTGGCTGCTGCTGGCGATCGGCGCGTCCGGCGTGGTGCCCGAGCGGCTGGCGCTGCCGGTGGCCTACGGCCTGGTGATCGCCGGCGTGGCCTGGGAAGCCGGGGCCTTGTGGGAGCGCGCCGGCGGACGCCGCTGGAAAAGCGTGACGACCCCGGCGCTGGGGCTGGCGCTCGCCGCTTTCCTGCTGTGTTACTGGATCGACGAGATCGGCCTGCGCGCGCTGGCGGCGTCGCTGATCCTCGGCGCCTTTTACCTGTCGGCCGCCGCCGCCCTCGCGCGCCGCTGGGGCCAGGCATCGATGCTGCGCCGCTTCCTGGCGCTGGCGACCGCCCTGCTGGCCCTGGTGGTGGGCGCGCGCGGCGCCCTGGTGCTGGTGGCGCCGTCCGGCTGGGGCTGGATGAGCAACGAACTGCTGCGCCAGCTGTATTCCGGCGCCCTGTACCTGCTGATGCTGCTGGGCGGCTTCGGCTGGCTGCTGCTGGGTAAGGAAGATGTCCAGGACCAGCTGGCGCGCCTGGAGGTGGTCGACCCGCTGGTCGACTGCGCCAACCGGCGCGGCTTCTTCCAGATGCTGGCGCCGTGGATGGCGCTGGCGCGCCGCCCCGGCCCGCCGACCGCGCTGGTGCTGTTCGACCTCGACCAGTTCAAGCGCGTCAACGACAGCTACGGCCACCCGGCCGGCGACGTGGTGCTGCGCACCCTGGTCGACGTCTGCAAGCGCCAGCTGCGCGACAGCGACATGCTGGGCCGCCTGGTCGGCGTCGAATTCGCGATCCTGCTGCCGCGCACCTGCCTGGACGACGCCGCCATGGTCGCCGAGCGCATGCGCGCCGCGATCGCCGCCACCCCGGTCAAGCTCGATCGTGCCATGCTCACGCTGAGCGCCAGCTTTGGCGTGACCACGATCCGCGCCGACGACAGCAGCGTGACCCTGCTGGCGCGCGCCGACGAGGCCCTGCGCACGGCCAAGAACAGCGGGCGCAATCGCGTCGAGCTGGCGCCGCCGGCGCCGGCCATTCCCGTCGAGGCCTGAGCGATGCGGCCCGGCGCTGTCATCGAAGCGTCATCCCGGCCCGCTATCGTGTCGCCGTTTACTTCGCCGGAACCGTCATGAACGACCAACAACCCGATCCGTCCGCGCCAACCTACGCCGCCCTGGTGCTCGGCTCGGACAGTTTCCGCCTGCTGGTGGCGAGCTACCGCGACGGCGTCCCGGTGGCGCTGGACGCCGAGCACGTGCCGCTGCGCCTGGCCGCCAGCCTCGACGCCAGCGGCTGCCTGAGCCAGGATGCGATGCGCGACGCGCTGGACTGCGTGGCGCGCTTGCGCGAGCGCCTGCGCGCGCGTCCGCTGGCCGCCATGCGCGCGGTCGCGACCTCGACCCTGCGCATGGCGCGCAACGCCCACCTGTTCCTGCCGGCGGCCCAGCAGACCCTCGGCCACGAGGTGCGGGTACTGTCCGGCGAAGAGGAGGGCATGCTGACCTATATGGGCGTGGCCGGCGCCGCCCCCGAAGGCGTGCGCGCGCTGGTGCTGGGCATCGGCGGCGGCTCGACCCAGTTCGCGCTGGGGCAGGGGATGCGGGTCAGGCGCGCCGGCTCGGTGGCGCTGGGCACGGTGCGCCAGGCCCTGACCTTCTTCGGCAACGGCCGCATCGACGCGGTGTCGTTCGCGGCCGCGGTGGCCTCGGCGCGCGTGCGCCTGGCCGACCATGCGGCCGACTACGCGCCGGACGCGCGCGACTGCGTGTACGGCGCATCCGGCACGGTGCGCACCCTGGCCCGGCTGGCGCGCGAGAATGGCGCCGACTGCGGTGCCGGCGTGGGCGCGGATTGCGGAGGCGCCGCCGGTGTCGACCGCGCCGGCCTCGAACTGCTCGGCGCCCGGGTGCTGGAGCACGCGCGCGGCGGGCGCCCGCTGGCCGGGCTCGGACGCTTGCTGGTGCGCGACGTGGCCGCCGCGCTGGCGATCCTGATCGCGCTGATGGAAGAGCTGGAGATCGGCACGCTGCTGGAAACCGATGCCGGCCTGCGCCACGGCCTGCTGCACGAGCTGCACCGCCAGCGCCAGGTCCTGCCGGCCTGAATCCCGGCGCCGCGCGTGCCATCCTTCCGGATCGGCTCCAAATCGACTATATTGTTTGGTTTGTTTGACGATGGAGCACGGGATGGCGAAGACGACAGCCGCCGGCGCCGCCGCGAAAACGGCGCGCGCGAAAGCAGCAGGGGCGGCCAGGGGCACTGCCGCCAGGACCGCAGGAACCACGGCCGCGAAGACCACGGCCGCGAAAGCCGCCAGGACCGCCACGGCCATCCGGACTGCCGCGCCGGCTGCACGCAAGCCGGCCGCCCCGCAGGCGGCCAAGGCAGCGGTGAAGAAGCCGGCCGCGGCAAAGCCCGCGAAGAGCGCCGTCGCGCCGGCCGCCAAGGCCGCCAGGGCGGCGGCCAAATCCGCCGCCAGGCCGGCCCCGAAAGCCCGCGCAGGCCGGGCAGCGGAAACCGCCCGCCCGGAAGCGGCGCCACAGGCGCGGCCCACGCTGGTGCGCGACAGTTTCACCATGCCCGAGCAGGAGTACGCCGTGCTCGGCGCCGTCAAGCAGGCCTGCCTGAAGGCCGGTTTCGAGGTCAAGAAGAGCGAACTGCTGCGTATCGGCGTGGCCCTGCTGGGCCAGCTCGACGTGGCCAGCCTGCGCGCGGTGCTCGGCGGCCTGCCTCAGCTCAAGACCGGGCGCCCTCCGGCAGAGTGAGGCGCCGGCCCGGCGGCGTCATGCGCGCGGGCCGGCGATCGCGGTCCGCGCCCTCAGTGCGTGGTACGGCCCGGGGTATTCACCCGCGCCTCGGCCGTGAGTTCCTTCAGCTCGCGGATCGGGATATTCGATTTCTCGTGCATCCTCAGCAGGATGGTGGCGCCGACGTTCAGCTTGCGGTGCCGGATCTTGCTGATGATCGGCGGCTGCACTTCAAGGACGCGGCACAGTTCTGCGTCGTTCTTCAGCTGCATGCGTTGGATCAGGGTATCGAGCAAAGGGTTCGGAACGAAGCTGGACGGCTCCATGGCCCGGGCACGGTGCATGGCCTCCAGCAGCTCCTGTTTTTTCTGTCGTACGCTCATGAATTTTCTCCAGTGTGGATGAACATTCAAGACAGACCGACTGTTTTGGAGAATTTGCCCGACCGTAATTGTGTGGCTTATGCTGGGTGGGTTTGTTGGAATGCTACTACGGCTTTGACAAGTTTGACGCACTGTTCAGGAATAAAAGCTTGCAAGATCCGTCTTTCTGCACGGAACTTACGCCAATTTCAATCCAGAACGTGTCAAGACGAGGATGCGGTCGGCCATCTCCGCGGCGGCGTGCGAGTGGGTGACCATGATCGCGCCGGCGCCGCTCTCGCGGATCTCGTCGCGCAGCAGGTGGAGGATGCCGCCCGCCGTTTCCGGGTCGAGGTTGCCGGTCGGCTCGTCGGCCAGCAGCAGGGCGGGGCGGTGCACCAGGGCGCGCGCGATCGCCACGCGCTGCAGCTCGCCGCCGGACAGCTGGCGCGGAAAATCGTCGCCGCGTCCCTTCAGGCCGACGGCGTCGAGCATGGCGCGCGCGCGGCCGGTGTCGAGGCTGCCGTTCAGCAGCAGCGGCAGGGCCACGTTCTGTTCCAGCGTCAGGTGCGGCAGCACATGGAAGGCCTGGAAGATGAAGCCCATGCGGCTGCGGCGCAGCCGGGTGGCGGCATCGTCGTCGAGCGCCGACATCGGCACCCCGTCGACCACCACCTGGCCGCTGTCGGGCGTATCCAGGCCGGCGATCAGGTTCAGCAGGGTAGATTTGCCGACCCCGGACTCGCCCATCACGGCGACGAATTCGCCAGGTGCGAAGCGGTGCGAGAGATGGGCCAGCACTTTGCTGCCGCCATAGGATTTGGAGAGGTCGACGAGTTCGAGCATAGAATGATACTTTAGCATGCGTCGACCTTGACCCAATTCGCGTATGATGGAAAGAACGTCAACATCCCGGGAACCACCGATGCTGAACCATCCGTCCGACGCGCCTGCCCTGGCCGCCCTCGACAACACCTCCGACACCTCGGCCGAGACGCTGCGCCTGAGGGCCGAACTGGAGGCCGGCCTGCGCGCGCCGCACGCGTGCATCTCGCCCAAGTTCCTGTACGACGCGCTGGGCTCGAAGCTGTTCGAGGCCATCTGCGAGCTTCCCGAGTACTACCCGACCCGCACCGAGGCGGCGATCTTCGCGCGCCACGGCGGCGAGATCGCGCGCGCGGTCGGCCCGGGGACGACGCTGGTCGACCTCGGCGCCGGCAACTGCGCCAAGGCGGCGCGCCTGTTCCCGCTGCTGCATCCGGCCCAATACGTCCCGGTCGACATCTCGGCCGATTTCCTGCAGGACGCCGTCGAGCGCCTGCAGCAGCGCTTCCGCCACATCGAGATGAACGCGCTCGGCATGGACTTTTCCGGCGGCGACTGGCGCCTGCCGGACGTGGTGCGCCATGAGCGCCGCCTGTTCTTCTACCCGGGCTCCTCGATCGGCAACTTCACGCCGGAAGAGGCGCTGGCCTTCCTGCGCCGCGTGCGCGCCCAGTGCGGCCCGGACGGCGGCATCCTGATCGGCATCGACCTGGCCAAGGAGCGCGCGGTGCTGGACGCCGCCTACGACGATGCGCTGGGCGTCACGGCCGCCTTCAACCTGAACGTGCTGCGCCACGCCAACCGCCTGCTGGGCGCCGACTTCGACATCCGCGCCTGGCGCCACCACGGCTTCTACAACGAGCGCATGGGCCGGGTCGAGATGCACCTGGAAGCGCGCACCGCGCAGCAGGTCAGCTGGCAGGGCGGCAGCCGCCGCTTCGAGGCCGGCCAGTGCATCCACACCGAGAACAGCTACAAGTACCGGCAAAGCAGCGCGGTCGGACTGCTGGAGCAGGCCGGCTTCGCCGCCTCCGGGGTCTGGACCGACGAGCGCGGATGGTTCGCGGTGATCCACGCCCGCGCGATCCCGCCGGGCGCCATGCACTGAGCCTGTCACCGAGCTTGTACCGAACCACGCGGAGGACATCATGGGAGCGAACGAACAGCGCCAGGCCCGCGAATTCGAGCAGGTGCGCCAGCGCTCGGTGCACCTGGCCGAGCCGCTGTCGGCCGAGGATTGCTGCGCGCAGTCGATGCCGGACGCCAGCCCGGTGAAGTGGCACCTGGCCCACACCACCTGGTTCTTCGAAACCTTCATCCTGGAGCCGCGCGAGCGCAATTACCGGCCCTTCCACCCGGCCTTCCGGGTGCTGTTCAACTCCTACTACAACGGCGTCGGCGACAAGCACCCGCGGGCCCGGCGCGGCCTGCTGACCCGCCCCGCCTTCGACGAGGTGCTGGCCTGGCGCCGCAACGTCGACGCCCGCATCGCGCGCCTGCTCCAGGACGCGCCGCAGGACCAGGAGCTGGCCGCGCTGGTGGAGCTGGGCATGCAGCACGAGCAGCAGCACCAGGAACTGATCCTGACGGACCTGAAGCACCTGCTGGCGCAGAACCCGCTGTACCCGGCCTACCTGAACTCGGCGCTGCCCGAATCCTGCCCGGCGGGGACGCTGGACTGGCTGGACTTCGAAGGCGGCCTGGCCGAGATCGGCCAGCGCGGGCCCGGCTTCTGCTTCGACAACGAACTGCCGCGCCACCGCCAGTACCTGGCGCCGTTCCAGCTGGCCTCGCGCCTGGCGACCAACGGCGAGTACCTCGAATTCGTCGAGGCCGGCGGCTACCGCGACCCGGGCCTGTGGCTGTCGGAAGGCTGGGACCGGGTCTGCAGCGGCGAGATCGTCCAGCCCTTCTACTGGCGCCAGGAGGGCGGGGAATGGATGGAGTTCACGCTGCACGGCCTGCATCCGCTCGACCCGGCGCGGCCCGTCACCCACGTCTCGCTCTACGAAGCCGACGCCTATGCGCGCTGGCGCGGCGCGCGCCTGCCCACTGAAGCCGAGTGGGAATTCGCGGCGCGCGACGTCGCGGTCTCCTGCGGCGACCTGCACCCGCGCGCGGCCGGCAGCGATGGCCTGGCGCAGATGTTCGGCGAATGCTGGCAGTGGACCAGCAGCAGCTACGCGCCTTACCCCGGCTATGCGCCGGCGCCCGGCGCGCTGGGCGAGTACAACGGCAAGTTCATGGTCAACCAGTACGTGCTGCGCGGCTCGTCCTGCGCCACCCCGCACGGGCACGCGCGCGCCAGCTACCGCAACTTCTTCCCGGCAGGCAGCCGCTGGCAGTTTACCGGCATCAGGCTGGCCAGATGAAGGGCACGCGCGGCCTGCGCCTGCGTCTCCTGAACCGGCGCGCGAATGCCTACATCCTGGCCCATCCGTTCGCCTTCGCGCTGGGCGTACTGAAAAGCTTCCGGGCCAACCAGGGCCTGCTGCTGGCCGGCGCCGTCGCCTACTACGCGCTGCTGTCGATCGTGCCCTTCCTGATGCTGGTGGTGGTGGTGCTGTCGCACTTCCTCGACGAGGCCGAGCTGCTGCTGACCATGCGCCGCTACCTCGAGCTGCTGGTGCCCGGCCAGTCGGCCTCGATCGTGGCCGAGGTCGCGCACTTCCTCGACGCGCGCGACCTCATCACCTGGGTGCTGGTCGCCACCATGCTGTTCTTCAGCTCCTTCGCCTTCACGGTGCTGGAAAACGCGATGAGCGTGATCTTCGTGCACCGCGTCGCCGTGCGGCGCCGCCACTTCCTGGTCTCGGCGCTGCTGCCTTACTGCTACATCCTGGCGCTCGGCTTCGGGGTCATGATCGTGACCCTGGTGGCCGGCACACTGCAGGTGATCGGCACCGAGTACGTCGACCTGTTCGGCCACCGCTGGTCGCTGCACGGGGTGTCGGGCGCCCTGCTGTACCTGCTCGGCCTGGCGGGCGAGATCCTGGTGCTGACCTCGATCTACCTGGTGATGCCGGTCGGCCGGCTGTCGCTGTCGCATGCATTGGTGGGCGGCGTCACCGCGGCGCTGCTGTGGGAGGCGGCGCGGCATGTGCTGGTGTGGTACTTCTCGACCTTGTCCAAGGTGAACGTCGTGTACGGCTCGATGAGCACCGCCATCGTGGTGATGTTCAGCCTCGAGATCGGGGCGGCGCTGCTGCTGTTCGGGGCGCAGGTGATCGCCGAGTACGAGCGGGTGGGGCAGGGCGGGGCCGGCCGGGAGCCGAAGAAGATGGAGACGCGGCCGCGCGGCAGCAACCAGGACGATCCATGATCTTCAGTCCGGTGCTCGACCTGCTCAACGCCATTCCGCGCAGCCTGATCCTTCCTCCCGCCAGCCTGTTCCTGTGGATCGCGATCGGCCTCCTGCTGTGGCGCCGCTGGCCGCGCACCGGACGCATCGTCGCCGGCACGGGCCTGGCATTCCTGGCCTTCCTGTCCACCAATGCCGGCGCGTCCCTGCTCGTCAGGCCGCTGGAAGGCCTGACCTCGCCGCTGCTGGCGCCGGAACGCGCCGGCGCCCAGGCGATCGTCGTGCTGGCCGCCGGACGACTGCAGGATGCGCCCGAATACGGCGGCCTCGATATTCCCGACTACCTTGCCCTGGCGCGGCTGCGCTACGCGGCGCACCTGCAGCGGCGCACGGGGCTGCCCATCCTCGTCAGCGGCGGCGTCGGCGCGCAGGCAGGCTATTCCCGCGCCGATCTCCGTGCCGGCGCGCTGGCCAATGCGATGACCATCGCCTTGCGGGAAGACTTCGGCGTGCCGGTCAGGTGGATCGAGCCGCGCTCGCGCGACACCGGCGAAAACGCGGCCTTCAGCGCCGCGATGCTGCGGCCGCAGGGCGTGCGGCGCATCCTCCTCGTGACCGATGCCATGCACATGCCGCGCGCCCGGATGGCCTTCGAACGCGAAGGGCTGGACGTGGTCAGCGCACCGACCATGTTTTTCGGCGGCCAGGCGCGGTCGGCCGCCTCCTGGGTGCCCAGTGCCGAGGGAATGCGCCGCTCCTGGTACGCGATGTATGAACTGCTCGGCTTCGCCTGGTACCGGCTGCGCTTCGCCGGCAGCGCTGGCGGCGCGTCCTGACCGGCTAGGCGCCGTCCCGCAAGGCCAGCGGCACCGCCCGCGCCCAGCGGTTCGACGACAGCGAAAACGTCAGCGCCCGCACCTGGTGATACCAGCCGGCCGGCACGTACAACATGTCGCCCGGCCCGACCACGACCTCGACGATCGCCGCCTGGCGCGCCAGCGGAAAGGCGTCGAAATCCGGCGCTTCCGGATCGAAGGGAGAGCCGAACAGGACGGGATTCGCTTCCCGGGTGTAGAGGAATTGGTCGTGGTGCGGCGGCGCCAGGAAGATCCGCTTGGTCCCCCAGATCTGCGCGAAGATATTGTCGTCGTAGTCGCAGTGCAGCGGCGTGACGGTGCGCGCCGGGCCGAGCCAGAAGCGCGGCGGTCCCATCTTGTCGAACCAGGCGGGCCAGTGGCACATGGCGTTCAGCTCGCGCAGTTCGAGGTTGCCGACATAAGGGGGAAGATCGTCGGCGGGAGCCGCGCTCAGGTCGAGGTACGCGCGCAGGGACATGTCGCGCATCGCGCGGTCCGGCGCGAAGGCCGTCGCCACGTAGTCGCCGACGCGCGCCCGCACCGGCACCTCGCCGAAGCGTTCGCGCAGCGCCTGCGGGGTCAGGGAACACAAGGGCCAGCGCCCGACCACGCCGCTGATCAAAAAGGGCAGGCCCTCGGCGGCGCGGGCGCGGAAGGCGGCGCTGTCGAGCCGGCCCAGGCGCGGCACCTCGGTGATGGCCGGCAGGTCGCGGGCGGCGGCGCGGATCGCTTCGCGCATCGCCTGGATCGACGACACGCCGCGCACCTGCGCGGCCTTCTGTTCGCGCGCCGCCGCCGGTTGCAGGTCCAGCCGCGGCGGCAGGCGCTTGACGGTACCGCCTTCGCTCATCAGGCCGCGCGCGCGACCGGCTGCTGGTCCTGCGCAGCCATGGCGAGGTGGCGGTTTACCGCCGACAGCACGGCCTTGAACGACGCGGTCAGGATGTTGCTGTCGATGGCGGCGCCGAACAGGGTCGGGCCGTTACCGACGCGCAGTTCGACGTAGCAGGCCGCCTTCGCATCGGCGCCCGAGCCGATCGCGTGCTCGTGGTAGTCCATCAGGCGGATGTCCAGGCCGATGGCATTCACGAAGGCGTCGATCGGGCCGTTGCCCTGGCCGGCGTGGTGCTGGGTGACGCGCTCATGCTCGACCGAGGCGTCGATCTGGACGCGGTGTTCGCCTTCGCTGTCCTCGGCCATGCGGTGCGAGACGTAGCGGTAGGCCGGGTCCTGCTGGTCGAAATATTCGCGGGCGAACAGGGCGTGGATATCCGACGCCGCCACTTCGGTGCCGGTGGCGTCGGCGTGGCGCTGCACCACCCGCGAGAATTCGATCTGCAGGCGGCGCGGCAGTTCGAGGCCGTATTCCTGCTCCAGAAGGTAGGCCATGCCGCCCTTGCCGGACTGGCTGTTGACGCGGATGACGGCGTCGTAGCTGCGGCCCAGGTCGGCCGGGTCGATCGGCAGGTAAGGCACTTCCCAGATCGCGTCGCTCTTCTGCACCGCGAAGCCCTTCTTGATCGCGTCCTGGTGCGAGCCGGAGAAGGCGGTGAACACCAGGTCGCCGACATACGGATGGCGCGGGTGGACCGGGATCTGGTTGCACTCTTCGACCAGTTGGCGAACGCTGTCGATGTCCGAGAAGTCCAGGCCCGGATGCACGCCCTGGGTGTAGAGGTTCAGGGCCAGGGTCACCAGGTCGACGTTGCCGGTGCGTTCGCCATTGCCGAACAGGCAGCCTTCGACGCGGTCGGCGCCGGCCATCACGGCCAGCTCGGCGGCCGCCACGGCGGTGCCGCGGTCATTGTGCGGGTGGACGCTGATGACCAGGCTGTCGCGGCGCTCCAGGTGGCGCGACATCCATTCGATCTGGTCGGCGTAGACGTTCGGGGTGCTGGCCTCCACGGTCGAAGGCAGGTTGACGATCAGCTTGTTCTCCGGGGTCGGCTGCCAGGTTTCGCTGACGGCGTCGACGATGCGCTTCGAGAATTCCAGCTCGGTGGTCGAGAACGACTCCGGCGAATACTCCAGGCCCCAGCGGGTTTCCGGATGCTGCGCGACCAGTTCTTTAATGAGGCGGGTGCCGTTCACGGCGATCTGCACGATCTCGTCCTGGCTCATGCCGAACACCACGCGGCGGAACACCGGCGCCACCGAGTTGTAGACGTGGACGATGGCGCGCTTGGCGCCGATGCAGGATTCCACGGTGCGGCGGATCAGCTCTTCGCGCGCCTGGGTCAGCACGATGATGGTGACGTCATCGGGGATGCGGTTTTCTTCGACCAGCATGCGCACGAAGTCGAAGTCGGTCTGCGAGGCGGACGGGAAGCCCACTTCGATCTCCTTGATTCCGATCTGCACCAGCTTCTCGAAGAAACGCAGCTTCTTTTCCGGGCTCATCGGCTCGATCAGCGCCTGGTTGCCGTCGCGCAGGTCGGTGCTCATCCAGATAGGGGCCTGGGTGATGACACGGCTCGGCCACTGGCGGTCGGCCAGCTGGACGGCGGGGAAGGGGCGGTATTTGGCGGCGGGATTGGTCAACATGGTGGAGCTCCTGGTATGTGCTGAATCTGGACGAAAGACGGTGATTTCGGTGTGGCGCAGGCTGCCGGACGGGCCACGGAACGCTAGGCCCGGCAACCGATCGGTAGCGATAGCAACAGCGATGCGGAGGAGGGCAGCGCGCGTTCGCCGGCAATCAGCCCGGAAGCTCCGGCGGTGGTGATGACAGGTGTGAAATCGGTGGCAAACATCGGTACAACTTTCCTTGGGCTACGGGTTCCGGCGGGGAGCCGGGAGGACGACGCGGCGATTTACGCGCGTAGTAGCAGGCCTGCCAGCGATAGCGCGCTGGTCAGCGGTAGGGAAGTCGACAGAGGCATTTGGGAGAACATTTCTTCACTCTATGTGAATATTGTTTGGTCTGTCAAGCCTTTATTGACTTGTCGTTTGGTTACCACGGCAAAGTTTCACAAAAGATTGTTGACGCCAAATAAGCTCCAAAGCGGCCGGGATGGCACCGTACACGCTTCTTATCGGGAACCTCGGGGAGGCGACATGCCAGTATTGAACGGCCTGGACACGACCATGGAGCTGACGCGCCACGCCGGGGCGCTGAAGGCCCAGGGCTACGACTTCGTGCTGCGCTACTACAGCAACAACGCGGCCAAGAATCTGTCGCTGGGCGAGGCGCGCGCCTTGTCGGGCGCCGGCCTGCGGATCGGCGTGGTGTGGGAGACGTCCGGCACCCATGCGAGCTTCTTTACCCGCGCCCAGGGCCTGGCGGACGGCGCCCAGGCCTTCCGCATGGCGCGGGAAAGCATCGGCCAGCCGTTCGGCACGGCCATTTACTTCGCGGTCGACTACGATCCGACCCAGGCCGACCTCGATGGCGGCATCAGCAATTACTTCACCGGCGTGCACGCGGCGCTGTATGTCGCGAACCACGGCCAGCCCTCGTACCGGGTCGGCGTGTACGGTTCGGGACTGTGCTGCGGAACCCTGGTCGAGCGCGGCATCGCGAGCCTGAGCTGGCTGTCGCAGTCCAGCGGATTCGCCGGCTCCCGGCAATATGCCGACCAGAAGCGCTACGACCTCATCCAGATGCTGCCGGCGCGCATCGTGGGCGCCGACGGCATCGTGCTCGGCGTCGATCCCGACGCCACCCATCCGGAGCGCGACGCCGGGCTGTTCAGCGTCTAGCGCACAAGGCCCGGCTCACAAGCTCTTGTAGACCACGCCTTCCTTCATCACGAACTTCACCTGTTCGAGCTGGTGGATGTCGCGCAGCGGGTCGCCCTCGACCGCGACGATGTCGGCGGCGAAGCCGGGCGCCACCTGGCCCAGCCGGGCCGGCTGGTCGAGCAGGGCTGCGGCGTGGATGGTGGCGGCGCGGATCGCGTCGATCGGCGTCATCCCGGCCTCCACCATGTAGCCGAATTCCTTCGCGTTCTGCCCGTGCGGGAACACGCCGGCGTCGGTGCCGAAGGCGATCTTCACGCCGGCCTTGTAGGCGCGCGCGAAGGTGGCCTGCAGCTGCGGTCCGATGGCGGCCGCCTTCGGGCGCACCAGCGGCGAGTAATATGTCGGGTCCCTGGCCTTGTCGGCCACGAAGCGCCCGGCCGAGATGGTCGGCACGTACCAGGCGCCCATCTTCTTGAACAGGGCGATGCTTTCCTCGTCCATCAGGGTGCCGTGCTCGATCGAGTCGACCCCGGCGCGCAGGGCGCGCTTCAGGCCCTCGGCGCCGTGGGCATGGGCGGCGACGCGAAAGCCGTAGTCCCTGGCGGTGCCGACGATGGCGCGCAGCTCGTCCTCGGTGTACTGCGAGTTCTGGCCATTGGCGGCCTGGCTCAGCACTCCGCCGGTGGCGGTCACCTTGATCAGGTCCGCGCCTTCCTTGTAGCGGGCGCGCACCGCCTGGCGGCCTTCGTCCGGGCTGCCGATCACGCCTTCCATCGGGCCCGGCGTGCCGATCGCATGGCTCAGGCGGTGCGACAGGTTGTTGGTCTGGTCGGCGTGGCCGCCCATGGTCGCGATGGCGTTCCCGGCGGTGAACATGCGCGGTCCGGGAATCGTGCCGGCGTTGATGGCGCGCTTGAGCGAGACGTTCAGCGCATCCTGGGCGCCGAGGTCGCGCACCGTGGTAAAGCCGGCCATCAGGGTGCGGCTGGCGTAGCCCACCGAACGGTAGGCCAGGTCGGGCGCATCGGCGGTCAGGCGGTCGCGGTAATCCTCGATCAGCGGCTGGGTCTCGCTGGTCAGGTGCACGTGCATGTCGATCAGGCCCGGCAGGCAGGCGTGGCGCGACAGGTCGAGGTGGCCGGCGCCGCCCGGGCTGCCGGTCGTCGGGCCGACCGACCTGACGGTGCCGTCCTCGATCACGATGCTGACCTTGTCAACCCAGGTGCCGCTCTTCACGTCCAGCAGCCGGCCGCAGTCGACCGTCTGGGTGGCCGCGCATGCCGCATGTCCCGCACCGCCGATGGCCAGCAGCAGGCCCGCCTGGTAAAGCTTGTTCATCCCGTCTCCTCTCGCATGGTCGAAAAAAAGGCCTTCCTGCGTTGGGAAGGCCTGGTCTGCAGCTGCGAAAAGTTTAACCCATTGCTCAGCGCACTGTCACCTTCGGCTCGCCCGCTTCCATCCGCCCGATCACGGCGGCGTGGCCGAAGCCTTCGCGCGCGAACAGGGCCAGCACTTCGTCGACGCTGGCCGGGTCGCAGGACACCAGCAGGCCGCCGGAAGTCTGCGGGTCGGTCAGCAGCACGCGCTGGGTGTCGCTCACGCCCGCGCCGAGTTCGACGTCGTTGCCGTAGGCGTCCCAGTTGCGGCCGGAGGCGCCGGTGAAGAAGCCCTCGTGGGCCAGCTGCTCGACGCCCGGCAGCAGCGGGATCTTCGCCATGTCGAGTTGCGCCTTAAGCCTGGCGCCGCGCGCCAGTTCCAGCAGGTGGCCCAGCAGGCCGAAGCCGGTGACGTCGGTCAGCGCGTGCACGCCGTCGAGTTCGGCCAGCGCCTTGCCCGGCTTGTTCAGCTTGGTGGTGTTGGCGATCATGGCCGCGTAGCCGTCCGCATCCAGCTTGTCCTTCTTCAGCGCGGCCGACAGCACGCCCACGCCCAGCGGCTTGCCGAGCACGAGGACGTCGCCCGCGCGCGCATCGGCGTTGCGCTTGACCCTGGACGGATGCACCAGGCCCATCACCACCAGGCCGTAGATCGGCTCGACCGAATCGATGGTATGGCCGCCGGCGATCGGGATGCCGGCTTCGGCGCAGATCGATTCGCCGCCCTGGATGATCTTGCCGATCGTCTCCAGCGGCAGCTTGTTGACCGGCATGCCGACCAGGGCCAGCGCCATGATCGGCGTGCCGCCCATCGCGTACACGTCGGAGATCGCATTGGTGGCGGCGATGCGGCCGAAGTCGAAGGGATCGTCGACGATCGGCATGAAGAAGTCGGTGGTGGCGATCAGGGCCTGCTCGTCGTTCAGCTTGTAGACGGCGGCGTCGTCGGCGGTCTCGATCCCGACCATCAGTTCCTTCGGCACCGGGAAGCCGGTCGATTTCTTCAGGATCTCGGACAGCACGCCGGGCGCGATCTTGCAGCCGCAGCCGCCGCCGTGAGAGAAGGAGGTGAGTTTGATGGCTTGGTCAGGAGTGGTCATGGATGGCTCGTCAAGGAGTGCGTAAAAGGAGATTATCCACCAGGTCGAGCAAGGCCGCTCGTTCCCTGGCTGGAGCAAACAAAGGACGCCGCGCCGCGCACTGGCGCAGCAGCCGCCCACGAAAACGGTCGTCGATGGCGATGCGGTCGATCAGGCGCGCCAGCGCGGCGGGATCCCCTACCGGGAACAGGCCGGCGTAGTCCTCGCCCAGCATGCCGCGGTTGCCGCCGATATCGGAAGCCAGCACCGGCACGCCGCTCGTGATCGCCTCGATGATCACGTTGGCCCCGCCTTCCATGCGCGAGCAGATCGCCATCGCGCGGCAGCGGGCCAGCCGTCGCCGGGCGGCCATGTGGGGCAGGGCGCCCAGCCAGCGGTAGCGCGGTTCGTCGAGCCGGGTCGTGCGCGCCGCCTGCCCGAGCGCCGGGTCGAGCGCGCCGCCCACGTGCAGCAGGCGCACCCCGGGCGCCGTCACCAGGCGGCTCGCCTGCATGAAGGTGAGCGGGTCCTTTTCTTCGCGCAGGTGGCCGATCATGGCGACATCGCAGTCGCCCGCGCGGGCGCGCGCCGGACGCAGCGCCGGGGCCGACTGGTAGATCACGCGGGCCTTGCCGCGCTCCGCCGGAGCCAGTTGCTCCAGCCCCTGCGGTTGCAGCACCACCAGGGCGGTGGCGAGGGCGAGCGAGGCGCGCGCGGCCGCGTCCTGCTGAATATCGCGGTACAGGTCGGTGCCGGTCAGCGCCAGCACGCTGGGCCGGTCCGGGTGCGCCTCGGCGAACGCGGCCAGCGCGGCGGCGGAGCGGCGCGCGTGCAGGGCGATCATCAGGTCGGGCGCCGGCTGGCCTCTGGCCCATCCCTGCGCGACCGTGACGCGCGCGTGCGCGGACAGGTGCCGCATCCAGCGGCTGGCGGTCTGCCAGTTGCCGTTGTTCTCGCGGGCGGAGGCGGGGCTGACGATCAGGATGTGGGGGCGCGCCATCGGTTTTGGGAAGACTTTGGTGAAAACGATCGTAGAATGCCCGCATGGACCACTTCGACCCATCGTTCCGGCACACCGGACCTGACCGGCTGGCAAGCATGCTGCGGGATGCGCGGCATTATACGCTGGCGCTGTTCGATACTCTCGCGGAGGCTGGCTATGCCGACGCGGCGCGCGTGCCGCGCCTTCCCATCATCAATCCGCCCCTGTGGGAGCTGGGCCACACGGCCTGGTTCGCCGAATGGTTCGTGCTGCGCGCCGCCAGCAGCAGCCGGCCGGGCGACGCGTTCGGCCACAGCCTGCTGGCGCGCGGCGACGACTGGTTCGATTCGAACCTGGTGGCGCACCGCACGCGCTGGGCGCTCGACCTGCCCGGGCCGGGCGCGATCCAGACCTATTGCGAGGAGGTGCTGGAGCGGATCCTCGAACGCCTGGCCGCCGAGCCGAACGATGACGCAGCCCTGTATCCGTACCGCCTCGCGCTGGCGCATGAGGACATGCATGGCGAAGCCCTGCTGTACACGCTGCAGACCCTGGGCGTGGCGCTGCGCAGCGAGATGGTGGGAACGATGCCGGCGCCGCTGCCGGCAGGGGAGATCGCCTTCGCCGGCGGCAGCTTCCTGCGCGGCGGTGACCAGTCGCGCGGTTTCCTGTTCGACAACGAGAAAGACGCCGCAGTGTGCCGCGTGGCGCCGTTCGCGATCGACGCCGGGCTGGTGACGAATGCCCGTTACCTCGCCTTCGTCGAGGAGGGCGGCTACCAGGATGCGCGTCACTGGTCCGAGGCGGGCCGGGCATGGCTGATGGAGACAACGCGTTCCGCGCCGCGTTACTGGCGGCGCGGCGACGACGGACGGTGGCAGCAGCTGCGCTTCGGCCGCCGCGTGGCGCTCGCACCGGATGCGCCGGTCCGGCACCTGACCCTGCACGAGGCCCAGGCCTTCTGCCGCTGGAGCGGCCGGCGCCTGCCGCTTGAAGCGGAATGGGAGTTCGCGGCCGCGTCCGCGCATCCGGACTTCAACTGGGGCGAACTATGGGAATGGACGGCCACGCCCTTCCTGCCCTATGCCGGCTTTGCGCCGGACCGCTACCTGGAATATTCGGCGCCCTGGTTCGGCAGCCGGCAGGTGCTGCGCGGGGCATCCTTCGCCACGCCGGCGCGCTTCCGCAGCCCGGCATTCCGGAATTTCTTCACGCCCGGACGCGACGATATCTTCAACGGCTTCCGCACCTGCGCGCCCTGAGCGCCCGGGCGCCTGGGTGCGGACGAAAAAAAAGCGGCCGAGTGAACTGAACCCCGAAAGTTGGACACCAACTTTTGGGGTTTTTTCATGACGAAATACGATGAGCGTTTCAAGCTCTCGGTGGTACAGCAATACCTGGACGGTAAAGGCGGCT